>NZ_NJER01000001.1:0-600000 GCF_002753895.1 Halobacteriovorax sp. JY17 | reverse complement strand
GAAATCACATCCTAGCAGATAATTGTCTTGGAGCTCCTACGGAAGAAATTTGTCCACAGGTCATAAGAAATACGATTGATCACCTCATTTTTAGATCGCGCTACCCTATTAAAGGGCCGGTTCATTTAAATATACCACTGCGTGAGCCACTCGATATGACGAGAACTCAAGTGAGTTCAAACTATATTGAAAAATCTCAAGCAGGGTTTAAAAGAAAATTTCAAACAAAGTACTTTCCTCCTACTCAAGGGATTAGTCCTAAGGCGAAGGAAGTTATCGCTGACATTATCGAGAAGAATCCAAAAGGTCTTCTCGTCATAGGCTCTCTTCCGTGTACTTTAGATAGAGAAGTAATTAAAGAATTCGCTTCAAAGCTAAACTGGCCAGTCTTTTTAGATATCTCTTCGTCACTTAAATATAGCTATTCAATACAAGATAATATCATTCCTACTTTTGATCATAGTGAAGTCTACGAACAAATGAGTAAAGAGCGCCCAAGTACAATAATTCACTTAGGTGGGCGAACAACAAGTAAGCACTACTATAGATTCCTAGAAGAATTTTCAGATATAAATCTCATCACTGTCAATTGGAGTGAGGAGAAAGAAGATCCTTCTCAAAATACTGACTATAGAATGATCTCTGAAGTTGACCAATTCTGTAGTGAGATGATCCCTCTCATTTCTCCGTCTAAGAGTCCTATTCAAATTAATTGGAAAGATTTTAGCGATAAGAAATGTAAATTAATTGATGATGCCCCTCTAAGTTATCCTTACATTTCTAAAAAGATAATTGATAGCATGGGAAATAATCAGGCCCTCTATATTGCCAATAGCACTGTAGTTAGAAGTTTTGATAATTACTTATCTCTTGAAGCAAAGAAAGAAATTGATATCTTCACAAATCGTGGAGTCAGTGGAATTGAAGGTCTTATGGCCAGTGCTCTAGGTTGTGCAGAAGCAATCAATAAGTTCACAACATTAATTGTGGGAGACGTAAGCTTCTTACATGACTTAAACTCTCTACAAAATATCAAAGAATCAAAAGCACCTCTTTGCATTGTCGTTGTGAATAACTCAGGAGGAGGAATTTTCACTCTCCTGCCAATAGCAAAAGACAAAGAGCTTCTCCCTTATCTTACGACGCCTCATTCGCTCACATTTGAAAATGCAGCCAAGTTATTTGATATTGATTATAAGTTAATTACAAGTACTCAAGAATTTGATTTTGAATTCAATCACGCGCAGAAGAATAGAGAAACTATTATCTTAGAAGTCACTGTTGATAATGAGCAAAATATTGAACTCTACAATAAATTAAAGACGGTAAAACTGTGAGCAAGTTAAACGCTTGGATACTTGCTTCAAGACCTAAGACATTAACGGCGGCCTGTGGTCCAGTAATTCTAGGAACAGCCCTCGCCTATAGAGAAACACAAACTTTTTCCATACTTATTTTCGTCCTCACTCTACTTGCCGCTCTCTCCATGCAAGTAGGAACAAATTTTGTAAATGATTACTACGATGCCATTAGAGGGACAGACTCTGACGATAGACTAGGCCCAACAAGAGTGACTCAATCAGGTCTCATTCCACCGGCAGAAGTGAAGAGAGGTTTCATCGCCTGCTTTCTCTTTGCCATACTGATTAGTATCTATTTAATGATTATTGGTGGTCCAACTATTATTATCATGGGATTTTTCTGTATCTTAACCGCCTATTGCTATACGGGAGGGCCGCTCCCTCTTAGCCATTACGCTTTAGGTGAAGTTTTTGCTCTTATTTTCTTTGGGCCTGTGGCCGTTTGGGGAACATACTTTCTACAACACCAGCATTTTAACTTGAGTATACTTATCATAGGATTAGGGCCTGGATTAATCTCGGCCGCTATTATGAGTGTAAATAATCTGCGCGATATTAAGAGTGATACTCGAGCGAAGAAAATTACAGTTGCAACGCTAGTGGGGCCAAAGTTTGCAAGAGCTTTCACTCTATCACTTGTCTTATCTTCTACTTTTATTCCGTACTATGCAGTCCTAACTCTTGATACAAAGTGGGCCATACTCGCGACTCTCTCCTGCTATCCTTTCTATAAGACTTGGAAACAAGTAGCGAGAGGGCCAATAGATAAGAATCTTAATACGGCGCTAGGTAATACTGGAAAGTATCTCTTTATCTACTCACTCATCTTTAGTGTTGGTCTTCTTCTATGAGCTACTCCTACTTAAAATGTAGTTGTAATTTAAAAAATCCTATTAAGGTTGGAGATATCACGATAGAGACACGAGAGTGGATTGAAGTCTCAAATGGAAATTTCTCTGTTGATCTCGCCCCTCTACCTGGTCTACACCAAGAAAGTCTTCCAGAATCATTTATAGATTTTACTTCTAAGAAATTTAAAACTCCAAGCGCTCTCTTTGTAAGAGAAGTCTTCGATATTTTTACAGATGTTGAGGAAGTTCAAGCAGAATCAAATAAGCTACTTTATATTGATCTTGCAAAGTCTCCTAAAGAAATCTCATCAAGTCTAGTTGAAGATAGTATTTACAAAATAAAGATCGGCAGAGATGATCTCTCCCTCGAGTCTCTATGGTTAAAAGAATTACTAAGTAATCTCTCTGAAAGTATTTCGGTGAGATTAGATGGCAATATGGCCTTTACTGTAAAAGATCTTAATAGGTATTTAGAAAAGCTAGACCTCACAAGAATTCAATATATCGAAGAACCTCTCACCAATGTGAGAGATTGGGAAACTCTAGATAGAAGAAATGAGCTTAAACTCGCCCTTGATGAGAATATTTCTCTAAGAAGAGAGCTTGATTTCGCGAATTATCTCGTTGCAAAACCTACTTGGAATATCTCACTTCGAGACACTTTGAAAGAATTGGCCCTCGAAAACCAAGAAGTCATTATCTCTAGTGCTTTTGAGCCTCCAAATAATCTAAAGATTTTAAATATGATTGCAAGAGAAGGCGATCAAGTCGCTGGACTTGATACGCTAAAGTTCTTTTATTTAGAGAGCCTAAAAGTTTCACCTCTTTAATTTTCACAGAAATTTGCTAAAATACTCCTAAACGTAATTTAAGGAGAAATTCATGAAGAAAATTCTAATGATCGCTATCGCTCTATTCTTTGTTTCTTGTGCTCACACAACTAAGGACAAAGCGTGTTGTGCAAAAGATGCTAAGCAATGCAAAATGGATAAGAAGAAATGTGACAAGGCCTCTTGCAAAATGAAGAAAGGTCACAAGCATAAGAAAGGTGATCACAAGAAGTTATCTGCAGCAGAATGCGATTTAAACTCTTGTAAAATCCATAGAGCAAAGCAAACTAATATGTAATGAGAAAAGGGCCACATAAACTATTTGTGGCCTACTTTTTCCGTCTCTCACTCTTCAAACTTCAATAAGAACAATAAGTACTATCGGCTGGACAAAATCTTCTCTACTAGAGATTAATTTTAATTTTGTGTATAATAGAAGGGCATCTAAGGGATGCAGAATCGGGCAAGCAGTAACCTGATAGTCATCACCTTACCTTAAGTATCTGAAATCTATCATGTTATGAGTTTTTACCTTAGCTTATTCATCCAATGTGACGAAGAGCTATTTAACTGGAGATTGCTATGAAGAAATTATTACTAATTGCCTTTGCACTTACTATCACTGCTTGTAGCTCGACTACAAATAGAGAGATTGCCAATGACAAATGCTCTGATAACTTATACACAAGTGAGCATACTTACTTTGACTCAATTGAAAAATGTAGAGACATCTAGTCTCTACATTATGTAATATTCCCCTTTGCCACGCGTTAAGTTTTTCCTAATGATATTCTCACTTTAACTTAGATTTTTAGTATGTTAATCAAGAGCTCAGTATTAATTTATAGCTGGAGCCCTTGTGAAATTTCAACTCATTTTCCTATTACTTGCCCTAACTTCAACCACTTTTGCCTTAGACACTGAAGTGAAAGGTTTCATCGCACTAAATACTCTCTCTTATGAGAAAGTAGAAAATAGAGACCCTACGATGAAAATGGGAATCGGGACAATCGATTTAAAATTCTATTTCAATCACGAAGACTTCGGGGCAAAGATAAAGTTAGACCTCGATGGTCAACTAGATGAACCAAATAATCTCTATGAAGAAGCAATGCTTACTTGGCGTCCAGTAAGAAATTGGAGCTTTGGAATGGGTAAGGGAAAAGTTAGAATTCATCAAATGGCCTTTGGAGTTTTAGAATCACACTATATTGATGGTGGCTCACTTCTAGGAACAAAGCACAGTTTTAGAGATCAAGATAGAAAGATTGTTGGTGAAGTAAGCTACGGTGGTTACAGAAGAGGTTTTAGAAATACGTTAAATATCTTTGCTGATGCAAGACAGCCAAAAGTTTCAAGAGACGATAGAAACCCAGTTGGATACGAAACAACTAGAAGTAATCCAAATGAAGGACAAGGTGAAATTGTTTATGAAACTGAAAAAGAAATTGATACAAGAAGAGACGTTGGTGTTTCAAATAAATTCTACTTCTACCCTAAGAGAGGAGCTGAATTCGCTCTTGGAGCTCTAGTAAGAGATAGAGATATTGATTACAACTTAAACTGGGCCGCTGACTTTTCAGGAAAATATAAGACTGGTGACTGGGAATTTGTTTTTGAATATACTTTTGCCTACGTGAGCAATCACCCAAATGATAGATACGCGGTAGAGCATCAATATGAGCAATTGGGACAATTACAAATGCTTTATTCACTCACAGAAATCACAACGCTTCAATTAAACACTGAATTTGCTCTCGTAAACTCTCAAGAATTCAACAAGAATAATATTCCAAACAATGTTGGACAACAAGTATTTAACAGAGGTCAGAGTGCCCATACAAATAACTACAAAATCGACTTTGGTGTTATTTGGAAAATGGCGAAGAGAGTAAACTTTAAAGTAGGCGCTCTCTACGAAAGAAAGTATGAGTGGAAAGCTCTTCCTCATCTAAGCTACGCCCATGGTTATGCAGGTTTCACTGATGCTTGGGCCCTAGGTTCTGGCGTAAATTTCTGGTTCTAAATCATGCTAAATAAGTCATTTCTAGTATCTGTACTTACACTTATTGGGTCAAATTCTTTGGCCCAATTAACAACTCATAAAATTCTTACTCCCTACGGTCTAAGAGAATATAAACTCTTTAGACCAGAAGGCATTCAACCAAACTCGCCGACGGTTGTAGCAATTCATGGTTGCAAGCAAACTGGTGATACTTTTGCGAGAGGGGCCAGACTTTACGAAGCGGCCAAGAAGTTTAGATTTAATCTCCTACTTCCAGAACAAGACCCGGCCACCAATCCTTATAATTGTTGGAATTGGTTCTTAGATATTAACCAAAGAAGACTCGGAGAGCCTTCCATTATTGTAGAGTCCATTCACCACGCGAAGAGTAAGTACGCTCTAGATGAATCAAAGCTCTACTTACTTGGGATGAGTTCCGGCGCGGCCATGTCAAATATTTTGATGAACTGCTACCCTAAACTCTTCAAAGCGGTGGCCTCTCACTCAGGAATCCCCTACGCGGCAACAGTGAACCCTCTCATGGCCCAAGCTGTTTTAGAGAGAGGAATGTTCATAAGTCCATATCTCGCGGCTCAGAAAGGACTTCTTTGTGGAAAGTACGCAAAGACAAAGGTTCCCGCCCTTATAATTCAAGGAAGTGAAGATGAGGTTGTTGCACCAGTGCACGCCAAAGACCTATCCACTCAATACACAACTTACAATTCTTTCTCTTACCAAGAGCTCTCTTTAGAAGAAAGCGCAATTGAAAGAGCTGACGGTTACCATTACCAAGTAAAGACTTGGCACGACAGAAATCAGAAAACAATCGTCAAAGAACTGCTTATAGAAAATTTAAAGCATGAGTGGTCAGGCGGAGATCAAACTCTTCCCTATAATCAAAGCGCTGGTCCAGACTCCACGAAAATGATTCTTAACTTCTTTCAAGAATTTGGTCTTTAATTTTTTAGATGAAAAAGAAGAAGAGCGAGAAAGAAGATCTTTCTCGCTTTAGATATTTACTAGTAAAGCTTTTGAATTAAGCCATTTCCTGTCACATGGAATGTCTCAGAAGTTTTGATTTCTCTAAGAACACTCTTCGCTGTGTAATTAACTCTCACACTAGCACCTGCAACTGGACTATCTTTTGATCCGTGATTAACTATTGAAACGAGCTCCGAATTGGCATCGAAGTTAAATCCCCAGCTAACACTCACATTACTCGCCTGAACATTTAATCCTGTAAGGTAAGCCCCCTTGTCTTCATACTTTCCGCCCCATTGGAAATTAACAGTATAGTCAAATCCAATAACACTTGAACCAAAACCATTTTTAAAACTTACTTTATAAGTTCTGGCCATTGGCATACTCCAAGAGTCCATATTATAGAAAGCTGCAAGTTGACCATTATCAGTTTTAGGAAGAACACTTATTGGTGCTCCCATGTTAACAGTTACAACAGGTTTACCTGCTTCAACAATTACCCAAATCTTTTTTCCAAGTGCGATCAATTTATCCACAACCATGATCACTTCACCTAGGTTCTTTTCAAAACCTTTATATTGAGGAGCCCATACGAACTCGTCTCCTATCTCTACTTCTTCAACAGTTACCTCTGAAATAGTGTGATAGTCCACGTCATAAGTTTTTGAATCGTCTACAAATTCTAAGTCTGTTTGCGTAAATGGAAGTGATCTCATTCCAGCTGATGCTGAAAAAGTAAAAATCGTTAGTAGTGTTGCTGCTAGAAATTTTTTCACGAGTCTCTCCTCTCATAGAGTAAAAATTTGATAGGTATTTCTACCAAAGAGAAAGAGATTAAGTCAATCTAATAAATACTTACAGCTAATATACATTATTAGCTATGCTTATCGATAAGTGCTTAACTAACTGATATTTTATTTAATATTCTTATATTCTCGTAAATAATCTTTCAATATACGTTGCTCAATTCGCCCCTTTAGACCCGCAGGAGCGGTAAATCTGACAATTAGATCTAATTGGTCAGGGGAGATTACATTTATATGAACCCTAGGCTTTAAAACAGGTATTTCTAAATGAGAAGTTTTCTGAATTCTATCAAAGTGCTTTTGCGCCCTTTCAAAGTAATCACTACAGTGTTTTTCGCAAATTTCAACGAGAAGCTTCTCACTCGCTTCCCAGTCAATACTTCCCTTAACAGGAATTTTAAAAGTATGAAGAACGTAGTTCTTTAAGTGTGATTCATTAATAAGACAATTTGTGAGGAAGACACTATTTGGAATAATAATACTTCTTCCTGTTAGCTGGTGAGTCTCATGACCGGGGCCAATCTCTAGAACTTTAGTAGAAAAAAGTGTGCGGTCAATAACATCTCCTCGAAGACCATTAATTTCAATACGATCTCCGATATGAAAACTATTTTGAGTAATTTTAAAAAGTCCCCCAAAGAAATTTAGAGTGAACTCTTTAGAGGCGATAACTATTGCGACTAGAATTGCTGCAAGAGAGAAAGCGATTGTTTTAATTTCATTCGACCAAATAAGAAAGAAGGAAATAAGAATGAGAAAAGAGACCATTGAATTTAGATTAACGAACCAGCGTCTTCTCTTATCAATTTTCATATTAGTGGCATTATTTAATCCTTTGGCCACAAACATTCTAAGAATCATAACTACGATGAAGATAGTAAGGCTTAGAAAAATCTTATTTGAGTAGACGTTATCAAAGATGAGGTTCTTAAAATCCATAGAATATATTCCAAAAAATAAAGCCTTGACTTACGCAAAACTTACGCTTAAAATTTAAGTATGACTATAACAAAGAAACAAAAAGAAGTTCTAGATTTTATCACTGCCTATTGGGACGAACACGAAGTCGCTCCCACGCAGAAAGAAATCAAAGAGGCCTTTGCCCTTAAATCTTTTGGTTCAGTACAAAGATACCTTAAATATTTAAAAGATGCAGGCCATATTGATTCAGATTGGAATGCTAGACGCGGATTAAAACCCAAAGAAAACCAAGTAATAAACTCTATTGATTCAACAATTGATATTCCTCTTCTAGGAGACGTGGCCGCAGGTATTCCAATTGAGGCCATTGAGAATCCAGACAATACCATTGGTGTTCCGGCCCATATGATTAGAGATAATAAACAATACTACGCTCTCAACGTAAAGGGCGACTCCATGATTGAAGATGGGATTTTGGACGGAGATATTATCGTTTGTAGACATCAACAAAATGCCAATCGTGGCCAGACAATTATTGCCATCGTCGATGGAGAAGCGACAGTAAAAAGATATTCTCCCAACAAGAATATGATTGAATTGATTCCCGCCAATAGTTCAATGAAACCTATCCTCGTAGACCCTAGAGAGTCTGAATTCTCTATTGCAGGAATTCTCATCGGCCTTATGAGAACTTACGAGTAAGAGAGAGATGGATAGAAAAATTATCCACATTGATATGGACTGCTTCTATGCTGCCGTTGAGATGAGGGATGATCCAACTCTTAGAAATATTCCTCTCGCCATTGGAGGACCTCCCAACTCAAGGAGTGTCCTCTGTACTAGTAATTATCTTGCGAGAGAGTTTGGAGTACGAGCAGCAATGCCATCTTCTATGGCCATTAGAAAGTGTCCTCACTTAAAAATTATTCCTCCAGACTTTAAAAAATACAAAGAAGCCTCTGAACTCATTCATAGAATTTTTAAACGCTTCACAGATTCTATCGAACCTCTAAGTTTAGACGAAGCCTTTCTAGATGTGAGCGAATGCGATAAATTTAACGGAAGTGCCACACTTATCGCCAAAGAAATACAAAGGCTTATTTTTAAAGAAACAGAGCTGACTGCTTCTGCAGGAGTTGCTCCCAATAAATTCTTAGCAAAGATAGCTAGCGACTGGAAGAAACCTTCGGGACTATTTGTTATCACTCCCGATCAAGTTGATGAATTTGTAAAACCTCTTGATGTGAGGAAGATTCCAGGTATAGGAAAAGTCAGTGCCTCCAAATTATATGATTATGGATTAGATACCTGTGAAAAGGTTAGGGCCTGGGAGTTAGAAAAACTAGAGGCCATATTCGGAAAGATGGGAAAGTCTCTCTATTATAAATCTCGCGGCATTGATCATAGAGAAGTTATTCCTACCACAGATAGAAAGTCTATTTCCGTTGAGCATACTTTTAATAAAGATATTGAAGATATAGGTAAATGCTTAGAATATATCTCTGGGCTTAGTCTTGAATTAACAGAGCGCCTCAGAAGATACCAACAGAAGTATGGAACAACGAAGAAGATTGCCAAGGCCTTTGTCAAAATAAAGTTTCTAGATTTTCAAACTGTCACTGTAGAAAAGAAGAAAGAAGACGAATTCTATCTAGAACTCTGGGAAGACTTTAAATTTAATACAGAACTAAGTGAACATATAGCAGAGTTAACAAAGATTGCTTATCAAAGAGGGCAAAGGCCTGTAAGATTAATAGGAATTGGAGTTCGCCTAGAGCAAGGCGATACTGGTCCTAGACAGTTGAAGTTAATTTAATATGAGAATTACTATAGAGCCCACTCATTTACAGTCTCTTTTTGAAAGTAGTGAAATTCTACTACTTGATTCAAGTACCAGCTATAAAGACTTTTACACAGAAGCTTCCTCCCTTAGTAAGGACTACTTGCAAATTAAAGAGAAGAACCTCTCTCTTATTCCAGAAAACTCAAGAGAGTATCTTCTAAAAATCTTAGCCGCATGGATTGCAGGAAAATCTATCATTCTTCATGCCCCTGGAACTCCTCCATCCGTAGTGAAAGAATATGAAGACTCACTTAAAGATAATCACTTAAACTTCCTAGACCCAATTGCTTGCTATATTTTCACTTCGGGAAGTACTGCCAAACCAAAGGCAATCCCCTTAAGTTTTAAGAATCTCTTTACGGCGGCCAGGAATTACTCTCTTCACTATAATGTGAAAAAAGAAGACTACTTACCTATAACTCTCCCACTCTATCATGTGGGAGGATTACTCATTTTTATTCGAACAATTTTTAATTGTGCAAAGACTAGCCTTCATCGACCGGGGAACTTAAAGTCTAGTGAATTTAAAACTTATCCAAACTTTCTCTCCGTAGTCCCTCTACAGCTTGAGAGAATTATAGCAAATTCCTCAGAGCTTGAATTCTTTAAAGAAACGGTTTTCATTATAGGAGGAGCAAAGACTTCTCTTAGCACTCTTGAAAATATTTCAAAGAATAACTTAAAGGCCTCTTCAACTTATGGAATGACTGAAACTTGCGCCATGATTATGGCGACCCCAGTAAGTAGTGATAGAGAAGTCCTAAAAAGTGTTGGCGCCCCATTTAGGGATGTTGAGATTACCCTCTCTAAAGATCAGACTATGACTATTACAACTCCAAGCGCTTCTCCTCTCTTTGAAAACTCAACAATTCAAACTAGCGATCAAGTTAAAATTGAGAACGGTCATTACTATATTATAGGAAGAATAGACGATATCTTCATTAGTGGTGGAGAAAATATCAATCCTCTAGAAATTGAAAATACACTTAGAGAAAATGGTATTGAAGACCCTTATATTACTCCTATAGAAGATAAGCTTCTAGGACAGAAGTCGATTCTCTTTTATAGAGGAGAGAAGACGCCTCTAGAGGTTAGAGAACTTGCACGGAATTCTCTTTCTCCCCATAAGAGGCCGAGGCATTTTATAAAAGTTCCTTCGTGTGCTTTTTCGGGAATAAAGATTAAGAAAACGACTTTGAAAGAAGTTGCTCCCTCCTATGCAAGAATAGATCAGGCCACGAGCGTATTCCCACTAGTAACTTGCGGTGATCCAAGAAACCCTTGGATTATTCTCATTCATGGTTTCATGGGAGACAAAGAAGACTGGCGCAAGCTCACCAAGCTTCTAGAAAATGATTTCTTCACTATTGCTATAGATGTCCCAGGACACGGAGAAAATAAGAATGTAGATGAAGTGAGCCTTGAGAAATTCCAAATGGATTTTACTAAATTCTCTACAATTCTCTCACACCCTTTTCATTTACTTGGCTATTCGCAGGGAGGAAGATTGGCCCTAGGACTTGTTCTTAGAGGACTTTCTGTAGAGTCTCTCATTCTTGAAAGTGCCTCTCTTGGAATTGTTGATGAAGACGAGAGAGAGAGACGCTATCAATCTGATTTAAAGATGTTTAAAAATACTAACTCTAGTGAAGACTTAAGAAGTTTTCTCACCTATTGGTATGAGAATCCACTCTTTGGAGAATTAAAGAATCATGCCTCTTTTAATGAGCTATTAAACAAACTTAGCCAACACGACTGGAAGCTTTGGCAAGAAGCTCTTAAAGGCTTTAGTGTCGGCATTCAACCGGACTACAGACTCCTTCTCTCTAGAGCAAAAGATCTTAGAGCTCTCACTATATGCGGAGAGAAAGATCATAAATACTTAGCTGCTTCTAAAGAGATGGAAGCTAAATTTAAGTTTAGCTTTTCTAAAATTGAAGATTGTGCTCATAATACCCACTTTGAAAAACCAGAGGAATTCGCAAGAACCCTCTCTAACTTCCTAAAATAACGATTCAAAACACTTTCTTACTAAAGTATTCTACTCAGGTACCGACAAGTAGCTATGGACTTAAAAATAAATAGACTCAATTCTATTAAATCATTTGATACTAGTGCAGGACGAGGCAATGATATTGTCGAAGGACTAGAATCAATTAGTTATTCACTTCAAAAACTTGAAGGGTTAACTGAGAAAATCGCCACTCCACAGAATAAAGATCCAAGTTCTCCCTATGCTACTGATAGACCTCATTACGATGCAACTAGAATAAAGGGAACTGAGAAAGAAACTCAGTGGAAGAAAGTTGCTAACTCAAGAGAGCAACAACTAAAAGAAATTACCAGCGAAGATAATAATGAAATTGCGGCCAACCACAATTTGGCCAAGAGCTTAAATATTATCTAATTTCATAATTCTTTATAAAATATCTTTCATTTACATTTTAATTCTTTTTCTATATTTTTCTCTAAACATTCATCGGAGAAAATAATGGCAAATTCTTTTAAATTATTAGTACTCACTCTTCTATGCTCATGTGCTGCAAACGTAGTCCATAACGAAGCTATTAATGTAGAAATCGTTTATGCAAAGCCAGATATGAATAAGTGTGTCTTTCTTAAAGAAGTTTCAGGAAGCCAAGGGAATTGGGTAACAGGCGACTTCACTTCAAACGAAGACCTCTTAGTTGGAGCTCGCAATACTCTAAAAAATAATACCTATTCTCTTGGTGGCAATGTCGTACATGTACATGAGGTAACCAATGCCAGTGCTTGGAAGGCCGCAGGCAATACCGCGACAGCAATAACAGGAAGTGCATACTCTTGTGAAAAGACGCCATTAACAGCTCTGCAAAAGAAAGCACTTTATAAGGCGAACCTTAGAAAAGAGCTCATTTCTCTGTCTAAGAATTGTAATATAGGAAATGGAGAAAGTTGCTGGGGAGCCGCCTGGAGATCGAGTGCTCTTAATAAGAAAGAGAATGCTTATGCATTTTTAGAAAAAGCCTTTAAGGCCGGTTGGAAGAACTGGGAACATTTAGAGTCTGATAAAGATATTGAAGTCATTAGAAATACAGATAGATTTAAAGCATTAGTCTCAAAGTATAGAAAATAAAAAAAGGCCCTCGATCGAGGGCCTTTTTTTATTTATGATTCCTTACTTTTCTTCTTCTTTTTCTTCTTACCTTTCTTTCCTGCCTTTAACTTCATCAGTGCAAAACCAACAACACCAGCAATAACAAGATAGATAAGGTAGTCAGTAGCTCCACCAGCACCAGATTTACTCTTTTGAGCGCTTCTTGCACTAATATCACCTGTCATACCGCCATCATCAATAAGCCCATCGGCATTATCAAGAGCGGAACCTGATTTTGTCTTGGCCGTCCACTCGCCAGAATCTTTCTTCTGTCTAAAGACTCTAAGTGTTTCGATAATTTTATCAAAGACAGGCTTATAAGAATTATAGTGATCTTTCCCTACAGAGAATGTTACAGCTACACCTAGGTCAGCCTTAACTGTTGCCATATATCTTGTATAGAAGCCTGGAACTTCTGAAGCGAGGTGAAGTGAATCAATCCATTGCTGAGAATTAACAGAATTCTTCTTTGAGTAAACGGGCTCTGAAACCTGAGTCTTTCCACCTGGCAGTGTAAAAGTCTTCGTTCCTTTTAGGTAAGCTTGGTATTGCTCAAGAGAATCTTGATTCCCTCTAATTTTAGCCGCAAGAATAATGATAGCCTCTTTCTTTCTATCTTTATTCTCTGATTGGCAAAC
The DNA here is from genome assembly GCF_002753895.1 of Halobacteriovorax sp. JY17. NCBI lineage: Bacteria > Pseudomonadati > Bdellovibrionota > Bacteriovoracia > Bacteriovoracales > Halobacteriovoraceae > Halobacteriovorax > Halobacteriovorax sp. JY17. The sequence goes on along the minus strand of NZ_NJER01000001.1, from coordinate 586,628 downwards.
CCACTCAGTTCCCTCAAGTGCACAACCCCAACCAGGAGGAAGCTCAAATTGAGAGTATTGGTTAGTAAATCTCTTCGCACTTACAGTGGTGCTCAAAAGTCCAATTGTGAGCATCGAATAAAATAATTTCTTCCAAAACATCATGGGTTGTTTCCTTTAGAAAATTTAGTTAGTCTGATAATATCTTAACCTAGAGTATTGGAATTACAAAAAAGAAAATTTTTTCCCTTTTCTAATTCGCAAGGCCTCTGGCCGTAAATCCCGATTTAATTTCCATTTTCTTAAACTTTTTCGATAGTTTAATGATGGCCCAATCGGCCCCCAGCTCATAAACACGACCCTGGGCCACAAGTTCATTACCGCCAAAATAATCTGTCTTATAGATATCGAAAGTCTGTCCTTTTTCAACATCTTGAGAGATTCCCTTATCTATTTTGATAAATTTCCCTCTAGGTGAAACCTTTATAACAGAGGCCTCTAGGTCATATTCTTTGAATTTTGAAAGTTTTCTATCCGAACTTGTCTCACCCTTTGAATTCCAGGCAATAGATAGAGCTATTTCGCTTCCTTTATCCGTGGAAATACCGCTAATAACCTGCGCACCTTGTACTCCAACTCGTACTCGTCCAAATGATTTATAAGCCCCGATATAAGGCTTCGTATATGATCTATTTACTGAGTTATAGAGACGTGACTCTCCTAGCCCCTGTGGTGGCTTAGTTGTTGGCTCAGACGAATAAGGATCGTTCTTAAGTGAATTTACACCCTCAAGTCCTGCGTAGAGAGCAAAAGTTGACCAGGCCAGCTTTCCATTAATATCGTAGAAGAGCTCCGCACTTAAATTATTTGGTGCCCCAACATAGGCAAATGAGCCATTGAGAGAATTTCCAGTTCGAGTCTTATAAGAGAGAATTCCTTTCACGTGATAGGAGTTTCCAGCATCTCCCAAGAGAATTTCACCATCAGGAATATCCGAAGCTATCACATAATCAGTATTCTCATAGAGTGTTAACTTATATTGAAGATCAACAGCGTAGTGCCAATTTCCCATCGGTTTAAAGGCATACTTGGCCCCAACTCTGATGCTCTCAGCGCCAGACTTTGAAGCCTCTTCTTTAGTAGACTTTACTTGCCTAAAAATCGCTCCACCTCGAAGCTCAAGTTGTTCACCAAAACCGTAACGAAGGAGCATATCCCCTTCCATTTGCGAGAAGCCCTCGTCCTCAGCGAATTCAACTTCTTCACCGTCATCATCTATAGTTGCAGTGGAGTTCCAGATTCTTGCTTCAAATTCTAGTTGGTAGCTCTTCTTATTGATAACCTGTGCATCAAGGCCGTTAATGAGACCATTTTGTGCAAAGGAATTTTGACATAGTATTAGTAGTACCGATAATGAAATCCATTTCATATTTGCTCGCTAGTTATTCTATTTATAATAGAATAACTTTAGTCGGCCTATAAATAAAGTGGTAATTACGCGGCAGATTTTTTTTGGAACTCAAATGGCCTTGGTAAGAAAATTTCACTTACCCAGTACTCACCTTCAATAGAAAAATGAAAAGAACCATCGACTTCTGTGACAAGACTATGAATACTCTCAAGACCTAATCCCGATCTTCTCTCTTGTAGACTGTGAACATTACTCTCTAGAATAATATCTTCTAATTCCCGTTCTAAGTACGAGTCATTCTCTTTAAGAGAGAGAATTTTATTTTTCACTGTAATATGGAGACCTTCTTTAGCGTAGTCGAAAGTGAATTCGATGAGCTTAGATTTTTCTTCCGAAATATTCTTAATCAAATTATTCATCACTCTGTGAAATGTTGGATAGTGAACCATCACCCTCTTACTTTCTTGATAAGAGAAATCTGAAGCGATATCTCCTTTGAAAATCATGTGACAATCAATATGATCTCCGCCAAGGAAGTTTTCTACGAGATTAAAGAGTCCCATTTTTGCAAATTCAAAATTGACGAACTCACTATTTGAACCAAGGTCCTTATGGGAATATCCAAAGTGATCTCGAATCAAGGTTTGAAAGAGTTTAATTTCATCGGCCACACGAGAAGTATCTAAAGGAGAGAGACCTTTCTTCTCACTCATTTTCGTTTCAAGAAAGAGACCTAGTCCGTGAGTGTGATTTATAATATCGTGAAAGAAGTAGCGCTCTTTATTGGCGTGAACTTCTTCGATTTTCTGCTTACCACTTCTGAGTCTATCAAATAAGTTCTTTCTCTGTTTTAAAATAAATTCATTTCCAAAGTAAATCGTTCCAAGTGTCCACAAACTGAAAACGGCAAGACAAATTCCTTCGTTAAAACTTAGGAATTCTGATTCTTTTACACCTTGAAAAATAAAGAATGAACTAAGGGCGATGGCCATGAGAGTCCAACTCTTTCTCTGAGCACTCTCAGGAGTTTTCCCGTCTTGATAGAGGAAGTAATACATTCCGGCCAAGCATGGAATTATTGAAATAAAGAGCGGTGCCGAAATTGATAAACTAAAACTAAGGCCAATGAAAGAAAAGATTTGAAAGACAAAGAGCGCCGGTAGTTCCCAGCGATGTGCAACTTTATCTAGAGCACCTTTTGCATAGATATAGAATTGATAGTGAGCAACTAAGAGAAGCGTTGAAAAGAAATCAACCTTAGAAGAGCTGCTATAAGTATTAAGACCTAGCCAAAGAACAATACTCAAATAAAAAGACTCTGATAAATAGAGATCAATTAAATTATGTGTTTGTTTTAAACTCTTCTTAGCGTAAACCATGGTACAGGGGCCCTTTTAAATGCCCCTGATTAAAACCTACTTTACTGGATTGTAAATGGCCTTATCCCCAAGAGCTTCTTCAATTCTTAGTAGTTGATTGTATTTTTCCATACGATCAGATCTTGACGCAGAACCAGTCTTAATATGACCAGACCCACAAGCAACAGCGAGATCAGCAATGAAGGCGTCTCCTGTTTCACCTGAACGATGGGAAATAACAGCTTGGTATCCATTTTCAAATGCGAGATCGATGGCCTCAAATGTTTCAGTTAAAGATCCAATTTGGTTTACTTTAACTAAGATTGAGTTGGCCCATTTCTTCTCAATACCTTCTTGGAGAATTTTCTTATTAGTTACAAATAAATCGTCACCAATGAGAAGAATCTTTTCTCCAAGTGCTGCATTTAGCTTTACCCAACCATTATAGTCAGACTCGTCTAAACCATCTTCTATAGAGTAGATCGGATACTTTTCACATAAATCTGAGTAATATTTAACCATATCTTCGCTAGAAAAAGTCTTTCCTTGCATATGGTAACTACCATCCTTATAGAATTCGCTGGCGGCCGAATCAAGGGCGAGAGAAATCTCTTCACCTGGCTTATAACCAGCGTCTTTGATCGCTTGAAGAATGCAATCAAGTGCTTCTTCGTGGCTTCCAAGGTTTGGAGCAAATCCACCTTCATCGCCCACATTAGTTGAGTGATTTCCTTTGCTAAGAACATTCTTTAGAGCGTGAAAGATTTCAACTCCGGCCCTGAAGTTTTCAGAGAATGTATTCTTTAGATGAGGAACAATCATGAATTCTTGAATATCAAGATTATTTGAAGCGTGCTCTCCCCCATTAATAATATTCATCAAAGGTGTTGGAAGACGCATTTTCCCAACAGGGTTTGGAACATTTAAGTTCTCGTTCATATAGAGGTAAAGTGGTTTTCCAGCATCGAGAGCTCCTGCTCTACAGGCGGCCATTGAAACCGCTAAGATAGCATTGGCACCTAGCTTAGACTTATTCTCTGTACCATCAAGTTCAAGCATGGCCAGATCAAGTTCTTTTTGAGCTGTTGAGTCTTTTCCAATAATAACATTCTTTATCTGTTCGTTAATATTCTTAACAGCGGTTCTCACCGACTTTCCAACGTAGTAAGACTTATCTCCATCTCTTAACTCAAGGGCCTCTCTAGAACCTGTTGAAGCTCCACTTGGAACTGCGGCCCTTCCCATATTTCCAGCTTCAGTGAATACATCCACTTCTACTGTTGGATTACCTCTTGAATCTAGTATTTGACGCGCGTGAATATTTGTTATTTTTGACATGGATCCTCCATAGTAAATAAGTAAAATTAGAAGAATTTTATAGGGCCCAAAGTCTAAATACTAGGGCAAACTTGAAAAATCTTTGGACACAAAGCGTAGGGATTGCTGAGGCTGTGTTTCTGCAAATTGAAACTGAGGATTCACTAGAAGCTCAAGCCCCTCTTCCCTCTCTAGCACCGAGAGAGTTCTACTGGCCACATGAAGACAAGGCGATAGAGTCTTTGCCCCTGACGCTTCTTCAATATACTTTCCGATGAGTGGATAGTGAGTGCAACCAAGAATGAGGTGAGTATATGAGTTTTCTCTAACAAAGCTCAATTGATCTCGCAGTTTCTTCTTTAAAAGAGATTCGTCTTTACCAAGAAAGAATTCCTCAATCGTAGAAGCAAGCTCTGGAGTGACCACATAGGATAAACGTCTCAGTGGATCGAGCCTTGTAATAAGGTTATTAAATCTTTCGCTCTTAGACATTAATTCTGTCGTAATAACACAACCCTTGTCACCATTTTGCCACTCGTGCTTGGAGAGAGCATTAATGAAAGGTTCTACACCGACGAAGGGAATATCGAATCTCTCTCTTAGATGATCTATGGCCACTCCTGTAGCGGTATTGCAGGCCACGACAATGAGATCGAGGTCAAATTTCAATAATTCATTTGTAATGAAAATTGATCTTTCAATAATTTCACTCTTAGATTTATTACCATAGGGAGCAAAGGAGCTATCTGCAATATAGTGAACATTTAATTCTGGCGCCAGCTCATGAATTTGCTTAAGGATAGAAAATCCTCCAATTCCCGAATCAAATATCCCAATAGATTGTGCTTTTTTTTGGCCCATTTAATTAATATAGCCTAGAATCACCCTGAATATCAATAAGGGGAAACAAAGTGGAAAGAGTTAAATTTAAAATTGAGAACTCTCCCTTTTTTATTTGGAAAACCGACTTACATGTCAGTCATATGAATTATGGAAATCATCTGGCCAATGACAAAGTCCTCACTCTCTGCCATGAAGCGAGAGTGAGATGGCTTAGAGAGCTTGGACATAGTGAATTGAATATCTTTGGTAATGGACTTATCCAGAGTGATGCCATGGTCATGTATAAGTCTCAGGGCCATATTGGTGATGAGATTTCAGTAGAAATTTCTCTTGGAGACTTTAACTCAAAGGCCTTTGATCTTTATTATAAGATTGTAAACTTAAAAGCTAATAGCGAGATTGCTCGCATCAAAACGGGAATGCTAAATTTCAATTACCAAGAAGGCTCCATCACAAGTGCTCATGAAGACTTCTTAAAGTATTTAGAAGGTTTATAATTATGTTAAAGAATCTATTTAAATCTAAAGAAAAATTTGTAGAGTCATTTACGACAGAGCTTCAACAACTATCTCCTCATTACCTAAGTCTTGATCTCCAAGGCAGTACTCTTAAATCAGTATGGGAAGAAAGTGAGTATGGAACTCTAGGGCTGGAGCTTTCAAGAAATAGTATTACACTTACAAACCTAAGTGGAAGAACGAAGAAAGTAAATAATCAAGAAGAATTAAGAAATTTGATTCTTCTTCAATCCAAGAAAGTCATCTTAGAAAAGATTGAACAGGCAAAAAAAGAAATTCACCTCTTTCCAAATATCAGCAATCCTACCGAAGGAGAACTCAAAGGAGAGGAATGGCTTAAAGTGACCAATCATGTCCTAAAGGAATCTTTAAAGAAAGCATCAAGAGACGACTCTCTCGTGGTAGAGGCGAAGCTCTTCTTAGGAAGAAAACAAGGAGAAGAGGAATTTAGCGTTCGTCTCCAGTGCTACAACCTAGACTACTCTCTGACTTTTCTAAATAATGGAAAGCTCTATCTTAGCGTCTTTGACGATAAGAATTTTTCGAGAGGACATGCAGAAAAGCCTAGCTATAATGGTGAATTCTACAATAATAGACCGATGATACTTGATGAGTTCATAAAACTCATCTACGAAATATTCTCTCTTGGTAAAATTAAAATTTTCTCGTAAATGTAATTCCAATATGAGACTCGGGCTCTATCTTAATTGACTGCTGTTGAGAAAAGAACCTATCCTCCTTCTCATCTTTAACAGAGAATCCTATTTGCGGGGCAATTTGCCACTTACCAACTTCTCTAGGAAAAGATAGGTTGACTCCTGCTCCTGTTTGGTTTCCACCCTTTGTTTCTAAACTTCCCTCGGCCCACAAAGTGAGCAAGAAAAATGGGCTCTCTTTTGTTCTTCCAAGAAATTCATTACTATTAACTTCAAGTGAACCACGGGTTTTAAAATAAGCATCTTCAGAGTCTAGAATATTATACCCAATTGTTCCTTCTATAGTTGATGTACATTTCCAATTTCCAATATCTTTCATCCAAGTCTTCCCAAGTCCTCCGTAGAGAGTGAGATTAATCTCATCATCCATATGATCTTGATTATCATATTGAATATTACCTGCTTTCTTAAAGGCCTTATGCCATGCCTCCTGCAAAGGGCCACCAACTCTCCCCTCATCACTCAACTCTTCTAACTCAACTCCAGCAATATAATAGATCCCATCATTGTCTATATTTCGACGCAAACTCATATCCAATCTATTTCTTTCTAGTAAGTCTTGCCGGTAGGCTCCTTCATCATTAACGTAGAATCGATTAGAGCCAGGAGCTGTCTCCTGGAGTTGAGTAAAGATAACTGATTCGTAGTTAAGGCGAAACTCCCCTTCCGAACCTTTTAAAGTGTAATCTAGATTTAAACCAAATGTACGTCCACGGTCATTTCCATCATATTCAGGTCCTGCCATCTTTCTCCATAGTCCATGAAGGTGATTATCATTAGATGTATTGAGAAGAAGAGAGCTAGATTCTATCTTTCCTAGAATTGAGTAATCGTCCCAATACTCACCTTCAAATGTAGGAGCAGAAGCTAGTCCATATTCAAAATTAGCATCCTCTGGAAGCTCGCATTCACAGTAGATCTTCTCTTCTTTAGTCTCTTTTGTCGCAACAGGAGTTTTTAGGCCATTCTCTTTATTACACTCAATCTCATCTCTTGGAGCAAGTGCTTTCTCGGCCACCTTACCAAGGACCAGAGATGTTCTAATCAATTCTTCAGAAGTTGCTGGATTAAGCTTTTCTTCAAATCTCTTAGTTAATAACTTCTTTATTCGGTCTAACTCTTTATCGTCGCCCGGATATTTTTCAATGTCATTAATCAGTAGTTTTAGATCAGATCTAGAAACAATAGGATAGAAGCGAATAAAAGTTCCGTCTTCAAAGAGGCCTTCTCCAGCACTTCCTTGTTTCTTGATTTCCACTCTCTTTTTATCTGAAAAGAAAACTAGCCCTGCAGCGCTAGAACTAATATTTATGGCCAATAGTATTAGGGCCATAAGGTAATGCTTCATAAGGTTCTCCCTAGAATCTCTCAATAGAGCCCATCGGAAGACCGACCTTTTCACTTAAACTTGCTTTTTTAAAATAACCTAAAAACAGCTACTTATTAGTGATCATACACTTAGCAGTCCCTGTAAATAGTACACACCATAATGCGACGCATCGCAATATTCTATATGATTAGTCTAAATAAAAAGAAATGAAGAGAAAATCAGCAATGGAGCTCTAGCGTGAAAAAGAAATTACTTATCCCAGTTTTACTAAGCACTATGACATTAAGTATGGCCTCTCGGTCTCAAGAAGTAGAGCCTATTTACTTAGGTGATGACTTCACAATTGAGTACGATGCAGAAGTAAATACTAATCTTGTTGATTCTAGAGCAGATGGTACGGGAATAAATCTAGATGGCTCTTTTGTCTCAATGTCAGTTGAGTGGAGAGAGAAAATACGTCTTGTTCTAACAGGAAAACTAGAAGAAGTATTTCAAAACAATGAAGTTGAATTTAATGAAGATTTCGATTTAGAAAAATTTATTTCAGAAGCTTATATTGAGATTAGAGAAGTTGCAGGAACCCCGATGGCGATTATTGTTGGTAAACAACCAATTCCATTTGGGCAAAATGTTCAAGCAATGCCTATGTTTAGAAATAACCCTCTTGTAAACTTACAAGAGATTGATGAAGTTTACGGACTTACAGTAGATCTAACTGAAGGTCTCTTAGGTCTCTTCGATCAAGTTGAAATTTCTACTTTTGAAACAGAAGCCGGAGACTTACAAATCGGAAAGATTGATGGAATGTCTATTCGTATGAGTAAGATGCTCACTGAGCAGTGGTTACTTACTGCTTCTCACGCACAACTTGGAAACGATCACCTTGGAACAGGAACTGAAAAGAGAACAAGTATTGGACTCATTGGTGAATCAGAAGATGGAAGCCTCGTTGGTTGGGTTGAAGGTGTACTCTTTTCAAATAATCCAGAATATCCAAATTCAAAATTTGCCATCACTGTTGGTGGACAATATCAAATTGCCGAATCAACCGCTGTGGTTGTGGAGTATAACTACGTTGAGAGTGAGTTACATGAAATCGGAGCTGGAGTAAAAACAGAACTTACAAGAAATCTATCTGTTGGAGCTGAAGTTAGATATAGAAACTATGTTACAGAAAGAGAAGATGATGTCATCTTTGGAATCACTTTCACCTATAGATTTGGAAATACTGGCTATAGTGAAAATGAAAACTACCTTTTTGGTGCAGAGTAATTACTAATTTAATTAACGAGAAGAGATAGAAATGAAAAGAATCGCCACAATCTTATGTTTAACTCAACTACTCACACTCTCCTCTGTCCTAGGGTCAGAGAGGAGACTTGTGGCTTGGAAAGTCGCAAACGTAGGGAGACACATTATCACTAATGGTGACGTTGAAGACTTCATCGAGCAAACTCAGATTACAGATTCTATAAAGACACTACTCTTTAAAAAAGCTGAAAAGAATTTTTCAAAGTATCAGCAATTAAAAAGAGAAATTACTCAAAAGAACTTTAAGAAGGCCACTGGTCAATTGATTTATGCCCATATCATGCAACAAGATCATAGAAAGAACCACGGGAGTAAGAGAGTTGCCTTTAGAACAACTGAGACAACTTACTTTGAAGCTGTTCAAAAGAATGAAACGACTATCTTAAGATCTCTACTCGATCAAAGAATGGGAATTGTTAAAGCAAGAGATGAGTTTGGAAAATTTCTAATCAAGCAAGATTATCCTCATCAAGAAAATGAAACCTCTACAGAAGTTTACTGGAGATGGTACGAGGATCAAAAAGCGAGAATAAAGACAGAATTATTCTTAAAAGAAGTTAAAAACTATGAAGGGTATATCGCCCTTAGAAATCAGAAATACTACCATATTAATTATATGGAATTACAAGACAAGTATGATTCTTTAAAAGAAGAAGTTGAATCAAGCTTAAACAATAAGAAGATTTCTCATAAGTCTCTACTTAGTATGATTAATAGTAATGATGATTGGAAAATTGTTATAAAAGAATTAAGCAATACTCAAATTGAGACAACACCTTTAAAGAATTATAAAGATGATCTTGAAGTACAAAATAGAGCGGATGAAATTCTTTCTACTATCACTGAAAAGAACTGGGACAAAATAACTAGCTACCACTCAAAAATAAGTGAGTTAATAGAGAAGAAATACTCTGTCGCTCAATTAGATGAATTTGCAAGAAAGAACACTGAAATTTATATTCAGGATAAATCAAAGTACTCTAACTACATGACGGCACTAATTGCGAAGCTAGCCGCTAGAACACGAGAGGGCTCATCCATTGAAGAAGTGAGTTCACTAGCAAGTGATTTAAACTCTAATTTAAGAGAGCACTTAATTGGGTTTAAGAAATCAATTATCAACTCTGAATCAGAAAATGCTCTGGAGAAAGCTGTTGAGAGTAAGCTATTAGAAGAGATCAACTACCAAGGCCTAAGTGATTTAGAGAAGGCCCTTGCGGAGCTTTCAATCTTTTCAATTAAGTTTCAAATCAAGAAACACTCATTCGAAAGCACTATGCCTGTAAGAATTAGTTATAACAAGTACACAGATTTTAAGACTAACGACGCTCTAAGAAACCTACTTAAGTATAATTGGATGAAAGACCAGTTTAAGAGCTATGTAGAAAAAGAGATGATTTGGTCAACTGAATATATGACAATCAGAACAGGCGAGAACGAGTACCTCACTCCAGAAGATAAAAGAAGCCTTATCTTTGGAAGTGATTTTCAATAAAGTAGCGGACGAAAGAAGAGCAATTATTTGCTCTTTTTTGTTTTCTCTTTGAGAAAATTCACTATAATAATCTTATGATAGTAGATATTGATATTGATAAATTCTCCCAGTCTTACCTTTTAAAATTTCAGGTTGAAAACTTTAAAACGGCTGACGACTACAAAATGGCCGTGGCAACAGTAACCTGCTTCTCCAACGACTATGATCTAGACCCTGAGCTTGACCACGAAGATATGAAAGAAATCGTGGAAAAGACAATAGAGCTAGAGAAAGAATTCTTCACTTTTGAAATTAATGATGATGGGATCGAAGTCGATATCTAAGCAGCATCCTTCTTCATTTTATTAAGCCAATCAGGCGAGATAAAATTACTCTTTGGAAATGGAAGCTTATTCACTACGATATCTTCAAAGAAAGTTGGAACATAATTACAAGCAACCATCTCTCCAATATACTTTCCTGTCTCAGGATCTTTCCCCGTTTGAACCCAACGAAAGATATCTCTACTAATATAATTACCGTGATTATCGAGGCCGATAATTTCCGAAATATGTGAAGTTCGTCTACCACCATCGTGGTAACGACTACATTGAACAACGATTTGCATGGCCGAGCCCACCATTTTTCTTACAGCATCTGGTGGAATCTTCGTATCACCCATTAAGCATAGAGTTTCCAGTCTAGTACAGGCATCTTCAGGATTATTAGCATGGACAGTCCCCATTGAGCCATCATGACCTGTGTTCATCACTTGAATGAGATCGAGGGCCTCTTCCCCTCTAACTTCCCCTACAATAATTCTATCCGGCCTAAGTCTCATAGAACTAATCACTAGATCTCTAATGGTAACTTCATTAACACCTTTACTTGGGTCAGCTTTTCTTGTTTCAAAATTTACGACGTGTTCAGCATCGACTTGAAGTTCCGCTGCATCTTCAATAATAATCAAGCGCTGAGTTTTTGGAATTCTTGAGCCCAGAACATTTAGCATTGTCGTCTTACCAGAACCTGTCCCACCTGAGACAATTAAGTTCTTTCCAAGATAAATACAAATATCTAAGAATCTGGCCGCATCTTTTGATAAAGAACCAAATTTTATTAAATCATTAATAGTTAAACTTTCTTTAGAAAATTTTCTTATGGCAACAGTCGTTCCATTCTTGGACATTGGAGGAAGAACTGCGTGAATACGAGAGCCATCAGGAAGTCTCGCATCGAGCCTTGGGTTATCGTCGTCAAAGACTCTTCCCACTGATTGAGCAATTGCTCTCATGGCAGATATCAATGCGTCTTCGCTATGAAATGTATTTGGAACTTTAAAGACAAGACCTTTCTTTTCTACAAAGATTTCACTAGGTCCATTGATCATTACTTCAGAAACGCCTTCATCTTCAAGAAGATCTACAATCGGTGCAAGAAAAGATGATATAGCATCACTAAATACTGATGACATTCTAACCCTCTGTTAAAAGTCTATTCTACACCTACTATTCGTCTCTTGGACGCCAAATCTTTACTCTTTTTTCAGAGGCGATCTCTCTTCTAATACGCTCACGACGAACCAGAGGATGCTCTTGAACGACTATTTTTCCCTTAATTCCACCAACTGGGCAGTTGACTTCATAGACTCCTGGGCGGGGGAAAACGACTGTACTTTCAGTCACTTGACCTTTATTTGCCGAGAGAAAGATACTTTTTTGTGGAATAGTTAAACAACTAGGTTTATTGGTTGTTGAGGTGACAAAGAGCCTCAATGTCTCACCACTGAAGAGCTGAATAACTTTAGGATAAAAGCCCTCATGAGTTACAATCACCGACTGCAATCTCTCAGGATTATCAAACTTTTCGCCTTGTAAATAGGTATCCTCTAAAGAATAACTATTGAAGGCCATCATGAATGTGAGTAATAATGCTATTTTCTTAATAACCTACTCCTTTTCTAAGTTATCGGAGGAGTAGGTTAAATACTTTAGCTTTTTGGTTTACTATTAAAATTCTTAAGAATTCAAGAGTCTTAGGATATCTGCCTTAAGTCTCTCATCACCTGCAACTACATCAGGAAAGTATCTAGCCACAACTTTACCAGAAGAATCGACAAGAAATTTTTCAAAATTCCACTTAATATCATGGGCAGCACCTGAGATAAGACCTTTTTCAGTAAGAAGGTTTTCAAAATTACCCTCTTCGTTCTTTGTATAATCTACACCTGAATTTGTGAGCTCATGAAAAAGTTTATGTTGTCCCTCACCTTTTACAACGATCTTCTCGTTAACAGGAAAAGTGACATTGTAAGTGAGCGAGCAGAAGCTTTGAATCTCTTCATTTGTTCCCGGCTCTTGAGCTAGAAATTCATTAGCAGGAAAACCTAAGATTTCTAATCCCTTTTCTTTATAATCTGTATATAAATTCTGTAGGCCCTCATACTGAGGTGTAAGTCCGCACTTAGAAGCGACATTTACAATGAGATAGGCCTTCGCTTTAAAATCTTTTAAACTTACACTCTCACCATTTTTATTTTTAAAATTTACTTCTAATAAGTTTTCCATAAAAACCTCCATTTAGTTTGCATACAAAGTATATATTAATATCCTCATCCTTGCAAATACTTTGTACACAAAGTATAATATTCACAGGAGCATTTATGAATTACGATAACTTAAAGCTAGACAACCAACTCTGCCATCGTCTCTATACAGTCTCAAATGCCATGACCAGGGCCTATCGCCCTATGCTACAAGAATTAGATATTACCTATCCCCAGTACATTGTTCTAATGGCCCTATGGGAAGAAGATAAGATTTCCGTTCTCTCTCTTGTGGAGAAAACCTCTCTAGATGCTGGCTCATTGAGCCTTATGCTCACTAAAATGCTGGAAAAGAACTTAATCTCTATAGCAAAGAACAAGCTGGATAGGAGACAGAAAATAATTTCACTCTCAGCTAAAGGACTTAAATTAAAAGAGAAGGCCATCACAATTCCAGAGAGAATGTGGTGCTCACTAGAGTCCCTTAGCTATGAAGATGCACTTAAACTAGTGGAACTCTTGGATAAAATGAGCTGTGATTTCAAGAAAGAATAGGTCAATAGACTTTACAAAATCCCCAGTTCTTCGTGACAAAATCCTAATAAAATCTTAATCTCTTCCAAACAATAGCATTTATTAAGGTGGCATCTTTGGAAGCATTTAAAATCATCTATACCGTTCTAGGCGGACTTGGAATATTCTTCTACGGAATGAAGAATATGTCAGAAGGCCTTCAATCTGTAGCTGGCGACGTCGTAAAAAGTGCGATAAATACGATTACTAAAAATAGAATTTCGGCCATCTTAGTTGGAACAATTGTCACCATAGTCGTTCAAAGTTCATCGGTAACAACTGTTATGGTTGTTGGCTTTGTAAATGCTGGACTCATGAATTTAACTCAGGCCATAGGAGTTATATTCGGAGCTAATATTGGAACAACTATCACAGGCTGGATTATCTCCATTAAAATTGGAAAGTATGGCCTGCTCTTAATTGGTATGGGAATTTTTCCACTACTCTTTGGAAAATCAACAAAAGTAAGACAAATTGGAAGAATTCTTTTTAGTGTAGGGATGATCTTCTTTGGACTTGATATAATGTCAGATGCTTTCAAGCCACTCAGAGCTATGCCAGAATTTCTAGACATGATTAGCTACTTCTCGGCGCAAAATTACTTCTCTTACTTTGCTTGTATAGTTGTAGGTTGCATACTTACAATCGTTATTCAGTCCTCATCGGCCATGCTCGGAATAACTATGGCCATGGCCACCAGTGGCGTCATTGAGTTTCATACAGCGGCGGCCCTTGTTCTCGGTGAAAATATTGGAACAACCATTACTGCTCTGCTAGCAAGTGTCGGAGCAAACGTTACCGCAAAGAGAGCAGCTAGGGCCCACGCCATCTTTAACGCTCTCGGTGTCCTTGCGGTATTCTCTTTCTTTCCATACTACGTTGAATTCATAGACTGGGTCGTTCCTGGCAGTGCAAACTTTAGAAGTACTACTGGAGAATTTGACAATATTGCCGTACACATTGCCACTGGGCACACGATATTTAACGTAACAGCAACAATTCTCTTTATTCCTTTTCTTGGAACTCTAGCAAAACTTGTGACAAAGATCACTCCTGACTACGGTAGAAAAGAGCAACACCATCTCGTCATGCTCTCAGACCCAAGCACAATGGTTCCAGCAACAGCTCTCGCTCAGGCCGATCTAGAAATTAATAAAATGAAAGATATTCTAAGAAGACTCTATGCTCTCGCTGATGAGCTCTTCATAACTGGAAGTAAGAAGTCCCAAGCAGATATTATCATTAAAGCAAAAGACTACGAATCGATTACCGACAATATTCAAAAAGAAGTAACAGTCTATACTGTAAAATTAATGGAGAGCCCTCTTAGCGCAAAAGAGTCTATTCACGCTCGTGGAATTCTTAAAGAAGTCGATGAATTAGAGAGTATCGCAGATTATATTGAAAAGCTTATCTGCTATAGTGAAAGAACTTCGATTGATAAAATGCTAAAGGGCGATACTAGAGAAGACTTCACTAACTTCTATCAAGCTGTCAAAAGCTTCTATGAAACAACAATTAAAGAGATAGACACATCATCAATAGATCTAAGTGTCACGCTTAGAAAGTCCGAGCAACTAAGACTTTCTGCAGAGAATATGCGCTCGAAGCATTTGGAGAGAATTTCAAATGGTGAGTTTGACGCATTAACAGCACTCACCTATTCAGATATGATTGTGGCCCTTAGAAAAATTAGAAGTCACACTCAAAATGTTGCCCAGGCCTATAGCTAGGAATAGAATTCAATAAGAAAGACAAAGAAAGAAACTAGGGTTGTAACAATCGTTGCAGTCCTAATTCTCTTATTCTTTAACCCAAGCCAAATTCCACTCGCGACAGTAATCATCAGACAAAGACCAAAGAAGCTATTTATCCATCTGGAAAACTTTCTCCCATGTCCCTTGTGAAACTCGAAGAGACGCTTTCTAAGAGATGGCTCCATTTTGATAACCGTAATTCCACCCTCAGTATTATCTTCAAACTTATAATAATCTCTCGTCGTAGGTCTCGTTATAGAGTAGCCCTTATAAGACTTAATATATTCATAATGATAGGCCTTATCTTTCTCTTTTAGATAATTCGCAATATTTTCATCGACCACTTCTTTCTTAAGAAAATCATTTTCTACAAGTGTCTCTACGACGATAGAGGTCTCTAATTCTTTAAAATTTAAAAGATGCATTCCACCTGAAAAAGCAAAGACCACCAGAATAATCGCGCTAAAGCTTGCGCAGTAAAGGTGAATATTTAATAAGCTACTTCTCTTCATCATCACTTCCTTTCTCTTCTTCAATAACTTTATATACAGCAATTTTTGCAAGGTCTTCATTCAACTGCTCTCTGGCATGTTCGACGGCATTTCCCGCCATATCAATGGGCTTTACAGGAGTGTAGTCCTCAGCTGAGCCTACTCTTGTAAAATCATTGTGATACTCGCCTTCTTGCCATTCTCTCTCTTTAATATTTTTCATTTCCTTTCTTCTATTCTTTGCACCAAATGATGGTGCCACAATAATAGTGACCACAGCAATGATAATAAGAAAGGAAAGCAAGGCCTCTCTCTCTGAAGTCGAATAGAATTGATAAGACATCATGTAGAAGAGAAGAAGAAATGAATAGATAGAGACAATGACTTTAAACATTATAGAATAGGCCTTAGCTTCACTTCATCTAAAACATCACTTACTTTCTTTACAATAGCGTCTTGATTTAAAGAGCTACCATAAATGAGATACTCTTTTGGAGATAGTATTGTCTGAAAAGACTTTGCTTCATCTTTAGTCGATGTCACTCCACCTTCAAAGCAAACCTTCTTAATCTTAAAGTCATAATCAAGAAGAAGATCATCTACATTTTTCTTTAAATTTAATTTAAAACTAGAAATAGATGTGAACTCTTTTATTGTTGGAAGAGTTATGACCGCTTCCAGAGAATCCTTCTTAGGCTTTAAGCTCTTTACTTTAAAGCGCATGAAATTCTCTAATACTTCTAAAATATTTGAGACTAATTCACTTGGTCCAACTTGAAGTGCTAGGTGATGACCTTCTAATAAGTCCTCTTTCTTTCCAACGATGAGATAAGGGCCAGAAGACTTTTGAGTAATTTGACAATTTTCATCTAAAGAGAAATTAAACTCGACTTCACTCTTATGAAGAAGACACTCATCAAGAATAGTTATTCCTCTATTATCTTTTTTTTGAATTTTCTTTAAATCTCCAATACAGAGAAAAATTCCAAACTCAGAGAGATCACTATTTTCACCTGAGTGATCTGAAACACTAACCTTTCCAGAGATACTATCGCCTTGCTTCCAGCTCTCACCGTTAACTTCTATTGAAAACTCTAGGGGTTTTCTAAAGTAAGTGGATTTCATAAATGTCCTAAGAGAAAAAAGGCCCACAATGAAGTGGGCCCAAATTGAAATTAAAGATTTGAGTTAACAAAATTCCAGTTAACTAGCTTCCAGAAGGCAGTGATGTAATCTGGACGAGCATTTCTGTAGTCTACATAGTAAGCATGTTCCCAAACATCAATTGTCATAAGAGCTTTCTTACCGTGCTTCATTGGAGTGTCAGCGTTTGCTGTATTGAAAATCTCAATTTCTCCACCGTCTTCAACAAGCCAAGTCCAACCTGAACCAAAGTTTGTTGCAGCAGCATTTGTGAAGTCTTCTTGAAATTTTTCAAAAGATCCCCACTTTGCATTGATCTTATCAGCGATCGCACCAGTAGCAGCGCCACCAGCATTTGGAGCTAAACAATTCCAGTAAAAAGTGTGGTTCCAAACTTGAGCGGCATTATTAAAAAGTCCACCTTCAGACTTCATAATTGTATCTTCTAAAGACATTGACTCGTATTCAGTTCCAGGAATTGCTGCATTCAATTTAGTAACGTAAGCATTGTGGTGCTTACCATAGTGAAAGCTAAGTGTTTCAGCACTAATGTGTGGTTCTAGTGCGTTGTCTGCCCAAGGCAGTTTTGGTAGTTCGTGTGCCATAAAGACTCCTTTCTTATTATTTATCAGTTAAATAACTATAGCTTCAAGGTCTCTCATAATACAAATAAATAACATAAGAATGTCCATATATTGACATTATGCCCATTTAATAGCCATTATAACCTAGACAAAATGTCAAGATATAGACACAAAGGCCTGATATGTTATCAAATGAACTAGATTTAAATTCGTTTAATTCGAATATCTCACAGAACTTGAAGTTTCTAAGAGCAAAGAGAAACTATACCCAAAAGCAGCTCTCTGAAGTTTCGAAAATTCCAAGAACGACTCTAACCAATATAGAAAGTGGTGAAGGAAACCCTTCCCTTTCTAATATTATAAAACTCGCCCACGCCCTTGATGTGAGCATTGACCTCCTTGTCTCGGCCCCAAGACCTGAAACAATTCTTCTTAGAGAGTCAGAACTTCCTCTTGAAATAAAAGGCGGAGCCAATATAACCAAACTCTTGCCAGAAAAGACAAAGGGACTAGATATAGACCGTGTAAGACTTGATCAAAATCAAACTTTTAGAGGAACTCCTCATCTTGGAGGAACGAGAGAGTATATGACTGTTATTTCTGGGGAAGTTATTGTGCGCTTTAACGGAGAAGAGTTTCATCTAAGAAAGAATGACCTCTTGGCCTTCCCTGGAGACGTTCACCACTCTTACCAAAATCCTCTTGGTACTGAATCTGTCTATATGAGTATTGTGATTCCAAGCTAGATTGTTATATCAGAATTATTCTTCTTTATTGGAGAACGAATCTTTTTAGGCGGTGAGACTTTCTTGGTAATATTCTTTTTAGGAAAAATCACTTTAAATGAATTCTCTAAATTTTCGTATCTAACTTTAGATTGATCAATATCACCTGGAAGAGAAATTTTCACCGACTGAATAGATTTTGAGATTGATTTATTCCCATTGATATTGGTTTCTTTTTTAAATGTTCCCTTAATCTCAAAGAAGTCATTCTTTATTTCAATTTTAGGGTTTTCCTCTTCTATTAGACGTCCTTCAAAGGAGAGGATTCGCTCACTAGAGCTCTCTGTCCATTTATATGTTCTTCTTACTCCGCCAAATATTTGTAATTGCCTCATAATACTTTGATCAAAGAGTTTATTATATTCTTCAAATTGTGATTTATCTAAGGCCTCTAATTCAGTGGCCATATCCTCAAACATTTTCTCATACTGCTCAAAGGCCTTGCCATTTAGCATGTCTCGTAGATCATTCACAGTTTGACCAAAGATAGAAGATGAAACGAGAAAAAATAATATAAACTTCATTTTACAAAATTTACCTTTTCAATAATTTGATCGACTTTTGAAGCGAAAATAAAATCGCTTTCAACTAGATTATCTATTTTATGCGTCCAGATTTCTATGTCAAGATGTCCAAAACCTATGACAAGTTCTGGATGATGCCACTCTTCTTCTGCTAGAGCTCCTATAAGGTTTGCAAGCTCTAAAGCTTCGGAGAAATTACTTAATTTTAACTCCCTACGAAGTCTTGTTTCATTGTGGGTGAACTTCCATTCAAGATGGATCTCGTCCTTAAGCTTTCTCTTTAAAACGATATCTAGTGGCGGAACTTCGCCACTACAAGGGATACACTTCATTTCTCTTAGATTGCTCATACTCTAATTATACCATAAATATACTTTACAAGTTAATGCTCAAAGAAAGTGTC
Source organism: Halobacteriovorax sp. JY17 (assembly GCF_002753895.1). Lineage (NCBI taxonomy): Bacteria > Pseudomonadati > Bdellovibrionota > Bacteriovoracia > Bacteriovoracales > Halobacteriovoraceae > Halobacteriovorax > Halobacteriovorax sp. JY17. The sequence continues at coordinate 567,566 of NZ_NJER01000001.1, read as the reverse complement.
TAAACTTTATACGGTCTTAGTAATTACTTCTCTCGCCCTACTAAAGCATCTCAAAATGAATTAAATTTAGCCATGGATTTTCTATTGGAGAAAGTAAAGATGAAGAGTCTATTTACATTTTTAGTTCTATCGTTAAGTATCAATGCCTCAGCAGCTAGAATGAATTATAGTTCAGTTCAAAAAGAGGCAAAAATCATTATTCAAGATGAGTTTAGCTCACTTGCTGATTACAATATTAGCGATATAAAGAATGTGTGCCCTAGCTATGATTCCTTCAGTCAAGACGAGAGAGAAACTTTCTTCTCACACTTAGTGGCAAGTATTACAAATTTTGAATCTTCTTATAATCCAAACACTACCTTTGGTGAAAATAATGGAAATACAAGTACAGGTCTCTTACAGATTTCTCCAAAATCCATTTCAAAGCTTTACAAGAATAACGGTTGTAAAGGGGCAACATCAGTAGAGGCCCTTAAAGACTCAAAAACAAATATAAGATGCGGTCTTGCTATTATGAAAACTTGGATTGCAAAAGACCAAGTTCTCTCAAGTGGAAATAAGGGCGCGGCAAGATATTGGTCAACACTTAGAACTCCATATAAAGTCTATATCGCAAGTGTAAAAAAGACAGTAACAGTAGGTAAGCTCAAGCAAGTATCAAGTTTACTACAAAAGAACTTTCCAAGCTGTAAGTAATATAAGAAGGGAATTTAATGAAGAAAATATTTGCTCTAATATTTATTATTTTAAGTACATCAATCTTTGCTGAAGACATCACTCATATTGTTGTCTTCAAAAAGAAGAGAGAGATGCAGCTTTGGAGTGGCAAAGAACTTTATAAGACTTATAATATCAAACTCTCCATCTCTTATAATAACCCTCTCTTCATAGCGAGGGCCAAGCAAAGAGAAGGAGATAATCAAACTCCCGTAGGATTTTATAAAATTTCAAAGAAGAGAAAGAATACAAGATTTCCAAAGTCTCTTTTAATTGATTATCCAAATTGGAAAGATAAGCACAATGCGAGAGTTAGAGGAATCCCAGAAGACCAACTAGGAGGAATGATTCTCATTCACGGCAACCCATATAAGGTTAATAAATCAGTTAGAGACTTCGCCGCGAAACTTGGAATAGAGGCCGACACCGTTGAAAACTGGGCGAGAGATTACTTCTACCCGTTCTTTGATTGGACCAACGGATGTGTTGCTGTCACAGATAGTGAAATGGATGAGATCTTCGAACTCGTTAAGAAAGGAACACCGATTAATATGTATCCATAATTTATAAAGGAAGAAGACCCATTATCACGACATTTATTTACGATCCTTTTTAGTTCTAAGTATTCAAGATCAGGAAGTCCAAATTCTGATTTACGCTTGTCTCTAGATGCGCTATAACTACCTAAAAACATAAAAGGATTAGACATGTCTCTACCAATTAACGAGAAACCTCGTTGCACATTCGCCATTATCTCTCACCCGGATGCGGGGAAGACAACTATGACCGAGAAGCTTCTCTGGTTTGGTCGTGTTGTACGCGACATGGGAATGGTAAAGTCTAAGCAAGGAAATTACGCAAAGTCTGACTGGATGGAAATGGAAAAAGAGAGAGGGATCTCGATTACCTCATCTGTAATGTCCTTTCCTTATAATAAGAGAGCAATGCACTTATTAGATACTCCTGGGCACAAGGACTTCTCTGAAGATACTTATAGAACACTCACGGCCGTTGAATCAGTTCTTATGATGATCGACTCTGCTAAGGGTGTGGAAGAACAAACGAAGAAACTTATGGAAGTTTGTCGCCTAAGAGATACTCCTATTGTTACATTTATGAATAAATTTGACCGTGATGCCATGGACCCATTTGAGCTTATTGATAACGTAGAGGAGATTTGCTCTATTCAATGCGTGCCAATGACTTGGCCAGTAGGAAGTGGAGTTGACTTTAAAGGAGTCTATGACATTGCCTCTAAGACAATTAGAAGCTTTGATGAAGGAAATGATCCAGACAGTGCAACGATTTTAGATGCAAGCGATCTAAGAGCGGAAAAAGTTCTCAGTTATGTAGGCCTTCCACTTGTAGAAAAGTTAGAAGAAGATCTCGAAATGATAAAAGAGATGATGCCTGAATTTATTGAGGAAGAATTTCTGGCAGGGATTATGACTCCGGTCTTCTTTGGGACAGCACTTCACAATTTTGGAGTCAAAGAAACTCTCGATATGATTTCAGGAAGTGGCCCCGGACCTGCTCCTAGAGAAGTGAGATTAGCCCCTTTTGATGAGAAATCTGATGTGAGAGAAGTTCTTCCAACAGAGAAGAATTTTACTGGTTTTATTTTTAAAATTCAGGCCAATATGGATAAGAAGCATAGAGACAGAGTCGCCTTTATGAGAGTTTGTTCAGGTGTCTTTGAAAGAAATACTAAAATTCACCATGTGAGAACTGGCAAAGATATTAAGATTGCCACTCCTCTCATTTTTCAAGCACAAGATAGAGAGATAACTGAGAGAGCTTATCCTGGAGACATCATTGGCCTTCACGATACAGGAAAATTTCAAATTGGTGATACATTCACTAATGGAGAGAAAATAGAATTTACAGGTATCCCAAATTTTGCTCCTGAAATTTTTAGAAAAGTTCTTCTAAGAGATCCAATGAAAGCAAAGCAGTTAGACAAAGGGCTGCAGCAACTCTCAGAAGAAGGAACTGTTCAGCTCTTTAGAAGACATACAAGTCCAGAAAAAATTCTTGGAGCTGTTGGTGTTCTTCAATTTGAAGTCGTCAAACATAGACTTGAAGATGAATATAATGTACGCGGTGAATATGAAACTTACGGCTTCGTAGGTGTTCGCTGGCTTAAGTTTAAAAATGATATTCAAAGAGATAAGTTTATTCAAAAAAATGGATCAAATATTGTCTATGACAATAAGTCTCGTCCTTGCTTCGCCGTTAGAAGCGAGTGGGACCTAAAGCTTGTTATGGAGAAGAATGAGGAAGTTGAGTTCTATTCAACATCAGACTTCAAGAAATCCCACTAAGTAGCTTAAATTACAAATAACCTTAAGAAAAGTGCCATCTTTTTGGTGTACTATGAATCCTTGCGGCTTTTTCTACCTCTCATAACCTACTGAAAACAGATAAAACTTAAGATTTCTTTAGAATAATTGTAAAATTGACGAAAGGAACTCTATGACGTCAATTGTTAAGAAATCAATATTTACAATAACTTTTCTCTCCATCCTGGTTGTAGGGAAACTTACATTCAAAAATACATCAGAGAGCGAACAATTAAGAGACCAAACTAAACCTTCAAAGAAGTTTCAAAGAAAGTATAAGTTAATAAAGAGATCAACAAGTAAGTTGGAAGCTAAGAAGACTCAACTAGGAAGACTTCCTGCTTCTGCACTCCCTGTGGATGAAGAGTACACACAATTAAGTTCTCCAAAAAATATAAAGAAGAAGAAAAAACTAAATACTAAGAGACTGGCAACTGCTGATAAAATAAACTCAATTCTTGAAGCAGATAATACTTCTCTCTATATTCCAGATGATTCTTTCACATTAGTCAAAGATAAAGAAGTTACTCGCAAGGCTCCTGCGGATACGAGCTATGGGATAGCAACAAAAGACGTTCAAAAGGCTGATGAGCCGACTCCTACAAAAGAGAGTTCTAAGAAAGTAGAAAGCACTTCAAAGAATTCAACAAAAACAAAGCAGATTAAAGGTAGAATTCCTGCACTACTAGGATCAATAGTCAGAGCGAATTCCAATCCTTTTATGAACTCTGCTTATTCTGCAACTTGTTTAAATCCAAAGATTGAACTCTTTGATATTGAGTCTATGTCAGTTATTGCGGATAACCCAATCAATCAAGAAGACCTTAATGCAGATACCGAATTCTTCTTTGATCCAAATGAACTTAACTTAAATACAGAAACACCAACCAAATATATGTTAAGAACATCAGGCTGTACAAAGAATTATCAGAGGATTGTGACTGATTTCTTCGAAGAGCAAGACCTAGGTCCAGCAACAACTCTGATCTCAAAAGTGATTAGAACAAGTTTAGATATTGAGATAGACAAAATAGATAATAATATTCTTCATCAAGTCACTGAAGAATTAGAACTGAACACTGAAGCGACTAACTCAGAGGAAGAAGTCTATATAAAATTAAAAGATACGATAGGATTAAACTCTACTTTTCAAGAAACTTTTCAAGGAAATAGTCCAGAGCTTCTCTTAACTTCTGCCCCCGATATAAATTCGTTAGATGTTCAAGAGTCTTTAAACGAAAAGTCTCCATATACATTCACGGTCAATACAGCTCACTGGAGTAGCGACTACGAAATTGGATATGAGTGGTCACTAAATGGCGCTAAGGTTTCTAATGCAGCTTCATGGAGCTTCACTCCTAGTGCTAATTCAGTCTCTACTTACAACGTTGTTTTAAAGGTTGGAAAGAAGAATTCTGGAGACCTAGATATAGATACAAGTCTTCCATTCAATCAATTAGAATATACTATCCCAGTAGCAGATACTTATGTTGTCGTTGCACCAAACTTCTCTCTCAACGTGGCAAATACGAATCCAACTTCGACTAGAAATATAACTCTAGATATCATGACTGGAAACGAAACAACACCGGGAGTTTTTGATAATTGTGAAACGTTTTCAAATCTTGCAATCACAGAAGATGGCACTAACCCAAGCAATAGTGATTTCAACATTGCTTGCTCGAATGCATCAATTCAAAACCTCTCTTACCTAGTTCAAAAAAATGTGGATGGTAATGTTGATCTTAACTTATGGGCAATGGATGTAAATGGAAATATTAGTTCCGCAAAAATATTAACACTTGAAATTGATACTACTGAACCAAGCCTTGCCTTTAATTCTATGGCCTCAAATTACCGAGCAGATAGAACTATTGATATAAAGTGGGATGCAACAGAGAAGAATAACGATGGAACAAAGAGTTTCATCGTCGACTTCTTTGATGGATCAAGTTGGAGCAATATTGGAAATATTGCAACAGTAGCAGGTGAAATTAATAATCAAACCTATACTCTCTCCTACGCACTTCCAAATATACTAGTGAGTAATGCTCGCTTTAGAGTAAGCTTTGAAGACTCTCTTGGAAACTCACGTGTTTTAGAAACATCTGATACAGCAATCAGTAAGCCAATTCTTTCAATATCTCCAACGACATATAATTTTGCCAATACTGCTAATCAATCTAATGGAGCAAATCATACTTTTACGGTTTCAAACACTGGTCAAGCAAGTTCAGACTTCTGTACTCTTCCAACACTTAGTGGAACCAACAGTGCTGAATTTGAAATTACAACAGATAATTGTTCTACTAATGACCTAGCTGTCTCTTCTAGCTGTGATATTATGGTTAGACCTACACCTGCTTCTAAAGGCGCTAAATCGGCGACCTTAAATTGGTCATGTGGTAGTGATAATGTTTCTTCAACACTAAATTATAATTCTCTTAATAATGCTCCTACGTCAGGAGCAGATATGGCCTCTTCTACTAATGAAGATACGCCATTTTCTTTCAATGTTACGACAGGTTCTGATATTGATGGTGATACGATTACTTACTCAATTGTATCAACAACTAGTAATGGATCACTAACAGGGTGTATGGCCGCTGACGCTGATATAAACTGTACCTACACTCCTAATGCAAACTTCAACGGTAGCGACAGTTTTACTTACAGAGTTAATGATGGAGCTGAAAATTCGGCAAATATAACAACAGTAACTTTAACTATTAATCCAGTAAACGATGCTCCTGTAATAGGAATAGATCAAAGTATAAGTACAAATGAAGATATCTCTTCAAACTTTACCTTAAGTACAGGTACTGACATTGATGTTCCTGCGCAAACACTCTCTTATAAATTAATAAGCGCTCCTTCAAATGGAGTACTCTCCTCTTGCATCGATGCGTCTTCTTACTCAACAGATAGAGATTGTACTTACACACCAAATGCAAATTATAATGGTAGTGATACATTTACTTACCAAGTCTATGATGGTGTTACAAACTCAGTATCCAATGCCACGGTAACTCTTACTATAAATAGTGTTAACGATTCTCCTACACTCGCCTCTGGGCAGACAGAGACAATAGCAGAAGACAATGTCTTAAATTTCTCTCTAAATGCTGGCGTAGATATCGACCTTGATACTCTTAGCTATTTAATTGTCTCTTCAACGAGTAATGGAACTTTAAACTGTGCAGGAGCTGATGGGAGTACATGTACATACACACCAAATTCAAATTATAACGGAGTCGACAGCTTTACCTATAAGGCCAACGACGGGCAGGCCGACTCTAATACAGTAACAGTTAATTTAACAATTACTCCTGTTAATGATGCTCCTACTCTAGCTGCAACGCAGACAGTTTCAACCAATGAGGATACTGTTTTAAATTTCTCTCTAAATGCTGGTGCAGATATTGAAAATGATACTCTGACTTATACTATAATTTCTCAGCCAATTGCAGGGACTCTTAATTGCGCCGAAGGTACCTCCAGAGCATGTATTTACACGCCAGATGGAGACGACAATGGCTCTGAAACCTTTACTTATAGAGTAAATGATGGAAGCTTGAATTCATCTACTGCCACTGTCACAATTAATATTTCAGCGCAAAATGATCCACCAGTCATTGCCTCATCACAGAGTTTTTCAACAAATGAAGATACTGCTCTTAATTTTACTATAACAAATGCTACTGATATTGATCTTCCGAGCCAGACAATCACTTATAGAGTTATTTCTGCTCCCACCAATGGAGTTCTCTCTAATTGTATAACCACTTCACCAGGGACAGACTTAACTTGTACTTATACTCCAAATTCAAATTTTAATGGATCAGACTCTTTTACTTATAGAGCAAATGATGGATTAACAGATTCTTCAAGTGATGCCACAATCTCTTTTACAATTAATGCAATAAACGATGCTCCTACTTTAGCTGCGACTCAATCAATTTCAACAAATGAAGATACAACTCTAAACTTTAATTTAACTAGTGGTGCTGATATTGATTCGGCCTCATTGACATACTCAGTAGTTGCAAATCCATCTTCTGGGACTCTCTCTTGTACGGGAGGAACTTCTACTGCTTGTACATATACCCCTGCTCCAAATGAGAATGGAACAAGAACCTTTACATATAAAGTGAACGACGGTGCCCTTGATTCTACAACGGCTACAGTTACAATAACAATCAATGCTATTAATGATGCTCCAGTAATGTTGGCCGACCAATCTTTTACGACTAATGAAGACACTCTCTACGCTGTCACTCTAAGTGGAGCAACTGACCTAGAAACTGCGACAGGATCAATTCAATATAAAATCACATCAGCGCCAAGTAATGGAACGCTTTCAAATTGTATAAATACATCAACTTGGAATACAGATATTATTTGTGACTATACACCTGCAAGTAACTTCAATGGATCTGATTCATTTAGCTACAAGGCCTATGACGGAAGTTTAGAGTCAGGAACTTCATCAACAGTTTCTATCACAGTTAATGCTGTTAATGACGCTCCAACGTTAGCTGCGACACAGATAATTGCGACAACAGAGGATACCGCCCTAAACTTCAATTTAACAGCAGGTGCTGACGTTGACCTAGATACACTAAGTTATATTATTGTGGCGAATCCTTCTTCAGGAAATTTATCTTGTACAGGAGGAACTTCTAGAGCCTGTACTTACACTCCTGCGACAAATTTCAATGGTTCTACTACTTTTACCTATAAAGTGAACGATGGAAGTCTTGATTCAACAGTTAATACTGTGACTGTTAATATAAGCGCAGTAAATGATGCTCCTACTCTTGCCGCAACTCAATCGCTTTCAACAAATGAAGATACACTTTTAAATTTTAGCCTCACAGCAGGAAGTGATATAGAAAGTGATCCTCTTTCATACATAGTAGTTTCATCTACTGCTAGTGGAACTCTCTCTTGTACAGGAGGAGCTTCAAGAAGTTGTAGTTATACACCATCATTAAACTTTAACGGAACTGATACTTTCACTTATAAAGTCAATGATGGGAATCTTGATTCGACAATTAATACTGTGACTATCACTGTAACTCCTGTAAACGACGCTCCTGTAAAAGCAGCAAATCAATCGATCGCAACAAATGAAGATACTGCGATTAACTTCACTCTAAACTTTGGAAGTGATGTAGAGGGAGACACTCTAACTTATATTATAGTAGGAAATCCAAGTAATGGAGTTCTAAACTGTACAGCCCAGGCCTGTACTTATACTCCAAATGGAAATTACAACGGTAGTGGCTCATTTACTTATAAAGTGAATGATGGAGCACTTGACTCAATTGCAAATACAACTGTATCAATAACAGTTAATGCCGTTAATGATCGCCCAGTAATGGCCGCTGATCAAAATTATAATACAGATGACAATGTCACTTTATCTATTACTCTTTCAAATGCAACAGATATTGACGGAGACACCCTAAACTATAAAGTAATGACTGCTCCATCAAATGGAACGCTTTCAAATTGTATTACAACAGGAAGTTATGGTTCAGACCTCACTTGTAACTATGATGCCAACGCTAATTTCCATGGTACTGATTCATTCACTTTTATTGCAAATGATGGAACAATAGACGCGCTATCAGTTGCGACTGTAACCATAGCTGTTACTGACAAAACGGCCCCTGCACCACCAGCAGTTGCTCTTTCATCGTCAATTTTTACAAATTCAACAGCGACAACTTTTACAGCTTCTACTTGTGCAGACACACCTCAGATCTACATTAATGAAGGATCTAAACCTTCTGCGGGAGCAGCAGGGTGGCAAACTTGCTCAACGACAGCTTCAGCGCTCTCATTTACTTTGGCGACAACAAATCAAGGAATTCACTCTGTAAAATTATGGTCAAAAGATAGTCATGCAAATGTTTCTAATACCGCGACAAGTATTGATGTCACTTACGATACTGTTCTTCCATCATTATCGACAATAGACCCAGTTGCCCTAAAAGGTGGAGCCTCCAACACTCTCAATTGGACAACAACGGAGCTTAACTCAAGCACGTCTCTAAATTACACGGTCTCATTCTACAATGGTTCATCTTGGTCAACACTTGGAACGACGACTTCTTCCAACGGTCCTCTGTCAAACGCTCCTTTTAATTATTCTTGGACAACGCCAAGTTTAGATATAAGTAATGCAAAATTTAGAGTCGACTTTACTGACTTAGCAGGTAATTCAAGAAGCGTTTCTTCTATCGACTTTGATGTAGACTCTACGCCTCCGGGGCTTACGATTACTTCTCCGGCCAATGGAAGTTACCACACCTCTAGTGCAACAATAGCAGGGGTCTGCGAAACAGGAATTAATGTTAATTTCAGTGGAGATATTCAAACAAGCTTTGATATTACTTGTCCTGCTGGAACTTATAGTCAATTAATTAACTTCTCTAATGGAGATGGAACAAAGAATATCACAGTTAAACAAACTGATGTTGCAGGAAATATCACTTCTCTATCAAGAAGCTTGATAAGAGATGAAGTTGCTCCAATTCTAACAAAGACTGGTGGCGTTTCACCTGATTTCACAAAGAATAATACTCCTAATCAATGGAGTGGTACTTGTGAAGGAACTTACACTATTTCAGTTTCTGGTGATGAAACAACAACTTTTCCGTGTTCTTCAGGAAGTTGGTCGTGGACACCATCAGCAAAGACAGTAGATGGAAATTATTCTTATTCTCTCTTACAAACTGATGGCGCAGGAAATACATCTACTTCCCTATCTCTTTCATGGGATAGAGATGCGACACCTCCAAGCTTTACTGCAACTTCTCCGTATATAGCGAGCGCGGGAGGAACTATTACAGAGACAACCAACCACGACGCGCTTACATTTTCAGGATCTTGTGAAGGATCAAATAGTGTCGCTATAACAGGAGATACAACTGATACGATTGGTTGCTCATCTACAAACTGGAATTGGACAACGCCAACTTACTCAACTGATGGGGCGAGAAGCTTTATTCTCACTCAAAGCGATCCTGCAGGAAATACATCGACCATAACAATTAATTGGACAAGAGATACAACTGGTCCAGCATTAACAATTGCAAGTAATTCAGCTAAATCTAATGAAGACACGACGACCTTCGAAGGAAGTTGTGAGGCAGGACTCACTATTGATATTACAGGAAGTGAAAGTACAACGACTTCTTGTGCTGCTGGATCATGGACTTGGGTCACAAGTTCTGAAACAACTGATGCCACAAGAACTTATAATTTCTCTCAGACAAATGCCGTTTTAAATACAACGACAGTTTCTGGAACTTGGATTAGAGAAACAGATGCTCCAACGATTAGCGCATTCTCATCAAATTCACCTAATCCGACAAAGAATGCGAATATAACAATTAATATGACGGCAACAAGTCAGAACACCAACGTTGGAATCTCACATCTCTGTATAAAAACAGAGGATACAAATAAACCTATTGTTACTGATGCATGCTGGGTAGGAGTGAATGATCCTTCCGTTGGTCTGGCCATTGCTCAGACTCTAAATTTAAACGGAGAATACTTTCACCTTCTTGGCTGGACTCCAAATAGTACTCTCAACGTCTATGCTTGGGTAAAAGATGAAGCTTCAAATATCTCAGACCTAACCAATGCTGGTACAGGGACGGCGACAGTAGATACTTTTGACAGAGTCTATGATCCAGGAGAGCCTCCAAAAGCCTCTGACGTTATTGCGGCCAATACTCCGAACTCTCCTAACCCTCCAACAAGGGCGCAGTCAGCTGTGCCTGCGGGCTCAGACGTTTATATTAGATATACCATTACAGATAACGCTGCTCTGCCGGCCGGAGCAATTTCACTCTACTATAGTCCAAATGAAATAGACTTTACTCTCATCGCTGGAGCAGAAACTCTTGATGTAAATACAAATTATGGTTGCTCAGGTTATACTCTTGAGGCCAACGAAGGTTGTTTTAAGTGGACCGGTGGTTCACCTTACAATACTTCATATAAAATTAGAGCAAAAGTAACTGATGGAACTTCTATTAGTGCGCAGTCTATTTCTAATCCGTTGAACTCGGATACAATTAAAATTATCGCCGGTAATACAGAATCAGGTCTTGGTGGCTCTGCAGTCTCTGCAATGTTCTTTACTAGAAAAGAAGGATCTGAATCTGACCCTGGAACATTAGTTGTGACAGAGAATGGAACGGTCTACTTTAGTGACTATAAGAGAGGAATTCTTATTATTGACCCTGAAGATGGAAAGCAGAAAATTTTCATTAGAAGTACGGGAACAAGTACAGGTGACGGTGGTGCAGCGACAAATGCAACGCTTAGATATGCAACTAAGATAGCACTAGACTTTCAAAATAGACTGCTTATTCTCGATACGAATAGAATTAGAAGAGTAAATTTAAATGAGGCCACTCCAACAATAGAAACAATTATTGGAGGAGGAGCTGACACAACTGATACCATTGCTAATCCACTAGATCTAGCGATGACGACCCACTCTTCAAACTCATGGGCATCACGAAATATCCCATTCTTTGCGACACCAAATGGAGACATATACTTTATGTCTGACTATGGAATTAAGAATTGGAATTCTCCAAGTTATAGACTCCGTATTTTTAAAGCGGCCTCTGGAAGTATTACTTCCAAATATGTCACGGGAACTGGAGACGCTCTCAATCACTCTCAAAATATTTTAGAGTGTCGCCTCTCTCACTTAGGGATGGCCTACAACCCTACAACCTCAGCTCTTACTGGAGCATGGGTTCAAACTTATCACGAAGATAGTTATGGAACTTGTAATGACTTTAACGATAGATACACTAAGGCATTCTTAGACCCAGAAACTTTTGTTGCAAGAAATGACTTCTATAATGATAGTTATAGATACTATAGATATTTTCCAATTACAGGAATGAATGGAAAGCAATATCAAATCATAGATAGAAATTATATTATGAGAAATAATTGGGATGGCTCTTATACAAAGGTTCTAGGAAGTGGAACGAGAGGTCATTGCAGTGATGGAACTGCGGCCCTCTCATGTAATATGGATATTCAAGACTTCTTTGTAACAGCAACAGGTAAGTTCTACTTCACTGATGCTGGACAAATAAGGACTCTTGATTCAAATGGAAACGTTGTGACACTCTTTGGTCAACATCCAGCTTACGGGGATAATATCAACGCCTTAAATGCAAGATTCTCTTATATAGATACTGTCGCTCGTCTAGATAACGGAAAAATTATCACTTCAGATCCAAGGACCTATTACTTTAAAGAGTTTGCCATAGAGGGAAATATAAATACCCTTGCTGGTAATGGAAATAGTGGTTATCAAAATTTTTCAACAGACCCAAAGCAACAGGGATTTTACACTGGATCATACTGGGTAGCAGATAAGGCCACCGGAGATATAATGGTTCGAAGAGGAAGTAATGGTGATATTACTCGTCTTAACCGTTCAACAAACCTATGGGAGAGAATTATTGGAGGAAGTAGTACAAACTTCTGGAGTGGTGACGGACAACCAGGTTTAAGTCTCTATGGCTCAACTTCTGGTAACCAAGACCACGCATTGCCAATTGGTTATGGAGGAGGAAAGCTTCTAATGACTAGAATGCGCTATAAATCAGCAGATATTCACTGGCAAGACTTTGCTTTAAAAACTTATGATGCCACTAATAGCTTCACTCAAGCTCATCTTGCAGGAACAAATGATCCGGCGGAAACTTATGTCGGCGGTTATTCTGGAATCTGTGCCTCAGGTTCAACAGCGGCAACTTGTAAAGTCCCTTACTATGATACGTGGGGATCTAATGCTTGGTGGGACGCTACTAATAATCGCTGGATTCTTGCAGGTCGATACCGAATTGAAGGGCAAGTATGGTCAATGACTCCAGGGGGAAATGCTGTTAAGCTTGCTCGAACTGCTAGAAATATAGATGATAGTGCTATTTGGATAAACTCTGCAGGTAATGACTACCTCTACTACTGCTATGGTGGTAGAATTTATCAGCATAATATTACGACCGATTCTGATATGGGAGGATTAAGTTGGCCTATTACCAATCTCTATTGTCGAGGATTAAGTATGGATTATAATCCAACCAATAACTCTATTATTTTCCCATTTGAGCAAAATGGTCTCTACGGAATTGGGGAATACTTTCTTCCATAATGATTGATCTAATTGAAAAAGAAGTTGAATTTAGTTTTTCTAGGGCCTCCGGCAAAGGAGGTCAAAATGTGAACAAGGTCAATACTAAGGCCAATCTCACTTGGAATATCTATAAGACAGATCTTCTCAGCTACAGAGAAAAAGAAAACTTCAAATTAAAATTTCCCAATATGATTAAAGATGGTGGTAGCGTTTTAATTACTTCGTCTGAACATAGAACCCAAAAGCTCAATAGAGAAGGCGCTTTAAGAAAATTAGAGAAGCTCATCTTAAAAGCAAAGGAATTTAAGAAAGTAAGAGTTAAGACAAAGCCTACCAGGTCCTCTAAAGAAAAGCGCATCAAGAATAAGAAACTTCAAGGACTCACTAAGAAACTCAGACAAGAGAAATTCTAGTTTTTGGGTATGGTATAAAAAGATCCAAACTCGTGAAGATACTTCTGTGAAATCATTCCATAGCCAGGATAGCTAACTCCATCAAGAGAGAAGTCTCTGCCAGAACCTCTGACGCCCCATGAGTTCTTAAAGTAGTACACACCTTTATAAGAAAATTCTTTCCAAGTACCATCTTCCATTAGCATTTTAGAAGTTATAACTCTTTCATCATCGTAGCCAACGAGAATAAGTGAGTGTCCCCCACCTTCTTTTCCTGAAATTCTTCGGTCCACACTCCCCATCTCAGGATATGTCACAATCCCCTCATACCACTTACGCTTATCTCTTTTTTGAATTGAGAGCTTATCCGTCTTACTATGATTCCACGATCCGTAGTAGAGCTTCATTCCAACGATAACGGATCTTCCTTCCTTTAAGTCTCTTTTAACTTCAGAGAGTTTTCTAATCTTATAAGATTTCTTTAATGGTAGAATCCCTTCTACTATCTCATCTTTTAAAAGACGTGACTCATTTCTAATCTCAATAAAATTCAAATCTCCTGTTTCCAAAATTTCTTCATCACTCATTGAAAGTAAGTAAGGGTCTCTATGACCAAGGAGACAGCTCTCTAGTCTCATTCCACTGAACTCTCCACATCTTTTCACCGCTAGTGGTGAATCCACAAGAGCGCGCCATCTCTCACCAATATAAGGAAGAGTAGCTTCATAGACTACACCATAATTAAAAATGGCCTTCAGGTTTCTGGATGTGGACGACCCCTCACTGGTCTTACTTGTCATGATTAAGTACTCCAGCCATTCTTCAGATAGATCAAGCTCTTTATCATATCCTCTCTCTCTAATGAGTAGGTGCTCTAAGAGTCCAATGGAAGTAAACATTGTGCACGTCCCTCTCGATTTCTGAGACTTAACACTTGTTTGTAATTTAATGAGAGAGTGAGTGTTGGATGAAGATAAGAGACTCTTTACGCTATGAAGATCATCTAAAGCTTTTGAATCTTCTATATAAGGAGACTCGTAGGCCACTTCTCCAGCGTTTAAATTTGTTAAAGAAAGTAGAAGAATAAGTATTGAAATGAATTTCACTAAGAGTTCCCAATAAAAAAAAGGAAATTGTTCTATCTTAGAAAATCTTTGTCAAATTTAAGAAGAAAGAAGCCCCTCTTATTGAGGGGTCGATTCTATTATCAAACTGTTAGAGCAAAGGACCTATAGCATCAATACAACTATCGGTTCTCTTAAATTGCCCCGGAACATAGCGATCAGGAACAATCCCCGCTCGTCTCTGCTCAGCGGCTTCGGCGGCTTCGATTCTAAATTGATGAGTCATAGTATTTAGCTCATCGGCTGCACCAGGCTCCCACGCTCGCCCTGCTGAATTTAAAGGGGTTTCTCTAGGAGCAACCGCTTCTCCCCAACCAACTTGCTTAGGGTGCATTTTCATCTTCTGATCAAAAGGCTCAAAGAAAATAGACCTAGTGGCCAAATCTGTCTCAGAAAGTCCCTCTGCGACCGCTGGTTTAAAGTCATCAGCATTTAACCCAAGTTGAGCACATAACTTCTCAAGGTCTGCATAGGCCTTGTCAGGCGTCTTTAGATAATCAGTATGAGATACATTCTGAACTGTACCGCTTAGAGCGTCCTCTTCATTAAGGGCCTTAGAGAGCATTGCTCTTACAAGTCTAATCTGAAGAGCGGATTCAGCCGTGTCTCTAGGCGCATTAAACATTCTAAATTCTGCTTTTCTAATTCTAGGATCAACTCTAAATTGTCTTCTCCAAGGAACTGTAGGATTTGCAATATCAAAATCATCAGATAAGAACTGCTCAGGAATCACATCTTGAAAGTACGCTGACATATCAAGTTGTAGATACCTAGACTTTCTTCCAAATCTTGTATTGAAGTACTCTTCATTGTAGAGAAGCTTCTTAAGGTCCTCTTCACTACCTTGAAAGTTCTTAAGTTGATTTCTAAGATTATCAGAAATCGCTATTGGCTCAGATGTCTTCACACGATTTACGTGCTGAAACATAAGAGACATCACAGATCTATTCTCATGGAATATTGTTAGAAATCTTGCAAGCTCCTTTGGCTTTCCATCAAAGGCAGCGAGGTCAATATTAACGTGTCCACCACCAGAGAGAATATTAGGAAGAATATTATTCTTTTCAAAGGCCTCATAGACTGCCGATATATCCGCAATCTCAGGAGTAAACTTTGGTGTTACCAGCTCGATCGACCCTGCTCTCGCTGATCCTTCGATTACATCCCCATTAGGAGTATAAGTTCTTCCGATACCATCCCATTCTACAATCCACTTTCTATTCTTTGGATCTCGAATCTCATAAGAGAGCTCAAGACCGTGCCCATGGCCACCACCATCTTCTATCTTGGTTGCCACACCTTCTCCGCCTAGAGACTTATGAAGATCTTGCGCCACATTTCTAATGATGGCCTCTCTTTCATCTTCTGATAAATCACCGTATGTTTGAAGCCATGCCTTCTTATTATCCACCATTTTATCTGGAGTGAAATCAGCATTGACCATCATCGGCATCTTACCTGAGTATTCAATACCAAGGTCGATATTATTCACATCTGTCACTGCTCTAACAAAAGGTCTACCATCTTCTGGCAAATTAAATTGGAGAAGATCCTGCGCCATATTAAGGCCACGTCTTGGCTGTAAGTATCTTCTAAACTCATCAGAGAGTCTTGTCATTTTAGTCCAAGACCTTAGAAGGCTTCGCACTTCGGTTTCAATGGTATTACTTTCTGGATCAAGTGCTGCCACTTGCTCAAAGAAGTCTTTTGAAAGAGAATTTATTATCGCTCTCTTATTCTTTTTAATAATTGGATTATTAGCATCAGTCCAATCCCAAAGAGGAAGAGTAAACTCTTTCTTCAAGCTACCTGCACTAATATTGTGTAAAGCCTTTTGTGCGACCTCTTCACTTATTCCGTGCCTCTGGGCCAGTGTTGCAGCACTTGGAACATTTCCATCCCATAGACTCCAATCTCCAATATCGCTTAGCCCACTAAAGTCATTGGCCGACACTCTCGAGGCAAGAACTGTTTGATAGAATCTTGCAAGCTTTAAGTCCTTAGTTCCTGCACGGAATTCAACCCCGTGCGTTCCCTCTTTCCATCTAGCTCCCTCTAATCTAATCACACCTCTGGCCGTTCTTAGACTCGCAAGCATATTATCTGTCTGCACTCCCTTATAATTAGCCTTCTCAATTCCAGTGCCACCTTTAATTCCATCGATGACAATTAGCGCCTGAATACCACGGTACAATTCGGCGAGTTTTCCTTCTGGTAAATCTGCGTGAGCTTTAAACACCATTCTCTGGTGTCCTGGAGACTGAAATATTTGTCCCGCATTCTTTAAAGACTTTCTAAACCAGGCAACCATCTCTTCAAATTCAGCGTAACTATTTTGAGGAGTAAAACCTAATTCCCATCCTCCGCCTACACCACCATAGTGCCCGTGAGCATCTTCAATATATTTTTGAGGGAGACCGAAGTTTGTAATATAGTTACTATAACTCTTTGGAAAATTTGTTCCCTCTAGACCGGGCATATTTGCTTTAAAGAATTTCATTTTCACAGAAGGCTTAATGAAAGACATTGGCCTATCTTCTGTCATCTCGACAAATTTAGCGAATTTCGCATCTAAAACTTCTAAGTCAGCTGTAGCGTAATCAACACCTCTTAGTTGTTCAAGGTCAATCACCTTTGCGACTCCATCAACGTCTTTTACATCACTAGCAAGGTCAACTTTCACCCCTTCATCAGTCACATAAGTTCTGTAGCCGTTTGCATTCTTTATATAATTACCTAAGAAATCAGAAATAAAAACTTTCCTCTTTTCATCAGGTAGACTTGAAATATATCGCTGAAAATCTTCTCCATTAGGTCCCATAATTCTTGTGATAAGGCCTGATGAGGCTTCTTTTTCCGCGCCAAAAGTTACCCCAGCAAGGAAGCCGTCAATATTTTCGCCTCCCACTTGAACAGCATTGGCATTATACCTCGTAGCACCTTGCTGCAGTAATCCCCATACTTCATAAGCACTCTTTGGATCTCCACTATCATCGGCAATATAGCGAGGGCCTGTGCCAACGCCTGCACAATTATAGAGAAGAGACATCATTGCCAGATGAGCTGGCAACTGTTTCCAAACTAAATTCTTTTTCTTATTAGTAGTCATATATATTTCCTTTTACATCTTATTGAAAAAAACAATTCTTATTCTTTAAAATCTGAACTCTGTCTTGAAGCTCAGGACTATCCTTTGCACGCTTTTCAAGAACTTCAAAGAATATATCTTTCTTCTTAGCACTTCCTTTTGACTTGGCCGCAACTTCATCTAAGAGTTTTGTCCATCCCGCCATTTCGCTTTCAGAAATATCTTCACTAAAAATTTTCCAAAGCTTATGTGGATTGGCAGTGCTTACTATATTTACGTTTCCAGCAGAGTCTTTTGAAACTGACTCTATCGCACGAATTAAATTCTTCTGCTCCACTGATCCTATTTCTTTTAGCCCTAGAAAAAGTCCAAGAGCTTTTTCTTCTTCAGAGGCAACTAAGTTTCCAGAACGTGAGAGATCACCAATTTTAAATTTTGTTAATTTTGTGTTGATATAATTGGTGAGACTTCTTGGGTTAGACGGAAGAATCTTAGAAAGAACTTCTTTTGACTTAGAATTATTCATCGTTTCAAGAGTAAACTTAAAGCCCTTAGAACTCAATGTATCGCTCACACAAGCAGTACAGGCCAAAACAGCAGCACTATTTTTTCCATGCCTATTCGCCAAGTAGATAAGAGAGTTAATTGATTTTACTAAATCCTCTTCACTAATTTCACTCTCAGATCTTGAGAGCAATTTTACAAGATCCGCCTGATACCGCTTATCTTTACTACTAGTAGTATTTAGATTTGCAATGAACCTCTTTAGCTGACTAGCCGTTGGTTTCTTATTTCCGAAGAGATAAAGAGAGGTAATAGAATTATTCACATAACTTCTTACTTGTAATGCGCTTGAGCCTCTTATACCAAATTTAGAAAGTGACTCAGTCAAACCTGACTCATTGACTAGGACATCCACCAGTTTTATAGGTGAAGCAAAGGCCTGTACTTGAATTGCAAGAGACATTCCTACAATACAGAGAGCCTTTGGAAATTTCATTTTCCATTGTTTCATTAAAACCCCTTTCTTTGGTTTCTCACTACCAAATTCAATTTGAATAAATAAACTATTCCCAAGACTTTACGGATAGCCGATCAAAATACTTGAGTATTATTTTATAAATCAAGTAAGATATTGAATTTACGTAAACCATGCTCGCTGCGTCGGGACAAAGATATTTCAAGAATCTAAGATTCTCCTCCAACTACAAGGAGAAGAAAATTGGCCAAGCTATTACTATTATTATTATTTACACTACCTACATTCGCACTTACTGAAAGTAACTCACGTCTTATAACTGGTCTTAAATATCCAAACACTAAGAGCGAGGGAACGACTCCTGTGTACTCAAAAGCTATTATCCCAAGTAGTGAATCATTCAACGGGGGTTATAACTCTCTTCTCCAATACGTAACCGCTTCGCCAGACCAAGAAAATGCAGGAAGCTGCCTTTTTATGAGTAGTACTGGAACTGTAGAATGGTGGTACTCGAAACTTAATCCACAAATTACAAATCCAAAAGATAAAGACCTCTCAGAGAGGTATTTTATGAATCTTTCAAAAGAGGGTCTTGATAATGACTTAGATTATTGGCCTACTGATATGATCTACGCTCTTAATAAGCGTGGAAAAATTTATCGCAACGAAGACTATAGATACACGAAGGGCTGGTATAAGTCTGTAGGTGGAAAGAGGATTCCGGCCATTGCACACGAAGAGAAAGCGTACTATGGAATCTCTTATAGCTGGATAAGCTTATACGATGATCTAACGGCGCCAATGATAAAGCTCCCAAAGTTTGAGAGAGAAATAATTTTCAAAGACCCAGCGGCCAATAGATGGAATGTGACAACAGCTCCAAAAGATATAGTAAGTAAAATTAAAAATATGATTAAAAAGAGAAACGCTCCGGTTCTCGCTATTTATAATCACGTAGGTTTTTGGCATGCAACAATGATCGTTGGCTTTAATGATCATGCTAGTACAGAGGGTTGCCCTTTTGTTGGAACTTATGACCAGAGAATGAACGCAAGAGCAGATGAAATTGTCGAGGAAGCCAATGCCGCCAGCACCACTTCTGAAAAGAATAAATTACTACGAAAAGCAAAGAATTTTAGAAAGAGAGGAAAGCAAGTAGATGACTCTCTAACATCTCGTGGTGGTTGTAGAGATAAAGGAGTCTTCTATGTAAGAGACTCGATCTACTCTGATCCTTCAATGCCTCTCTATGATTACGATTTAGAAAATGAGGGAGAGGAAACTCACCTAAATGCAAAGGTTATCCTAAGAGAGTATGAATGGGCCGAGCACCTCATTAATCACGCTTACCAAATTTACCCAATTCAATAAATAAAAAGGGGGGAGTTCTTCCCCCTCTTTTTCAAAATCAATTATAAATTTATAATCTAAAGTATGAAAAATATTCGAATAATATCTTCACTAATTATAATTCTATTTGTTGGATGTGCTGTTTATCTAACTCTCTCAAGTCTTAATTCAACAATATCTTCTAGCGACAAGAAGAATATAATACTCATTCCCAACTACGCTCTAAAAATTGAAAAAAGCCTTACAGAGAAATCCTGTCGCTTAAACTGCTTTGAAAAATTAAATCATTCAAAAGAGTGGGAAAATATAGAAAAGAACTCCACTACGACATCATCAGAAAATATCTACAAAGTAACAATCCAACTCTCTTCAGAGCTAAATTTCTTAACTGGGCCTCTCGCTCTAATGCTTGCTTACTACGACTTTGAAGAAATCGACATTTGGACGAAGGGTGGAAGAAGAGGAAGTTACCAAGGTGGCGCCTCTGTAAAAGATTTTATTAAAATACCAATTGATTTAAAAGACTACTCAAATGAATTAAGTCTTATTCTTATTACAAAAAGTACTTCTAGAAATCTCTTATTTTTTAATTCTCTCGTCTTTCTCGGAGGAACAAGCTCTCTAACCAATGTCTTATTTCATACAGAGAGAGAGAAGGTTACAACACCTCTACTCTATATAATGTTAAGTATTACATTTATTGTCATCTTCCTTCTTTTTCAATTTCTCTCAAAGAAAGAAGATCTCTACTGGAAGCAAGTGGTACTAGCTCTTCTCTCAAGCGTAAGTATTTTTCTAACGAGTTATCTTCCTCTATCATTCATTGATCAAAATAATATATTTTATTACTTTATTATCTTAAGAACTGTATGGTCATTGACTTTCATCTATATTTTTCTAGATATTGCAAAACTCAAGAGCTCCATTTTTAAAATTTCAACTATCTTCTTTCACCTACTTCTTCTTTGTGTAGTTACTTACTTTCAGCTTAAAACGACCCCGGAGAATGAAACATTTAGACTCTCCTTCTCTACTCTTGTTATTCTACCAGTACTCGTCTCACTCATTTCAGTACTGGTCAAAATAAAAAATTCAAGAAAGCAAAAGAAGAAAGGAGTTTACCTAAGTTATCTTTCGGGAATACTTAGCTTGTTACTTTTATCAGGTATTACTCTCATTTCTACGTCTGATCTTTCAATGATCTACTACTTTGATTTCTTCGTTCTGCTTCTATTATCTTTTAATAGTATTTTAGAGTTTAGATTAAATGAGAAAACTATTGAGAAACAAAGAGAGCAGCTCATCTCACTTGCTCAAGACTCTGCTATTAGTTTTACCGCCAAGGCCATGGCCCATGACCTAAGAAAGCCTCTATCTCAAATATCGTCTATTTTAGAAAATATTCTTATTTATAAAGAAGACCCTAAACTACTCACTGATGTAAGTCATCAAATGAATCGCAATATTGCTCACTCCGAAAGGCTTCTCTCTAGTCTACTCGACTTTTCCAAGGAAGGTAGTATTGAAATGAGTTTGTGTTCTCCAAGAGAATTAATAAATGAATCAATTCTTATTTTAAGAGATGAATTAGACAGTAGAAATATAACTTTAAATCTCAATTTTCTACATAGAAGCAAAGTTCTCTGTAACTCTTCAAAGATAGAGAGAGTTATCACTAATATTATACAAAATGCAGTTGAAATTAGTACCACGGATAAAGTAATAATTGAAACCACTCAACTTGAAGAAGATATTCTCTTTAAGATTACAAATACGGGCTCATTTATAGAAGAAGATGATCGCAAGAAAGTCTTTGAGAATTTCTATTCAAAAGGAAAGTCAAATGGTACAGGTCTAGGCCTTGCGAGCTGTAAGAAGAACTTAGAGCTTCACAACAAGAATATTTGGGTAGAATCGGATCGAGCAAAAAATGAAACGACATTCTTCTTTCAATTAGAGGCAGGAAAAGACCTCGATACTGAGAAAGAAAGAAAAGATTTCCCTACAGATAATACAACGAAGGAAATCATAGTTCTCTCGTGTAATGATGATCTTCTTACGAATATCAATTTAGAAACAACTTTTACAAGAGTCATAGAACAGTCCTTTCAAGGAATTAGTCTAACCTTTCAAAGCTTTGCAACTGGAGAAGAACTACTTGAAAGAGTCAACTCTTATCCCTCTGCACTACTTCTTTGCGACTACGATCTTCATGAACGAGGAGGAATACTAAATGGGCTTGAGGTTATAGAAGTAATAGAAAGAGAATATAAAGGTATTGAAGCTTACCTTATGACAGGGTGGGATTTTTCCGAGAAACTAGATGTGAAATATCTCTCGTCAAGATTTCTAAGAGAAGATTGTGTTGATCTTATAAGATCTCACCTTTCTTTTTTAGATCAAAGAACTCGTTAATGACACGAATCTTATCCGAGTTCATATCAACACGGTATAAGCTCTCTGTCGAAATTAATTCTCTTTGATACTCACCACTACTGTAGACTATACGATAAGTTTGAAGGTAATAAACTGGAATATTATAGACCTCTCTCGAAATAAAGACAAAAATAAAATCACTACTCGTCTTGTAGCGGCTTAACTCAGTATCATTAATACTTTTAAATTCATTTTCTAATAGGAAACTTCTCGCAATATTCTTAGCTTTTGAGACTCCTTCCTTGGAAGAGGAAATCCCTATCTCTTTAGTTTCTGAATTAGCGGCTTTCTGATCTCTAGAGGTCGCCATCATTCCAGCAGGCATAGGGATCACACTTGAAGCACTTGATGCAGAACTAGAAGAAGGCCGTTTCGTATCTATATTCTCACTCACTGCTGTGAATGATTCCAATTTCTGACTAGGACCTTGCACGCCTTTAATTGCAGAAATCTTTGCGCCTCTTTCTATGGACTTTCTTTGAGAAATAGTATTATCAGGTAGTATCACCGGTCGGTAATAATCGAAGAGTTCACTCTTCTTGACTCTAGCTTCATTTACACTTTCTGAATTTTCAACTTGATTATAATCATTATACTTTCTTACAGAATCTGGAATTCTCTTATTGCGCGCTTTAATTTTATCAATAATTTTCTTACGATTAGAGCTAGTGCTATCTACAATAGAAAGCGATTGAGCTCCCTTAATTGAATAAGGATCTACATAATCAAACTTATAAAAAGCAGTCAAAGAAGATGTTCTAGGACTCGTAAAGTAATTATGTAAGTTTAATTTTCGTTGTATTTTATCTTCTCTTTTACTCTCGCTAGATTCCTCACCATTATCCTGCTCTAGTTTCTCTGAAATCTTCACAACATCAGAGGCCTCTCTTCTATTTACTATCCCTGCAACATGGTTAATAATTTTTCTTTGAGTCTCTTTAATCGGGTTAACAGTAGGCTTAAAAGACCTAGATGATGCGCCCCTTGGCCTCTGGATACTCTCTTGTCGCCCTTCAACATCTTCAAGACTTACTTCTCTGACAAGTCTACTTTCAACACTTGAAACTGCAGACATTTCTACAATAGTCGGACGCTTATAGTATTTAAAATCCATAGAGAAGAAACTCTCATCTAAAATAATTTCACTCCTAGCTGTAGCAACAATACCTCGCCCTTCATGAGGGCTAATTGGATTTTCAATATTCAATTTCAATTGATCATTCACAAAATCAAGTCTCATTTTATTAGCAAAACTAAAGAGAGCCCTCGTCGCAGACATATAATCGTCATACACTTCAGGAATGTGCTCTTTTACCGACTGACAATAGAGAAAACTCACCTCAGGGCGATTTAAATAACCACTTTGATCATCTTCTTTTTTGAGTGAGTTCATGAAACTAGTAAAAGGAATTCCTTCAATTGAATAAATAGGAGCGCTTTTTAAAGCGAGTATTTTATTAACCTCTTTTTGAAGATTGAGACAATCCGCCTCGTAATCATTATATGCCGAAACAAGGTATGCACTCATCGTTCCCACAACGTAACCTTTAAATTCTTCATAATTTGAAGAATTCTCCTCAGTTAAAACACTCGCCCCATTTACAGTATTCGCTACTAAGTTAAGTAGATCAAAAGTATCCGCTCGAAGCTTCTTTGATTTTACTTCGCTCTTCTTTATATTTAAATAAGAAGCTACGTATTCATCAATGAGCTTATGATAATTCTTCTCCAATAACTCTTGGTCTATTTTACCATTCCTCTCCGAGAGAAGAAGAACTCTAGCAGTAAATGCATTAAAGCTATCGACATTTAAATAGCTCTTATACAAATGCTTATCTTCGCCAAGTCCTTTTAAATTTCTATAAATATTTAATTGCTTACTAAAAGGGTTTCCGTAGTGCTTAAAGTAATGACTATCCCCAGTCCAGAAATTTAGTTCATCTAAGCGTTCTTTTTGTTCATCTTTCAACTTACACTTAGGTAGCTCCAGCTTATTGATAGAGAAGAGTTTCTTATAGTAATACCATTTCTCATTTAACTTATTTAACTTTCGTTGGAGTTTAAATTCTAAATACTGATCACGAAGAGACTGTGCAAGATTAGAGTGCTCTTCCTTTGACATCGTATAACTTATGTCAGAAAAGCACTGACACCTTTTATTAAGATCCTTTTCCTCCATACAGAGATAAGGAATTTTTTCATCAACCTCACTTGCTAACTCGTCAACTTCTTCAGAAGTTGACCCAGAGAGAGGATGCTCACATTTAACTTTTCTATCAGCTATTCTCTCAGAAACCAGTTCATTGGCAAAAGGAGAAAGAGAGAGTAATATAAAAATAGTAAGAATTATTTTAATCATCTTCTAATTATCGGAAATTTAAGAGAAATCTAAATAAAAAGTCATCTATGAGCGAAATAAAGAATAAATTACTCAAGAATTTAAAACACAAGAGAAAGTGGGCCAAGAGAAATAATTTTGACTGCTTCAGACTCTATGACAAGGAAATTCCACAATATCCCTATCTCATTGATCTCTACAGAGATAAAGTTCTCGTCTATGATAGAAGAATAGATAAAATAGATTCTGACAAGACCGAGAATTATGATCAGATGATCTGCGCGCTTTGTGAAATTTTTGAAATTAAATCAGATGATATTATTTTAAAAAAGAGAATTATTCAAACCAAAGAGCAGCGCTATGAGAAATTAGACTCTACTAGAAATAGATTTCTAGTCAATGAAGGAAGTGCTAAATCACTGGTGAATCTCCATGACTACCTTGATACAGGTCTGTTCCTAGACCATAGGCCAATGCGCTTAAAAATGTCTTCTCTAGCTGTGGAGAAGAAGCTCTTAAATCTATTCTCTTACACAAGTATGGTTTCCGTGCATGCAGCATTAGTTGGAGCAAAGACAGTAAATGTAGATATGTCCAACACCTATCTTGCTTGGAGTAAGGAAAATTTCTTGGCCAATGAAATACAATTGAGTGACCACGAGTTTATTCGCGCCGACGTCTTTAGTTACTTGAAAGAATACCAAGGAGAGAGATTTGATCTCATCTTCTTAGATCCTCCTACTTTTAGTAATTCAAAGAAAATGGAAAACACACTAGATATTCAACGTGATCAAGTAGAACTCGTAAAAGGTTGTATGAATATTTTAAGTGAAAATGGCCTTCTTATTTTTTCAAATAATAAGAGAGGCTTTAAAATCGATCCAGAGCTTGAAGAGAATTTTCAAATTAAAGATATCTCCCCTCAAAGTATCCCCGAAGATTTTAAAGATAGTAAAATACACGTTTGCTTTGAAATTCGAAAAAAGATTACCCCATAAACTTATCTAGAAATGCTAAGGCATTTCTAGAATTATTCACACCAAACCACACGCCTCCCTGTGCAGCTAAGTCTAAGACTTTCAAACTGCTTGTCGGGCCATTTCGATCTCCATCCGTCAACAACGGAATGTAGAGAGCATTACTAGTAACACTATGCTTGTATTCATTGTGAACAAAGACAATATTCACTCTTTCTTCATCTATCACATGTGACTTATTCAGAATATAACCTAAATCATTTGCGTAGAGAGAAAGTCTGTTAAATTCAACATTGAAGAATTCATGATTTTCCACATCAGCGCCATAGACAATCGTAATTTCTCTGACCTTATTCTTCTCGACAAAAGAAAGCAATTTCGCAACTGAGTCAACACCATTAGGCACTAATGCCCCAACAGGATTGCCAAAAGGCATCTGGAGTATAGAAAGAAAAGCATCTAGTCCTCCAAAGTTAGTACTAACGGGGACTCCAAACACAGGTTTTAAAGTCAGTGAAGCACAAAGACCAGGAAGATAAGCAGCAAGACCTCCTCCGGCTAAGACAAAATCGAAGTCTTCTCTTTCAATGCGTTCCTCAAGTCTTTTAAACTCTCTGCTCCACGATATGACTTCAAAAGTGACGCTAAAACTTTTTTCAAGTTGAAGAATGATATCGGCATAAATATAGCTATCACTTTCACTAGTAAATAGAACTAATACATTCTTCATAAAACCTCTTAATTACTAATTGCTGTAAAGTAAATATAGTCAGAATAAGGCCCTGATAGCTTCTGCTCAGTATTTAAAAGAGATACATCTATCTCAATAACTCTACCATTTTGACTAGGAGTGTTTGAGGAATATATTTGCTTAGGAGAACTCTTAGATCCTACTAAACTCATGCCAGAACCGTTCACACCAAAAGTATATCCTACTTTGTAATTTGATTTTTCATTATGAGCAAGGCTTCCATCATACTCACTAGAAACACTTATTCTATAGCCCGTATTTGCTTTCACAATTAAATCAAAGCTCCTCATCTTTCCAGTAGTCATTGTTCCAAAGTTTAAAGTGTGTGATGTTTGATTCTCATCATACTGCCCCCCTCTTCCAACAAGAGAGAGGTTAATGTCAGATTGAATATTTAAATTTGTAGTAAGTTGGCTAAAGCCTCCTCCTGTACTTCCACTACTTCTAGGAAGTATCTGGATTTGAGTTGAATCCGTATAGAGACCTGTCTGCAACGTTGAAGTAGGGGCCGGTAACTTTACATAGACAGTCACTCTCTTATACCAAGAGTCCATGTCAACTTTAACTTTTCTACTGCTACTATTTTCGTAAGCACTCC
Source organism: Halobacteriovorax sp. JY17 (assembly GCF_002753895.1). NCBI lineage: Bacteria > Pseudomonadati > Bdellovibrionota > Bacteriovoracia > Bacteriovoracales > Halobacteriovoraceae > Halobacteriovorax > Halobacteriovorax sp. JY17. The sequence continues at coordinate 540,282 of NZ_NJER01000001.1, read as the reverse complement.
AAAGTTCTTTACTTGTATTTTCTTTTTCGTAAATATTGTAATTAACTGAGTATCCACCATTATAAAGTTTTCTATCATAGGAGCCAGCACTTCCCTTTGAAAAGCCCAAGTAATAACTCCTACATCTATTTGAATTTGAAAATTTAACGAGATCTAGATCAAGTGCAACACTTTGATCCGATGTTGACTGCGTAAAATTAACGACAGGAGACGTTACATAGACATAGCAATTTTCAGCAAAGGAGTTAAAAGAGAATAAAATTAAAAGAAGTAAAACTATTTTCATTTCTTAGCCTTTATTAAATTAATGGCCTCTAGATTAATAAAGCCTATTTTATCACTTGGTAATTCAAAAGAAGCTGTATAAATTTCATCTTTGAAGTTTAATCTCAGTGTATATTTTCCAAACTCTAGTCCCTCAATCAGTAGCTTCCCTTTTCTATTAGTAAAGCTTCCAAAAACAATATCCCCTTTCTCATTTAAAATATCAAAGACTGAAAGAGTTGCAGGTTGGTTACTAGGAAGTAAGACTCTTCCGAAAATAGACATGGCGCCTTTAGCAGAGAGAGGAATATGAGAACCAGACTTATAAGTCGGTAGAAGAGCGAAGTCAGACTCCTCTAAGGAAAGTCCATCACTTAAAAGCGCTCCATCAGCACTCAATCTAAAATATCTATATGGTTGCATCTTAGAAATAAGAATATTGTCTAAGAGTCCTGCTCTAGCAATTTGGTCGCCATTATTATTAATAAGAACTTTCTCACCTTCTAAATTCTTATCTCGTGTTAAAATTGCAAACGAATTTGTAATAGGCTTACCAAAAGTGAAAGCACTTCCAGCAAAAGCGAGAGATGTAGCAACTTTTACATTTCCACTATAACTACTCCACTTATTGAATGTTGCTTCAGATTTCTCCTGAGAATGTCTAAGCCCAACCTCAAAGCGCTCTGCCTCATAGCGACTATCAAATTCTATTGATTTTTCAAATTCAGAATTTCTTCCCGTAAATTGATAAGAGAGATTATCATCACTAGCTGTTTTAATTTTCTGTAATGAAGCCTGTGAGGTTTTACTAAGAGAATTATAACTTCCATAGAAGTTATGCCCTTTTTCCGGAAGAAACCAACTAAAGTAGAGGGAAACTTCAAAGCTGTCATCTCCTCTTACAAGAGTTCTGTAACTAGTGACAGTATTGATATTAAATCTTCTATTAAAAGTCTTTCCAACACTTCCCGTCAGGGCCCAAGTATTATCTTGATTTTGGTTATAATCATACTGCCCACCAATGCGGTAACTATAGCCATAAATATTTTTGTTAAAAGAGTAGCTTAGAATATCTTTGTTAAAACCTAAGGATTGTCCCTGATCGACTAACTTAAAATTTCTATCTCTATGCTCAAGCCCAAATAAGTGACCCGAAGCAGATTCTCCAACAACTCTCTGGTCTAAAAAGAAATACTCTCCCTTTATTGAATACCCTGTAGACGAACCATTTCGAACTCCTGCAAGCTGAGTTTTGATTTGTCCATACTTCGTTGAGAGAACTTGATCTGAGCCCAAAAGCTGTGCCTCACGATCTGCTTGAAAGAATGCTCCGAGAGTAAATGTGTCGCTTAGACCTTTTCTAAAATAGGCAGTGTAAACATATTCGTCTTCTTCGTATCTACGTTCATTATCAATAATATCGCTCTTCCTCCCCACTCCGTAGTAGAAGTCATTAAGTCCAACTTTTAAAAGATCCTGACTGAAGGCCGCAGGAATAACGATCTCATCAACTCGTCCAAGATCTGACTCTATCACAAGTTTAATTTCATTTAGGCCTTGGATAAGAGGGAGGTCCTCTAGTTTATGTGTACCTGCTTCAAGCTTTAAAATATTAATTAAAGTTCCATTTACAAAAACTCTTACGGTTGAGGATTCTCTTAGGTCAAATTCTGCCTTCCCTCTTGGAACTGTTGTATCGTAGGGTCTAAGAGAAAAGTCCTTTCCATAACTTGCACCTAGAAGACTGATACCTGATAAGTAATCAGTAGAAGGAGTTGTGCTATCTCCAACTGATAATCTCGTGGAATATTTGTGAAAGTCATAGAGCGCGCGTGTACTATTTCTATGAAGAACATCATTTTGATATGTGTGAGAAGACTCAATCACTACACCCTTAAAGTTTAAGTTCGGCTGAATATCTAATTCATCAGAGTTATCTTTTCTAACATTATGCCTATAAGGTCTATAATAGTAGAGATTAGTATAAAATGAGAAATCACTTGGAGGAGTTGTCTCTTTTACCCAGAGAGGTTTATACTCATATCCAAAACTTGTCGTTTTCTCTTTTACCACTTCGGCCTTGAGATCGACTTCGATATAAAACTTCTCTTCATTTAGAGAGAGATGAATCCCTAGCGCCTCTAATTCTTTAAAAGTCATTTGAGATTCTTTAAGCTCAATCTCACTTCGAATATACTTAGATAATAAAGTCGCTCCATTCAAGATAGCAACGGGATCATTACCTACGAACTTAACAGGAATCTCTCCTATATCTTTTCGTTGAAAAATAAAGCTCGTAGGAACCCATCTAGATTTTGTTTTAAATACTTTAGAGAATATTTCCGACTCGCTCTGTGCGACAGAGTAATAAGAAATAGAGAACATGAGCAGCGCAAGGAGAGACTTAGTCATCATTAACTAATTCAACGCTATAAGGCTTTTGAATATTAACTCCCTTCGGTGGAATAAATGAAAAGTACCTCTTAGTCATGGCGAGAATATTCTCACCGCGAATTCCTTCTAAGTTTGTCACTTGAAAACTCTTACCTTCCTGAGTAATTGTCAGAGTTGGCTTCAAAAGAGCTTGATGAATATTTCCACTATTTTCAACATAGAAAACAACTCTATTTAAATCTTTGGTCGTCTTACTGCTGATAACTTTTAATTTGGAACTCCCCTTCTCAGGCTCTACATAGAGAGCTGCAATATAGCGCAGAAGTATTTTAATATCTGTTTGCTTGGCCTTCTTCTTTGTCACATCAATTGGAAGTTGCTCGGCAATAAGTCTATAAGACTTTTCAATGTCTTTAACCTCACCTTTAAGCCACTTCACTTTAATGACACGCCTTTTCTTGGCCCCAAGAACGAGTTGATCAGGAAAGATGAGAAAATCATCAGACTCAGGGTGCTCTTCACTACCATCGACTTTCATTTTTCGAACACGTATATCGAGCTGAATAGCAATGGGAGAATCTGAATCATTTAAAACAGTGAAGAGAGCCGTCTTCGATTTATCAGAGCTTTTAATGGTGTAGCTCATAGGCATGAGCTTAAAAGCATGGGAGTAATAGGAAATAAGAAATAAGAATATTATAGTTAGTTTTTTCACTTTAAAATTATAGCTCGCAAGTAGAGAAGACTCAATGATAAAGACAAAAAAAAGGGCCCTTAAGGCCCTGTCTTAATTAACTTGAATAGTAAAAGTCACAGTATCTGAGTAAGTACCTTGGGTAAGACTTGCAGCAGGTTGACCAGTATACGAAATTTCTACATCGCTAGCGTGATTGTAAACTCCACCAGTGGATTCATTCTTTACTTCAGTGTCAGACTGAGAAAGAGAAACCGCCGTTCCGTCATACTTAAGAGTGTAATCCACTTGATCAAGGGAGCCATTCTTTAATTGTCCAGCATTAGCAGATCTAATGAGAATTTTATAACCTGTATTTGAGTTTGTCTGCTCGGTGACAGTACCTACTTTTAAATCGGATTCAGAACTAGTTAGGTCTAAACTATTATTTACACCAGCTTCTGCCTCAACAGTTAGAGATAGAACTTGGCCAATTGAACCTTGTAGTAAGAGCGTTCCTTGAGGAGCAGCGAAAGAGCTCAACGTTAGAATTGAAAGTGTAGAAGCAATTAGTAATTTTCTCATATTTCCTCCATATGAATAAGTTACTAATAGTATATACAAGGTGCATGCCAAAAGCAGGGAGGCATTATCCTCCTTTTTAGAGTCAAAAAGTCATTTTAGTGTCATTTAGAACTAGAGCTAGGGTCAAAAAGAAATTAAAAAAGATAATTAATTTGCTTCGATTTCTAAGACTTGATAGCGACTTTTATCATTCTTACTTAAGCTAAGATTTCTAGATTTAAAAACGTAGGATCTTAAGTTTTTCTTAAAGGGAGCATTAGAGACAATTCGAATATTATTATTCTCATCAATACGGTAATCGATATTAACACCAATTCTTGAAGATAAGAGAAGTGAGCCAGAATTAGCAGCATTAATACATAGAGACGAAGTAAGGGCAAATAGAATGAAGCTGACTTTTATCACAATAAACTCCTCAGAGTATTATCGGACAAAAAACAGCATACCTGAGAACTATTCTCAAGTATGCCCTATATTCAATTAGTTAACTTGGATTGTAAAAGTCACGGTATCAGAATAAGTACCTTGAGTTAGTGCCGCAGCAGAACCACTTCCAGTAAGACTTACTTCAAAATCACTCTCGTGATCATAAACACCACCTGTTGAGACATTTTTTACTGCTACATCAGATGTAGTTAACGATCTAGCAGTTGCTTCACCATCATATTTTACAGTATAGGCTACACTATCAAGAGCACCATTTTTTAAGAGTCCACCATTGGCAGATCTAACAAGAATTTTATAACCTGTATTTGAGTTTGTCTCTTCTGTCACAACTGCAACTTTCAAGTCCTCTTCTCCATTTACTAAATCAAGATTAGTATTTACACCAGATTCTGCAGTAACAGTTAGCGATAGAACCTGATCAACTTGACCTTGAAGTAAGAGAGTTCCCTGCGTAGCAGCGAATATTGGATTTGCCATAATTACCATAGCAGCGGTAGCAATTAATGTTTTCTTCATGATGTTTTCTCCTCTAAGAAAATTGAAAGTTACCTATCTATATCCAAGAAACGTACCAACTCCTCAAGTCTTATTATTAAGAAGATAAGCCCTAAAGCTCAAGAAGCCTGTTAATTTTTTAAACAGAACGAAGTAAAACTGTCTATTAATTAGACAATAGATTAGCGAATAAAGCTCGTTAGACTATAGTCCCCAAGAACTGGGATACTTAGAAGAGTTAGATCACTCTTAATCCATCCCACCCCTTCTACACTTGGGTGGTACCAGAGAAATCCCTTCCACTTTCCATTATCAGGAATAATTTCGATTTTAAAGGCGTCATAGTACTCGCCTATGCTCTCCCTCTTGATAAACTTTACTGTGGCCCTATCAACTTTAATTGAACCGACTTGCTCAAGATGAGTATAACCCTCTTTAGTGGAGAATATTTTTGGCAGGCCCTGCTCAACATCACCTTGGAGTTTACTATCTCCCACGGGTACATAGAATTTCTTCTTTATTTTATAAGCAATCTTTGCGGTAAATGATGTAGCAGTATTACTTGAGACCTCTATTCTTATTTCACCGCCCTTATGATGTTGTCCTTTTGCAATATCATGCAAAATAGGAGAGGCCATTAAGTTTGTAGAAAGAAATAAAAATAAGAGTAGTGCTTTCAAAGAGACTCCAAAAAAAAGCCACGCTTAGTACGTGGCCCAGGTATTAATTAACTTACTGACAATCGTTCATTTCTCTAAAGTATTGAGCGCAAACATTTGAAGCGTTAGTACAATCACTTAAACGACTAGATGTATAAGATCTGTAACCACATGTACGAATCGCCTGAGTTTCTACTAGAACATCAAATGAACCTGTTTCAACTGTATCTCCAGAATTTGTAAGTTTATACTCAATAGTATTTTCACCGCTCTTTAAAAGAGGTCTTTGTGTGAGTGTCCAAATCCAAAGATTAAAATTCTCTCTACTCTCATTACCTTTAATTTTAGATGACTTCGTCTTAGTCTTGCCACTAGAATTAACATATTTAAGCTCAACCTTATCCGCTTCAACTCCTGAATCAAAAGTAAAAGTAGATCTAATGGAAGGAGTCAGATAACTATCAGTGCAGTTCACATAGGCGTAATCGCTCTGTCCTCGTTCATAACAACTAACTCTAATCTGTCCCTGGATTCTATGATTTTCAAATTTCTCCCCTGCTTTTAAACCCGTATGGGCAACAGACGAAAGTGAAAGAAGTAAGAGAGCTGCCGTGCTCAAAAGTGACTTCATGTAATTCTCCTTAATAAAGTTATCAATATGTTAGTTTTCTTTTTTTCAAAGTACAAATGATGATAGAAATGGTAAGATTTTGAAATGAAAAAATTTATCTTCATACTACTACTTCTTATTTCAACTAAAAGCCTTGCTCTAAATTGCAATAACGCCACACAGAAAATAACTTTCGAGGGAGACGTTAAAGGCATCGTCCTCATTGCTCACGGTTTAAATCTTAATTCAGAGAAAATGGAGACTTTAGGCAATTACTATAAGTCACAAAGTATCTCCCCACTCTACATAAAGCTTACAGGTCATACAAAAGAAACAAATTGGAAGAGCGTCTCTAAAGAGAGATGGATAAAGGATTTCTACATTCCACTTTGTCAGGCCTATTTAAGCTCAAAGGAATTAAAAGTTCCTCTCTATGGACTAGGCTTCTCTCTTGGAGCTGAACTCATTCAACACTCTATTGAAAAATTTAAGGCCCCCTTTAAAAGTGTTACTTATATCGCTCCAGCTTTCAAAACGAGATGGTACACTAGCTTTATTACACTACTCTTTAAAATGGGTCTCACCTTTAATCTTCCAAGCGGAAACTTTGTTGAATATAGAGCGAAATCAAGTACAGGACTTCTCGCCTATAAAGCCATGTGGGAAATTAATAAGGATCTAGCTTTTCAAGATCAAATTCCAAAAACTATTCTTATGGATATGAGAGATGAGCTCATTGACTTCTATTCAACGAGAGATTTATGCAAGAAATGGAAGAATTGTACCTTTATAGAACTCAAATCAAAACCTACTAGAAATGAGAAGAGCATCTATCACTTGGCCATAGACCCTTCTACTCTAGGGCAAGCAATGTGGAAGAAACTGACCAGCAAGATCACTTTAGGCCTTTAATAGATAGCCTTTACAAGTACTTAGGATGACAGAAGATATTATATTTCCTAATTTGTTGTTTATTTCAGAGTTATGATAAAATTTAAGAGTATTGAATCTCCAAGGAGTTTTAACCATGCGAACCCTGCTCTTAGATAGTACCTTCTTCCCGGTGCGAATCATCAACTGGCAAAAGGCCATGATTCTGCTTCTCACCGGTCGGGCCGAAGTCGTCACCGAATATGACGACACTCTTATTCGGTCCACCTCACAAAGCTTTAGTTTGCCCAAAATTCTTCGCCTCTACAATCGCCATAATACTCAAAGACAAGTTAAATTCACCCGCCTAAATGTTTACCTACGTGATGACTATACCTGCCAATACTGCACTAAAGGTTTTGCTTTTAAAGACCTCACTTTCGATCATGTTATCCCTGTCAGTAAAGGGGGAAAAACTAATTGGAAGAATATTGTCACGTGCTGTAAGAAGTGCAACTCCAAGAAGGGCGCAAAGACTTTGAAGGAGACGGGCTTTAAGTTGATGAAGCCTCCAAAAAAGCCAGGATGGTCTGCTACAATGTGTCTTAGAATTAAAGAGAATGATCCTAGTGAATGGTTTCAGTGGCTTCCCGCTTAGACAGCATTAGACTAAATATCCCATCTTAGTTATATTTACCTTCTACTTTTGGAGGTAATTTGAAACTAAATTTCATACTCATAATTCTCTTGGTGTCTTGCACGGCCGCTCCTTCCAAACAGATGAAAGAAAGTAAGAACTTCAATGGAAAAGTATTTCAATATAAGAATCAAAGAATTGATAAATCTCTTTTTGAAGTTTTAAAATGGAAGCTCACAGATGATGATACTCCTTGGCCTGAAGAAATTCCTGTAGAGCAGGTAAAAATTAAAAAGGAGAGAGTTGAGAAAGAAACCCATCTCACTTTTATAAATCACTCCACATTTCTTATCCAAAATAAGAATATCAATATTCTTACTGACCCTATATGGGGAGAGAGAACGTCACCCTTTAGTTTTATTGGTCCCAAGAGAGTAAGAAAACCTGGGGTGAAGTTTAGTGATCTTCCTCCAATTCATGTCGTTCTAGTAGGCCACAATCACTACGATCATCTCGATATCGACACTCTCAAAAAACTCAATCAAGAGCATTCACCAACTTTCATAGTGGGCCTTGGAGTTGAGAGGCTCCTAATGGAAAATGGTATTGAAAAAATTATCTCCCTCGACTGGGACCAGTCCGTGACAATAAGTGAAATAAAGTACACCTTCGTTGCCTGCAAGCATTGGTCGGCAAGAGGAATCTTTGATCGAAATGAAACTCTCTGGGGTTCATTTATTATAAATGGTGATAAGCAAATTTACTTCGCCAGCGATACTGGTTATTCAGATCATTTCAAAGAGCAATTCAAAAAATATGGACCAATGGAAATTTCTCTTATCCCAATTGGAGCCTATGAGCCTAGATGGTTTATGAAAGACCAACATATGAATCCTAGAGATAGCATACTTGCACATAAAGACTTACAGTCAAATCTGACAATCGGTATGCACTTTGGAACTTTCAAACTTACCAATGAGGGTATTAATACGCCAATAGAGGATTTACATAAGGCCCAAGAAGAATTTAAAATTACAGAAAATGAATTTATCGTGCCATTTTTTGGACAAAGTTTTAGGATTAAATAATGAAGAAAGATTTTCTAATGTGGACGAGAGAGAATGAAGAATATAAAGGCAACCTTTACACTTGGAAAGATGTCCAGGGCGGAAGTTTAAAAGTTTTAAGCACTGGTATCTTAGAGTTTATTCCTCATCAGCCGAGCACAACTCAAATTGTCTACAGCAGTGGTATTCATGGAAATGAGACAGCGCCAATAGAGATCATCAACGATATTATAACAAGTATTGAAAATAGCTCTCTCAAATGCATACATCACACCCTCTTTATTTTTGGAAATCCAAAGGCGATGAATATTGAAAAGAGATTTTGCACAGAGAATCTCAATCGACTCTTTGCCAGGAAGCTCGATACCAAAGAAGATAACTACGAAGTGAGAAGGGCCAAAGAAATTATAAGCATCCTAGATGACTTCTATCAGAGTGATACAAAGAAAATTCACTATGATCTTCATACCGCAATCAAGCCCTCAGAACTTAAGAAATTTGCGATTTACCCTTATTCTGAAGGAAACCCAATTGACCCAGAACAACTAGGCTTTCTAGAGAAGTCTGGGATCGACGCCGTCATATTGAGTGATGATATTGCTACAACATTCTCCTACTACTCTAGCAGTCTTTACAATGCAGCTTCTTTTACTTTAGAACTTGGAAAAGTTGAAAGGTTTGGGGAGAATGACAGGGAAAACTTCAAAGAAATTGAAGCAACTCTAAGAGGAATTCTCACAGGAGAATACCAAGAGAGTAGAGAAATATCTAAGCTCAAAGTTTTTGAGATGGAAGTCGAAATTATCAAGCACGATGAATCCTTTACCTTTAGTTTTGACGATAACCTTCCAAATTTTTCAAAGTTTCAAGACGGTGAACTAGTCTCAAAAGATCAGAGCGAAGAAATTAGAGCAAAGGGAAACGAGCAGAGAATTATCTTTCCAAATGCAGGTGTCGAAATAGGAGAAAGAGCGGGACTTATTATCGGACCAAAACATTTGCCATTGTAAATTTAAGTGGCTAATATTACTAACACACACTAATCTTTGTTAACAGGGACGTTATGAAAGACAATATTGAAGACATGGTTAAAGAAACCATTGAAGAGAAACCACTTGGTGGAAAATCTCTTTCCTCCATTCTAAAAAAGAATACACTAGATAAAACTTCTACAGGACTTACTAGCTTATTATCAAATAATCTAGGCTCTCCTATTTCAGAAACAAAGACTCAAATACAGCAGATAACAACAGAGTTCTATCCAACGGATATGATGATCAATAATGAGTTTCTAAGAATTGAAAGAGAGAAGAACGAGCAACTAACAAAGTCTTTAGATAAACTGTCAGTACTTCCAGAACAATTAGATATCATTCAAAAGAAATTAGATGAGCTGACACAATTTGAAGAGATGAATAAACTCGACCAAGATATTAACAATGAAATCTCAAAGAATCTCTTCGATTCGCTCAAAGAAAAGAGAAACTACCTCTACGTTGTCATGGGAGTTTGTATAGTTTTTGGCCTCACTCTTGGAATTATCTCTTCAAGTCCTAAAGAAGTTGTCCAAGTGGCACAAGCACCTATCATTAAAAAAGAATTAAAGAAAATTAATAAGCTCAACCAATTTGTAACACTTAAATTTGTTAATCTCAGAGAGGAGAATTCTCCAAAATCAAAAGTGGTTAAAACTCTCTCACCCAACCAAGTACTTACTCAGCTTGATAAAAAAGGTGGATGGATTCAGGTTGAATATAAAGACTTAGTAAATAATAAAGTCACTAAAGGCTGGGGCTGGTACGAAAATCTAAAAGCACTTAATTAGAGAACGTATTTGCATCAGCTCTATTATTAACTTAGAATATACTTGATGAAGTTAATTTCTATACTATTTTTACTTTTCTCTATTAGTTACTCTGCTAGCGCCCAATCAATTCTCATTGATCCTGGCCATGGCGGAGAAGACTGCGGAGCAAAAGGAAAACTATGGGTAGGAAAAACTCTTAAAGTAATTTGTGAAAAAGATATCGCTCTTTCAATTGCAAAAATTATTCACAAGAGGCTTTCTAAGAACTTTTCAGCTTATTTAACCAGAAGTCTCGATAGAACGGTAACACTCGAAGAGAGGGCCGATCTAGCAGATAAAATCAAGGCAGATATTTTTATCTCTATTCATATAAATGCCTCAACCTCTAAATACTCCCATGGTCTTGAAACTTTCTACCTTGATAATCACGACAATGCGGCCGTAAAGAAAGTCGAAGAAGTAGAGAATAAGAATACGAAGGGAGAGCAAGTCATTATCAATAAAATCCTCGCCGACTTAGTAATAGATAGAACAGCTCCAAGCTCAAGAAGAATGGCAAAGTTAGTACATGAAGAAATAAGCTCTAAAATTTCCAAGAAATATAAAATCACTGACCGCGGAGTAAAGCCGGCCATATTCTATGTGATGGCCCTCAGTAAGAGGCCTTCAATACTCCTAGAAGTCGGATTTATTTCCAACACTAAAGAACTTAAGAAGTTAATCTCAAAGAAATTTCAAAATGATTATGCTAATGCAGTTGCGCAAGGGGTAGAGAAGTTCTTCGCCAAGGTAAAGACTCCTCCACTTTTATAAGCTTTCTACTATTAAATTTGCACAGCCACTACCACTAGAAGGATCATCTTGTTCGCGGCAATTTGCGTAAGACTTATGACATTTCAGTCTTAAATGAAAATGTGTAAGATGATTCGCGGCGGGTCTAAGTCGTCTTAGAGTTTCTTTCTCTCTAGGACTTGGTGAACTTCCGTAGAGTTCACAGAACTTCTTTTTAACTGCTGTATCAACAAAGATTCTCCCCACTCCACCTTTAGAAATAATAAATTGAAAAAGTTGCCAGTTCTTTGAGATATCAAAATTTCTTGTGAGCTTACCATTTTTAACAAAGTACTCTCCCCACTCGGGATAATCTACATCTTGGCCTTTCTTATTTACCCGAAGATAGACAACGTCTACGTCGAGACCATTTTGATGTGAGCTATGACGGCTTACAAAGCCTCCTCTCTCGGCAGAGATATCTCCGATTTGAAACTTTTCAATACCAGGATGAGATGAAGTAAATTCACTTGTAAAATCTGAAATAAAAGACAGTAAGTGATCTGTCGCAAATAATCTCTTTCTAGAGCGAAACAGCTTTTCAAAGTCGCCACTATATTCATCGATTGAACTTGAGTTTATAATAGAGCCCTTCGAATAGAAGCCTATGGCCTCAGACGAATAAGAGTTTGAAATACAAAGTAATGAGACTGCGAAGGTAATTAACTTAAACATATAAATCCTATTTTTCTCTAATTATAATAGGACTTAATACAGCTTTTCAAATTTAATCTTCGATTTCCACGATCATGTCCACCCAATCATCTTCTGGAACATTATCCACAGGTACGCACCAATCCATGACGGATTTTCCAAGAGAATGCACCAGACTTGAATCACCACTTACTAGGTGATGCCATTTCGGAAGTTCTTTACCTTTAGCAACCAGCTTATAGGCGCATGTACTTGGTAAATACTCAAGAGAGTCTATATTTTCAGGTGTGATCTTAAGACATTCAGGAACAACTAGAAAGCGAGAAGAGTACTGCTTACACTTAACCTTCTCAATATCAAGAAGAGAGCAGGCACAGGCCGTATAAGCGATTTCAAAAGTGTCAGGGTCCTCTAATTTCACAAGGCAGCACTTGCCACAACCGTCGCACAGAGATTCCCACTCATCTGAGGTAAACTCAGCTATTTTCTTATTTTTCCAAAACATTAAAGATTACTTACCTTCCAGAGGTTAACTATTGAATATACTTGTAAATAATATAGTATAATTTCTACAAGTTACTTCATAATCTTAACTAAAATTGGTATAAATGTCCCAATGGAAGTATCCAACGCTACCCTAGTAGCTTATATTGACACACTAAAAGAACATCACCTAGATCCAAGAGATTTAATCCTTGGTACATCGCTAGACTTCAATCACATCACAAATACAAAAGAAAAAATAAGCTGGAAAGAATTCGAGACTATCACTAATAATACATTCTCTCTAGTGGGTGAAAAGAAAGCTCTTCATAGCCTTAGAAATACAGGAGTGAATAACGACGGCCTATCTATTGTAAAAAAAATAGGGGCTGCGACTTTTAGAGTTGAAGATATCTACTGGTTCTTTTGCTCATTTGTCGGAAAATACTTCTATAAGAATTTAAAATTTGAGTATAAGAAAGTCACTAAAGGGCACGTTCAAATTACGATAAAAATGAACCCAGGTCATACCTGCTTTAGTAACTTTACCAAGGCCTACGCTTCCGCCTTTGAGGGATTCCCTGCGGCCCTAGGACTAAAACCAGCACGAGCAGTTATTGATCAAACTGAGAAGAACCCTATTATAAATCTCTACTTTACTAATAGCTTTAAATTATGGAATCCATTCATCCTCGCGAGCAGATTCTTTCAAAGTATGCAAAACACAACAACACTTCTAAGTGAGATTGAAGAAAAGAGACATGAACAATCACTTTTAAACCAAGAACTCGAGTTATTAAATAATAAACTTGATAGCTCAAATAGACTAAATGAAACATTAATAAAAGCGATTATGCACGACCTCAACAATCCTCTTGCCATTATTCGCTTAAAGAATGAAAAGCTCTTAAATGAAATGGAAGACTTCGGTCAAAGAGATAAAGAAATATTAAATAGAGCAACAGAAAATATGCACAATGTTATTCAAGAACTTAGGGAGTTCCACCTTGCTAAGAGAATTATGTGTGATGATAAATTCAATATATTAGATATTTTAGAAGAAGTTAAAGAACTCTTTCAAGAAGCTCTAGAAGAAAAGAGATTAAAATTAATCATAGAAGCCAAGCTGCATTCAAGTTCAACACTAAAGGGAAGTAGAATTACATTTCTAAATTCTATTCTTGCAAACATCATTTCTAATTCGATTAAATTTAGTTTTGAAGGTGGAGAAATTCTCATTAAGGCCTGCGAAGAATATGGCCGTATAAAGATAAGTATTATTGACAGAGGAACAGGAATGAAGACTTCCGCTATCAATAATTTCTTTAACAATGAATTATGTGAGAGCGAGGAAGGAACTTCTGGCGAGCTCGGACTCGGAGTAGGACTTACACAAGCGACATACTTCACTAAAGAGATGGGTGGTGAAATTCAAGTGAATTCAAGACCGTTTAATAAGTTTCCAAAAAATCACGGAACAGAATTCAACTTACTCTTTGGTAATGAAAATCAGTCAGTTACTCTACAGTAGCCAAGTTTTTGAGACTTCATTCTAAAGAATATATGAACTTTAAACCATACTATAATAACTACAACTCTTCTAAATTACACTCTTACTAAATAATTTCTCAATACAGTTAAATCTCAAATAATCTTGGCCGTATGATGAATCCTCTAAAAGGAGTTCATATGTTTTCACGAAATTTAGGTTTAATAAGTGAACAAGATCAAGAGGCTTTAAGAGACTCGAAAGTACTCATTGCGGGAACAGGAGGAATGGGAGGAGTTTGCGCTGAAGTCTTAGTGCGTATGGGAGTTGAAAATTTAACTTTAGTTGATCATGACATCTACGAAGAGAGTAACTTCAATCGACAGCTACATGCCAATAAAGATTCAATTGGAAGATATAAAGTAGAAGTACTAGCTGAGGAGTTCTTAAAAATAAATCCAAAAATAAATATTAAATTCTTTCCTGAAAAAGTCTCCCTAGAGAATATTGAGTCTCTACTTGATCAAGTAGACTATGTCGTCAATGGCATGGATGAAATGTATAACTCTTTAATACTAGAAAGAACTGCTAGAAAGAAAGGAATTACAATTGTTGATGCTTGGCTAACACCTTACGCAAGTGTCTTTGTTATGACTCCGGACTCTCCTCACTGGGAGGACTTTCTAGATCTTCCAACAAAAGGGGTTCCCTTTGATCAGCTCACCCCAGAGCTCTGTAACGAAGCAGTTGATATCGAAGTGAAGTATACTTTCTCTCATTTCTCACCTTTTAAAATTATCTCTAAAGAGTTAGTGCAAGATATTGTTTACAAGAAGCGCCCAAGGCCTTCACTTGCCCCAGTGGTCTGGCTAAGTGGAGTTCTTATGGCAAATGAAGTTTTTAAATTAGCAACAAAGCAGCCTCATACAGACTACAGAGGAATATTCTTTGATCAATATGAGATGTCTCTGCAAGCGGGAACAGCAAAGACTTTTAAGAAAGTAGCCTAGGAGTATTATATGTTTAAGCAATATTCTTTTAACAATATTAAATCAAAGCACTACTTAAACCCAGGTGAGAACCTCAATGATCTCGACCTGATGAGACTTCATAACTCACTTGTTTCTATAAATCAAAATGCAAAAGCTCAAGTAGACAATCTCTACTTAAGAAAGAATTTAAAGCTAAGTGATTTAAAAGAAGTCTACGCGACTTGCGCTATTACTCTTATTGAAGATGAACTTTCACCTTTTGGCTTTCTTATTAGTCCTATCATTAAGTCTGAAGTTGGCCATATTTTCCATGGAGGATTAATTATTTTTAACCGAAATCCTGGAGGAGACTTTATGAGCCTCACCGCTCTTTGCAACGCCTCTATGGCCTATGAGAAATACGGAACTCTCTTTGCGACTAATATCTCTTCGACTCCTTCAATAATTGAAGTGTTTACCAATACAATCAGTCAGGTATGGCCATCTCCGAAGATTAATTTAAAAGTAATCCCAAAAGACTATAAGGTAGTTGTTCAGGCTTTAAAAAATCAATATATGGATAAGTACTTTCCTGAAAATTCAAATGTCATTGTTGATGATAAGAGATTTACCATGTCTTCAAACTCTACTGAAATGGGTTTTTCTACCGACTACTATAAATTGAGCAGGGCAAATAAATATATCTTTCAAGCATTTTGTAAAATTTGGGTGAACTACGAAGAAAGCGAGGATATTATTCAAGTAGGAAAAGTAACATTTCTCACCTATCTTCAACAGAAAATAAAATTAGAGATTCTCAAGATGAAGCTAAAGAGAGTTAGACCTAAATCAAAAATAGATTTAGGAGTAAAAGAGAAAAAAGAGCAGCGAGTTGCTTAAACTAGAGTTTGAACTTTTAAAAAACTCTTTGAGTTTATAATTCCCCCTCTTCCACTCACTTCTTGACTCATTTCATTCATTTGTCTCACCCTCTCAATGCTTGGAGGGTGAGTACTTAGAGCATCTGCAAATTTTTTGGAGATTCCATTTGAATTTCTCTGATACTGCTTTTCCATTACAAGTAATTTCTCATAGAATTTACCAATGTGATTAGCATCATAGCCTGCCGCCAGAGAAGTACTAAAACCGATTCTATCTGCTTCCATCTCATCTTCTCTAGAGTTGGCCATAAAACCAAACTTTTGAATAAGAAGAGCTCCACCTACTCCGGCCGCTCCTCCGTAGAGAGCAATTCTTTGGATACATTCGCGGTCACCTTTCTTACAAAGGGCCTTACCGAGTCCATATCCTGCCGCTCCACCAAGAATAGCTCCACCAATTCCAAAGAGTAAATTCTTCGTCTTTGATTTCTTCTCTGCTTCAATACGTTCAGCTGTGTGACGGGCCTTAATATGCCCAATTTCATGACCTAGAACTCCTGCAAGTTCTGCTTCGCTACTGGCCATTTTAATAAGAGGAGCCGTAACAAAGACCTCTCCAGCAGGCAGAGCAAAGGCATTTACCATTTTAGAGTTCACAACTCTAAAGTGATAATTATAAGGATGTCCCTCTAGTCCATTAGCAGAAGTAATCTTAGCTCCAAGATTACGTATATAAGATTGAGCGTAAGAGTTAGAAACACTTGGGTATTCTTTTTCCATTTGAGGTAGGTACTCTTTAGTCATTTGTCTCTCATCAGAAAAACTAAGACTTGTTTCTTGTCCTGTATTATCTCCCTCACGCATTCTATGTTTTGATCCTGTAGCGCATGAAGCGAGAATCATAGGAAGAGCAACGAGAAATGCCCTTCTTCCCTGGTCTGTTGAATTAACTTTTACAAGATCTCTCTCTAATTGTTTTAAAACTTTCTCGCTCATAAGAACACTCCACTACTTTAAAAAAGAAAACTCCCTCACAAAGGACAAAGACTTAGTATTTTCCACGCAAAGGTCGCGCATTTTCTTAGTTTGAAATAGAAAGCCAGTCGGGATTGGTTCAAGAAAATCATAAGTAGAGACTAACTCCTTACTAGATATAACTTTCTCTTCAATAAGTTGATCCCTGTAGAACTTAAATATTTGTTCATCCATCATGAGAAACTGAACTCTCCCAAGATAGAGCAGACGAATCTGCTTTTTTAATTTGAAATCTTCAGTGTATTTCTTATTATTTTGGCTCATTAAGAGATAGTCGCCGGAAAGAAATGTAGAAGATCCTTTCCAAGCAGCAATTGAATAATCTTTTAAATCACTTATTTTTTCTATTTTAAAGTTATTCTTTTTTAGAGAGAAGAATTTGTTCTTATAAGAATAAATTCTTCCCGTATAAAAACCTTGCATACGCTTTTCGTGATATAACTTTTCATTAATATCAGTAACGACGTCTAATTTTTCTTTTGTAAATTCCTTTATTCTTCTAAAGTATGGATAGTTTTTAAACTCAATTTCACGCCCGCTAGTTTTTAAGCATGCTACGACCATCCTCTCGATAAATCCAGTATGATCACTTGGACGAATCCAAGGTTCCATCTCACTTCCAATCGAAACCTTTATTGAGCCTGCGCCAAGAGAAACTCGAGATAATAACAATAGAAGAATTAAGTAGAGAGTTTTAATAAGTAACCAAATCAGTAGTTAATAATTATTTATTATAACAATTGAAAAAAGATATGCGAGAATTATTTAGACTTTTATTACATAGAGAGAGTTAGACTTTTCATTATAATAAAAAAGCCAGCAATAAAGCTGGCTTTTTTAAAAATGGAGGTCAGAATCGGATTCGAACCGATGATGCAACAGTTTTGCAAACTGCGCCATTTGACCACTCTGGCATCTGACCACATTTGACTGTGAAAATGTATAATGATTTATACGAATAGAAATGTCAACACAGAACTCGCGTTATTTCAGCTAGTTCTGCGTTGTCTAAGAAAAACGACTATGCTTCTCTAATAACGTATTTATCTTTACCAGAGTCAACCATTTCTCTAAGTTCTTTACCAACTTTGAAGAAAGGTACTTTCTTAGGTGGAACTTTTACGACTTTTCCAGTCTTAGGATTCCTACCCTCGTACGCTTTATAATTTCTATTTGCAAATGATCCGAAACCTCTAATTTCAATTCTCTCGTCGTTATAAAGAGATTTGATCATTGAATCGAAACAAATGTTGATGATTGATTCAGCTTGCTTATGTGTTAAATTAGCTTGCTTTTCAATCGCAGCAATAAGATCTGCCTTAGTCATACGTCTCTCCTTTAGAAACATTCAACTTACATTATTGTATGATTAAGTAGCCTATCGGCACTTTTTCAAATTCCTAAATAGCTTAAATCATTTTTTTATAAAAACCTAATTCACTGTTATTTGGTAATTTATCTTCTCAAAAGATGCCCATTTTATGAGTAGTTTATCTTCATTTAAAATCACCACACAACCAGTTAACTATATGAAATCACATATAGTTAAGATTAGCTAAGGAAAAAGTGCATTAAGGGCCTAAAATAATAGGAAAGAATTCAAGTATAAGGACAAGATGTCGATGAGTTAATAACTACTAAAGGATAGAGCTTGAAGAAAATAATTGGTTACCTACTTTTATTCATCACACTCGCAGGACTAACGTCATGTGTATCCGGTGATGGTCGTAAGGGAAAGCCAGTTATCAAATCGAGTAATCAAGGCTCAGGAGCTCTTGGTTGTGAAGACGACTTCTTTCTTCTCTCTACTGGTGACACCTGTGTTACTGAGTGCCCAGAAGGGACTTCTATTGCTTCAGCAGAAGATCTTGCAGAACTTCTTGAAGGCGAAGAAAATGAAAGTAATAAGACAATCGCTGAAAATTCAATCGGTGTTTGTATTGATGATAAGATTACTCGTCCTACTGATGAGATTTTTATTAAGAAAGATTTCTGCGCCTGTAAGGCCGGAGTCCCAGACATTATTAACAACTGTGAATCCTTCTGTGCTTCACAGACTGTTGATACACCTACTCTCTTTGTTAATACAACACTAGGTCCTAACGTCGAATTAAATGAAGAACTTGGGTCTCTAGACAAATGGTGTAATAGTGAAATTAGTGATGGGCTAACAGGTCCGGCATGCTTTCTAGAGCTCTATGACGGAAACGGAACGAGTGATCTATCTGTAGAGATTGCATCAGGCTCAAATAGTTTCAAAGCAAATATTTCTTCTCTTGCTCTTAATAAAACATATGTTGCAACACTTAAGGAGAAAGGTTCTGGATCAAATGCAAAGAGTAAGTCATTTCAAATTAGAAGAATTGAATATAGTACAGGTAATGATAATGATGAAGCTCCTTTAAAAATTATGCCTATCTCCCAGTACACTTGCTTAACTAGAGCTGGTACTCAAGTTGATGCGGGAAATATTTATGAAAATGCCGCAAGACTACACTACTACTTTGCAAGTAATAATAATCCACCATCTCTTCCTCCAGGTGACCCGTTCTTATTCTGTCACGATGTAACGAGATTTGGTGATGACGACTCTCCTCTCTATGACAGGCTAGAGCTCATTCCACAACATATGGCCCTTTGGGACTTATCTGATATCCGTTTTGCTGATCAAAACACTGACTCCAGAGCAGATATCAACGATACTATTCAGCAAAGACTCTTAGATGACTACGGCATTACAAAGACAATTAATATTTTTGGACTTCTCACTTGGCCTAATATGCCTAATATTGATGGGAACACACCAAATCTTGGTTACTATATGGTTCCTTGGATTGATCCTGTTAGTGGTAGGGCGTTCTGCCCTAATCAGACTCACTACAATAGTAGTGACAAGCTCTTTAATATTTTAAAAGAAGTTATAGGAGTTAGTACTGAAGGAATGTATATGGCGGTTAAAGAAGCTGAACTCTTATCTAATAATGATAACGAGCCAGTTCTTGCACCAACAGATATTATGATAATTAGAGAGAACCTTCTAAAGAAGATTTGGTTCTACTATGAAAATAATCAACACTATGTTCCAGATGAGATAACTGCCACTCAGAAAACTATTCACTTCTACTGGCCAGCTGATGTCAATAATCCGTATATCAGAAAATCGACTCAAAAGATTTATACTATCAGACGCCCTAATGAATTAAATGTTGGCTCTGATCAAGTGGGAATCCCTACTACTGTTTCACCTGCAGATAAGAGATTTGGGTGTATGCCTGCTCTTGATTAATTAGAGAAAAACTTCCTTAAAAATATTAAATGTCGGGGCAAGCTCTGTCCCGAAAAAGAAAATTAGAATAAAAATTCTAAGTCCATAAATAAATAACTTTCTAAAGAAAAATCGAATAAACCTCTTCCCCATAGAAGATTCTTTTGAAGACATTCTAGCTAAGATAAATCCTAGAATGAAGGTAAAAAGGTTCGCCAAAAAGAAGAAGAGAAGCTTCTTCTTATCTTTAAACATATCTAGCAAGTACAGAAGCGCCCTATTATCTCTTAGTAAATGAGTTATAAAGTCTACACTCTTAGGGAAGACTTTAGTCATTCCTTTAGCAGGAGATTTGGAGATATTCTCAGCGATTTGCGCTCTAGAAGATTCGTAACTCATTCGCGAATACTGCGAATTAATTTGAGTAATTAAAGGCCTAAGTTTATCTGGGGACATGTCTATTTTTGGCATTCCGCCCTTAGCGCCATTTCCATGAGTTCTCTGAATACTTTCAACCAACTTCTGGTTTTCTTTTCTATAATCGGTAAGAGATTCCTCAATATGATCATCACTATCTTCAGTATAATCGTCCTGAGCAAGAATGGAAGACAAAGGGCCTAGAATAGAAAATCCAAGGCCCAATAGTAAAATTAAAAAGTGTAGAGAGTTCTTATGCTTTGGCAGCGTTCTTCTCCTCAGCACCTTTTATTCTATCAAAGAATAGAGTTACAGGAGCTGCAACGAAGATTGAAGAATAAGTACCAATTAGAACACCAAGAGAAATTGCTAAGAAGAAATCTTTAATAGCAAGTCCGCCAAAGAAGTACATCACAACAGATACAAATAGAGTTGTAAGTGAAGTCATAATTGTTCTTGAAAGTGTTTCATTAACAGCCTTATTAATATGATTTGATAGTGGTAGAGATGGATTCTTATCTTCATGCTCTCTCACTCTATCGTAAACGATAACTGTATCATTCACAGAGTAACCAATAACAGCAAGAAGAGCCGCGACAGTTTGCAGAGTAAATTCAACGTGGAAGAAAGAAAATACACCAAGAATAATTGTTACGTCGTGAAAGAGAGCAACGATTGCACCTGGAGAATATTTAAAATCAAATCTTAGACCGATATAAATCATGATCGCAATTAGCGCCCAAAGCATCGCCTGGAATCCAGAGATTCTAAGTTGAGCTCCGGCCTTTGGACCAACGATATCAACTTTACGAACTTCAACACCTTTACTTGCGTAAGAACTTAAAAGAGTTTCTGAAACTTTCTCAGTAATTTGGTTAAGGTTCGTCTCATCACCTTGTACTTTTACAAGGAATTCATTCTGAGATCTCTCTCCAATTGTTTGAGCAGCAATTCCCTTGAAGCCTGCATCTTTTAAATCTTTACGAAGATTATCTAAGTTAATTGTCTCAGTAAACTTAAGTTGGATTTCAGCTCCACCTCTAAAGTCTACACCGTAATTCATTCTACTGGCGATTCCAAATATTGAAACCGCAACAAGTAGTAAAGACACTACGGCCGTTACAGAGAATTTACTTACGAAATTTATTCTTGTATTACTTCTAATTATTTCAAACATAATTTCCCCCAAACCTAAATACTTAGGTCTTCTCCTTGAACTTTGTCCATGTAGAATTCAAATAGTAATTTACCAGCAAAGTACGCAGTATAAACCGTTGCAAAAATACCGATAAGTAGAGTTACAGCAAATCCTCTAATTGGACCTGTACCAAAGTTAAGAAGACAGAAACCAGCAAGAGCTGTTGTGATGTTTGCATCAATAATTGTCCAGAAAGCTGATTCAAAACCACTTTCAACAGCCTTATAGTTACTCACACCTTTTCTTATCTCTTCTCGAATCCTTTCATAGATAATAATATTCGCATCTACCGCCATACCAATAGTAAGAGCAATACCTGCAATCCCCGGTAACGTTAGAGTTGCCTCAAGCCCAACAAGACAAGCTATAACAAGAATAACGTTTAACCCAAGAGTGACGATGGCAATAGCCCCACTCACTCTGTAGTAAATTAGAATAAATCCAAAGACAATAAGACATGCAACTAATGAAGCAAAACGAGCTTTATCAATTGAATCGTGTCCAAGAGATGGACCAACCGTTCTTTGCTCTAGAAAATCTAGCTGGACAGGAAGTGCACCAGCTCTAAGAACTAGGGCAAGGTCACGGGCCTCTTTCATCACTCTATTGAATCCACCGGACCCAAGAGTAATTTGCGCTCTACCGCCACCAATTCTTGTTTGAATATTTGGAGCACTATAAACGTTACCATCTAGAATGATAGCAAGTTGTCTTCCAATATTTTCACCAGTAATAGTTTCAAATAGTTTTGCTCCCGCAGATTTGAATTCAAGAGAAACATACGGCTCATTCTTTTGTTGATCGATCTGAACTCTAGCGTCTTGAAGGGCTTCACCAGTAAGTGTTGTATTTTCTTCAACAAGGTAAGGAATCTTAGACTCAAGTTCATTTGTAAGCTTGTTAACAGTTTTTTCAAAAGCAAGAATCCAACCAGAAGGTAGAAGCTTTTCTTGTTTTAAATGCTCGTTAAGTTTTGCGAGATAAGATGAAAATCTATCACCTTTCTTAAAGACAATCCCAGAAGCTTCCGCTTTTGTAATCCAGTCTTGAATCGTTGTAGGAGCAACTTCGTTGTTAACAAGATTGAATGTTAGCTTCGCTGTCTTACCAATAAGATCTTTCGCTCTTTCAATATCTTTAACACCAGGAAGTTGAATGATGATTCTATCATTACCTTGTGAGATAATTTCTGGCTCAGTAACACCAAATTCATCAATTCTATTTCTAATTACTTCAATTGACTTTGAAACAGATTGTTCTTCAATCTGAGTCTTTAAAACTTTTGTGAGTGCAAGTTGTAGCTGAGCCCCTGTGTCACCAGTAATTCTAATATATCCTTGGTAGAACTCATGAATCTTGGCCTTTGAAGCTTCCATATCACTAGCGTTTGCTAGGTTTAGAGTCATCATTGGGTCGAACTCATCTATAACGGAAAGGGACCCAATTGTAGAAGCTATTCCATTATCAGCTAAGAGAGACTCTACTTTTCTTGTATAACCTTTAACTTCATCTTTATATACTTTCTTGAAATCAATTCCAAGAATCATATAGAGACCACCCTGGAGATCAAGGCCTAGGTTAATCTTCGATTTTACAGGGTAATTACTCTCCTCTTGAAAGTCTAAAGCCGTAGGTAGAATAATTACTACAGATGTTACAGCGACAATAATTAGGAAAATAAAGCGATACCACCAGCTTCTTTTCATTCAATACTCCTCATAGGATTTTATAGGCGAGAACGCCAAAATTAAGCATAAGATTTTAATCACTTAAAAGTATAGAGGATAACTTTGTAAAAAAGCAATGATTGAAGTGGCAAACCACCAAAATAATTAGATTGGTGGCTAGGCGTTAGAATCGTCTGAAGGTTTTTTATTGTCGCTTGATTCAGCAATGACTTCACTTGTCGCGTCATCATTGCTCGAATTTTGAGATTTTTTCTGCTCATCGGCAGAAGCATTTACTTGATCAAAGAGATCATCTTTGGCTTTTTGAAATTCACGAATCCCTTTACCAAGGCCCCTTGCAAGCTCTGGGAGCTTCTTTGGACCAATAAAGAGAAGTGCAAAAAGAAAGATTACTAGTAACTCAGCTCCGCCGATTCCAAACATACTTACCTCTTATTTCTTATCTTCTTTCTTATCGAAGATTGAAGAGGCCTTTCCACCAATATGGCTTCTTAGAACTTTTACTTTAGTTCCTTCAGCAACTTCAAGAGTGATGATCTTATCAGTAATTCCAGTGATAGTTCCAAAAAGCCCTGATTTAGTAAAAATTTCCTCACCTTTACCAAGTTGGCTAAGCATTGCTTGCTCTTCTTTTGCTTTCTTAGCTTGTGGTCTAATCATAAGAAAATAGAAAATACCAAAAACAGCAATCATTGGAAGAAATGAGCTTAGTGCATTTGGTTGTCCAGCTGCTGCAGCTGCTTCTTGTGCTAATACTGGAGTAAAAAGTAAGTCTAACATGTGTGCGTCCTTAATTTATGGGGTCTAAACCCATTGATTTGATGTGTAGTTGTTATAAAAGTTCTTATAATATTCGTCAAACGTTCCTGCAATAATATGTGCTCTGGCCTGCTTTGTCATATCCAAGAAGAAGTGTAAGTTATGGTAACTTATAAGCTGTCCCGCAAGATATTCACCCGTATTATAGAGATGTCTAATATATGATCTTGAGTATGTGCTACACACCTTGCATGAACAGTCCGGGTCTGGAGCTCCAGGGTCTTCTTTAAAGCGCTCTTTCTTTATATTGAGTGGTCCATGATGGGTTAGAAATTGGCCGTTGCGAGCATTTCTTGTAGGAAGAACGCAGTCAAACATATCCAGACCATTCTTTATTCCTGTTAAAATATCAAGAGGCTTTCCTACTCCCATTAAGTAGCGCGGTTTATCCTTAGGCATAGTGTGAACAAAGTCTGCACAGAATTCCACCATCTCCTCGTTCTTCTCTCCAACGCTAAGTCCACCAATGGCGTATCCTTCAAAGTCCATTTCAGTAAGCCTCTCCATACACTCTGTTCTAAGATCTAGATGAAGTCCGCCCTGAATGATTCCAAAGAGGTTTTGATGATCTTTGAGTTCAAAATCTCTGCATCTCTTGGCCCAGCGAAGAGTTAATTCCATACTCTCTCTAAGACGATCTTTTGTCGCCGGAAGAGCAGGACACTCATCAAAGTTCATGACAATATCACTTCCAAGGGCCCTTTGAATTTCCATCGATTTCTCAGGAGAGATCATATGATAAGAGCCGTCGATATGAGACTGAAAACGAACACCTTCTTCAGAAAGCTTATTCATTGAAGAAAGGGAGAAGACTTGATAGCCACCACTATCCGTTAGAATAGGTTTTTGCCAATTCATAAATCCGTGTAACCCTCCACCAACTTTTTCGATCAGCTCGTGCCCAGGACGAAGGTAGAGATGGTAAGTATTTCCAAGAATTATTTGCGCTCCGATTTCATCAAGCTCATGCTGCCACATACACTTTACAGAGGCTCTTGTTCCAACAGGCATAAAAATTGGCGTTTCAATATCACCATGAGCAGTCTTAACGACTCCCGCTCTGGCCTTTCCGTCATATGCTATATTTTCATAAATAGTTGTCATTCTTCCCTCAAAATTAACATGGAGTCACCATAAGAAAAAAAGCGGTACTCATTTGCAATGGCCTCTTGGTATAGCTCTAAAGTTTTCTCTCTTCCAATGAGTGAGCTCACAAGCATTAGTAGCGTTGACTTTGGCAAATGAAAGTTTGTGATAAGGCCATTGATAGAATTTACCGAAACTCCAGGATGCAAGAAGATACTGGTCTCCTTAATTTCACCAGGAGTGATTTCAAACTCACTACCATTGTGACAACTCTCAAGAACTCTTAGAGAAGTTGTCCCCACTGCAAATATTTTCTTATGGTTTAAAATTTTATTCTTATTTTCTGAATCTACAAAGAATCTTTCAGAATGCATTTTATGATCAGAGAGATTATCCGTCTTTACAGGAGCAAATGTTCCAAGACCTACGTGAAGTGTAACTTCTGCTCGCTCAATATTTTTTTTAGCAAGACCCTTAAAGACATCTTCTGTAAAATGAAGTCCTGCAGTTGGAGCTGCGACACTACCAACTTCTTTAGCAAAGACTGTTTGATAATCTAATTTATCAGACTCGTCGCTTTCTCCATTTCTAATATAAGGAGGAATCGGTATCTTTGCGAAGCTTTCAAGATAGCTTAAGAGGTTGTCACGATTAAAAGAGACAAAGAAATTGCCATCATCGATATCTCTAACAGTGGCCACTAATCCATCTTCAAAGAAGTACTCATCACCAATATTTTTCTTAGAACTTGTTTTAATAAGAGCTTTATAAAATCCGCGCTCATCACCCTCTGTTGTAAGAAGAAAAATCTCACACTTACCACCAGTCTTCTTCTTTCCAATAAGTCTACATGGAAAGACCTTGCTCTGATTTACAACGAGTAAAGAGTTCTCTGGTAAGTAATTTGGGAGATTATAGAAGTAGTCGTGAATAATTTCGTTAGACTTGAGTTTATAAACTAGGAGTTTAGAATTATGCCTTCCAGGAATCGGTCTCTCAGCAATGAGCTCTTTTGGAAGGTCGAAATCGTAATTACTTAATTTTAAATCCACATCAGACATTGTTGCTAGATTCCATGAGTTTTGTCATAATAAATATATGTATTTAAACAGTTTTGAGTTTTAACTGAGGAATCAATGCTAGGCAAGGCTTCAACCCTAATTTTCTTATTAAGTATTAATATTTTTGCGGAAATCTCCATGCAAGACGAGCTCAGTAGTCTAAGAAGCGCTTCAGAGAATGTGGAGCTTAGCCAATGGCAAGTTCTAGCTCCAAAGAAGAAGATTGCTCCTAAACAAGAAACTATGATTATTGAAGATAGTATTGGTCTAAAGAGCAGCGCATTAAAAAAGGAAGAAGCTGAAGAACTCCAAGCTTCTGAAGATAATAGAAGTATCCGTTATCGATCTAGGTAATTGCTTGCATTTATTTGAAGCTCTTTCTCTGAATTCACTTTATCAATAAGCAATACTTCCCTTTTTCCGTCTCTTTCAAGCAAAATTCTAAAATTCTCAGCATCTCTATTTCCTGAATTTTCTATCTTAAATTCAAAATCATTCTTTAAAGGGTTTCCAGCAATTCTTAAATTTTCCTTAGCTCTTCTCCACTTAATAATTTCTCCTAAACCAAGAGAATTATCTTTAACCTTGGAGAGAATTTCTTCGAATGCTTCTTTGGCCATATAGTCACTCACTCCTAGAGAAGAGAGATCATAAATGGCAAGGCCTCCCACTGACTGAGAGTCTGAGAAAATTTCTTCTAGTGATCTAACTAAATCATCAGCTGTTGAAAGAGACTTGTCATCTAAGAGCTCTCTTAAACTTTTAAACATCTTTGGCACTAAGAAGTAATTTAATCCCGATAATAAAACCGGCGAATAAGAAATCTCCTTCGTTGTTCCATAGAGATAAGTTAACTTATTCTGGTCTGAGGCATCGAGTAAGGCATCACTCAAGAAGTCATTGTGGCTAGTTAATCCCTTAACTCCTGAGAAGCTTAATTCTTCAAGCTTTAATCTTACGTTTTCAACAAGATTAAAAGTGCTTCTATTATCTAATTTTTCAAAATTATGATTAGGAGAAGTTAGGATAGCGACTTCTGAAGTGGCCTCTTTTGAAGTCCTTGCATCTAGGTCTTCATAGGAGAAATTATTGGTAAAGAGTGTCCACGCTCCTTTAAGAGGTGCAAAGAGTTCTCTTGCATCTTTCAAATCGTCACTTGGCTGATCTTGTCTGTAAACAAAGCTCACTCCGGTTTTTGAATCTCTATGGTTTGCGATTTTAAAGACTGGAATTGACTTCATTTTTGCAAAGATATTTAAAAAGACCAAGTCAGAATAAGGATGATCGATAGGATCAAGAGAAGTCCAAGTTAACTTTTCTTCTCGCACTTCACGACTAAGAAGTTTTGAATTCTTCCGTAGAACTCTCCCATTGTAATTAGAAGAGAGAATATTAGCCTCACGAGAAGTCACGTGAGCAAAACTAATATCTATAGGAAGCCAGGGCAAATAGCTCCCCCCATCAATTTCCCAGAGATAATCTCTCTCAGAACTTATCAGAGTCGGAAGTGCTGAATCTTCAGATTGAATTTTTCTACCTAATAAATCTTCAAGTAGACTCGTTTCAACTTCTCCACCTAGACCATCAATTTCCCCAAATCCTCCAGTGACAAGAAATGGATACTTACTCTCTTTTAAAACTTTCCTTTGAGAGTTACTAAGAGAAAGGATATGTGGATAAATACTCAAGCAATTAGAAGACTCTAAAATAGAGTTTCTCACTCTATAATTTAAATTATTTCTTTTAAAGAAGTCTTTCCACTGTAATAGGGCCAATGAATGATTCTCTTTTGAAAATCTAAGTGCCCTCGGCGTAGAAATAATACAAAAATTCTGCTTTCTTAATTGTCCTAAAAGATATTCTCTCTGATCTACTGTATTTCTAGAAATCATTTTTAAAATAACAGCACTCTCTTCACGAGGTGTATAAGTATACGTCTTTAAGTGACCTTGCTTAACAAGTTCTCTAAAATTACTTGCCGATAACACTCTATCTGACAGCACTCTTCTATAGCTAAAATAATCCTCAAAGAGAAGTAGACTAGCAATAACCGTAAAAAGAAATAAGAAGAGAGAGACAAATTTTACTTTAAATGAAACTTTCTTTTTATTATCTTTATCTTGTCTCTCTCTTTGTTCATTGAAACTCTTTTGGATCAAGGGAGAGAATCTTCTAAAAAAAGCTCCCTCAAGAGGATCATCTGTTAAGGTGCGCTTGGCTGAAGCAAGTCTTAATTTAAAGACAATATAACTCACGAGAGTCACCAATATTGTCGTTAAAGATATCGCCAATAATAAAATGTTAAAGAAGTTTTTTATATCCATTTAATTCAATCCTTTTCTAACTAAAACGCCCCACTTCATAGGTATTTTAAGTAACTCATCAAAAATTGAAAAGAAACGAATTACCTCTAAAATAAGTCCATAGGTCAAGCGGTTTAAGAAACTAAGTATAAGTAGTGAAAATATTCTCCTCTCCGTAATTATAGAGTAAAAGCAAAGAGCTACATCCAGAAGAGTTAATCCAATAAAGTAAGGACCCATAAGATCTGCTATATCATAGAGGAGTGCAAACTCTAAAGTTAGAACAATAAAAGAAAAATTAATGAGAGGAATCATTATCGTTTCAAAGAACATATAAGTGACAACAAAAGCACCGCGAGCACTAAAATTCATGCTCAACAGCCCTATTCCCTTAAAGATTGACTGTACCATCCCTCTTGACCATCTATAGCGCTGAGTGATCAGAGCATTTATCTCATCTGGAGCTT
The DNA here is from genome assembly GCF_002753895.1 of Halobacteriovorax sp. JY17. Taxonomy (NCBI): domain Bacteria; kingdom Pseudomonadati; phylum Bdellovibrionota; class Bacteriovoracia; order Bacteriovoracales; family Halobacteriovoraceae; genus Halobacteriovorax; species Halobacteriovorax sp. JY17. The sequence continues at coordinate 511,126 of NZ_NJER01000001.1, read as the reverse complement.
CGGTGACTGCAGAAATCTTATCGCAATACTTTATATTATACCCCTCCATTAGAAGTCTCATGCTCAAGTCACTATCCTCTGCAAAAGTATCAGAGCTATAACCACCAATGCCATATACCTTTCGTCTATCGAATACTCCTATAGGGCCTGGTACAATAGTGACCATATTCAAAAAAGACTGGGCCTTCTTATGAAAGTTTAAGCCAATGATATATTCCAATTTCTGAAATGCAGTGAGGATATTTCTTGAATTTCCGACTTCCACAGAGCCGGCCACTGCAGCTAAATTGGGATCTCTTTCAAAATAAGGAATGGCCTCGAGCAGTAAATTTTCACTTAGAACACTATCCGCGTCCATGCAAACATAGTAGTCTCCCACTGCCTGAGAGATACCATAATTTAGCGCATTGGACTTTCCTGCATTAGACTGGTGAATAGCTCTCACTTGCTGATGTTTCTCCATTGTTTTTGCAACAGCAAAAGTGTTATCAGTGGAGCCATCATCTACAACTAATATTTCAAGATTTGGGTAATCAATTTTTAAAACAGACTCAATAGCTGGAATTAAAACCTTCTCCTCATTGAAGGCAGGAATGATGATGGTAACAAGAGGAAAAGATTTAACCTCTCTTGATTTCTTGCAAAAGACAATCTCTAAGAAAGAGAGAATAAGAAGAATAAATGTTCTAATAAAAATAAGTATTAAGTAGTAAAGCATTATACTTGCAACAAAAGTAGCGTAAGGGTTTTCAAATTTCCAATTACTTGGAATATTCAAATAGAAAGTAATAGTAAGTAGAGAACATATGATAGTAATGGTTACAATACTTATAATGTTTAAGACATTACTCTTCATTACTTTCTATTTCCCACTAGAATTTTTCCAATCTTATTTAAAAAGAGTTGTTCACTATCTTCTTTAGGTCTTGAATTAATATAAGTAATTTGTTTGAAAGTATTGTGAAATATCTGAGAAATTTTATAGGCCTGAGAGATACTCTTATCAGTATTTTGAATATTCAATAGATTTCTAGGCTCATCAAAAACTAAGTGAGACTCTCTATGCTCTTGTCCAGAAAGTCCTATCAAATCATCTAAGAGAGGTATTAATTCCTGCATATACGAGAACTTAGTTATTAGAGTGGGTTTAATTTCTAAGAAGACGAGGCTCTCATCATCAATTAGATTCCTTACAGATTCATTCTCTTCATAGAAGTAGTCTCCCCTAGTCCATGATAGAAAGATAACCTTCTCCCCCTTAGGGATATTAGATATTATTGAATTAATATACTTATCTTTCTCTGCTAAATTAAAAGATGTAATAAAATCGACTTTATTCTTCTTTGAAGAAATAATATTAGTCACTGAATCAAGAATTTGATTGATATCAAAAGAGAGTGTTTTAATGGTAATAGGCTTTTTAATAAACCCTATTGCTCCTTGCGCTCTAACCCTTTCTCGATCTTCTTTCACCTCAGTAGAGCTCATGCAGATAACAGGTGTATCACAGAGAGTTGCATGATGCTTTAAGAGTTGTAAGATTTCAAAACCATCTACACTTGGCATTAGTAAGTCTAAAAGAATAAGATCAGGCATTTGTATTTCGCAAACCCTGATCGATTCAAAAATATTAGTGACAATATAAACATCGAAAGTCTTTTCAAGCGCTCTTTCAACTATTTTCCTTGTCACTAACTCATCGTCAATAACGACAATTTTCTTCTTATCAACCTTCTTTTCAAGATCATTTGAATTAACCAAGGGTACTCCAATTATTCTAAAGAATTTTTCTTTTATATAGAGTATAATACAGAAATGCTTTCAAAAATGTTCGGAATTATTTTCATTTGCCTAATCTCTTATTCTTGCGCTAATTTGCCAATATTTAAGGAAAATACTTCGATCAAGAATACGAGCTCACTTGTCCTCACAGGTTATGATAGAAATAGCTACACTAAAGGCAATGTGGAAGTTTACCTAAATGAATTGAAGCTACTGAATGCAAATACTGCGACTTTTCTCTATTCCTGCCAAACGAAAAATCTTCAATCAAGCAATATTGACTGTAGCTCAAGCTATACTCCGTCTTTAGAATCTCTAGAAATGGCCATAACAGCTGCAAAGAGACAAGGCTTTCAAGTTTCGGTGCGACATTATATTGATATAGAAACCAAAGAGTGGAGATGTCACTGGAACCCTAAGGACAAGAAGTCTACATTTACAAATATTAAAAGAGAATTAGTAGAGTTTTCACAATTTCTTGAAGAGTACAAAGTCGAATCATTCACAATTGGTGCTGAATACTGTCAATTGACAACTTCGTCTTCTAAAGAACACTGGCAAACTATTATCTCAAGCATAAGAGAAAACTTTAAAGGTACAATAAATTACGGAGCAAATTGGGAGACGATAAAAGGTCAAAATGAATTCTTTCAAACTCCCATCTGGGAGTTCTTAGATAATATCGGATTAGATTACTACTCACCTATACCAGACTCCGTCAAATCTTCACATATCTATCACTACCAGAAACAGAAGCTCTTAAAGTTTTCAAATTTTGCTAAGCGCTTAAAGAAACCTCTCTTTATAAACGAAGTTGGCTTCGCAGGATCTAGCAAAGGAACCCTAGAACCCTACGAGTGGAGAAATCTCACTCCTGGCAAAGAAAGAAGACAAGCAAATGCGTATAGAGAAACCCTTCAAGCAATAAAGAGCTTTGATAATATTCAAGGTATCTTCATCTGGAGAAAGCTAGCACAAAATAAGAATCAGATGAACCTCTATGGCCCAAGAGAAACAGGCTACGCTCTTTGGAAGAGAAAGGCATGGTATGAAATTCAAAGATTTTTTAAAGTCTATTAGTATTCTTTGCATCTCACTTCATCTGCAGGCAGATTTCGACAAGAAAGATGTATTTGTGGAGTGGGACTCTGGAAGGCTTCAACAGCTAGATGAAAATGTCAGCGTATTTTCTAAAAGTGCAAAAGAGCCGACCTTTCTAACAATTGATATTTCTAAAAAGAATCTTAACTTGAAAGAAGATAATATACTCTTTAATCTCATGGTTGACGATATAAGAAATCTAGATGGTTTAGAAATAAGACTCATGGAAAGCAGAAAGTCTAATGACTACCTAGCTTTTAATATTCCAATCTTCTTTGATTATGAATTTAATCTTCTTCAATCTTCAACTAGAACCAAGATCGCTCTATCTGGTGCAAATCTTACTGCAGTAGGAAAACCCCTTAAGAAAATTAATTATGTAACTTTCTACTTCTCAGCGAAGAAGCCGGAGACCAGATTTACACTCTGGTCGGTAGATACAACAAAGAAAAAGAGCAAAGGAGTACTCAGTCTAACATTTGACGATGGTCCCCAAGATAATCTCCTCGCGGCAAAAATACTAAAAAAATATAATATTCCAGCGACTGCTTATATTATGCCTAATTCACTAAACACAAAAGGCTTCTTAACTACGAGTGAGCTAAAGTTCCTCTCTAAGCAAAACTGGGATATCGACTCTCATCATGAAATACCTTTTACACACTTTAATCAAAAAGTCCTAAGACGAGAAATTGACGAAATTCATAGTTTTTTAAAGAAGAATAAATATAAGAGCTCCAATTATCATCTGGCCTACCCCCTAGGGAAAACGAATAGTAGCGCAGTAAGTGTTGTCAGCTCTAAGTTTGCGACAGCAAGGCTGGCTTCAGGAGGAATTGAAACAATCCCTCCTGCTGACCTTTATAAGCTTCGGGCCTTTAATGTTTTAAAAACAACAACTCCCAAAGAGCTTAAAGAGATTATCCAAAGAACAAGAGAAAATAATCAATGGCTTATTCTAATGTTTCACCATATTAAAGAAAGTGCGACAGATGAAATAGATTATTCAACCAGCAATTTTAGAGAACTTGCAAAAATCATAAGTTCTTCTAATATTGAAATTTTAACCATGAATCAAGTCTGGGAAAAATACTTAAAATGAGTAGGAGAAGTAAAGCTCTCCTCCCTCACTCCACCACTCACTAGAGTTTTGCTGAGACTTATTTCTAAAGAGACTCACGCCTCCTACCCAAGAGTTTCGAGAGCCATATTCCAAAGCGGTTGAGGCGTAGTAGGAGTTTCCACTTTCAAAGTCATCTTCTTTAATAAAACTATAAAGATAACTAACTTTTGCTGTTAGCTTGGAGAAGAATGTCTGTGACCACTCGACTTGTGGACCATGGGAAATAAATTTTTCAGGAGACCAGTAGCCTAAATCTCTCCTATCATAACTTAGTCTCTCCACACGGTAACCAATCCAAAACCATATAGGATAAGAGCTGCCACCAAGAACAGAAATACTTTGTCGATTGTTAGAGTTGCTCTGACTAATTTTTGAATACTCTAGCTGGTAAGGAATTCGAAGAAAGTCTTTAGGTGAGTAAACTCCTCTTAAGTCTGTTTGAATTCTCTTTAATTTATTCTCATAAGGCCCAGGAACGCCTCCATTAATAAAGAGAAAATCGTAATTAATATTTAGATCTAATGTATTCTTATCAAGCCTAATTCTTTGCCCAATTTGAGCAAAAGGAGTTGTGGAAGACTTCTTCTTATAATCTAGTTTATGAAGGCCTAGCTTTCCACTTGTATATGAATTTGCATTCCACTTTCTTCCATAACCAGCATAGAGTTTATTTCCAGATATTTCACCTAAGTACTCCGCATCAGTATTAGTAAAGCCAAAGTTAAAGTCGTGAGCACTCTCTTGGGCGTCTTCGTACGACCAAAAGATATCTCGCCGATTACTTCTATAATCAACTGAAGTAGTCTTTGTTTTGAGTCCATCAGAGGTATTAGAGAAGCGGTGAGAAGTATTTATTTGCGCCGGCTCATTTGCAAAAGAACTAGTGAGAGTGAAAATAGTCATTATAATTGAAAACATATTCTTCCTTAAATAGATTTACCTTAAATATACTAGAATATAAATTTAATGAAAGGGATAAAATATATACCTAAACCATTGATTTTTCGATGTAAAAAGTGTGTAAATAACTCATATTACATGGAAAAATCATTTTCTTGTGCTAGAAATTCATTTATGAAAATAATTCTTCTCTTTTTACTGTTTTTTTCAAAGAGTATCTTCTCACAAGAAGTTGACTCTGTTGAATTTCTTCAATGGTACGCTCAAAAGAAGGAACTCTATACGAGTTCAAAGAAATATATTCAAAGGCTTAAAAAGAAAATCGCTAACAATCAAGTTATTGGTCTCGAATTAATAATCGCTTCGGCCACAGATGAGCGAGTTGAATCTAAGTTTGGACATTCACTTTTCCGCTTTGTAGATAATGATGATGATCCGGGAAATGATATTACTATAAGTTTTGTAGCCGATGTTAATGGTCCTAAAGCAAGTAATATTGGCGGAGTTATTGGGAAGTATGGTGTTTATCCTGAAGTGAAATCTCTGCGACTCTTTGTGAATCAATATGTAAAAGAAGAGTCCCGCCCACTTGAAAGACACCTTATTCCTTCTAATTCACAGATGCAACAGGCCCTTATGGATGCTCTAGATGATTGGTGGAATGAAATTCATATTGCAAAAGAGACCATTTATAAAAAGGCACTTAAAGAAGCAAAAGATGATGCGCTAAAGAAGGCAGAAAAACTCTTTGGAGAAGATAATTATGAGCTCTTTGAAATTAAATTCTTTGATGAAGAATTTAAAGTTGAGAGAATTCATTCTTTTGGACTGCTAGAGAAGGAAGAAGTTCCTTTTGAAAATAATGAAAAAAGAGATGCTGCTCTTTATAGGCAGGCATACACAAGGGCCTACAACCTTTTAGATGTTGAAGCTCATGATATCGTCCTCAATCTTTTCCAAGAAGTATGGAAAGTAGAAAGTAGTACAGATATTTTGAGTCTAGAAACACTGGACTTAAAAGTTGCTACAGACTTAGCTCAGCAGAAGTTCTCTACAGATAGGATAAAGCTCTTTCAAAAATTTAATCAAGCTCTTGAGCCCATTGGATACTATGCCATGACTCTTGAGTACTTAGAGAATATCTCCATTCTAAAAAGAGCATCAATTGAACTCTCTATAAAGAATTTAGAAATAAAGAGCGCTGCTTCTGAGGATCTTGGAAAGTATACTTTCTTTTCTAATAATTGTGCCGGAGCTGTTATCAAATTCTTAAAGAAAGCCAACTTTCCCCATAAGAGAGTTGTTGGCATTCAAGGTCGAGTACCGGTTAAGTTAAATAAATGGATGAGTAGATCATTATTAGTTCCATACCCTTCTAAAATAATAGAAGGTGCTCAGAAACTAAATCATAAGATTGCACGAATCCTTGGTTTCTCTGATAAGGATTTTATCTCCTACACCTTTCCAATTCATCAATGGAAGATTATCTCAAAGTACATCAGCGACTCTGACAAATTTCTTTTTTTTGACTTATACGATCAAGTTATTTCAACTGAGTATTCAAACTTAGTGAGAAGTGAAATAGAGCCATTAAAAGCTCCAAAGTACCATCAAATTTACGGTCTAGAGATCTTATCACCAAAACTCTATCAACTCTGTTCGTCTAAAAAGTGCGCGTTAGAGATAGAGAGCGAGCTAAAAAGAACGTGGTCAAAAAAAGAGATTAAGGAAGTAAAAAAACTTGTACATCGTACAGGAAATAATACATTTATATATGAAGGCTTAAAGAATAGACCAGAAGTCCTGACTCATCTAAAACTCTTGAAGTATATTCCCCTAGACTTTTCAAAGAAATAATTCGTCTTCCCAATTCTTGCATTGCCTCCACATATTTGAGACAATAATTCCATCTTAACTGAGGAAATAAATTGTTTAAAGTGCTTCTATCATTTCTATCTATTAGTTCGGTCTACGCAGCAGACTTGAACATTAGTACTTATATTAAATGTCATCAACAATTTACTAACCAGAGAGTTTCTAGTGACTCAAAGGTGCTACTTAAGATAAGAAGTGGTGAAGTCTCTTCGCAGAAGGCCTGTATTAACTTATTGGAAAAGGCTTCCTTAAACAAGAATCTTCAACTAAAAGAACAAAACCCAAAAACAATCGCTATCCTAAAAAATATTCAATCTCTACATAACTCCTGGTTTAAATTATATAATCTGAACCGAGAAACTCAAGACCACGGAGTCACAAATGTCACTGATGCTGACCAGATGGCCTATTACTATACAGTAGCACTTCTAAGCAAAGATATTCCCTATAGTTCAGTCTTTACAAGTACTGACACCATCTGGGCAAAGAGAAAAGGAAGCGAAGAGAATATTTATAGTAATGACAAAGATATCCAGGGTAGGCGCTCTAAAATAGATGGAACAGGCTTAAGAAAGTGGCTCGTAGGAGGAGTAAAAGATAATCCCGACGACTACGGCGACGAATACTTCTGGAACCCTACCCTTGTTGAATTCGGAGAGCTCATTGGATTTCAAAGAATTAAAGAACATTCGTACTTTAAAAGGCTAAAAGAAGGAAAAAAACTAGACCAAAGTTCTCTAACTAAGAATTTATTCCCTGGAGCTTTTGGTAGCGTTCCCTACCTCATTTTAAATCTTGGCCATGATAATGAAAAAACTGACGGTGGCTACAAAATCCATCGCCGATTTGCGAGTAACTTCTTCTCAGACTTTCTCTGCCGAGATCTTCCTGTAATTGAAGAGAGAGATATTCACCCTCAGAAAGAATCAAAGATAAGCTTTAGGAATCAAAAAAGTTGCATGGCCTGTCACGAGACGATGGATCAATTCGCAAGCCTAACAAGTAATCTTGAAATTTTCAATGCTGGAGAAGTTCATACTAATGCCTACGTTTTTAGAGGTATTTATCAATATAAAAAAAGTAGTAATTCAAATTACCAGTACACTGATAAAGATCCAGACTTCTATCAGAAGAAGCATTCTTCGAGACTCTACTTTAGAGACTACTTAGGAAAATTAGTCAATAAAGAGATCAGTGACTCAAACCGTCTAGGAGAAGTAATTAAGAAACTAGATGATCCCTACCTTTGTACTATTAGTAGATACTTCTATTTCTTAACAGGTATAAGAATAGACTTAAATAATTTTACTTCTATGAATAAAGAATCAGACCTAAGAGATTTCCTCATCAAGCTCACAAAGGATTTGAAAACAAATCAGAGTACCTTGAAGACGATTGAGGAAATTATAAAATCTAAGTATTATATTTCATCAAATGGGCCAATATCAAATGAATAGAAGAAATTTGCTAAAGGGAATATTTATTAGTTCGGCCATAACCTATCCTGTCTACAGGCTACTTAGTGCTTTAATCAAAGAGGATAAATTCCAACCCCTTGGCGTACCAAAGGTTTCAAAGACTAGAAATTATATTCAATTTAATTTCTACGGTGGTCCCACAAGGTGGTGTTATGACCATTTCTTAAATCCTTATGGAAGTGAATTCATTCAAAACCCTATGACGTTCAATCAATTTGATCCAACATCTCCCTTAGATCAACAGAAGCTCTATCAATTTGAATATAAGAAAACTCATGTCCCATTACTTTGGTCAGAGGAACTTCATAGCAAGAGAAAAATGACAAATCTCTTAGATAACTCTCTCACAATTCGCGGAGTACACTTAGAAGGGACTACCGGTCACCCAATGAACTCTTCAAAAATGATCGCCCCTGGTATTGGAGGCTATAGCATTGATGGTTTATTAGCCGATCTCTCAAAAAAGCCTTTAACATCCATCACAGTTGGAGACACTCCAGTGAACAGAGCCTTTAAGTCAAGAGCTTCTTCAAATATAAAAGTTAAAGGAGATATTGAAAATCATCTAGACTATATACTGTCTCCATTTTATTTAAAAACTGGCGACAAAGAAAATAGTAAAGAAATGGAAGAGCTCCTTGATAATGCTATAAATATCTTAAATCAGTCAGAGACTTCAAAAAACCTTAAATCAGATTTAAAAAGGGCAAGAATCTTCTTCAAAGAAAGTATCGAAGCATTTTTGGCGGAGTATGATTCTCTCATTTTAAAGTATCAAGAGATTATCGCAGCTGGCCTAAAACATAAAATAAAGGGCGTTGATGACAAAGCGATCCCCACCCCTTCACTTCCTCTAACTCTAGACGGAGACATTGAAATTGAAGATGCTTTGGGTCCATATAAAGTTAATAACATCTATATTCTGTCAGAAGACTTACGACAATTATTAGACTCAGCAAACGTAGGAAAACTTGCGCAGAACTTTGCACTGGCAGAATTTATTTCAAAGTATGGACTAAGCTCATCAATTGTCTTCGCTAATAAGAATGAAATTGGAGAAATCTTTAGAAATGTCTCGGCAAAAACGTCTTACAAAGAAGAAAGTCTTAAAAAGAGTTATGACAAAATCACTAACAAAACTACTATAACTTCTACTTCTGCTCCAGGCCTTGAAAGACCTCAATTGTCTTTTGACTCTCATTCTACAGGCTCTCTAATCAATCTTCTTACCTGCTCTAAGTTTTTCTACATCTTTTCAAGCTGCCTAGACGAACTAATCAATGTATTAAAGGCAACCAAACTTGATAACCATAAGTCTCTCTTTGAAGAAACTATTATTCATGTCACTTCAGAGTTTGATAGAGTTCCGAAGAACTCTCTCTCAGGAAGTGATCATAATGAACAGGCCCATGTTTCAACATTTTATTCAGGAATAATTCAGGGGCCGATAGTACTTGGTAATATTCTCGTAGGCTCTCATCAAAGAGATAAGAACTGGGGAACTATAGGAAATAGTGCTCCAGTGAGTAGTTTAAATTCGAAAATTGGGATTAGCCACGTCTCTTCAACTTTATCGAGTTTACTTAGAATACCACCTATTATTAAACGCTCACCAAGTCTTATAAAAGTTGAAAAAGGAAGAGCTATTCCTATAGTTGAGCTCGCTAAAAATATAGGAGAAAATCATGAAACTTATAATAGCTAGTCTTATCTTACTATTGTTAAACAGTAAGGGCCTAGAAGCGATCGAGAGAAAGCAACAATTGGCCAACCGGTTTTTAGTAGAAAATATTCTACTAGAAGTATTTGGCCAACAAGTAAAGAGCTATACTAGAAAGTTTATCATTCCAAATATCAGTATTTTTGGAGGTCCTTGCGATATTTACGAACAAGTGAGAAAAGACCAAACAAGCGTTTCAAATATAGATGGTTCATGTTTTGGAAATAAGAATAATCACAAAGTCGAACTGAGCGCGAACTCTAACTCACTTAGAGCTGGCTTTATGCTGAAGACCTGTAAAAGTATAGTAAATGATTTAGAGCTAATGAAGCATTATTATAAGAAGCATAAAATCACAACTCCAAATGACTTTAACCTAAGTTCATTAGAAACAATACACCAAGATTTCTTTCCTTACTCAAAGATAAGTAAAGAACAGATCAAAGTACTAAAGAGGTTATTCTACGCTACGACTTCTAAGAAATGGAATAGTATAGTCCTTACCTATTGTATTTCTCCGAAGTGGCATCTCTTATAGCTTCTCTAGTAAAGGTTGAACTTTTTCGATTACCTTGTATAACTTCTCAACGATCTCATCAATCAGCTCTTTAAGAGCGATGAATACTGCGTACGACTGAACTTGCTCACTCATAAACTCAAACATACTTTCTAAGAATGAAATAATGGGCTCAAGGCCAAATTTCTTAACCAGTAATTCAAAAATATTGTTAACGCTTTCTACGTCTTTTCCATCTTTAGAAATATGATAAAGAGGATTACTTGTCTTACTCATGTAATTGCTCCGCTTTCCAGTCTGTAATAATTTGTGCCATTTCACTAAATTGATTTTGAAGAGGTAGAAATTCTTTGGAATTAAAATCAAAGACAGATTTCTTCATAGACTGACTTTTTACAAGCTGTGCTTTATTTAAAAATGGCTCAACAACAACTGCATCTTCACCAAGAGATTTAGAAATCATTTCAAGGTCCTCACCTTCTTGCTTTCTTCTACTATCCATTAAGTTAGGAATATGGGCGAGAACGTCTGGGATATTTGAAATCTCCATATCATTGATATCTTCTAATACTTCATAGAAGTGACTTAAGCCCTTATATGAAAATTCATCGGGCCTAAACGGAACGAGAGCTCCATCACTGGCGCAGAGAATATTTACAACAAGCAGACCTAGCGTTGGAGGTCCATCGATAACGATATAATCATAGACAGTTTTAAGAGCATTCATCTCAATAAACTTTTTAAGAATTAACTGTCTCGGGCTAGAAATTCCAGCAACAGTTAATTCAAAGCCAGAGAGGTCTTGGCCGGCAGGAAGAATATCAATTTTTCCCGACTTACAAACACAGTCCGTCCAAAGAGATGGACGATGCAACGGAGCAAGTTCACGGACAGAGTTCACAAGTAATTGAAAAATACTTGTTAGCCCCTGCTCTTTTGTTTCAATTTCAAATAAGTAACTTAAATTTGCCTGAGGGTCCATATCAATGCAGAGAACGCTTGATCCATTTTGCGCTAGAGCGTGAGCAGTATTAAAGGCCATTGTCGTTTTTCCCACACCACCTTTTTGGTTTAGAAAACTTATGACTTTACCTTTTCCAGTAGGTCTTTTTTCTCTATTCTTATTAAAAAAGATTCCCATGTCATCCTCCATAAATATTACAGAGAAATTCTACCCGATCTTAGATTTCATTACTAGGTAAATGGATAAGAAATAAGTCCGTCAAAGAAGGGATTTAGTCAACTACTCAACGTAATTAGTGGCCGACACAGGGAATACACATCTAAAGCCAACATCAACACGTGTATTATACGCTGGGTCATCATTGGCAATCATTTCTAGATGATACGTTCCCGCACCATTACTAGATAGAAAACTACCACCAGTTACAACTCCAGCAAGGCCATCCGTATTAGTAGGATTATTAGTCACATCTAAGCGCTCTTGATTTACTACAATCGTATCATCATGTAGTTTTGTCGAAGTAATACCACTCGATATACCAATTTGCTCAAAGAAAAAATTAATAAACTCACCAGGATTATCTGATATATAATTCGTCACTGCAGGAAGCCCCATTGGAGTAAAGAACCTTGAAGCTCCGTTAGACTTTTGATCAAAGATCCACGTTGATAAGAATCCATCACAAGTCCCATCAACATCAGTATCAATACAAGGACCAGTAACACCATTGAAGACATACCTTGAGAAGTTAGTTGTATTTCCATCAGCTGGAGAGAAGTCATCGTCTCCGTTTCCAATATAACCAATGTCTCCAGTGAAGAGTCCTCCACAATTAAAACTATCACAGTAGAATCTATCACTAGACCACTCTGTTACATTCCCAACTGAATCTTGAACTCCATACTTAGAAGAACAAAGAGCTGTCTTTGCAGAACCTGTCATAAGAGAACGAATTGGACTTGAAAGAGTCCCCGGTAAAGTAAAGAGTGTATTTGAAATAGGAGTCACACTATCGGTATAGAATGTTTCCAGACCGTTAGCAGAACTCGTATTACACTTTGAATTAGAGTTTAATGAAAGTCCACCCTCTCTTGTGCTTGCAACAGAGTCAGATATTTGAGTTAAGTCCCAGTCAGAATAAGCAACCTGCTCTTTTCTAGAAGGTAGTCGTCCTACTATATTATTATAATTCTCATATGCGCCCCCTGTGGAATCTGAACATCTTCCCGTGGCTCCATCAATTGAGAATGTTCCCCCAACATTACAAACTCCAAGAATTGCTTTAGTCGAAGCTTCTGCACAGAAATTATTTGCTGTATCCTGGGAAGAGAAAACAACAGGAGGTAACTCAGCATTTGCATATCTATCTACAAGAGTTGCAAGTCTCGCAGGACTTAATGTATTAAATTCATTCCACGTCGCCCCATCGTGCTGAAAGCATTTTCCACTGGTTCTATTATAGTAGACTTGATTAGCAGGAGTTCCAAAAGTGATCGCCCCTCCGCCATCAGCTACAGTTGGATCAACAGTTCCAATACAGCTTCCACTAGTTGCAACATTTGTTAACCCTGTAGGACAAGCTTCAATCGCTTCATTACTCTTAGTGTATGGACAGCCTGCTTCAAATCTATCTACAATAAGATCTCTGCCAAAGTCATAAATAGTTGAACCAGAAACTGCTCCAGTATCTCCAGGACCTTCGTATGGACAAGTAAAGGTTTGAAGTCCTGAGTCATACTCGTAGGTACTTCCAGACCCCGAAGAGTCTAACAACTTACCACATTGAGTGATATTTACGATATCTCTTGGAACAAGAACTTTATTTTGTCCAGGTACTAATACTCTTAGAACAATTTTATCAAAGTCAGAAGATCTAATTTGAACATTTTGCGCAGGCGTACCTGTCGAAACAACAGGAACAACTTCATAAAAATAAACAGTATCTGGAACAGGTCCTAATTTAGAATTAGAACTATTATCAATATACTGATTTGTAAAAGCTGTAACTAGGTTCTTATTAATTGGTCTCTTGTAATCAAACTCTTCAAGAGAAAGTCTTCTGAAAATATTAAAACCACTAATTGTTCCCGTCCCTGTTAAGAGCATTGTATTCCAACGGAGCTCAACTGATCCTGTCCCTTTATACTCTTGCCAGGAGTTTGCAATTTGAGCTGGGCTTAGAGCTGCTCCAGAAGGAAGAGCTCTACCAATAGATCTATAGCAAGTCGTCTGTGCAATTTGATTAACACTATCGTACTGAAGGTCTGTAAAGAATGTGTTAAGATTCTCTGGTTCATCAGCAGGTGCTGCACTATCTAAGCAAGTTGCAGTTGAACAAGCTGAATCGTAGTAGCTAGCCGTCATGTTACAATATGAATTGAAAGGAATCCAGTTTGAATTTCCCGTTGCACTTGCGTAGTAGCACTGCCCATTAGGCTTAGCAACAGATGGTTGTTCGTAGTAGATAGCGTTTACTTCGTCGGCGGAAATATTGGCAGTAGGAACGCTTACACCAGAACAAGACTCTCCACTATCGCACTTTGTTTCACTATAATTACAAACATAATTAGCATCTTTTACATTTCCACTCTTATCGACCTTAGGACCCATTGCCACGATATTCGCCCATCCCTTATGTTGAACGGCGACATCAGTAATCTCAACAGGAATGGCGAGATCCACATCGTTCACACCATCAGTAAAAGTAATTGTTACAACAGCAGTCCCAGTAACCCCATCACTTGGAATGATTTTTACTTTAACTGGCAGTTCATCTGAACTAGCGGCACCGTCAGGAAGAGTTCCAGTCATAGGAACACCTACTCCAGGAACGGCCGGAGCGAGGGCAACAGAAGCTCCATCATAGAAGACTTGAATATTGGCGGACTTTCTAGGAATTAGTCCCATTCCACCATCAGCAATTGTGATGTCTTTAATAGAGATAGTATCTGCATCTTCAACAGTATCTGCTCCCCCCTCATCAATTCTAATATTATCTATTTCAACATAACCATTTTGATTGACGACTTTCTTTTCAATAATACTTGTGAAGTCAGTGATAATTTCCCAATCATTAGTTGAAGAAATACCTGTACTTCTATAACAAACAGCTGATCCCTTATCATAATAGAGAACACCGATACTCTTTGGTTTAATATTAGAAACTGGAGTTGTAGTTCCAAGACATCCAGCAAGACCACACTCAGGAGCGTCAACAAAGTCAGAATAAGGGCAAACAACTGGTGAGTCATCTGTTACTGTTAAATTTAAATGAACTGAACCATATGCAATAGCACCAGTAGAGTCTGTAACTTTGTATTCTAAAATATCTGTAGCATTCACAGCTCCTGCTAATGTAATTGTTCCAGCAGTAGCAAGAGTAGTTCCCAGGACCACTGTTGGAGTCGCGATTAATTGTCCTGCATAAGGATCCGCTAGAATTGCGGCTGAAATATCGGCAAGAGTTGTTACACCTAAATTTATAAAGACATTAACATTAATATCTGTAGCAGAATTACTATCAACAGAAACAAATGTTCCTAAACTATCAGCAATGACAGAGTCCTGAATAATGATATCTACACCATTCATATTCTCTCCAGCGTGAAGAGCTTCAAAAACAATACTTCCACCGCCAACAACATAAGTATTAGTTGCCTTTGTAGCAACCCCGTTCATATTTCCATCAGCAGGAGTGTAAGAACAATTTGCTCCAGGAAGAAGGACTGTTCCAGAAATACATCCCGTCAAAGTTGCTCCACCAAGAGCGCTTGTGAGTTCATAATTTAGAGCATCCCCATCAAGATCAACTCCAAGAGAAGCACCACTATCGGATAAATTAAAAATATAAGAATCAGGGGTTGCAGTACTAGACTCTGCACCTAAATCAACAGCAACACTCTTAGCAAATGGAGCATCATTAACACTATTAACGGTTACAGGAGATAATTTACTTATAGACGCCTGAGGACCTGCCGTCCCCGTAGTTGTAATAGTCCAGTTAAATAGAGCCGTTCCTACAAAGTTTTCTGCAGGAGTTAAGCCTACATCACAATAAAGTTCGCCCGCAGGACACAAACAAGGAGTACTAACTACTATATTAGCGTTTGTAGGAGTCACGCTACAGGCCGTTGCGGTATCACCTTCAGAATCAGTAACAGAAAGCCTAACCGTTTGAGTAGTGTCTTCATTAAATATTAAGGAAGCCGCTGGAACTGTTCCTGCGACAGGAGGGTCATCTTGTAAAAATACATCTAGCGTAATGATCCCGATATTCTGACTCAACGACTGTCCATCACTTACTTTGTAAGTAAAGTTGTCAAAAGCAGCTACTCCACCAGAAGTCATGTCACTACTAGCAGTAGTTCCCATAGCTTCGTTAATTCCATTAGTTGCAGAAGCTGTCACAATTGATGATGCTTCTATATCGTTGTTTACTGCGGTAATAATGTCATTAATCAAAGTGACATTATCTTCAATATAAACAGTCACCGCTCGACCTACTACTTCAACTTTAACATTACTACCAGTTTGAAGAAGAGGATGTTGAGAGAGTTTAATATCAATGTCATTACCCTGAGGGCCAATAACGTTTGAAGTGAAAATTAAATTATTATTTGCTGCCGAAGTTGGAATTGTTAATGTATTTTCTTTACCAACAGCAGTAACTACTCCTGCGTCATTGTCATTAGGAGTATAAATACAAGTTCTATCAGTGCTTAAAGATCCATCATTTGCAAGAGCACAACCAGAAATAACTCCGTTTGTAGGAGCAGTAACAAGCTGGTAACTAAAGAACGGAGAAAGATCATCTTCTACATCTCTCGCTGCTGGGATAATAAAAGAAATTGGCGCAGCAGATACTGTGGTGCTCTCATTACCAGTTACATAGAAATCTTTAGCTATAGGACTATCATTGACCGCCACTACGTTAATACCAAGTTGCTTTGTTAGAGAGGTTCCATCTACTCCATCTGAAATATTATATGATACGCCGTAAGAGCCGCTTAGGTTTTTCCCAAGAACAATTTCAGAAGAACATACGCCTCCTGCGCAATAACATCTATTCTCAATCCACTCCTTCTTCTTTGAAACTTCAATTAATTCGTTTACTGCTGATTCCCCGTAGAATTGAGAGGTTGGTAGACTTGAAAGGGACTGGCAGTAATTAGCAAGGTTAGTCACTCTTGTCACAAAGAGGTTAAGAGCTGCTACCATACTAGTAGTAATATCCGTTGATTTTACTCCATCTCGAGCAGTTTCTAATAAAGCAAGAAGAGATAAAGAGTTTGCACTCTCTACAGGAAAAGTCATAGCATTGATATGATTTGCACACTTTGCAACTTCACTCACCAATGCATCAACATCTGCATAAATCGTCGACAAAAGCGGAGATCTTAATTCGATATCAGACTCACTATCAAAAACCTGACAACTTGAAGCATCGTCATTGTTGTCATCTGTATATTTTAAAGTAAAAGTTGTAATTGGATCATCTTCAGAGAGATTAACAACATCAAGAGTCGAAGTAGGGGCCTTACCAAAATTAACGCACTTCTGGCTCAGCTTATCAAAAGCTGTTCCCGTTGCACATTTTGGATTCTTTCCCTTTTTTTCTCCAACGCATGAAGAAAGAAGGCCTAGAACAAAAAGTGGTAAAAGAATTTTGAACCAATACTTTGTCATACTCTTCCCATTACTCTAACCAACTTATCGAAACTTAAAGGTTAATCTTTAAGAAAATCTCTCCTATCTCTAATTCTGAGGCATATAAAGATAACTTTATAAAATTGTGTGGAAATTACTGCATTTCTAAGGGGATGCTCACAAATAACCGAGAAAAGAACTCCGCTTAGAGGCGTCATTTTGCCTACTTTATATGGCATTTAGAAAAAGAAGGTACGCATTACCTAATTGATCAATTACTACTTCAACCTTACAATATAATTAATGAATAAATATTTAATCGTAATTTTCTTATTTTTCTCTAGCTCATGGGCCCTGGCCAATGAGAATTTGGTTATCGTCCAATCAGTTTCAAATACAAAGAAGACATTTGTTATTAGAAAAGGAAGAGATTATGGAATTTCCAAAGGTCAAATTTCACTCTTCTCTACTGTAGATATTTCCTTTACGGCCAGAGCAACTGAAGTGACTAGATACTACTCTCTTTGGAGTCTTATCGATAAGGAAGCCACTGTTCCATTTAAAATAAATGAAATTGTCACTTACACATCTTCTCTTGAAAGAATTTGGAGTGAGGTCGCACTCTCTAAATTAAGAGAGGTCGAGAAGAAACAAGAGGACAGCTATCTAAGAAATATTGTGAGAGGTTATGTCAACTTAAGGGCATCCTGGGGTATTTCTCTCTCGCAATCAACTTCAGAAGTTCAAGCAGAATCACTCGAATCTAGAACATCAATCCACCTTGAAGCCACTTACTCTAAAAGAATTAATAGGCATCTAGAATTTGGAGGCGGTGTAAGATTTGATAGTGATACTGCTAAAGGTGTTAACCCAGAGAGATCAATTCCCTCGACTAGAAATTTTCTCATAGGAGATGTGACTTATCACTTCAATCAGATTAGAAATACGAGAAGTCATATCTACGCAGGTCTTGGAGCTGGTATTGGAAAATCATCAACAGAAGTTGGAGATAGTACAAAATCAGGCTCTGCCACACTTCTTCCCTACTTTAGACTTGGGTATGAAACTGCGCCAGATAAGGCATCTTACGCTTTTATAGCTGAGCTTCAAATTGAAAATATTGTTGCCAATGAAGAATTTACAACAGGAGACGAGCAATCAACTGGGATTGTAAATTCTAAGTTCTCTGTTGGCATTAGATTTTAATTTATCCAATCTTGAAGGGTTATAGAGACCTGGATACTTATGATGATTCTTATGATAGTAACCACCTGAAGTTAACATATTCATCACGCTAAAGAAGACTCCCCCATCATGATTTAAAATTTCGCCTTCACCTTCTTCATCATTTCCATGAGAAATATAATTTAAGTGAGCAAAACCAAAAAAGTAGCTCATAAAAGAAGGAATATAGAAAGTCACAAAGAGAGCTGGACCAAAGAGAGCAAACCAAAAAAGTATTTTTAAGGCAACGCCAACTTTATAAGAGAGAATTTGAAGTTTAATATTACTCTTAGACTCTTCCGTTTCTCCGTGATGCTTATAGTATTCTTTAATTAGAACTTGAATTGTTCTATCTTTAGAAAGTTTAATAAACTCAAAGAAAGTGAGACCGTGTGGAGGATGAGGATCAAGCTCTAGATCATCTGCATGAATATGGTGAAGCATATGGCCCACCTTAAAATTTCTCATTCCATCAAGAGTGAAGGCCCCACAAAATTCTCCAATAATTGTGTTGAGAACTCTTGGTTTAATATTACCATGACTAGCATTATGAAAAGCTGTCGCAATCACAAGACCAAAGACTAGTCCAAGAGGAATGACGAAAAGAAATTCAATTGCAAAATTATTTTCAAATAATCCCTTCTTAAATAGAATTAAGAAAATATTTAAGAGGCCAAAAACGAGAATATTGGCATTAAAGTAATTTAAGAAGTAATTTCTATCTTTTCTATACTTATTCATAATTAATCCAAATTAAGTTTCTGCGTTAGAGTTTCAAGACCATTAACAAAAGTAAACGATAGGAGAGGCCCTCTCTTTGGGGTCTTTAGATCTATTGGAGGACAATAAGTAACTAAGCTCTTACTCTCTTTAAATTCTATCTTAGCCGGGTTAAACGCCCTAGGTTTTAAGTGATGATTCTTATGAAAGTATCCGCCAAGGGAAATCCTATTTACGGCTTTATAGTAGAGATTATGATTTAAGTTAACAATTTCTGAATCTCCATTCTCATTTTCAATATGTGTAGCAAAGTTAATATGAGCAAATACAAAGATATTTGAAATATAGAGAACTAGATAGAAAAGTGTAAATACCTTTGCCCCAAAAAGTAAGAACCAAAAAGATAACTTCAAGAGAATTGAAATATTAAAGACTAATCTTGAAGTCTGTAAAATCGTCTTTGACTTCTTATTCTCTCCAAAAGTTTCATAATAGGCCCTCTCAATAATTATAAGAGTGGCCTCTATTGGAGAAACCACAAATCTTAAGAATGAATATCCTCTTGGAGGATGTGGATCGAACTTTGGGTTATCAGGAAATTTATGGTGAAACATATGTCCCAGAGAAAATCCTCTATAACCATAGAGCATTACTGTTCCTAGGAACTCTCCAACTAAGTCATTAAACCATCTCGCTCCAACATTTCGGTGAGCGCAATTATGTAATAGACCTGACGGAAGTCCACAAAGAAAGAGTCCCCCAATAACTAGTAATCCATCCACCATTTGTAAATCAAAGCTAAGATCTATTCCCTTAAGATTAAATAGTAAAGCTGATAAACTAAGAAAGACTAGACAGTGAATTATAGAATATCTTAATAGATAGTACTCATCTCTTTTAAACTTATTCATAACTAAATCCTTTCCAGTTTTGCAAGATTCTATTTACTTTCTCGCTGGCACAGTGATGAATCCAATGCCCTCCAGGAAGAACTCTCACCTGCGCGCTATCATAGAATTTATCAACTTCATCTAGTGTTGGAATTTCTAAGAAGTTATCTCTATTACCCCATAAAAATAGTGTCGGTACAGATAGCTTCACTGTTGGTGAACCAATAAGTCCTAGCGTTTTCTTAAAGAGATACTTGTAAACATAGATAGAAGAGAAGACTTTCTTATCTTTCTTATAAAGGTCATTCTCTTTTTCTACATAAGATAATTTATAAATGATATTTAAAAATTGCTTCGGAAAGAACTTAGAAACAATGAGCCTTACTAAATTAAATTGAGCGAATAGAACATATGAAGACTTCATCCACTGCTTTAAGCTAAATCTTCTATTATAGAATTGCTGAAGTCCTAACCCATTAATATGGACGATTCCCTTTATTTGATGAGGAGATATTTGAGCAATTGCTGTACAAGTAAAGCATCCTAGATCATGTCCCATGAGAAAAACTCTCTTCTCACCAGTTGGATTCACTTCCTTTAAGAGAAAGAGAACATCATGAATAAGCTCCCGAGGAGCTATTCTCTCAGTACTTGTGCTTTCGCCATTGAGCACACTGTGCATGAATGGAGCAATGATATTAAATCTATCTTTCAAGCTCTCAATTTGAGCAGAAAAACCAAAAGCGTCATCAGGAAAACCATGTACCATAAGAATAATATCTCGGTCTTCATCATAGCATTCATTAATGAAGTAAATGTCTTTCCCGTTTCTAAACTTAGAATCTATACAGTACATAGAATCTCCCCAATCCTAGAGTTAGGAAGTGGCAATTTACTAGTATTATATCTCTTTAATAATTCTCTTATATGCCCATGCTCTGAAAGATGGATCGTATGAGAAATATACGGCGTTGAATGAAAGAGCGCCGACAAGATATCTAGTTGAGACTTACCTTCTAATAAATCCATACAACTACTTAGAGTATTGAAGAATTCATGGTGATTCTTATACTTTTTAAGCTCCTTAACTTTTAAGAGCTGAGAAAAAGTCCAAGTCATATTTAGAACTTCTGCTAGAATAAAATCTACTTTCTTAAAGACGTAAGACGAAGGAGTATTCACAAATTCGTTATACACTTCTAACATCATATGAGCATAGCTCTTATGCCTTACTTCTTCTTCAAAATGACAGCGGTGTAAATTATAGTAAAGTGGATCAACGTTTTCCTTTACTTCATTTAGTAAGTGATAGAAGAGGATTGACTCTTCTTCTACCGCAGAAATTAGCCACCACATGGCCATGCCACCAACTTTAGAATTGAGTGTATAAATTTTTTCAATAGCAGTGTTATGTGCCTTTGGAAGAAATCTCTTTAAATCCACTGGATCAATATTTACTTCACTAGCAAAGAGATCAATATACTTATTAAAGGCCCTTGAATGCTTCTTTTCTTCTTCAAAGAACTGTTCACCGAGTTCTAATAGCTCTGGGTTTACTGGATGCTTTCTTAGAAAGTTTTCCCAAACAGGAACCTTTAATCTATAAGCAACATTTTCAAGCTGAGAAATCGTCGAAGCGACAATGAGTCCCATCAATTGCGAAATAACTCGAAGCTGCTCAGGTGTTGCATTTTTAAAGAGAGTATTTACATTATTTAAAGGTAGGAATGATTTACTAAGATCAATTCCCTGAGACCAGTTAATATCGGTTTCAATATCCCAGGCCTTCTTCTTTTGAATTTGTAATTGGCGAGCTAATTTCTGCTCATCGTAGATATCAAAGTTCACATTTACCTCTAAAGTTTAATTATGTAATTTTAGAGGTAAATAGAAATAATTACTTAGTAAGTGGAATTGTTACAGAGGGTGTAAAGAACTTGTACACCCTCTAACTATCTGAAGTTATTACTAATAAAGACCAATTTCTTTCAATCTCTGAACTAGGAAGTCTCCAGCTGTAATATCTTCGTACTTCGCTCCAGTTCCAACACAGCTTGATAAGCAAGAGAGATTCGCTTTTGAGTGTGGGTGAACAAAGTAAGGCATAGAGAATCTTCTAGAACCATCATTTGTTGGATTTACAACTCTGTGAGTAGTTGCAGGAAGAACATCGTTAGTAAGTCTGCTCATCATGTCCCCGGTATCAACAACAATTTCTCCAGGCTTTGAATCAACTGCTAGCCAAGTCCCATCGTGATCTAGAAGCTCAAGCCCCGACTCCGTTGCTCCAACTAGCATTGTAATTAAATTAATATCCTCGTGAGCTGCTGCTCTAATTGAATTCTTCGTATCTTCACCTTTAGTTGGTGGATAGTGAATTGCTCTTAGGATTGAATTACCGTCATTAATCATTTCATTGAAGAAATTTGCAGGAACATCAAGTCCACGTCCAATTGCTTCAAGTAAAATTGCGGAAGTAGTATCCATAGAGTTATAGAGTTGTAGAAATGTTTCTTTAAACTCAGGAATCTCTGTTGGCCAAACATTTTCAGGATAGACACCTTTATACTGAGAAGTTGCTGCAAGCTCACGCCCAACATGCCAGAATTCTTTTAAATCTGGATTGTCATTATTCTTTGCATGCTCAACTTTAAAAGGAGTATATCCACGTTGTCCGCCGTTATCGCCTGAGTACTTTTTCTTAATCTCAGAAGGAAGTGCATAGAATTCGCTTAAGTACTCATAGGCCTTATCTACTTTTGACTGATCCACAGTGTGATCTTTTAAAACAATAAATCCATAATCTTTAAGCCCAATCATAATATCATCAACGAATTTAACTTGATCAGCAGTTGTCCCATTCACATAACTTAGTAAGCTTAATTCAGGAACTTTTCTTTCTGTATTTTGTGACATCTCTTCCTCCAGGCATTGCTAGAATTTTTAAAGTAGTTTTATTTCCCTGTTGTAACTAGAAATAGCTACCCATGTCAAACCTATAAAACCAGTAAGTTAGATATTACATAGCAAGAATTATAGTAAATACGAATAGTTAGAAGAGAGACTTCCAATAATTAGATACTGTAGATAACAATGAGCTAGTCAACGACTCTTCCGATAAGTCTAATCCTTGAAACGAGCATTCGATAAACTCCGATTCCTCTACCACTTCAGGCGATGACTCCTTAGAATATTGAATCGAGTCAAAGTAATTCACTATACATCCACATGACTCTTGTAGAGAACGGAACCAACTCTAATAAAGTCACTTCCTTCTTCTAGAGCAATTTCAAAATCACCACTCATTCCCATAGAGAGCTTCAGATCATAGACTCCAAAGTCATCTTCAAGACGCTTCTTATATCTCTTAAGTTTCTTAAAACACTTTCTTGCATCTTCTTCAATATTTTCGGTCCTAATTCTTCCCATGGTCATAAGTCCTGCTAGATATATTCTAGAGCCGTGTTCATCAAGAAAGAGATTTATAGCACCGGCCAGGGTATCGTAATTTGCAAAGCCCTGTTTCTCACTCTCCCCAGAAGTATTAACCTGAAGAAAGAGTCCGAGCCTATCTCCTCTAAATTGATCTTCCTTTGAAAGGAGCGACTGCAGAATTGATAAAGAGTCGATTGAATGGATATACTTTAAGTTTGGAATTTTTAAGAGCCTATTTATTTTATTAGATTGAAGATTACCAATGAAGTGCCAATTCACGTCAGAGATCCCTCTCTTAACGAATTCTTCGGCCTTCTCTTGTAGATCCAAAACTCTATTTTCTCCAAAATCCTCATGACCTAAGTCATGAGAAATGAAAATATCATCAACTGGACTATACTTTGTAACTGCGACAACGCGCGGTTCATGACCTTCACTTTTAATCGTCTGAATTTTTGTATTGAGTTCTTTAAAGCGAGCACTAAGAAGATCTTCTCTATTCATTCTCTTGCTTAGCCTTTTTCTTAAAAGAGAACTTTGCGTTCACTTCAATATCATATCCGTCTAGGACTTCGGCAATCACTTTCTTTGGATCAACTTTATTTAAATGTTGAGAAATTTCTTCTCGAACAGAATTTGAAAAATCTTCTTTTGCTGACTTCGCGTTTTGAACAAGACCGGAGATAATATCTTTTGGCAAAGGCAAGTCACCTAAGAGGTTCTTTACCGTATCTTCAGTCATAAAAGCTGCCCCAACACCAATAGAGACAACTTTCTTTATCACATCACCTAGAGGAGAATCTTTTTCATTCTTTGAAGACATAATTACCTCTCTTAGTTAGACGCTGCTCTTTCTCTATACGACTTCATCATCGCAGGAAGTGAGCTATCTGTGAGTTTACTAATAATAGATTTTGGAACAAAACCTTTAACATCAACATCTAAAGAATATGTCACTTCAGTTTGTCCATTTCCAAGGTCAACTAATTCCCACGAACCATTATTCTTTTTAAAGAGATCACCACTTTCAAATTCCCATGAAACTGAAGTAGGACTCTGATGAGTAAGGTTTAAAATATATTTAAATTTCTTAATAAGATTTAATCCATACTCTACTCTAGCCCCGGCATCTGTTTGCTCTAGAACTTTTATACTACTCACACCGTCTACAAAATCAGGGTATGAATTATAATCTACGATTACACTGTAGAGTTTTTCAATTTCAACATCAAAAGTTTCTGTACGACTTACACTTGCCATTGATCATCCTTTATTAATAGCGCGGTTTAGTATCAAAGTGGTGCTCTGCAGAGATATTTCTAATAGTCCCTGACTTACTTCTCATTACGATTGAATGAGTTCTTGCTCCCCATGGAGTAAATTGTACACCATCTAGGAAATTTCCTGTAGTCACACCTGTTGCTACGAACATTACGTGCCCACTTGCAAGTTCTTCAATTGAGAATACTTTATTAATATCATCAACTCCCATTGCTTTCGCTCTAAGAATTTCTTCTTCATTTCTTGGTTGCAGGATACCTTGGAACTCTCCCCCCATGCATCTTAGTGCTGCAGCAGAAATAACACCTTCTGGCGCTCCACCTGTTCCAAATAAGATATCGTTTCCTGAGTTTGGATTACAACAAGCAATTGAAGCGGCGACATCACCGTCTCCGATTAACTGTATACGAGCTCCAGTTGTTCTCACTTCTTCAATTAGGTCATAATGTCTTTCTCTATCAAGTATAACTGCTGTTAAATCTTGGATACGACACTTCTTAGCTTCCGCTAATCTCTTTAAGTTCTCAGTCGCAGTCTCGTTAATATCAACGATTCCTCTTCCTTCCCTACCTACAGCAATCTTCTTCATATAAGTATCGGGAGCATTTAAA
Source organism: Halobacteriovorax sp. JY17 (assembly GCF_002753895.1). Classification (NCBI taxonomy): domain Bacteria; kingdom Pseudomonadati; phylum Bdellovibrionota; class Bacteriovoracia; order Bacteriovoracales; family Halobacteriovoraceae; genus Halobacteriovorax; species Halobacteriovorax sp. JY17. The sequence goes on along the minus strand of NZ_NJER01000001.1, from coordinate 485,859 downwards.
AACTTCCCTTTCTCAGCAATGGCCATAACTGAAATAGAGTTATAACCACCTGTAGCACAAACAGTTGTTCCCTCTAGTGGATCAAGAGCAATATCGAGCTCTGGTCCATTTCCAGAACCAACTTTTTCACCGATATAAAGCATAGGAGCTTCGTCTCTCTCACCCTCTCCAATAACAACAGTTGCACGACATTCTACAGAATCTAGCATTTGTCTCATAGCATCTACTGCCGCTTGATCTGCAGCTTTCTCGTCTCCACGACCCATCCATCTTGCCGATGCGATTGCTGCCATTTCCGTTACTCTTACAAATTCAAGCGCTAAATTTCTGTTCATGCCTATGAGCTCCTCTAATAATAAATTATTAGTTTAAATAATAGATATTATTAGAAGTATAAGATTTTTAACATCAACTGAAAAGATTTTGTGTGCAGATTATAAGAGCTTTCCAAGACGCCGCGCACAAGCCACCAAAAAGTAAAGTGTATAAAATAATGACACTCCTTAAATTTATTCCATAGTCTCCTAATAACGCTTCGATTATCTGCTATTTTTAGCTTATGAAAAATTTAATCACAATATTCTTAGTGCTCTCCTGCTTTAACTCAATGGGTTTTAGCTTTTCGGACTCTGGTCAGGTAAAAACGCTATCTTGCTTGGACTTCATGGACCGAGTAGAAGATAGCATGTCTTTTAATTACGACTTTAGAATGGAGCTTACAAACTTCATGGGATCTCCTCTAATAAAGAGTCATCTCAAGTGGCAACACAATGAGCAATTAAATAAAGCATGTATCACTCCATACGGTGAGAAAGAGTCTGTAGAAGTTATTATTCAAAACAAAGAAAGAAGAAAGATCTACCCATATCAAGCGAAGGTCTTACTCAAGATTAATTCTGAGAATTACCTATCAAAGAAAGATATATTTCTTCTATTAGATCCAGGTGTTCTATCTCAAGATGAAAATGAAGATAGCTACAATACTCCAAGTGTAAAAGATTGGGATAAATTATTCTTTGAACTTCCTAAGAACTACCTTAATACTCAGGAGAGCATAGAAAATAATGCGATTTACTTAACAACTAAGGAAGCAGAGGAGTTTCTGTCTAGTAAAATTAGAGTCACTTCAATGAGAACCTTAGAAGAGCGATTCAACTTAAGTGAATTGAAATTAAATTATTCAGAAGCAGCAATAGAGCAGAGAAATGAAAGAATACTTACGGTCTCTGAGAAGTTTTTTAATTGGATATTGTCAGAGTTCCCATCAGACCCTGAAAACCTAAAAGGATTATTACAGCGCCTAGGAACACTCCCACTCGATGAAATTATTGAAAAGTTAACGGAAGTTCTTGAAGCCGTTACAAGTCGCTCTCTCCAAGGGAGTACTTACAATCCTACAGATGAGCAACAGAGAAACTACTCTACTCTTCAACTCGAGATATCAACAACCTTAGCTCAAAATTCTCGCCACCCAATCAGCCACAGAAGGGCCCTTCGTTTAAATAAAGACGAACAAAGAAAAATCCAAGACGAGATTGAAGAAAAGCAATACTTACTCCAAGAGAACCAAGTCGATCTAACAAAAGGGCCTAGAGTACTAGAGGAAGATACCTTAGTCACATTAGCTTGTGGAGATAGAGGTGAAGAAGTTTATTTAAAGAAAGGTCTTGAGTTAAAATCGGGAATAAGCATAGGCCCTTTAACAAATCGCTCAGAACCAAATTGGAATGGCTTCCAAGCAGGTATTAGCGACGCAATACTCTTCAACGAGTCCATTGCCTATCTTTGCAAGAAGAGCTGGGCCGAGGCAGAACTAAGAGTTGTAGACCTAAAATCTAAAAGTTTACTCATTGATAAATATCCAAATCAAAGTCAACTTAATGACTATATTTCAAATCTCTATATGCTCACTTCAGAAACTCGGCGAACAGGTTTTGCATCTATAACAGGAGATTACTTAGTCAGCGTAAAGGCCACCCTAGACAAGAGAGTCACAATAGATATCTACGACTCTAAAGATCAAATGAAGAAAGAAAGTTTTCATATTGATGAAGCTCCAATGAAGATTAAATATCTTCATGCAGATAAGAGAAAAGTTTTAGTAACGCTTCACAATTACAGTAAAGAAAATCAACTTAAAGTAATCGACTTAGAGACAAATAAAGTTCAGACCATTCGCAATTTACAAGATAAATTTGAAGTCAATTCTTTAACTCGTTACGAAATTATTGATTCAAGAAGTGGAAAATATCTCGTCCATCAATATCAACTTGAAAATTTTAAGCGCAGCTTACTCATAGAAGATGAAGAGATAGTGGAAGTTATTGACGAAAAATTAGAGGAGATACCGAATGATTAATCACGCGGTACTCCTATTAAATGACTTAAGAATTTAATTTCATTTTAAGAAAGTCTCTCGCTTCTTCAGGGAGAAACTCAGGCCCAATATTATCTAAAATATCTTGAGCAAAATTAATTGCGTCACTATTAACACCCTCATCCACACTAAAAACAAGTTCATCCTCAGTAAAGAGTGGAGTATCTAGGTCTCTCTTACTAAGAATTCGGCCAGTTTTCACACCAACACCATCTTCCCACTCAACAAATCTCTCCATCATAAGAAATTGAAAGCGAGCAAGTTCTCCGTCATTATGCCTCCATACGAATACTTCAAATGGTCCATCTGCGCGAAGCCAATATTTCAAATTAGCAGGCATCTCTACACCCGCAGAAAATTCGTGAATTGGACGAAGACTATCGATCATATTATCTATGGAGAGAAATTCCCTAACTCTAGAATCAAAAGAATCATCTACATGAAACTCAACACCGATTCTCTTCCCACTTACCCACTTAACTTTTCCCGTAGCTTCCAGCGAAGCCTTTTGCCAGTGAAGAATTCCGCTGATATCAGAATCAGAAGTAAAAGAATGGCCACCATCTTTAAGAGAGAGCTGCATTCCAGTAAAAGAAATATCTTTAATTTCAAACACAAATTGTTCATTACCAGAATTTTTAAAAGTTAGGTAATTAAAAGGAAATCTTGGAAAGATCCTCTTTTCTGTTTGCTCAAAATCCGTTTTAATTAGGTTTAAATGTCTATCCATGAATTCTCCTTCATATACACAAATAATTCTATCTCGCTCTAATTATTTTTATAAGGTGGAAAACATCGCCCTTAGTCAGAGATAAGCGTAATTATTATCGAAAAAAAGGATATTTCTGGTTTAAATATCTAAATACTAGGCGCATAATCAAGTAAAACTAAAGTTTAAGGACGTCTTTTATGGACTCAAATAATACAGAATGGGATATTGATAACCTACCAAATAGATTAACTATTTTTAGAGTTCTCCTCATCCCACTTATTGTCACTTCAATACTTCTTATCACAACAGATATTGAAGCTTTCAGAGGGTATCACTATCACTTGGGATATTTCGCTGCATGGATATTCGTCGCGGCCTCGATTACTGATTTCTTTGATGGCCATATTGCCAGAAAACGTGGAATCGTTACCGTCTTTGGATCTTTTCTAGATCCTATTGCTGATAAATTTCTCGTGGTGAGCTCACTCATTCTTTTACAGGCCCTTGGAAGAATGCCTGCCCTTCTGGTGATCATTCTTGTTCTAAGAGAAATCTACATCACTGCTCTTAGGCTACTCGCCATGGAAAAAGGTTTCAAGGTCCCTGTTGATAATTCAGGAAAATGGAAGACTGCACTACAAATGGTTTCCATTCCGATGCTCTTTGCCTATGACTATCCTTTTGGAATTCCCTTTCCAGAGCTTGGAACGGCTTTTATTTACATTGCCTCCATTCTCTCTCTTTACTCAGCTTGTTTTTACTCGTTTAATACAATGAAGAAATTAAAGAACGCCAGAAATGAAGCGAAGGCCTTAAAGACAAAAGAAAAGTTAAGCGCCAAAGAAGCCGAAGCATTTCAGGGTTTGCCAAAGGAAGAATAATGCCACAGAAATTAAATGGAAAAGATGTCCTAATCAAAGTCAGCGGTCCCGATCATCCTGGGATTACCTCTGAGCTAATGAGTATTATCAAAGCAACTAATAACTCTCTCCTAGATATGGGTCAATCAGTTACACACGGACTGCTGTCTCTTAGTTTTGTTATTAATATTAGTGAAGAAAATAACGAACACGACCACGTCTTAAAAGATCTTCTCTTTGCTGCCAATAATTTAAATCTCACTCTCGACTATAAAGTTGTTGAGCCTAAATCTAAGTCAGATAAGACTGAGAAATTTATTTTAAATTGCGTTAGTGTTGAGCCAATTAGCGCGGCTTTCATGTGTGATATCGCAACTATTCTTTCTGGACACGGAATAAATATTAAGCGTATCGATAAAGTTTCTCCAAACGCATTTAAGTCCCTTGAAATTTCAACGCAGGTTCCAGTAGGTCTTAACTACCAAGGAGTGAAAGCAGAGCTTCTAAAAACTTCTAATGGACATAAAGTCGATGTGGCCTTCTTAAAAGATGATATCTTTAGAAGAAGTAAGAGACTCATCGTCTTTGATATGGATTCAACTCTTATTCAAACCGAAGTTATCGACGAGCTCGCGGACGCCTGTGGAGTTGGTGAAGAAGTAAGAGAGATTACTGAAGCCGCCATGAACGGGGAAATAAATTTCAACGAAAGCTTAATTCAAAGAGTTTCAAAGCTTGAAGGTCTTGAAGCTTCAAAGATGCAAGATATACTAGACAAGCTTCCTCTCACACAGGGTGTAGAAGATTTCATCCACACCATAAAAATGCTAGGTTATAAAGTCGCCGTCATTTCAGGTGGATTTACTTTCTTTGCCAATGCTTTAAAAGAAAAACTAGGCCTCGACTACGCCTTTGCTAACGAGCTTGAAATAGTCGGCGGAAAACTTACTGGTAAGGTCCTTGGAACAATAATCAACGCCGAACAAAAGGCCCTCTTAGTAAAACTCATTGCTCAACAAGAGAATATCTCTCTTGAACAAGTGGTGGCCATTGGAGACGGGGCCAACGATCTTCCAATGCTCGCAACAGCAGGACTTGGGATCGCCTTTCACGCCAAAGAAGTGGTGAGAAAAGAAGCTGAGCAGCATATGAGTCATGGTCCAATGACTAGTATTCTCTACTTCTTAGGAATAACAGATTCAAGCGAACTTCTTTAACTAAAAATTAAGATTTCAAGGTCTTGTCTCACATAAGGCCTTGAAAATTTTAACAAATTCTCAAAAAAATCTTGGAAGATTGTCTCAAAAGTATTAAAACTCAATGGGTTTTCGATAGAAGACTTTAAGTGGAGAGAAAATGCGGGAATTACTGCAATCTAAAATTCATAAGGCCATTATCACTGAAGCAGATATCTCTTATGTTGGTAGTGTTACTATCGACTCAGACCTTCTAGAGAAGATAGACTTATGGCCTGGTCAGAAAGTTCTCATTGTCTCCAATACATCAGGCGCACGCCTAGAAACTTACGTTATAAAAGGAACACCACGCTCTGGAGAAATTTGTATTAACGGAGCAGCCGCTCACCTCATCAAAAAAGGTGAAGAAGTCATTATCATTGGATTTCAATTTAGCGATAAGCCAATAGAGCCGAAGTGCATCCTAGTCGATAAACAGAATCAATTTCTTCGTTACTTATAGGTAAAATAAAATTAGCGAATCTTCTTTAAAGACGCGCCTTCTTCAATACTTCCACCCAGAGCATTTGAGAGTTTATTTAAAACAGCATTACACTTTGCTGAGAATTTGCTCTTATTCTTCTTCAAGCATTCTGCTTGCTTTAAAGATGCTGTCTCAAGAGATTCATTAACCTCTCCCATATTGATTGGACAGAACTTCATCAAATCATCCATACAGCCGTTACCAAGATCTTGTGCCATATTTGCAAAGCCACTTACTTCAGTTCTACACTGAGCAGGAAGTTCAGACATTTTCTCTTTTACACACTTTCCAAAGTCGCTCTTATTATTTGCACAGAGCTTCTCTATTTCTTTGCCACAATCAACGGCCATAGCGGAAAATGAGATAAGTAAAACAAATAAGACTTTCATATAAACTCCAAACTTTAATATAATTTCCATTAGTTTATATTGTAATTGGAAAAAGTAAAAATATAACTCACTTTGCCACTATCTGCTCCATAACGCTGCCAACTTCTCAAGGCTAGCATTTTTAGAATTTTTCATAATGAGTGGCCTAAGAACATGACTCTAAACTACTGTAATTATATAAAACTATCTGCTAACTGCTGAATAATCCGATATTTCCCATTGGATAAAATTCTTAAAGTTCGTAGAATAGAAGTATATAAACTTATTTACTGGAACTGCTTATGAAAGCGTCAAAATTTATCCTCATAAAAGACTTACTCACTCTCACCATTTGCTGGAGTCTCTTCCTCTATGACATTGGCTCAATCTACGCTCAATCAACGGTGGAAAGTGCGACAGTAGATAATAAGCAAGAGTCACAGGTAAAGAGTAATCAGCAGGCCCACCAGAGAAATGATGCCTTAAATGCAGTGGATGGAAATTTATCAAAGTGTGAGACAGGGTTTAATGCTGCCGAAGATAATAGAGATGCTCAAAGAGAATATAGAAATAACTTAATGTCTCAAGGATTTAATGAAATTGATCAAGTCTTTACTGGAATTGAAGCAAAGGGAAGTGCGCTAGATGGTGGTAGCTCTGCTTTGAATCAGGCGACAGGAGGAATTGGTCTTCAAGAGCCGGGGCAATCAAATAATATCGAAAAGCAAGAAGCTCTTGAAAAAGAAAGAAGAGAAATTGATGGAAAAATCAGCGCTCAACAAGCAAAGGTTGATTCAATTCAAAATCAAATAAGCTCTCTTCAAAATCGTAATAACCCATCTTTTCTAAGTTCTGCCGATAGATCAAAACTCAATATGCTTAGAGCAGAGCACTTTAAAGAAAGTTCTATTCTACAACAATTGCAAACAAGAAAATACAGACTCAAAGCAGAGATCAGACATAATGCTCTAACCGATGGTGCAGGCTCCGTAAAAGATGCTGATAAAGCAGTTGGTAAAGCTCGAGTTCAAGCAGGAATTCAAGAGAAGCAATACCGTGATCTTATTTCTAAAATCCAAAGCCAAGAAGATTCGGCCGAAGAAAATTTAAGAATAGCGGAACAGAGAATTTCAGAAGTACAAAGAGAGTCAGAGCACAACGCAGACTTTCTTATTTTTGAAAGGGCCAAAGGCGCTCCAGATGAGTCTACTCAAAAAGGAAGAAACACGATCTCAAACCTAGAAATTCTCTCTATGGCCTCAGCAGGTATGACAAATTTAAAGTGTGCAGATTTCTCTAGAGTCAAGTCTCGTGCCTACCCACTCTTTAAAGCTGCAACTGCAACATATATTGCCAACCACCTAAACACCACAAGTGATTACACGAAGGTTGCAAAAGAATGTATTTTAAAATGTGTTTCTCTTGAAGCGATTAAAGCTGATCAGGCCCAGCCAAGCAATAGAAAGAAGTACCCACAATTTCAAAATTTAAAAGTAGATAATGCCACTGCAAATTGTAAAACTGATGACGGTCAAGATGGACTCTTTGAAAATGATAATGTGGCTTCAGACGACGAAGATGAGCAATATGCTTCCATCGAAAGAATGGCCGCTCTTTATAGAAAGTTAGCGGAGTTCACAGAGACAAAAATTAGTTCTCAACAAGATGCCTTAAAATTATTTATGTCGGCCCACGCTGCGGCCTTAATGGAAGTGACTTCAAAAGCTTCACTTGTTGCTGCCGCTGAAGCTCAATTAGCAAAAGCAGAAGCAGAAAAGAAGAAGGCCCAAAGTTCTATTACAATCTACTTAGCAATTATCGCAATTCTTGTGGCGATAAATAGTACCTGTCCAGGTTGTTGTGGTTGTAGAGCAGCAGCTCTTGTTGCGGCCATCGCCCTACTTGCCATGTACCGAAAAGACTTGGCGAAAGCAAATCAAGATATAGCCAAGTGGAAAAAAGAATTACAAGAAGCGAGAATTCACACGCATATGATGTGTAACTACCCTGGAGAAGATGCGAATTTTGAAATGTTAAATAGACCTTCAACTATTCCTCTTATTTATCCAAAATCTAGGATTATGCAACAGGTGACAGCACAGGTCACCCACCCGGAACTTGATTCTAAATCAAAGATAGCCACAACTATTGAGTGGATAAGAAATCTCCAAGGCGCCAATCAATCCCTCGCCTACGATGAGAGAATTCCAAGCAAAGTAGAAATGCTAGGGCTTCTACAAAGAGTGGGACTCTATCTAAAAGATAGTTCAGAAAGTATTGGAGACAAACTTACAGAGGTGATGTTTCCAAAAGTTCTCGCAGTAAATCTTGAAAGTGGAATTGGTCTTCACGATCAGTCTGGAAGCTTCGCTCAATACTTGAATATGAAAGTTGGAGCTTGGAGATTACAAACTTATAATGCTTCTTTAAAAGTAAACTTAAGAAAGAGCCCTGTAACTATTGAGCACCTCTATCCAAATCAGCCAATGATGCTTGGATTTAGAAAGTATATGCAGAAGAACTCTCCTGAGGTTTATGGAAAGCTCATCGAACAAACAGGCTTCCCACTTCCAGAGACAAGAGCAGCTTATTTAAAATCAGTTGTCGATATGCTGACTCAAAATATCGAGTTTAATACTCAAGGTCTTGCGAGTGTTCGGGCCATCAATAATAAATACGCAGAACTTCTAAAAAGAGCGAGAGAAGCCATGGAGGTCAGCGCCGGTATTACAGATGCGGCCATGACAATAAAGAGAAATCCAAATGTTTGTATGACAGGTTCTGGTGATGGAGAGATGAGTATAGATGAATCTTGTGCTTGTAAATCCGCTAATACTTGTACTAGTTTTAATATGCCTCAATTTGGATCTTTCTCTGCGGGAGATCTTTCAACTAATTCTCAATTTCTCATTGATGGAGCGAATTCATTTGCTAAGGGAGATTCAGAAGGAGGAAAGAACTCGTTTGGAAAAATGTCAGACTCAAGTAGTGCTCTCACGGATATTAGAAAGAAATTAACTTCTTTTAAAATCACCACTCCAAATAGTGGAGAGAATTCAAAGAATTCTAAGAGCTTTAATTCTAAGAGTGGAGCAAAAATCACAAAGAGTAAGAATGGAAGTTCTTCAGACTCTAATAGTGGATTAAATAGTGATTCATCGAATAGTAATTCTCTAAGTAGATTTAATGATAGAAATAAAAATGAAAGCGATGAAGAGAAGAACAAAGATGGAAGTGCTGATGATGCCAATGCGAAAGGAAGCTCTTCGACTACTGGTCAAAATCAAGGCCTCCTAGCAAACTCTGGAGCAGCTGGAGACAAGAAAGGAAAGAAGAAAGGAGATAGTTTCAATATTAACGAACTAGACTTCAACGGACTTGAGTCAGATGATGTAAGTGAAGCTGATATTGATCTCTCTGCTATAAATAGAATGAGAGAGAATGAGCAACGTAGAAACTCCTCTAATAATGGCAGCAATGGCCTAGGAGGATCGTCCTCAGGAACGTATATTGGTGCTGATGGACAGGTCTACAAGAATACTGATGGAATTAACTTAAATGCCAAGACAAGTATTTTCCAAATCCTCTCTAAGAGATATAAAATGAGTGCTATGCCAATTCTTCTTAAAAAGAAAGAGAAGAAGGAATTTTAATGGCCACGAAGCTTATTAAATTAAGAAAAGGAGAAAGAGAATTTCCAATTGATAAGCTAAGTGATTTAGAAAATTATGATGGACTAGAAGTAATGGGAGGCTCTATGGAAGAGTTTCCCGACATTATCGAAGAGACGAAACACCTAAAAATTTTCATTGCCAATTGTCCAGAATTAAAAATCTTTCCAAATTTTATTTTACAATTAGAAAACCTAGAGCGTCTCAAGGTAAAGAATTCAAAAATAGAGCTTATCCCTGAAATACAAATAAAGTGTACACATCTAAAGACCATCGATTTTAATTCTAATGAACTAAAGAACCTTCCCCTTTGGATCTACTCTCTTAAAGATTTAGAAGAATTTAGTGCCGCAGGAAATAGTATTGAAAGTATTAGTGAAGAGATTTCAAATATGACTTCACTAAAGAGAATAAATCTTGATCGCAATCAATTAAAAAATATACCAAAAAGTATGACAAAACTCACTGGTCTTAATCACCTTTCTCTTGAACAAAATAGCTTCACAGAAGAAGTAAGAAATGAACTCTTTTTAAATTATAAAATTTGGTTTAACTAACTCTAGACACGAATTCTTGTATTGGCCTTTCTAAGCCTCTCTAAGAGAGTATGTATGAGAGCTCGGTACCAAGATGGCTGGTCGTTAAAATACTTTTCAAATTTTTCAACTGGGATAACTAAGAGCTTGGCCTCACTAATTGCTTTAACAGAGGCACTTCGAGGTTCTTTATCTAAGAAAGACATTTCTCCTACAAGCTCCCCTGAATAGATTGTTCCAATCTGGTGTTCAGCCCCACCCTTGACTTTATAAACTGCCATAGAGCCACTTTGAAGATAGTACATTTGAGCACTTTCTTCACCTTCTCTAATTAAATACTCACCGGCCTGTAGTTCAATAATATCAGCGGACAAAATTCACCTCGTTAGCTTTTCTCTAATTCTAGCAAATTCTGTCCGCCTGTAAAGTTTAACTAAAAGTGATATGTCCTTCTAAATCGTCTGACCAATTTAATTGGATTTTATCACTACCTAAATCTCCACTAAGTATCTGTTTCGATAGAGGACGAATCACTAAGCGGTTAAAGACTGACTGTAGTGGTCGTGCTCCGTAACGTGGATCGTAACCTCTCTTCGCAATCTGCTCTACCACTTCAGGGCTTAAATTAACTGAAAGTTCTTTCTCGCTTAGTCTAGTATTTAAAAGCTTTACTTGTTTTGCTACAAGTTCATGCATCACATTTTCGCTCAATTCATTAAAAGTTAAGTGAGCATCAAGCCTTCCAAGAACTTCTAGTTTAAAATCAGATTCAATATTCTTTGAATTTGTTGTCAGCATGATAATAGTATTTTTAAAATCAATAGTTCTTCCCTTACTATCAGTTAGCCTTCCATCATCTAAGATTTGAAGAAGTATATCTGAGAAGTCATGGTGGGCCTTCTCTATCTCATCAAAGAGAATAACGGAGTAAGGTCTCTTTCTCACCGCTTCTGTTAAAACTCCTCCCTCATCGTGTCCTACATAACCTGGAGGCGCTCCAATAAGTTTTGCGATAGAGTGCTTTTCAGAGAATTCAGACATATCAAGTCTTATAAGATTATCCACTGAATTAAAGAGATACTCACAGACTGATTTCGCTGTCTCAGTCTTTCCTACACCAGAAGGGCCTATAAAGAGAAAAGATCCAAGAGGTCTTGAAGGATCACTTAGTCCTGCATGAGAAGCGATGAGTGTTTCACTGATTTCATGAAGAGCTTCTTCTTGTCCAAAGACTTTTGCTCTAAGAAATTCTTCCACCTTCAAGATATTTTCTTGTTTAGATTTTAAAATCTTTTCAACAGGAATTCCTTTTTGTCTGGAAATCACATTGGCTATATCCTTTGCTCCAAGAACCCACTCATGAGCGCACTTCTCTAGTTCTGCTTCAAGCTCTGGAATAACAGAGTACTTAAGTTCAGACGCTTTTTCGTAGTCTTGTTTTCTCTCCGCTTGTTCAAGTTCAAATTTATATCTCTCTAAATCACTTTTTAAAGTTGAAACTTGTTTCATAGAGAAGACTTCTCTTTCCCAAATAGATTTTTGTTCTGAGAAGTCTCTTTCTAGAACTTCAATTTCTTTAGAAAGTTCTTTTTCCTTAGAAGAGTTCTTCTCAAACTTAGAGTAAATCTTCTTCGATCGAATGAGAGATTCAAGATCAACTAATTTTGCAGGCATCGCCTCCGCAGAAAGCTTTAGCGCTGATGCTGATTCGTCAATAAGGTCAATTGCCTTATCTGGAAGATTCTTATCCTTAATATATTGATCAGAGAGAAAGACTGAATTATAGACGGCTTCATCTGAAATTTTTATTCCGTGGTGGGCTTCAAGCTTATCTCTAACTCCCATAAGAATTTCCACAGCATCTTCTGTACTCGGCTCATAGACAGGAACTGATCTAAATCTTCTATCTAGTGCCGAATCCCCTAGAATATACTTTTGGTATTCCTCATCAGTTGTGGCCCCAATACAGTTAAGTTCTCCTCTAGCAAGAGCAGGCTTTAGAAGATTAGCCGCGTCCATGGCGCCATCAGTTTTTCCCGCACCAACCAATTGATGAATTTCATCAATAAAGAGAATGCACTCGCCGGCCTTTTCTTTTAAGAATTTAATTAGACCTTGTAGTCTTTCTTCAAACTCTCCTCTAAATTTTGTTCCGGCCATTAGAGATCCCATCTCTAGGGAGTAAACAGTCTTTCCCTCTAAAACGTCAGGAACATTCCCCTTTACGATGGCCTCAGCAAGTCCTTCAACAATGGCAGTCTTCCCAACTCCTGCAGGACCAACCAGAATAGGGTTATTCTTAGACCTTCTCCCAAGAATTTCCATAACAGCTCTAATCTCTTTAGTTCTCCCGATAACAGGATCTAACTTTCCTTGCTCTGCAAGCTCGTTGAGATTAATGAGAAAGCTTGGAACCTCACTCTCCTCTTCATTATTTGAAAAAGAATCGTAGTTAATATTTAACTCAGGAAAAATTTTAGGGAGAAACTTCAAGAGATCTTTTTCAGTAACAGATTCCCTTCCACTTTGAACAGCATCGCTAGACGCGTAGGTCAGCCACTCACTAAGTTTCGCGTCCGGTCTAAGCTGATCTAAGGCAATAGGATTTGAAACCGTAGGAAGCTCATCTAAGAGCTTAGAAATGTCTTTCTTATGTTTAGACAATTCTCTCTTAGAGAATGTTTGTGGATTAGTTATAAGCCCCCATAGAAGATGCACAGCACTTAAGGAGGTATGCTTTCTTTTTAGAGCTTCCGATTGAGCAATATCCAGAGAGCCAGTAACTATTGAATCAAATTTATTCATATAAACTCCTTCGTTTAATATTTCTCATAGTAAAGATGGTATGGGTTTAACTAACGTCAAGGGTTATTGCTGATTTTTTGTTTTCAATGCACTCTTAAAACTCTAGAATAGAAGAGATAATGACTCAAATTAAGGTAGATAAATGACTAAGATCATACTTCTTTTCTCAATAATTATTTTTCATGTAAACTCTTTCGCCGCCAACTACCCAACAGCAAGTCTTGAATCTCCAAGATCCACCATGAATTACTTCTTAAAAACGATGAAGGGATTTAAAAAAGGTGATCACGAAGGACTCACTCTAGCGACCTTGGCGCTAAATCAATCTGAGCTCGATCCTACCGCCAGAGAATCTACCGCCAAACTTGCGGCAAAGAGGTTAATAAATACACTCGACCGATTAGAATACATAGACATTAGTAAAATTCCACAGGTCTCAAAAACACAGACTCTTTGGATTTATAAGCAAGAGAGAATTATTCAAAATAATAAAGAGTCCTTCTTGGAAATTTCTATTGGACTCGATAAAGATAAGAAATGGCGCTTCACTCCTCAGACTCTCGCTAGTATTGAAGAATTTGAACAAACTGTTCGAAAGAATTCTGTTGCTAAAGGTGTTATCGAACTTACTTCATGGAAAGAAAAACTTAAAAAATTCTTTCCTGCATGGACTGCGCAAAGATCCTTTCTACTCTTAAATGGTCAGTGGATTGCTCTCTTTGCTCTAGTCTTCTTTGGTCATATTTTTGAAAAGCTTATCCGCCTCTTAATCATTGCAAGAGTAAAGACTATTTTTGCCAATCAGAATATTCACTTCACTCAACACAGAGAAGGATTTTTCTCACCGCAAGGATTTTTCTTCTTTTCTATTTTTTGGATTTTCGGTCTAGAGTTACTAGAACTTCCTGATGCGATTTTGGGACCACTCCTTAGAATTGGCTATATCGCCTTTACAGTGGCGGCCGTTTTTACGACGTCACAAGTAGTAGATGTGATCTGCCAATACCTAGAGAAGAAGGCCCTTGAATCAGAAAATAAATTTGATGATGTCCTCATTCCTCTTATTAGAAAGTCAGCTAAGTTTCTTGTCTACTGTTTTGGACTTATCTTCATTGGAGACTCCCTAACAATTGACATGAAGAATATCTTGGCCGGTCTCGGGATTGGGGGAATCGCCTTTGCTCTTGCGGCCAAGGATACAATCTCTAACCTCTTTGGTTCTCTCACTGTTCTTCTCGACCGCCCATTTAGCATTGGAGACTGGATTGTCATAGACTCAAAAGTCGAAGGTACAGTTGTTGAAGTAGGACTTAGGTCAACTCGAATTAAAACATTCTACGACTCAATTATCTCAGTTCCTAATGGATCGCTCATAAATGCGAGTGTTGATAATCTAGGAAAGAGAACTTACAGAAGATATAATACAAAGATTGGAGTTCAGTATGATACTCCTGTTGAAAAGATTGAGGCCTTCTGTGAAGGAATCAGGCAAATTATTCTCGCCCATAAGTGGACAAGAAAAGATTACTTCCATGTCTACTTTAATTCCATGGGAGACTCTAGCCTTCAAATCCTCCTCTACCTCTTCTGGCGCGTTCCCGATTGGAGCGCAGAGCTTCAAGAGAGGCATAGACTACTCATTGATATCCTTCGCCTCGGTAGAGAATTGGGAATAGAATTTGCCTTTCCAACTCAAACTCTTCATATTTTCAATGAAGAGCAAAAGGCCTTAGACAGTTGTGACTTTGAAAGCTTGGTTTACGGAAAAGATCTCGCTTCAAAGATTACTGAAACTCCAATGAGTACGAAGCATCATAGAAGTGGGAAAGCTCTCAACGACGAAATTTCACTTTGATTTGGTAACTTGCAGGTTCTTCTTTATTATAGGGAGAACCTTTTCTTGAAATTGAGCTTCCGTAAAAGGCTTAATCAGAAAACTCTTTATTCCAGCTGACATGATTGCTGTTATTTTATCTTTATCTAATTCACCTGAGACAATAACTACATCGTCAAAACCATTTAGATGATCTTTTCCAAAGTCTAAGAGAACATCAATTCCATTCT
The DNA here is from genome assembly GCF_002753895.1 of Halobacteriovorax sp. JY17. Taxonomy (NCBI): domain Bacteria; kingdom Pseudomonadati; phylum Bdellovibrionota; class Bacteriovoracia; order Bacteriovoracales; family Halobacteriovoraceae; genus Halobacteriovorax; species Halobacteriovorax sp. JY17. Next base: position 470,747 of record NZ_NJER01000001.1, on the reverse strand, counting down.
TCTTAGGCATATTGATATCTAGAAGAACAAGGCCGAATTTCTGATTTCTAAGTTTATTACAACCGGCCACACCATCGTTGGCCACTATGATATTTCTAAAGACTCCAAGATTTTCACAGTAGGCCTTTAGCACTCTGCAAATTCCTGGGTCATCATCAATAATGAGACAATCTATTGTATTCTTTTCCATATCTATAATCCCTAAAATTGTTTTAACAATAATCGGATTATCTTCTTTATGGCCTGACTTAAGATCTCTTAAAGATTACACATCACACTTAGTTGCGCCAAAGAGACACTTCTTTTTAACAGTTTTTGCCACAAGAGCAGGAACCATCTCCTCCCAACCATCAACACCTTCTTGAATCATTCGAAGAACAGTTCTTGACCAAATCGTACTATAATTTTCATTATAATCTTCAATATCTACTAGTAATCCATTTTCCATTAAATACATGAGAAGAAAAGTTAACTTCTTATCAACTTTTATTTTCTCGATCGTTATTTTAACTTCAGGATTTTCTTCGTCGTGTCCTGGGTAGACATAGAGTTTTGTTCTCTTTCCAAAGAGAGCTCCTATACCTGCCAGAGGGCCAAAGGAATAGTCTTCATACTTAGTTAAGTCAAAGATCTCCTCTAAATTATAAACACCTAGAACAAAGGAAACATTCCTCTTAGAATAAGTTTCAAGATAGGTATTAAGTTCAAAGTAGTTTTCAAAACTTGTAATAAGAACTTTATGCCCTAGGGCCGCAAGAATATCTACTCTCGCCAAGAAGTCCGCATTATCAACCTGACCCCTTTCTTTGAGCTTGGACATACTAATCTCAGGAAGAACCATAATATTCTTATGCTCTTCTTTATCAAGATCATTTTTAAACTTGGTAAGTCCTGTGTCCAACATATCCATATTCACAAATGTTGGTGGTCTAAAGCTTCCACGACAGACAAGTACATTCTGCTTATATAGGGCATCTGTTGCTTGAATAGCACTTCCATCAGAATCAAACATGATGGCCTTACAGAAATTTCTCTTCACTAGCTCTAGGGATAACACTCTATTATCAACATTTTTAAAAGCATCGCCACAAACTCGAATCATATCAATTTCAATCCTCTCGCTTGAAAGTCTTTCCTCAAGTGAGTTCGCAAAAGAAATTGAATCCAGTGCATGATTAAAACAGGCGTAAATTAAATTAACACCGATGATGCCTAGGACTTCTTGTTGTTGAAGGTTTTCTTTATCTTTAAGTCTAACGTGAATGATACACTCACTTGGCTTTGCTCCTAACTTATGCTGGAACTTTACTCCGAGCCAACCGTGACCATCTCCCGTACTCTTAAAACTCTTCGCTGCAACAGTATCTGCAAAGGCGAAGAATTGAGTATCTTTCCCGCGTACTTCTCGCAGTCTCGCTTCTAATTGGTCATACTCTCTATCGAGCATTTTTTGAACTCTATCTTCGCAGACATAGCGCCCACTCTTTTCTTTTCCGTAAATTGTATCAGAGACAATCATATCGTAAGCGGAGATCGTTTTAGCAATCGTTCCCGCAGCTCCACCGGCCCTAAAGAAGTATCTTGAAACTTCTTGTCCCGCTCCAATTTCAGCGATAGTTCCGTAAATTTTATTATTAAGATTTATTTCAAGAGCTTTTTGCTCAGGGTTTAAAGTTTGATTAAAACTCATTTTTTACCTTTGAAAATTATATATTTTTAAATGATACCAAGTATTTCTGATTCTCAAAAGGTGTAAGAGCTAAGTTTTAAGAATAATACAGTGATTCAACATCTCTAATTTACAGTGCATTAGGGCCATAATCGCCCTAAAATCGTGGCAAAAGCTGTCAAATACCTACATTTCGCCCAATAATCCTTAACTAAATTGCTCAGACTGTCGAAAAGTTTGAATATACGCTATAATGGAATTGCGTGTAAGAGGAGGCCCAATGGAAATCGTTATTGTCGCTGGAATTATCATGGGATCATTAATTGCTGTTGAAATTAAGAAACGTGAAGAGCAAGAAAAGAGCCGTGTTCCTGTAAAAGTGAAAGCCGATAAAAGAGAATATTAATTCTTAAGACATTTCACCGAACTAAAGAACCCATCAATCATTGGTTTAAATTTTTCGTAATCTGCTTTCTTTACTACACTCTTAATTCTTAGTCCCTTACCAGAGCACTTCATTAAAACTTCTGTTGAATAAACGCTTACCTTTCCTGGCAATACGTAGCGGTATGTATAAATGGCCCTATCTGATTTTAAATCGAGTTTACCAAAAGTAATATCTGTCGCCTTCAGTGTTTTAAGATTAGCTTCTTTCTCTTTCTTAAAGCTACTCAAATTTGAGCTTAACGCTTTAGTAGAAAGAGCGTGCTTTGGTAATTTCTGCATTGGAAAGAGGCCAATACTTGGCCCGTGATGCTTTAGAGTCTTATTCCAAATAAGAAATGGTGTATTCAAGAACTTCGACTTAGCTTCATACTCACTACTGATATCAAAGGAAACTTTTAAAGAAAGCTTTCTCTTTTTTACAGTGTACTCTTTTGCATTTATCCCAATAGAAAATAGAAGAAGAATCAGTGTCATTATTTTCATGAATTAACTTCCTTTCCACACAGTCTATTTGAAGGAAGAGCGATATCAATTTTTGCAGGATATGAAAGGTTTAAATTATCCATAATTTCAGAAAAATCAGAAAGTGTATTTGTTAACTTTAAGCGAGGATTATACTTCTTCTCCTCACCAATTGTTGTCATAAACTCTCCCCCATAATTATGTCCCGGGAAAACTATGGTTTCATCACTTAATGTGAAGAGTTTTTCTCTAACGCTCTTATAAAGTGATTCATTAGAACCTTCTTGAAAGTCCGTACGCCCACAACCTCTAATCAAGAGAGTATCTCCAGAGAAAAGAAAATTATCTACTAGAATTGAAGCCGAACAATTCGTATGTCCCGGCGTTTCTAGAAATTTAAAACTTAAATTCTTGGAAATTTTCACCACCTCTTCATCGTTGAGGCAAGTTGCGGCAGTACAATCTACAAGAGCACGTTGAGAGAGCCCTATCTTGGCCCCTAATTCTTTTGAAAAGCTATAAGCACTTGTCACATGATCTGCGTGTAAGTGGGTCTCAAGAGTCCAATGTATCTTAAGCCCAAGCTCTTTAATAATTCTTAGGTCGCGCTCAAAAGTTTCTTTCACTGGGTCGATAATAAGACCATCTAAACTCTCGTTATCATAAACAATATATGTGTAAGTAGATGACTCTTTTTCAAATAATGGTCTTACTGAAATTTCTTTTGAAAATACCATTTGCAAACTCCGTGAAACCTTAAGTAAAAATCAAGACTTAGCCCTTAGTCAATAAGTTCTCTCGAAGAAAACATTACACATCGCATTGTTTCCATTTTTAGATTCCTCTACACTTCATTCTTCGGAGGATTAATGAATTTAAAGCGCTGCTTTTCCCTATTGATAATGACCTGTGCTCTTCTAACAACTTCTACTTTTGGAGCTCCAAAAGTCGTTTACGGTGAAGACAATCGCGTAGAAAGTCAGGAGTTCTCAGACCAACGCTTTGTAGATGCCTCTGCCTCTGTGGCGGGAATGGTTTGGAGTAAGAATTTAACTCCATCGAAATTTAACTCTGAAGAATTCGACTTCAAACAACTTCCCATGAGACTTTATTATAATGTTTGCAAGGAAGAACCATTTAGTGAACAAGTCACACTTCCAACATGTACTGCTTTTCTCGTTGGCCCCGACCTTCTTCTAACAGCTGGTCACTGTGTGAATGATGAAACTCAATGTAAAGAAAATACTTGGATCTTTGACTACGTGAAGGGAACAAAGACTATCAAAAAAGAAAATACTTATGCGTGCAAGAAAATCATTGATAGAAAACTTGTGACGAGCTCAAAGAGTGTTAAAGATTACGCCCTCATTCAACTCGATAGACCAGTAGAAGAAAGAGAGCCATTAAAAATGAGAATCTCAGGAAGGGTCAAGAGTAAAACTCCCCTCGTTGTCATTGGTCATCCAGTGGGACTTCCAATGAAAATTGCCGACGGTGCAAAGGTGAGTGGAATTAATCTTTCGGACTTTCTCCACCCATTTAGAGCTTTCAAAAAGAGCAAGAATTATTTCATTACTAATACTGATACTTATATGGGAAATAGTGGCTCACCTGTTTTTAATGATAAGACCGGTTTAGTTGAAGGTATACTCATTCAAGGGAAGAAAGATTTCTATTATACGGACAAAGACTGCTTACGCTCTATTCACTACAGTGAAAAATCTAAAGATTCAGATGAGAAAGTTTTCAAAATTTTAAAAGTTGAAAACCTACAATCAGAAATTAAGAAATCTTATCAGAGATCTAATAGATAACCTAAGTTGGTTATCTATTTAAAACGAGTGCGGCTTCTTTTGCGAAGTAAGTGAGAATCATATCGCAGCCCGCTCTTTTAAAGGCCATTAGCATTTCCATCATCACAGCTTCACCATCAATCCAACCACGCTCACTAGCGGCCTTAACCATGGCATACTCTCCGCTCACGTTATAAGCGGCAATTGGAAGAGTTGTATTTGCTCTCATATCACTAATAATATCAAGATAGCTTAGTCCGGGCTTTACCATTAAGATATCGGCCCCTTCTTGCTCGTCTAGAATAGTCTCTCTAATGGCCTCGCGCTTATTTGCATAATCCATTTGATAAGTCTTCTTATCGCCACTCTTAGGTGCTGAGTCTAGAGCATCTCTAAATGGTCCATAGAAAGCTGAAGCGTACTTAGCAGTATAAGACATGATTAAAGTCTCTGTGAAACCTGCATCATCTAAAGCATCTCTAATATATCCTACTCGCCCGTCCATCATATCTGAAGGGCCGATGATATCACTGCCTGCTCTCGCTTGAGAGATTGCCATATTGGCTAAAATTTCTAGAGTTTCATCATTTAAAATTTCACCATTGTCCGCAACAACTCCATCGTGACCATCACTTGAGTAAGGATCCATTGCGACGTCAGTCATAATAAGAATTTCAGGACAAGCTTCTTTCACTGCTCTTATGGCCCTTTGAAAGAGTCCATTATCGTTGTAAGATTCTGTAGCGTACTTATCTTTCTTAGAATCATCTAGCGCTGGAAAGAGAGACACACATGGAATTCCTAAATTCCAAAGTTCAACAACTTCTTTCACTAGTAGATCAACACTTAGTCTCGCTTGACCAGGCATAGAATCAATAGCAATCGACGAGTTCTCCCCCTCGATAACAAAGAGAGGAGCAATGAGGTCATTAGTCGTTAAAATATTTTCTCTAACTAGATTTCGAATACTCTTTGAACTTCTATTTCTTCTTGGTCTATACGTCATCATTACTAGAGTCCTAAGCTAATCTTTGTTTTAAATGCAAGCGCGTACACAGAGATCTGTTTAACCATAGAACTAAGTCCATTCGCGCGACTCATAGAGAGGTGTTGTCTAAGACCAATAGTCTCTAGAAATTCAGGTTTTGTTGCAAGAATCTCATCAGGAGTTGCGTCGGAATAGACACTTAAGAGAAGTGCTATAATTCCTTTAACAATAGAGGCATCACTATCGGCCATGAAAACCACTTTATCACCACGGAGCTCAGCATGTAGCCAGACCTGACTCTGACAACCCTTTACTTTATTTGATTCGAGTCTATGCTCCTCTGGAAGCTCACTCAACTCCTTACCTAGACCTATAATTGCTTTATACTTATCTTCCCAATTAGTGAAATTAGAAAACTTCTCTACTAACGCTTCGACCCTGTTATCAATGGTATTCATGTAAATCCTTAAATTATAGTAATGGGCACTTTCTAACAAAGTTTCACAAAAAAGTCTAAAAGCCGTTGAATTTGTGTGAAATTGTTCTACATTAAAGCATAGGACAAAAGTACCAGAAAAGAGAATAGAAAGTATGAGAATTGACGAATTAAGACTATCTAAAATCATCATGTGCGCGAGAAAGAGAAAGGGAATAACTCAATCAGAAGTTTCATCTATCACTGGGATAACGCAGGGAACACTTTCAAAAATAGAGTCTTTTCAATGCTCAGTCTCAGCTAAACACTGGTTTCTATTAAGTAAAGTTCTCGACATTCCAGCAGACTCAGTGTGGACTGGATTTATAGACAGAGGGATTAAGCCAACTTCTGAAACACAGAAGAACGTTTTTAAATTACCTAAGAAGTACTTCAATCACGCCTATTCTTCAGTTAAAGAAATCATCCCCATCATCAAGTATACCTGTGAAAAACAGGGACAAGATCAATTTGATCTTTTTTTGCAGAAAGTCAAAGTCTCTGACCTTATTTTTGTTGACCTAAATAATAAAATCAATTTTCTCTTCATTTGTGATCTCTTAAATCACTTCTATGGAGACCAATTGTCTGATGATTTATTCAAAGACATCTCCAAGCACTCTAAAGTTGAAGAGTTTCATGGTGTCCATTCTTGTGAATATCAAAAGAAGAATACGAGCTTAAATCTGCTGAAAGTTTTCCTAGAAAATGCTCCTTTCTACCAAGATGCTTATAAGTATAAAATTACAGAAAAATCAAATCAATCTATTCAATTCGAGATGGAGCCAAATGAATTTGCCATGGAGAATATTCTTAAAGTTCAAAATATTCTAATTCCATTTAAGAAAGCCTACTTAGAAGATTTTTCTAGAATTGATGACAGAACTAAACTCGAATTAACTTTAGATAAAAGTACAGATAATGGTGGTGCTAAATTTACTGCGACAACAATGATTATCTAAGACCTATCACGTTCTGAAGTAAACTATCAATTGCACCCATGGCCTGAGAGTTTGCGGAAAAACTTTTCTGAGTCTTCATCATGTCGACAAAATTATCAGTAATATCAACATTAGATTGCTCGATTGCATTTGTTTTAATATCACCTCTACCATTCTTTCCACTCTGTCCTAGAGAAACTTGACCAGAAGTTTGATTTCCAACATAGAGATTTTGACCTATTTTTCTTAACCCCTGCTCATTTGTAAATTTTGCGACGGCAACTTTTCCAAGCTGTCTACTTTCTCCGTTATCATAACGAATGGTCATCGCTCCGCCTTGATCAAAACCAAGTCCTACCACTGAGCCACTAGTGCTTCCATCACGAACATTAGAGCTCACACTTGAGTCAGTTCCAAATTGTGTTGTCGCTACACCCTTACTTGTTAAACTAAAATTAATCGTCTGCTCTTCACCGCCTTTAAATACTGTTGTCGCCTCTAATCCAGAATCATTTTGCATGACTCCCTTTTGATCAAAAGTTACAGTACCTGTTCCGACAAGAACATTTCCTTCAACAGCGGGCTCTAAATCAGAACCTTTTGCCACGGCATTATAAGACCAATTTCCATTAGCCGTTTTTGTAAAATAGAGATTAAGAGATTGCTGCTCACCTTTAGCATCTAGAACCGTGATAGATCTCTCAAAGCTACTAGTCTCTCTAGGGTTTTGCGGATCAAAGACCTTCACATCTTCTCTTGCATCTAAGTTCATCGTAAGACTGACATTAGAAGTTGCCGTTGAGTTCATATTCCCATTGGCCAATTGAAGAGGTGCAACTACATTTGCTTCCTTTCCTTCATCACCATTAAAACCTAGAACCTTATGTCCATCACTTGTCACTAGAAAGCCTTCTTTATCAAAGTGAAAAGAGCCATCTCTTGTATAAGCTTGACCAAAAGGAGTATCAACCGCGAAAAGACCATTTCCATCAATGGCCAAATCAGTAGCAGAATTTGAGTGGGCCAAAGTTCCCTGACTTAAGTCTCTTGTGGAGTTATCCATCACTGCACCAGCACCGACTTGATTTCCTCCGTCAGCTCCCATGGAAGCTGTATTGAGCATCTCTGAAAACTCAGCTCTACTTCCTTTAAAACCATTTGTTCCAGCATTATTAATATTATCACCTACAATTTCCAACTTCTTTCCAAGTTGATTTGAGGTATTACTAGTGATGTTTAGATTTTGAAATAGACTCATGGTCAGGCTCCAGTTGAGAGTACTCTCTAAATATATTTTACAAAAATTAGAAGTTGAAATGTAGCTGGAAAAAATGTTCGACCAAATGAGTCAAACTATGTAATATCGGTAATCTATACTACCAAAGAGAATCGTCATTGAGATCGAGAGTTTTTTCTTTCTTAAAATGATCTCTTAACCTAAAACCCTGACAATCTATACCAGTTTCCCTCTTAACAACTTGAGAAGGAAGGAATTTAGAACTAAACCCATAGAGCTTGCACGCTCTTGGATTTTGAGGGTCCCAAGAGGCCTTATAATGAACACATTTTAAGCATGCTGGTTTTTCACTCATTTCTAACTCCAAATGAATTAAACACCTATCTATAATCTCAGCCTCACTGCTCTCTTTCCATCAGGCATTTATTTCCGAAATTTTTGTCGAAGTTTTAATCACTTCCTTTTGTAATTAATTCACTTGTCTTTTCCCAGACTTAAACCTCATCTAGAATGAACACAGCACTGCCTATAGAGTCAATAAAACTCATGTAAGTGACTAAAAATCGGACAATTTAAGAGAATTAGACACCCTTTCCGTCAAGAAGAATTCTCTAAGTGTTTGAAAGTGTAATTAGAGAATTTGGCATAAATTTAGCAATTATATAAATGAATTTAAATTGGAAGTGAAATGAAAGAAAGCATTCAAAACTCAGCAGATAACCTCGTGATGTTCCCTGCCGCTAAGAATTATCCTGCGACTACTAGTAAAGAAGATCTTATGAAGAACGATCCTCTTGAGGCACTACTAAATGAATTCTCTCACTTACCAAATGAAGATGATATTTATGATGAAGACGAGCTAATTGAAGAAGAAGCACCGATTCAACAAAAGCTAGGTCAATTAGATAGAATACTTCTCATACACTCACAATTAAAACGATTAGAAGATACCACTCAAAGAATGAAGTACTTAATTGATGAAATCGAAGACTTCCTTCCTAAGAAAATAAAGCGCAAGTAGTGGTGAATTATTTTTTAAAATTACTTTTAATTTCTTCTCTGTCCTTTAGCTCATTCGCCTTTGATACAAGTGCAGAGATAGAGTCTCTTAATAAAGAATTTAATTCTTATTCTAAATATCCAATCTTAGTTTTTGATAAAGGCCTCATAAGTTCATTACTTACTGGCGCTAAAGACAATGATATAAATACTATTACATCCTATGTTAAATCAAAGTTTCATTTAATAGTTGATAAATCTGAAGCGGAAACTATTCTCGACTACCACACGGTTTTAAATAATTCGGCGAGCGCTCTTCCTTTTAGAGGAAGAAAATCTGGTGAATATAAATTCTGTGCAGTCTTTCCCTCTGGAGCAAAAACAGATCACAGAGAAGAAGTGAAGAGAATTCTTGGAATCACAAACGAGCTCAACCCTTATCCTGAAAATACGATTGAAAAAGTTATGAACTTACTGAGCTTAAAAGAGCTTAAGCTAGTCTCGCTCTATCACGAGCTCTCTCACTGTATTGATGAAACTTTTGTTCCTGATCAATACTCAACTGAATCACACAGTATTCATATGGCAGAATCATTTGCAGAGAGTTTAGCGATGCTCTTTGTCGCGAAGAGATTTGATTTTAGAAATATTGCTCTTAGAAGAAGTATTCTAAGAGGCCTTTATACAAAGTATATGGGTAAATATATAATCAACGATGAAGATATGATCGTTATGCATCCAAGTGCTAAAGAGATGGGAGTTATTTACTATCTCTCACCGACTCTTATTAGTATCAATGAACTGCTACAAAGCTATTCTTTTAGATCAAATCACTTTAGCACTGAGCAGCTTTCAAAGATGGCCCTAGAAAATATTCGGAACTATTCATTTAACTCAAGAGCATTTGCAGCGATAGTTTACTATTTAAAAAATGGAAGTGATGAAGCACTCACTAAGTATCATGACTTTTCAGTTAGTGCTCCAGATTTATTCTATCCAACTTATCTTAGATTAAGAACAGAAGCTCTCTTTCTAGATGATTTAGACTTCCTCTTAGAGAGCTTCTAAGAGGTCATATTGTCTTCAAAGGCGGCAAGTGCTGCTTTCGCCCCTTCACCCATCGAAATAATTATTTGCTTATAAGGAACTGTTGTCACATCTCCTGCGGCATAGATTCCTTTAACACTAGTTCTACACTTATTATCAATGACGATCTCACCAAACTTATTAGTTTCAATAATATCTTTAACAAAGAAACTATTTGGACTTAGTCCAATTTGAACGAAGACTCCATCTAAGCTTTGCTCATGAAATTCACCACTCTCTCTATTTTCATATTCAAGAGCGACAACCTTCTCTCCATCGCCAACGACTTTAGAAGTTCTTGCGTTTCTAATAATATTTACATTAGAAAGAGACTCTAATTTCTTCACGAGTACTTCATCTGCTTTTAAATCCGGAAGAAACTCAAAGAGAGTCACCGACTTAACGATTCCGGCCAAATCAATTGCGGCTTCAACCCCAGAGTTTCCTCCTCCAATAACAGCAACATCCTTTCCTTTATAATAAGGCCCATCGCAATGAGGACAATAGGCAACTCCACGCCCTGTGTACTCTTTTTCCCCATCAATACCAAGTTCTCTCCACTTGGCTCCAGTAGCGATAATAAGAGATTTTGTTTTTAAAAACTCTCCACTATTAAGTAAAACCTCTTTAACACCATTATTATTAATACTTTTTACAAGTCTGTGTTCAAGAATTTCAATATTATATTCATTCATATGTTCAACAAGTTTTGCCGCAAGTTGTGGACCTTCAGTATAAGAAACAGAGATGAGATTTTCTATCCCCTTCGTATCTTGAACTTGTCCACCTACTTTTTCAGCAATAACAACAGTCTTGAGTCCTTTTCGAGCGGAGTAGATTGCAGCAGAAGCACCAGCAGGCCCCCCTCCAACAACTACGACATCGAACTCTCCAAGGTCCTTATCTTCAGGCGACGAATCTTCTACTCCAAATTTCTCTTCTAACTTTGATAAAAGAGAAGATAGATTAGTTTTCCCAGAACTTATTAATTCGTCCCCAAACATCACACTTGGAACTCCTTGAATTTTGAGTCTTTCAATTTCTTCTTGCTCAAACTCTCCGTCAATCATTTGATGACTGATATTAGAGTTTAGAATCGAAATAAGATTTAGAGACTGAACAACTTCAGGACAGTTTTCACAAGAAAGAGAAATGTAAGTATTAAGCTTAATCTCTCCTTTTATTTTCTTAATCCTTGAAATAATCCCAGCATCAGGAAGTTTTCCCTTTTGATCAGAATTTAATATGGCAAGTATCAGCGAAGTAAACTCATGTCCACCAGGAATTCCCTTAAAAGAAATACCGTTGGCGCTACCATTGTACTTTATAAAGAAAGCTGGCGCAGAAGAAGTCTCCTTAGTTTGACTAACAGATATTCTATCAGAAGTTGAGGCAACCCCCTCAAGCATCTCCACCAACTCGTCTTGCTTCCCATGAGTTGAGTGATAATATACAAGTTCAATATCATTTTCTAGTTTTTCATAAACACTTTTTAACTGATCTAATATCTGTGAGTCTAACATATATATTCCTTTTTATTAGAGATTAATAAAGGGCCACTAAAGCTGTGACCCTAATACTTTCTTAACTCTAAATTTTACCTACAAGATCAAGACCTGGCTTGAGAGTCTCTCCACCTTGTTTCCACTTAGCAGGACAAACCTCATCTGGGTGCTCTGCTATAAACTGAGCGGCTTGAACTTTTCTCATAAGCTCATCAGCATTTCTTCCAATTCCGTTATCATTAACTTCAGCAAGCTTAATTTCTCCTGCAGGGTTGATGAGAAAAGTTCCTCTATAAGCAAGTCCTTCCTCTTCAATATGAACACCAAATGCTCTTGTAAGCTTTCCTGTAGGATCAGCTAACATTGGGTAAGTAACTTTCTTAATAGTTTCAGAAGTGTCGTGCCACGCTTTATGAGTGAAGTGAGTATCGGTAGAAATAGAGTAAACTTCTACACCCATTTTTTGGAACTCAGCGTACCTATCTGCCATATCTCCAAGCTCTGTTGGACAAACAAAAGTAAAGTCAGCAGGGTAGAAAAATAGAATTGACCACTTTCCTAGAAGATCTTTTTCTGTGACCGTTTTGAAGTCTTCATTTTGATAGGCCTGAACACTAAATTCTTGAATTTTTGAATTGATTAAAGTCTGCATATATACTCCTTTATGGTTTGTTGTTAAAAGTAATTTAACACTTGGAGTATATAGATTCTAATATTAATAACTTATCGAGTGATAGATAAAAACTATCAAAACTTTCTAATGAGAACTCTCTTTAATTGATCAATTTTAATGGGTTTACTTAGATAATCTACCATTCCTGCATTCTTACAAGACTCTCTATCTTCTTCAAGAACATTAGCAGTCATTGCAATTATTGGAGGAGCATCAGTAGAGAACTTCCCTATAATTTCGATTGTTGCCTCTACACCATCTTTAACAGGCATTTGCATATCCATCAATACAAGTGAATAGAACTTTGGCCCATTTTTAATAATTAAATCTACCGCTTCTTGACCATTATTTGCTATTTCGCACTCATATCCCATTTTCTTTAAAAGCATTAATGCAATTTTTTGATTAACAAGATTATCCTCAACTAAGAGAATATTATGAGGATATTCACTAGAAAAACTTTCTGAATTATTCAAATGTATTTTTCGATCAATAATTGTTCCTTCATTTTTCTTTCCAATCTTTAAATTGACCTTAAAAGTAAAAGTTGATCCTTTGCCATACTTGCTCTCAAATAAAATTTCTCCTTTCATCAAACTCGCTAATTTTCCACAGATAGAGAGTCCTAATCCAGAGCCTCCGTATTTTCTAGTTGTAGAAGCATCTGCCTGAGAAAAGGATTCAAATAATTTACCTTGAGCATCTTTTTTAATCCCAATGCCACTATCTTTAACAGAGATAGAGAGTTCAAAGTTTTCGTTTGATAGACACTCTCCATCAACATTAATACTAATTGCTCCTTTACTCGTAAACTTTGTAGCATTAGAGAGAAAGTTTACTAGAATTTGTCTAATTCGAGTTATATCACCAATTAAATAATTCGGAACATTCTTACTAATATCAGAAGACAAAGAAATATTCTTTTCGGATGCAATACTCGAAAAGAGATATAACGTTTGCTCTATGCAGTCTCTTAAAGAAAAACTCCTATCTTCTATATGAAGTTTACCTGCATCAATTTTACTAATGTCTAAAATATCGTTGAGAATTGTCATCAAGATATCTCCTGACGACTGAATTGTCTCAATCATTTCGATTTGTTCTTGATTTAGTTTTGTATCAGACAATAAGGAAACCATTCCTAAAATACCATTCATCGGTGTTCTTATTTCATGGGACATATTTGCAAGAAATTGAGACTTTGCTCTAGCAGAACTTTCGGCCTCATCTTTTGCAGAGATTAATTCATTTTTAATATTTATATCTTTTGTGGAGTCCCAATTAACTCCAAGAATCTTTACCGCCATTCCCTCACTATTTCTAATGACATCGGCCTTGGCCTTAATATGTTTAACTTTATTATCAGAAGTCAGAATTCTAAAGCTCGTATCATATTTATCATGATACTTAATAGTGTCTTTAAATTCTTCAAGAGCACCTTTAAGATCATCAGGATGAACAAGTCGAGCAAATATCTCAGTGTTACTTTGATATTTTCCAGCAGAAGTCTCCCAGAGATTGTACATACTTGTATCCCACTCTAGCCTTTCCTCTAAAGGATAATAAGACCAAAGAGCAACACCAGTGCTCTCAAGAATAATATTCCTTTCGTATTCTTTTTCATCTTTCTCTTTTTCTAAATTCAAATAAGCAATCATTTCACTCACTACTTGAATAAGTGGATAGAGATACTCATAGAAAGATAAGTTATATTCAAGCCTATTCCCTCCAATAAGAAGAAATAGAACACTTTTCTTTGATCTATGAATAGGAATTCCTATATATTTAAATTTTCCGACTAAGTTATTTGGGGCTTTCCCATAATCACTAAGGTAATGGTCACTTGAATTGATAATTAATTTATAAATTTCAGAAAGTTTACTTTCAGATTCTTCGACTCTTTCCTTTCCGCATGAATAAATTTCCTGAAACCGGTCTATCTGAGAATCATACTGAACGAGAGAGCCAATTTCTCCCATCGATATATCCATGAAAGTTTCAGAGACATACTCATAGAAACTCTGATGATCGTTTTTAAAAGTAATATACCTCTCTCGAATATTTTCGATAGAGACATCAATCTTCTCTTTCTTCTTTATTTCCGTTATATCAGTATGAGTTCCAATGAACTTAACTGGAACACCTTTAGAGTTACGCTTAGTGATCACTCCCTGATCTAGTATGAAAATCCACTCTCCATTAATATGCTTCATTCTATGAACACTTCTATAGCGCTCACTCTCTCCATCTAAATAATCTCTAATTCTCTTATTAACTTTTGGTAAATCATCCGGATGAATTCTCGACCTCCAGCTCTTAACTGAATGCTTAATATCTCTAAACTCAAGCCCCAACATCTTGGCCCAACGTCTATCATATTTAATGAAGTCCTCTTCTATATTCCATTCCCAAAGCCCAAGGTTAGCACTATCTAAACTTATATCTAGGTAGTTATTTAACTCTTTGAGCCTATTTTCATTAACTTTATAGCTCGTAATATCTTGAAATGTTCCAATAACTCTATCTATTTCATTATCCTCATTTCGAACAGCTCTTCCAACAGATCTAACCCACTTATGATTTCCATAATTGTCTTTAAAGGAGAAAACATCATCAAAAGGCGTGCCATTGGATATACAATTCTCAAGTAATCTCTCTAGCTTCTTTTTCGAAGAGCCTACATAGAATCCGAGACCGTCTATTTTTGAAGTCTGCTTCCCAATTTCTATTCCATGAATTCGATAAACCTCATCCGTCCAAATAACCTCTGATGTTGATAAATTTAACTCCCATCCTCCAGTCAAAGACATTTTCTCAATCTCTTGAAATTGATCCTTAACTTTATGAAGTTCAATATTCTTCTTTCTAAGTGCTAGCAGAGAAATTACATTGGAAGCTAGTGCCTCTAAGCTCTCTATTTGCTTTTCACTTAATTTCTTGGATTTATGATCAATCACACAGAGAGTTCCAAGCTTAAACCCTTCCTCATCAACAAGGGGAACTCCTGCATAAAACTTTACATGTGGGGCACCAGTTAGAAGAGGATTGTCGCAAAACCTCTGATCATCACTAGCATCTTCAACAATCAGAATTTCATCTGATAAAATCGCATGGCCACAATAAGAAATATCCCTTGGAGTCTCTCTCGCCTCCAATCCATGATGAGACTTAAACCACTGTCTCTCTTTATCAATTAAACTAACAAGAGCAATAGGAGTCTCACAAATAGCACTTGCAAGTTTTGTTATTTGATCAAATGATTTCTCTACATCGGTATCTAAGATTTCATACTTTCTTAAAGCTTCAAGGCGTTCGAAATCATTATCTGGAATGGGAGCTTTTTTCATTAATTTCTCTTAATAAGTATTTGATTACTTATCGGGTAAATAGAAAATAACTAAATTTTAAAGAGATAATTTCTAGACAATACCAGACCGTTAAACTTCGTATACTATATTAGTGCTCGCTTTCTAAGCAGGACTCAACGGCTTTAGTAAATTTCTTATGATCTTTAAAGAGCGTGCCACCATTTCTTCTAGCTCCAAAGTAGCACATCCCCTTCGTATGAACTCCAATGACTCTTCCATCTGAATTTCTAATTATTGGAGCCCCTGAGTCCCCTCCAGAGGTTGTTGCATCATATGTAACTGAACTTAGATTCGCGATAAAAGGATAACCTCTCCTATAGTCTGAACTAGTAACATTTCCATAAGAAGACTTTTGAGAAAGATAGGAGTGCTCATCTTGAAAAGATAATCCGTATCCTATTATCTGAATGCTCTCACCTTTTAGTGGCCTAGAATGACTAATTTCTAAATATCCGTATACTTCTCCAGGGTAGAGGCCTGTTACTTGGTTTTTTTCTAGTTTAAAAACCGCGTAGTCATCCCCTGTTTGGCCAAAGTTGTAATTAGCTGTTTTTTTCCGAACTCTATAAGTATCTTCAGCAGAAGAATTAGTAATTTCATCTCCATACGAAGCAGGTAAATTGAACTCCGCCCACTCAAAGTGATCAGAGCAATGACCTGCTGTAACTGCGCATGATTTAGAAATAAGAAATGCTGTACAAGAAGAGTCCTTTTCATTCAAAGTACTTCGAATTCGCATTATTTCACTTCTTTGAGTAAGTTCCCGGTCCCCTCTTTCACACCGACTGGCCAAACTGCTATTAATTAGTAGTGAGGCCTGAAGAATCAATAAGAGAATAGACCTTTTAAGAATTGCTACCAATAATTCATTATTTATAATGACCCTCATAAATCTTCCTTTCAACTCAAAAAACAGTTAAACTATTATCGCAGCGAAAGAGGATCTCTAGGGATCGTTTGTAAATACTAGGTATATGTACAAACTTTATACACTTCCTTTTTACAGCTATTTAATAAGAATTACTTCGATAGCTGTAAAAGCTTATCTAGGCCAAGCTATTCACACTTAGACAATAAGCAATTGAGAATCCTAGCCTTTGCTGAAGTCCAGAACACGAGATTATTTGGAGACGACCTTGGTGAGCTTGCATATTTAAAAATAGTGACAAATTAGAGCCGAAAACAACTTTCTGAGTATTCTTTTATCTAAGAATCTGAGTTATTTAACTTCTTACACTCTTCAATAGCCTTATTCTTGTCCAATAGTGCATAAGTTATATAAAGTTGCTTAGGAACACGTCTAAAGCTGCCATATTCATTTGAGACATTAACGAGACGACCATTTATAACTATTCCACTTATATAGTTACCTTTGGCCATTCCTTCATACTGCTTAGTAGTCTTTACAATATTTTCATTAAAATCAAAGTACATTTTACCTTGTTTCTTACTCAAACCAATACGACAGTTCCACTTTAGATATGGAGTCTTATCTTGCTTAAAGTAACGAGAAGAATGAGGAACAATCTCGTCAACAACAAGAGGAAGGTATTCAGTAAGTGATACAAAATACTCTTTAGACTCATCCTCTCTAGTTGGCATATACTGTTTTAATACTACTGAACTTTGAAACATATCAGTCTTAGAGATTTTATTAATAGTAATATTTACTTTTGAATAACAATGAAACTGAAAAAGAATAATTAGAGTAAATAAAGCTACTTTCATATATCTCACTTAAAAGAAGTCAGATCATAGATTAGCACTAAATAAAAAGAAATCTAACAGGCTCTTTTAGCCTAGCCTATTATGGTTGTTCATGTAAGAAATTAAATGGTGCTCGGAACTGGACTTGAACCTATAACAAAGAAAGAGTAATTAAACATAACAATACATCACTGTAACTAATGATAAACACAGTGCTAATCAACCAACCTTCAATGTTCTTTTATTATGTTTTGTTTTATTTTATTACCTATTTTAGCCCATGATTAGTCCATGACAGCTATTTCGTAGCTTTAATACACTTATAGGAGTTTGTGAAAGATAGAACTCCACCATCTAGACCAAATGCCTTCATCTGAATTAAGTGGTTACTATGGTGACTCGAAATAAAGTTCCATAAAATTGAAGGAGCATTAGGTATAACTTCAAGATAACTATCTTTTCCAATT
Source organism: Halobacteriovorax sp. JY17 (assembly GCF_002753895.1). Lineage (NCBI taxonomy): Bacteria > Pseudomonadati > Bdellovibrionota > Bacteriovoracia > Bacteriovoracales > Halobacteriovoraceae > Halobacteriovorax > Halobacteriovorax sp. JY17. Next base: position 452,930 of record NZ_NJER01000001.1, on the reverse strand, counting down.
TCATGCAACTCTACCATTTTCCCCTTACCTCCAGACATGTAAGCCTTGTCGTCTATAATAACAAAGCCTACAGAATGCTCTGCATTGCTATCAGAGTCACCTTCAAACTTAAATTTAGAGGCATTTCTCTTTTTAATTAAAGACGCTGAGCCTTCATAAGAACAGCTGTAAGCAACCTTTTGAACAGAAGCTAAGTAAGCCTTCTCCTTGGCTGAAAACTTCTTTACCGCGTATTATGCACTCCACTGCCCATAATAGAGAAGTTAATCAGTAGAATGTATAGAAATAGAATAATCTTCATATTAGTTCCTTCTATTTAGCTTAAGTAGAGAGAAGTCTCTGAATCTATCAGAACTCTAGGTTCGTTAACCCTAATTATCTCGTTAATACTGTATTAAGGTTTACTCACTTCTTCTTTAATATAAGATATGGGTTATATGCGTTAGAAGGTTCTTCACCAGCTTTATAGAGCTTAATTACTCCAGAAGCACTATGCCTTGTTGTGACATCAACAGACTCATTATCCCAAGATGAACCAATAGAGTAATCTGATAAATCATCAGCACTTAGCTCTAGAAAATAATCATAACCCTTCTCAATAGTTAGTTCGGCATACCTCCTAAGAAGAAACCTCTGGACTCTTGGTAAGCTAGTGTAGCCATTTCCATTAAATCTTACTTTATAGATCGTTTCAGCTAATTGTGTATCATTATACCCACCTGAGAGTGACTGCTTATGATAGCCAGTACTACAAGAAATAAGGCTTAATAATAGTAATAATTGAGTAATTTTCTTCATGTAACGTCCTTAAAATACTACTTATCGTGTGTACTACTAATCGGGGGTAAATGAAAAAATGTTAAGATGAAAACAGAAGAAGATAGATTATTCCTACAAAATCTTGGCAATAAATTAAGAGACATAAGAAATCTTAAGGGTTGGACTTTGGAAGAGACAGAAGATCATGGCTGGCCTTCTTGGAGACATCTTCAAAGAATTGAAACAGGAAAGAATGTGACTCTCCTAACAATCGTCAAACTATCTAAGTTATATAAAATAAAACTAGAAGATATCTTTAAAGGTCTTTAGCTTCCTTATTTATTTTAAGTTTCATTTCTGTGACATACTCCTTAAGAGTGGTATCAGTAAACACCTGTTTCATCTCTTTAATCCTGTCCGTTTGGACTGTATGAAACTTCTCTTGCTTTAAAAAGGTTATCTTTCTCTTAAGCCTAACCTTAAGGTCTCTAGCCCACTGAGAGTCACATTGGGGCTCTTTAGGAATATTCAAGTATGTAAGGTAATCCCTATTACTTGATAGGTGTAATAGCTCTCCTCTAAACCATTCAAAGTTGCTATTTCGTCCTTTTAAATAATCCAATAAAGTATATACACTTAAACAGATACTCATTGGAGTCTCACCATTCCTAAATGTTTCAAAATACTCTTCAACAGATGAGTTATAAACCCTGTTTAATGTATCAAATAACTTTTCTCTAAACTCAAGTTCTTTGGCATTATTCCACTTTTTTAAAATATCACTACTTTTAGAAATTTGCTCTTTAAACTCTCTAATCAGTATTTCAGCTTTATCTAAGTCAAATACTCGGGATTCATAATCGGCCACTAAGGAGTCAGTTACATCTATACTCTTCTCCAGATGTCTTAAAACAGCTTTTTTATTTTTCTGATCTAAATAGACGCCCATAGTCACAATTCCGTGAGAAAAACCCATTATTTTTTTAATTTTGTGCAGCTTATGCAACACGAGCTAATAGATAACAATACCAGAGCAGGTTTACTAGTGCTTTTTCGAAGCTCTTTTAAGGCCTTAACTATTAGTAATTACAGATCATCTATATCCATAGGTTAAGTGATCTGTATTTTAGGAGAAGATTTATGGATTTTAGAAAGATTAGAACAAGAGAGGCAGTTGAATTAATAATGCCTTATGAGAAGCTAAAGAGCGTCTATGACGACATCAACTCAGATCGAAGTGACTCATACAAGAAAACAGTTACAACATTTGAAAATCAATTTTACTCAAAACTTAGAAAAGCAACAAAGTTAAAAGTGTATAGATCATTTTGGATAGGAAACTATTGTTGTGACTTCTATATTCCTTCCCTCAAGTCTTCTATTAAAGCAAAGAAAAATCCTTCAATGGGAGTCGTAATTGAAATTGATGGTTCAATACATAATAGAGAATTTAAAATGAGAAATGATGAGAAGAAAATTAATGAATTTTTCAATTATAATATAATAGTTACTGCAATAGATAATTCAGACGTAAACAAAACCCACATTAACGAACTACTTATAAAACAATTATCTACACTTCCAAGACATGATTCTAGAGCAATTAAAAGAAATATGAGAAATATTTTTCTTATTACAGTTTTCAAATGTTTAGAGAAAGATGAGATATTTGAAAAGTTCCCTCTTCTGAATATTAACACTTACCATCAAATCTTAAACTTAATTGAAGGAAGATAAAATGAGAAAGCTACTAAAAGTGAAAGAAGTTGCTGAAATCTTAAATACATCAGAGGCACATGTTAGAGGATTAGTATTTTACAGGAAAATTCCATTCTCAAAAGTCGGCCGATCAATTCGTTTTAGACCAGAAAAAATCGAAAACTGGTTAAGTACTAATTCAAATGAATAGAGAGTAATAAAAAATGAACTTTACTAAATTAATTGTTTCAAATTCAACAAACTTATATTTCAATAGGAACGCTCTTTCACATTCAAATAAAGCAAGACGAATAAAAGAACATAAAAGGTCTAATTAAACGGAGTTTTTATGGAAAAGATTGTTCAAAAAAATGGAACGAAATATAGAGAAAGTATCTATATTAACGGCTCTAGAGAGCGAAGTCCTTTGTTTACAAGAAAGTCAGATGCTAAGACATGGAAAGCACAGAAGACTATTGAGAAAGATAGTATCAAACTATTTGGTCAACAAAGAGTGTCCAAAGCAAATATAAGCTTTAATGATTATGCTGATGAGTGGTTTAGTGAGGTTCAGCAATCTAGCAGGACAATAAGAACAATAGAAATCTATGAAGGAATCCTAAGAAATCATATTCGCCCATTCTTCAAAGAGTTTAAACTCAAAGAAATAAAAGAAGAAGATGCTATGGCTTTTATCTATAAACTTAGGGAAAAAGGTAATAATGCAAAAGGGAGGAACAATATAATTGGTGTCTTTAAAACAATGTTAGCAAATGCAAAAAAGAAGTCATATATAATGAACTCTCCTGCCGAATATCTTCCTAAAGAAAAAGGAGAACTAAGGCCTACCAACTTCTTATCTAAAGAAGAGGGAAACTTATTCTTAGAGGCAAACAAGCATAATGAGTATATTCATTTGTTTAAAGTAGCAATAGGAACAGGCATGAGACTTGGTGAGCTTTGTGGTCTAAAGTGGGACAGAGTAGACTTTGAGAATGATCAAATTACAGTTTCAAGAACAAGAGATAAAAATGGAATTAGGGATAATACTAAAGGAGGAAGGGCTAGGATAATACCAATGACTCCTACAGTTAGATCAACACTTGAAAAGCTTAAATTCAGCTCGAAAGTGCAATCCATTGGTGGATATGTCTTCACAACTTTAAGCGGTGTAGAAATCCCCTACGGTCACTTCTATAGAAAAATGAAGAAAGCACTAAACAATGCTGGAATAGAGAGAAAAGTACGGTTTCACGACTTAAGGCATACGTTTGCAAGTCACTTCATGATGAATGGTGGAGACATATTTAGCCTCCAAAAAATTATGGGCCATACTGATATAGATGTAACTCAACGATACGCTCACTTAAGTAAAGATCATCTTAGAAAGTCTATTCAATATATGGGCCTAGTAAGTGATAAAAAAGAAATTAGCCCATTTTTAGCCCATAATATACCTACGAACAATATAACTGATGTCAGAAATGGATAGGGAGTTAGATAAGAATCTATTTTTATTGGCAAAAAAAAACAACTTCAAAGAGTTGTTCATGTAAGAAATTAAATGGTGCTCGGAACTGGACTTGAACCAGCACGTCTTGCGACACACGCCCCTCAAGCGTGCGTGTCTACCATTCCACCACCCGAGCAGAGAAACTGAAAGTAAAAGATAAGTGAAAATGAGTAATTTGGCAACGCTCAAACGAAGAAAATTAGTCCTTTTTCTTTCTAAAGCTCTTTCTCTCAGGATTTTCTCTTAGTGGACGCTCTTCTGATGCTACAGGAGCAGCTGCTTTTTCAATGACTCTTGGAGCCGTCTCTTCCCTATCTCTCTTCGCCGCAGGTCTTGAGCAGAAGTTAGCATCTTCTTGTTGTTCAGATTTTTTTACAGGAAATTTATCTTTATTTGTTTTGTCCTTAAGAGAGTCATTAAATGATCTTGGAGAAATTTTTTCAAATTGCTCTCTCTTAAGTCTTCTCTCAGTGGCCTCTGCGCGAAGCTTAGCATCTCTTTCATGGTCAATATGATCTGTCCTAAACTCTTTAGGTCTCTTTCCACCACCAAATCTCTTTACTGGCTGATCTTTTTCCTTTTCCCAGTGCTTATGCCAATCCTGTCCATCGACTTTCTTTTGTTCGTAACGCTCTTGACGCTCTTTTAAAATTTCGTCAACCTCTTCTCTCTTTCTAACTCTTGGTCCTGACTTCTTTGCACTAGCGAAGGCCGCTGTTTTATTCTTTAATCTTCTCTCATCTTCTTTCTTATCGTGAGCAGAAATATCTATTGTGACATCACCAGTTACAAAAGTTTGGCAAGAGAGTCTCTCTTTCGTTATATGAAAGACATTCCCCATCAGTTGAAGTTCGTTAAATTCAGGAGGATTCACATTATCTTCACCTGTAACAACTTTAACAGCACAATCTGTACAAGTAGCGTGCCCACCACATGACGACTTAATATAATGCCCATTATCTTTCAAGTTCTCTAATAGAGATTTCTTTTCATTAATTACTATTTTTTCACCTGATGGCATTAGCGTCGCTGTATACATACTTTCCTCTAAACGTTTTTTTCTAATTTCTTTTCTATAGTTCCTAAGATTTTCTTCTTAAGAGGTTTTAGAATGAGAGACAACTTGAGAGAAACATCACATCTATCTTCTTCAAATTGAAGATCTAGTGTGAATCCTTTTCCAGTTGCTTTCATACTATGTGCCGCTTCGTTATATTCGATCTCGGCCTTCACATTAAACTTATCTACGTATTCTGGCGTAATCTGAGCTTTCGCTAATTCATATGCCTCGGTCTTACTTGTAGCCTTATTATAGTTTACAGACAAATCCATTTTTCACTCCCTGAATTATTTCTTACCTGTAGAGCCGAATCCTCCGTGCCCTCTGTCGGTTTCTGATAAAATTTCTGTTTCTACTAGTGTAGCCTGAGTTACAGGAGCAATCACCATCTGAGCAATTCTGTCCCCATGTTCGATTACAGCATCTTCATCACCAAAATTTCCGATGATTATCTTTATCTCTCCGCGGTAGTCACAGTCAATCGTCCCTGGACTGTTTACAATCAATAAATTTGTTTTAAGACTCATTCCAGATCTTGGACGAACTTGAACCTCATAACCCTCTGGAATTTCGTAACTCAGTCCCGTTGGAACAAGAACTCTCTTTCCTGGAGAGATTGTCATATTCTCTTTACCAGGCATTGAAGCTCTAAGATCAGCACCTGCTGCTCCTGCTGTTTCGTATTTTGGAAGTGGAAGATCGTTATCAAAGTGCTCTAGCTTTAAAACTTTGAGTTCAATTGTCTGAACCATTGTGATTTCTCCAATAAAAAGGGGACGTATTACGTCCCCTAGTTATACTTAAATAATTTTAAATTACTTATCTGCTTTCTTCTCTACTGGCTTAACGGCCTTTGCTGAAAGTTTAAGTCTCCCCATTCTATCAACTTCGATAACTTTAACAGAAACTTTATCACCTTCACTTAAGTACTCGCTAACATCCTTAACTCTATCATCAGCAAGTTCAGAAATATGAACGAGCCCAGATACGCCAGGAATAATATCAACGAATGCACCGTATTCTTTAATTGTTACAACAACCGCTTCGTAAACAGTTCCGACTTCTGGACCATTGATTTGGAGATCAATTGAAGCAACACAATTATTTAGAACTTCAGTATCAGCACCAAGAACTTTAACAAGACCTTCTTCAGTGATTTCAACAGTTACATCGAAGTCTTCTTGAAGTTTCTTGATATTCTTTCCACCAGGACCAATTAGAGCACCGATCTTGTCAGTTGGAATATTTGTTGTAACGATTCTTGGAACACCGTCTTTAAATTCTGCTCTCTTAGTAGAAATAGTCTTCGCCATTTCTCCAAGAATATGAAGTCTACCTTCTTTCGCTTGCTCAATTGATTTCTCAACGATCTCACGAGTAAGACCCGTAATCTTAATATCCATCTGAATTGCAGTAATACCATCAGCAGTACCAGCAACTTTAAAGTCCATATCACCAAGGTGATCTTCGTCACCAAGAATATCTGTAAGAACTTTAAATCTCTCACCATCAGTAATAAGTCCCATCGCAATACCTGCAACTGGATTAGTGATAGGAACACCAGCATCCATAAGTGCCATTGAAGCTGAACATACAGAACCCATTGAAGAAGAACCATTTGATTCCATAACTTCACAAACGATTCTTGTAGTATAAGCAAAGTCTTCTTGCGAAGGCATTACTGCTTTTACTGCTCTTTCAGCAAGGTTTCCGTGACCAAGTTCACGACGTCCAACACCTCTAACTCCTCTTGCCTCACCTACTGAAAAAGGAGGGAAGTTGTAGTGTAGGTAGAATTTTTGGAAATCAGTTCCTCTAATTGAATCTTCCATTTTCTCACCGTGCTTACCACCAATAGTAACCGCGGCCATTACTTGAGTTTCACCTCTAGTAAAGAGTGAAGAACCGTGAACATTTGCAAGAAGGTTAGTTTCAGTTTCGATTTCTCTAACCTGAGTCATCCCTCTTCCAGCGATACGTTTTTCTTCATTGAGAATATCTGCTCTCATCATTTCGTAGAGAAGCTCATCAACACCTTTGTAAGCTTCTTTTCCAAAGCTATGAGCTTCAGTTAATCCGAATGCCTCTGGAGAAGCTGCCATTGCTGCTTTAACTTCTTTTTCAAGAGCTCTCGTCGCCGCTTGTCTCTCCATTTTATCATCAGTAGAAATACAAGTTCTAGCTGTTGAAGCAAAGTCACTTCTCATTTTTGCCATCATAGTTTCATTAGCAGCTGAAGAGATGAATTCTCTCTTAGGCTTACCAATTTCACTTCTCATTTGTTCCATGAGTTTTACATATTCTTTAATGTGATCGTGACCAAAGTAGATAGCTTCAAGAACATCTTTTTCTGGAACGATTTTAGCTTCACCTTCAACCATAAGAATTGCATCTGAAGATGCGGCAACTACGATTTCAAGATCAGATTTTTCCCACTCTGTCTGTGCAGGGTTAAGCACTAGCTTTCCGTCAATTCTACCAACTTTACAAGTTCCAATTGGGCCATTGAATGGGATATCAGAAATAGTAAGGGCAGCAGATGCTCCAAGAGCAGCTAAAACTTCAGCATCACCTTCTTCACCGTATGAAAGCACTGTACAAGAAACAACAGTGTCAAACATATATCCTGAAGGAAATAATGGTCTTAGAGGTCTATCAATAAGACGTGCGTTTAGTGTTTCAGAAGTTGCTGGTCTACCTTCTCTTTTTAAGAATCCACCAACGAACTTTCCTGCTGCGTAGAATTTTTCAGTATATTCTACTAGTAGAGGAAAGAAGTCTTGCCCATCTTTAACTTCGTGAGCAGAACAAACAGTAACAAGAACCTGAGTTCCATTACAGCTAACAAGTACAGATCCATCAGCTTGCTTTGCAAGACGACCTGTTTCAACAGTGACTTCTTTGCCACCATAGTTCAACGAATAAACTTTCTTATCGTTTAACATAATTTCTCCTTACCAATTAACGCCTGTTAATTAGCTTTTAAATGTGAAGGATTTCAATAAAGAGGGAATTTAAAAGATATTTCAAATTTTGATTCTTAATAGCGCCAATATTTCAAATATCCTCTAACTTCCTTGCGCTTTATTTCCATCCAGGGTTTTCTATATTTTAAGCCTAAAAAAAGAAAAGGGGAACAAATAGTTCCCCTCTTTCATTACTTTCTTAAACCAAGCTTTTTAATTAGCGATTGGTATTGGTCAGCATTTTTCCTTTGAACATACTTCAAAAGGGCCTTTCTTTGACCAATCATTTTAAGAAGACCACGGTTTGAGTGGTAATCGTGAATGTGCTTGTCAAAGTGCGACTTAAGACCATTGATATTGTGAGTAAGTAGTGCAACTTGTACAGCAGCATTACCAGAATCTTTCTCACCCTTACCAAATTCTGTTCCAAATTCAGCAACTAGATTTTTCTTTTCTTCAGTTGTAAGCATAAAATCTCCAAATCACCTAAAACCAAGTAGCAATGTTATTATTGAAACCGAGTCGAAGGATATATAAACTTATTGGCGCAATTTATCTGATAAACTCAGACATGTAAACCTTTAAATTCTTTAGGAGTCGCTCTTCTATCTGCCGAATACGTTCTCTTGACACACCGTATTCATCAGCAATATTTTGAAGCGATGGAGGAACCTCGCTAAGTAGTCGTTTTTTAAAGATATCTCTATCCCTTTCTTTAAGGCCAGAGACAAAGTCTTTTAAGTTATCTTGCAATAACTCCAACCCTTGGGCGTCTGCAATTTTTTCAGAGATATCACCCTCACCCTCATCTTCTAAAAGATCCGATAAGACCCCAGAGCTACTATCGTGACCCAGTGGAGTATCTAAGCTAAGCTCGCTACCTGAACTAGATAATCTCTGATCCATCAAAGCGACCGCTTTTTCGGAGACTCCAAGATTTTCTGAGAGCAATTTATGACCAGGCTCTATTCCTTGTTTTGCTAATTTATCTTTTTCTTTTAAAAGATTGTAAAAGAGTTTCTTCTGTTCGTTGGTTGTTCCAATTTTCACTAGACGAAAGTTATCTAAAATATATTTTAAGATATAGGATTTAATCCACCAGCTCGCGTAGTAAGAAAGCTTAGCGCCTTTATCAGGATCGTATTTTGAAACGGCTTTCATTAAACCAATATTTCCCTCTTGAATAAGATCCATGACATTTTGAAAAGAGCTTCTATACTCCATGGCAATTTTTACGACGAGTCTAAGATTTGCGGCCACAAGTTTCTTGGCCACTTCAATATCGCCAGTTTCAACTAATCTCTTCGTCAACTCCTGCTCTTCTTCAATCGTTAGAAGATCATACTTTGCAATTTCTTTTAAATAGGCGCTTAATGGATCTCCAACTTTTGAATCATAGCGAACAATATCAGAGCCCGGCGTGATTACGGGAAGATATTCTCTAGATTCTGAAGTTGGAGAAGTAAGGCTTATTTCGATATCTGCAAGAGTCTTTCTGTCGGATTCGCTAAGGAGATCCTCAGTATCAAGAACTTCAATTGAAGAAGGAGATTTTTGAATATCGTCTTGGTTTTTCTTTGTCATATTTTCGCTATTTAAGTTTTGGGACTTTATAACACAATCAAGGCTTATTTTCCATACTATTTAGCTTAAACAACTTTTCATCTCGTTTAGATTTTTTCTGATTTTGTTCAACATTATATTCATAACGCAGGTACTTTAAAGCGTAAGGAGCAAAACTAATAATGACAGGAATTTTCATCATTCCGGCCTCATCTTCATCAAAAAATCCACCTCTAAATTTAGAAATCTGTTCTAAAATTTCATTTCTAATAATGACATCTAAGTCTCCATCCCAAGGAGGAGTTGGAAATTTAGTGCGAATATCTTTAACGATAGGAGCTATTCTAATTTTCATTTTATAAAATAATTCTTCTTTTCTCTTTTCATCTCTTGGGTCTAAATTGATATATTCAAGCCTTGCCCAACGAAGAAACTTACGTGAAAAATTTAAGTTAAAGTGAGTCGTTATCTTACCAACAATTTGGTTCGTTCTATCTAACTCTCCTAAATTTACATCAAAGAGAACTTTAAATTCAGGAAGATAATTCTTATAATAAAGGGAGCGGTCGACGAGCTCCATTGTAAGAGGTTCTTCGAAGTAAACTTCACCTTTAAACTTATCCACTTGATTCATCGCCCAATCGTCCCACGTCTTGTCAACACTTGCCCTAAGAAATTCCTTTGCTGACGAGAAGTTATTCGCTCTCACAAAGAATGCAGGTACACCCGTCTGTAAGGCGATAAATTGTGAGATGAGAAGGTTCTCTTCATCAAAGGTCATTTTCTTAATCATGGAAGAAATTTTAGGAGCCTGGCCTTTTATTAGGTATTGATAGTCCCTCGCCTCTTTACAATATAAACGAGAGAGATCGTCATCAAATGACTTATGTCCAACAGAAGTTGGAAACTTCTTATTAAACTCAATCGAATTAGATTTTCTACATATTAATCCTTCGCAGAGAACTTGAACCGTTTTTTGATTTCTTATTTTAAACACGTCCCTCGAATTTCTATTCCACTCTAACTTCTCATTAGTAAGTTGTCTTATTAGTGAAGCATAAATAACAGGATTCTTTAAGAAAGGAACTAATAGTCTTAAGTTATCAACATCTCCCCCCCAACTGCAAAAAGACTTAAAGAGATCAATAGTTTTTACAAACTCCCTCTCTCTAACATCATCTTGAGTTGCAATAGTTGTAAGTTTTTCTGGAAACAAAGAGTTCTTTGAGACATCGGGAAGTTCGAATGTATTTTCATTATCAAACTTGCTTAGAAAATTTCTCTTTAATTGTTTAATACTAATAATACTTAAATTCTTTGAGCAATAATTTCCAACAATATTTTCCACAAGGTTACTATACTCATCTCTAGAGAACTCAAAATACTTAGCGTACTTTGGAATTGCTCTAATAGAAATATCAAGCCCTATATACTGAAGTGTCGCAAAAATACTGCGCTTAACTTGATCTTCTTGCCATGAAGTTGGATATGAGAGTTGATAATCAGCTCGACAAGACTTTTGGAGATTTATCCCCTCTTCGTAGTAGCCTCTATAGATAGTTAAATCTCTTTTTTCAGAAATTTTCCCCGGCAGTTCTACTTTTTTTAAGAAGAGATAATCAAATGGGTCTGCTGATTCTTTGGAATACTTATCTTCAAAATCTCCCAAGAGGATACTCTCAAGAGGCACCAACGCCTTAGCTTGCAAGCTTAGTAAGAATATAAGAAAAATGATCCATTCCTTGACCATAAAGCACCTATTTTTGATTTCTACTTAAGATATCGGTCTTTTCTCCCGAAATATTAACTATATGAAAACATTAATATTTCTGACTATTTTCATACAGTTTACAACTCCCGCGTTTGCTCAAAATGCTCCGCTAGCTATTAATATGTCCAACCTTAAAGAGCTAGAAACAGATTGGGAGCTTCTAGACACTCTAGAAGTTGATGAAATCAACCAAAGAAATCTCGTTTCCAAAAGAAGAAATGATCTCGTCTTGCTAAGACGAGTGAAGCAACTAATTATTGGTGGCGACGTTGATGCTGCAAAATATTACCTAAATAAGTTAGAGGATAACAATAATAAGACAATTAAATATATTAAAGCTAGATACCTCGCCCTAATCAATTTCATCACAGATGACTATGAAAAGTCTCTAGAGGCGCTAAACAGTGTTGCTCTCAATGAAAATGTCTACTATGAGAAAACTTGCATTCTAAAAATTATCAATATGATGGCACTCAATATCACAGAAGGCCTCTACCGAGAGTTTGATAGTTGTCTCAGAGTTACCTTCAAATATTCGGAGACTGACCACTACTGGCTTAACACGATATTTAGATTGAAATTTGCGAGAGAAGAGTCCTTTAAAGGTAGCTCATTCGCTGACACTCAGTACGTTCTCCAAAGCCAAGAGTTCTTAAGAATTTGGTTAAAAACAGGAATCTATTTAAATAAAGAACATCTGATCTTAAAGTTAATAAAATCAATTCCTGAAGATTATTATAAATCAAAGAGAACGAGAGAGCTCATAGGGCTACTCTACTTTAGAACCGGAGATGAAGAAAAAGCAATGAGCTTCATTGAAGATATTGAAACTCCAAACTCAGAGAATATGAAAGGCAATTACAATCTCTCAAGAAGTAAGTATGAACTTGCTTTTGGGCATTATAAATTGGCGCTTAAGAAAAAGAAGAACTCTCTTAACGCTATTGAAAGGTCTCTTCCACTCGTATGGATTCTAGGACAGTGGGAAGAGGGTAATACACTTTTAGAGAGGCTAATTAAGAAGTCGCTGCCTGAGAGAAAGAAGTTAACTCTTCATACACTCTTTAAACTGCGCCAAGAAAAATTTAGAGAAACACAGAAACAATTGGATGTTTTAAATATTCTCTATAAAGAGAAGATGCCATTTGAGCTCAACCAATTAATGTTCTACAACGGACTTCGCGCACACAATCAAGAGCAGCTTATTCAGTATTCAAACTATGCTTGTCGTGCAATGGACGGTCTCGCCTGTTGGATACTCATGCAAACAATGACTTGGGAAAATCTTGGTCAAACCCTCGAAAGAGATGAAGCGATTCTTAACGAGGGAGCTGACTCAATTGAAAGCTTAAAGTCTCTCGGAGATATGAAACCCATTCAAGAACTCCCCACTGTTGATCAGAGGGATATTGAAGAACTCGATAGCGAGCTGGTAAGAATTACTCCGGGTCAAGATGACTAGAGAACAAATCCAAACTCTAGGGCCACTTCAAATATTGAATTGTCGTCAGTAGCTGTATAATTACTTGATGAAATATCAAAACTGGTACTTTGACTTTCAAGCCCTAGTTTCATCCATGTGCCACGACTCAACCAATACCTAAATCCACCACCAAGAGTTAACAAAGTAGAACTATCAATTTCAACATCTCTAGCAGTCTTACTTGGAACAAAGGCGAAGGCCGCATTTAAATCAACATCAAATCTCTTCGACTTTATAATAAAGTACTGCCCACCAATTTCAAGATTAGTGAATGTCGACTTCTGTAATCTATAGACAAGAGTGTTTGAAGCCGACGTATAATAATTTTGCTTTAATTTTAGAATCGCACTGAAGTTAATTCTCTCAGAGAGAAACCTTCGCATACCTACGTCCATACCAAATAGACTTGAACTTCCCTGAGAGAACTCCCCTAGTTCGCTTCCAGAAAAGCGAATATTCTTATAGTGAAAATTGGTGACAGGTTGCCACTTTCCACCTGAAGAATGATTCCACATGAGTGAGAAACCTTTTCCCGTCTCCTTTATACTTCTGCTATTAGTAGTTGCACTATTTGAATGATCAATTGTATTAGAGATTGAACTTAGCTTTAGAGAAATTGAATCCTTTGTAAAAAGCTCTAATTGTGTGTAGTACTTATCAGGAACACCCGCTTCAAAGTCTCTAATGACAACATCCTTATCAATTACATCATTAAGTCCCTTTGCCATCGCCACTCTCTCTTGCAACTTATCCTTTGATGCTGAATTCCTTGCGAGAAACCCCTTCCTGGCATCTAGTACCAAACCTTCTGGGGCGACATATTGCCCTGTTTGAGAATCAACTCCTCCAACATTACTTGCGATGTAGACACCTTGCCTTTGTGAGAAAATAGCATTTCCTGCTGGTGGAATATATAACCCTGAGTTTAGATCGATAAAGCCACCAGATTTTTGTGCATACCTAGCATTAGTCTTATCATAAACACCTTCTTTAGGAGCTTCTTGAGGAATAATCTTCAATGAAGACGCTTTATTATCTGTAGTGACGACACTACTCTGTGACGTATTTACTTTCTGCACAAGCTCAGTATTTGCATAGAGAGTATCTAATTGCTTAGGAGAAATATTCACAGGAAGAGTAACTCCTTCCACACCACCAACAGAACTTGAGAACTGTCCCCCTTTCACAACGACGGCCTTATCAGACTCTAGAGAGTTTTCTACCACATCAACTAACTTCTTCTTAAGCCTATGTTTCTGAGAACGGCTTAATTTATTTGATGATAAGGCCTTTACTCTTTCAGTATAATCTCTCCCCGACAAAATTTTATGCTCACCTTTAGAGATTGCGACTTCTCCTTCATAAGTAAGAAGGTTTGTAATATTATTTTCTGGATTATAGATTGTTTGAAATTCAGTTCCACGAACTCCAAGAGCTGCACTCTTTGTTCTAATTAGAAATTTGTGTTTCTTAGCCTCATTATTTTCGCGAATTATTTTAGACCTAAGCTGGCCTTTAAGAAGAGTAATAATTCCAGAGCCTTTCTCATCCATTTTGGTAACAATTAACTTACTCTTTGGCCCTAGAGATGTACTTGAACCATCGTTAAACTGAATTCTAACAAAAGCTCCCTCGTAGGTAACTATTGAAGCGTCTTCTCTTAATTCATCATTCAACTTTAAAATATGCGCTTCATGATCTCCAGGAGAGAGAACTGAAACTTTCCCTCTAATCTTTGAAACAGTGGCTATTTTAGTATTAGCAAAAGAAGGACTTGTAATAAGTAAAAGAAGTGCAAATAGATATTTCTTAATCATTAGACATATTCCGAGGAAAGAGTTGAATTACAACTATTTTCCTCTAAACATGTATTGTCGTCAATAAAGATTAGCTTTTTACCGGCTTAAAACTTTCTCCGTCATAAACGTAGATATATTCCTTTTCTTCAGTAACTGTCGCAATATTTACAGGACGTTTCCAAATTAGAAAGATATTCTTCATCGTATCTGCAGCAAAGCTTAAGTCTAGGTCAACCCCTTGATGAACATGGCGCAAGAGCATTTCACCGCGGTTATTATAATTGCTCGATTCAATTTCAATCAGAGGCTGTCCAAAGTTAGTAAGCTGTTGCAGAAGCTTTTGCTTAATACCTTGGAAGTCCCTCGTATCAATTTCATTACGACCCGTTCTAGGGTTAAATTTATAAGTAAAAATCTGCTGTCTCTGACAAAATTCCTCAGTAAAGTATTCGTCCAAGAAAGTAATATCATTGTGAGATTTTCTAACTTCAAAGATTTTCTCTCTTCCAAGTCCTAATTTCATATCCCATGACTCTTTCTTCTTCATATCTGTACATTCGAGATACTCTTTCCCAAACTTCCCAGTGTCCCAGCGGTGCTCAATATCTCTAAAGAGTTCAATTCCAATTTTATATGGGTTAATACTCTTTGGACTCATGGCCATAACACCCGAGTGAACATCTGCGAAATCAATAATCTCTGAAGATTTAAGCGCCTTATTTGTCATTATTTTTGAGTGCCAGTAACTTGCCCACCCCTCATTCATAATTTTAGTCATTCTCTGAGGAAGAAAGTAATAGGCCTCTTCTCTTAAGCAACCAATAATATCAGATTGCCACTCTTCAATTGGAGCATTCTGCATAAGAAACTTCATGATATCTCTAGTTCCTTTTACATTGGCATCCATTTTCTTAAAATCATATTTTTCATTTGGAACAACGACTTCTTCTGGAGAGAGCTCGTTCTTCGCTTTAGATTTCATATAGGATTTTAAAACTTTCGATCTTACGTCGTCGTCATCATCCTCTCGAAGCTCTTCTTCGTGGGCAGTTTTCTCAAGCTCTTCTCTCTTTCTTACAACTTCTGCTGTTTCAAAGAGAACATTAACATCTAAGAGGTTCTCAAGGGAGTTAACCGCATCAATGAAAATTTCAACTTTATCTTGCCCATAACGGTTCATATACTTTCTGATCTTAGTTCCATGATTGGCCATAACGTCCATCATGCGCTTATCAGTAGTTCTAAACCAAGCATTATTCTTAAAGAAATCCGCGTGACCATAAACATGGGCCATAACAAGTTTTTGATCCACTATTCTATTTGAACTTAGAAGGTAAGCGTAACAAGGATCAGTGTTAATAACGAGTTCGTAAATCTTTTGAAATCCGTAAATATTTCCTTTTGAAAGTTGATCATACTCCATTCCAAATCTCCAATGAGGATATCTAGAAGGAAAACCACCCTGAGCGGCTAAAATACAAATAGTATCGTAATTACAAACTTCAAATACGACGGGATAATACGTTAAGCCGTAATCAATCGCATATTGTTCAATTTCTTCTTTAAGTCTTAGTAGTTCACCTTGAATAGGCTTTGATCTATTCATTACTTACCCTTTCCTAAAAAATCTTTAATAGACTCAAGTATGGCATCTTTGTTTTTAATCTTTGAAAGAATCACGCTTTCATTATCAGTTCCATACTTAGTGTGCAGGTCTTTATAAAATTGACCAGAACCATAGCGACTTTCAACTTGCCCATAACAGAACACATTAGAGTTTGGTAAAATATCCTTATCCAAAATTTCTAAACAAAGCTTGGTATCGTCTGTTGACCAATTGTCACCATCTGAAAAGTGAAATGGATAAATATTCCATTCACTTGAATTATAATCTTCTTGAATAATTTCACGACAAAGCTTTAAGGCAGAAGAAATAAGAGTTCCCCCACTCTCGCGAGTTTTAAAGAAGACTTCTTCTTCAACTTCCTTGGCAGTAGCGTCGTGAATGATATAGCGAATCTCAATGTCTTTATACTGAGACTTAAGCCAGAGGTTTATCCAAAAGCTCTCTGTTCTTACAATTTCTTTTTGCTCATCACCCATTGATCCTGAAACGTCCATCATATAGATAACAACCGCAGAATTCTCATACTCAACAGTCGTATTAGAGCTTCTGTAGCGCATATCACTTTTAATAGGAATGATTATAGGATTCTTACTGTCATAAGTTCCCGTAGCAACTTGCCTCTTAAGGGCCTCACGGTAAGATCTCTTATAATGCTTTAATGAATCGGGACCAACTGTTCCAATAGAAGAATACTTATTTGTTGTAGATTCTAAACTCTTCTTTCCCTTAGGTTCAATATTTGGAAGCTCAAGTTCATCACCAAGAATCGCTGCAAGCTCTTCAACACTTAGTTCTACTTCAAGTTCTTTATTTCCTTCTGTATCTCCAACTTCACCCTGTCCTGGCTTTCCGTCACCTTGTTGCCCATCAACTGGATCCCCAGGTTCTCCATCACCTTGACCAGTTCCGCCTTGCTGCTTATCTCCAAACTTAAATCTTGGAGTTTCAATTTGAGGCATAGGAACTTTGAAGACACCCTTTCCTTTAGGAATAGGCATCTCTCCACCGGAGACATATTTCTTTAAATTATCACGAATGCGACCTTTAATTATTTTTCTAAATCGCGCATGATCTCTTTTGACTGGGTGATCCATTAGATCTCCTTTTGGGAGTAATATGCGAGCACAGAGTTTGTGCTCGCTATTATGCTATGACTTAGCCGAGTCACCTTTAGCAAAAATACTTGCAACATAGTTTAGAGCATCTGTCGCAGAGATTTCACAGTAACCGTAACTTTTAATAAGTCTAGACTTGATAACTTCTATCTTCTCTTGTGTTTCTTTATCAACAACCTTAGAGACAATGCTAGATAGCTTAATTGAATCCTTCTGATCTTCAAAAAGTTTCAACTCAAGCGCTCTATGAAGTCTTTCGTTCATTTTAAAATCAAATGTCTTACCTTCGATAGCAAGAGCACCGATGTAATTCATTATTTCACGTCTAAAGTCATCTTTTCTTGATTCAGCAATATCAATTTTCTCTTCGATACCTCTCATGAATCTCTCGTCAGAATCCTCTAGCTTATTCGTATACTTGTTACGAACTTTCTCTTTCTGAGTATAGGCCTTAACGTTATCAATATAATTGGCACAAAGAGTTTCAATAGCGCTTTCATCAAGGCAAATAGCTTTTTGAACATCATTTTTAACGATGTCTTCATACTCTTGTCTTGTTACAGCAAGCATTTCTTTATAATGATCTAATTGATCAGCACTATTAATTAATCCATGATGCTTTAATCCCGACTCTAGTTCGTTAAAGACCATAAATGGATTTAATGAACCAGTGTGCCCGTATTTAACAAGTGCATTTGAAAGTTTATCTTGAATATATCTTGGAGAAATACCTTCAAGACCTTCTCTTACTGCTTCTTTTCTAAGTTCTTTAACGTTCTCTTCGTTATAGCCAGGAAGAGTTTTACCATTGTAGAGTTTTAACTTTTGAAGCTTTGTAAGGTCTGCCTTCTTAGGCTCTTCAAGCCTTGTAAGCACGGCCCACATTGCGGCCATCTCAAGAGTGTGAGGCGCGATATGAACGTGGGGAATTTTCTCAGCATTAAAATCTCTTTCATAGATTTTAACTTCATTGCTAAGTCTTGAGATATAAGGAACGTCAATCTTAACAGTTCTATCTCTAAGAGCTTCCATGAATTCATTATTTTGAAGTTTTCTAAATTCTGGCTCATTCGTATGACCAAGAATAACTTCATCAATATCAGTCTGTGCAAATTTCTTTGGCTTAATTGAGTGCTCCTGAGAAGCACCAAGAAGATCATACAGGAAAGCTACGTCAAGCTTTAGCATTTCGATAAATTCTACAATACCTCTATTAGAAATATTAAATTCACCATCAAAGTTAAATGCTCTTGGATCTGAATCCGAACCGTATTGAGCAATCTTTCTATAATTAATATCCCCTGTTAATTCAGTTGAATCTTGGTTCTTCTCATCTTTTGGTTGAAAAGTTCCAATTCCGACTCTGTCTTTTTCAGAAAGAATTAATCTCTTAATTTTTACGTGATTGTTCATAACCTTAGTCCAATCACCATTATACTTTTGCATATAAGCATTTAAAATAAATCTATCAGCAGGGTTAACCTCACCTTTTACATTTACTTTAATATCACCGTCTTTTCTTCCTTTATTAATTTCAGCAAGAAATTCTTTACGAACATCAAGAGGTAGAAGCTTTAAAGGCTCTTCATGCATTGGTGAGGCAAAGTGTTTTTGACCACCAAGGATTTCCGACTCTTCTTCGTCATACCATTCAAATG
Organism: Halobacteriovorax sp. JY17; assembly: GCF_002753895.1. NCBI lineage: Bacteria > Pseudomonadati > Bdellovibrionota > Bacteriovoracia > Bacteriovoracales > Halobacteriovoraceae > Halobacteriovorax > Halobacteriovorax sp. JY17. Next base: position 433,918 of record NZ_NJER01000001.1, on the reverse strand, counting down.
TAAACATTCTTCCATCATCAGTCTTGGAGTAATGCTCAATACCTTTCTTTAAATTTCTTGAAATAGAAGATTTGGCAGAACCAACTGGGCCATGAAGAAGAAGTACCCTCTTCTCAGTTCCATAACCAGAAGAAGCAGCCTTAAAGAAGTTTACTAACTTCATTAAGTGAACATCAATACCAAAGACAGCATCTTTACCGCTATTATTTGGATCATCGAAGAAGTGATACCTAACGATATCTTTCTTGTACTCTGTGTAATTTGAAGTCCCATACGACATAACCATGTCATAGACTCTTTGAAATGCATTTCGTGCAATCTTAGGGTCTTCAGTTACTAGGTTTACATAATCTTGAAAAGATCCATTCCAGTTGAGGTGAGTAAAGTCTTCAACTCTGTAGTTCTCTTTCATGAAATTCGTGATATCAATTTGGGCCATATTCAACTCCCATCCGTAGAAAAATTAAGGGGCCATTTCTTATTAATATTATATCGTTATACTTACTCTAAATGAAAGAAGAATATTTATAAATTCGTTTATATTTACACGGTGTTAAACCGACACCATCACTCAAGTACCTATTAATTGAACAAACTTCCCTGCCTTAAAAATTTGACAAAAATTTCGTCATCAATGAAAATTTAATTACTAATTTTTTAAGGAGTTGCTAATGGGTCTTATTTCTTCAGGCTTGACTGATATAGGACAGAAGAGAAAAACAAATCAAGATTCAATCTACTTGAATCCTGAAAAGAATATTTTCATCGTTGCTGATGGTATGGGTGGACACAATGGCGGTGATATTGCATCCCAAATGGCAGTCGAACTCATTCCCAACCACCTTATTCAAATTCTAGACCAAGAACCTAAAGAAGCATTCAGCAGCTCTGTAGTCTATGCTAATAATGAGATAAAGAAGAAATCTGATCAAGATCAGCTATTGCAAGGAATGGGAACGACTGTGGTAGGCTTTTACTTTAAAGGCGATACTCTTTATATTTCAAATGTTGGTGACTCAAGGGCCTATCTTGTTAATAGAAATAAGCTCTTTCAACTCTCTAGAGACCACTCACTTGTTCAAGAAAAGTTAAATCTAGGTATTTACAATAGAGAACAAGCAGCAAATGACCCTCAAAAAAATGTTCTCGTCAGAACTGTTGGCTTTGAAGCAGATGTAGAAGTTGATATTTTCTCTTATAAAGTCAGTAAGGGCGATATTTTCTTAAGCTGTTCTGATGGTCTTCATGGAAAAGTATCTGACGCAGATATTGTCTATATTATAAATAAATATATTCCAGACCCAGCAAAGGCGACTGCTGAAACAGTTCAACAGACCGTGACAACATTAGTTGCACAGGCAAATGCTAATGGTGGTAACGATAATATTTCGGTAATTGTTGTAGTGGCCCAATAGATTTCACTCTAAGGTCACTTAACTCTTCTATTTATTTTACATGTTGAAATTTTAACTTATAATTTCTCCATGAAAAAAATCATTAATTTTATCGCTGTCCTTGTTCTGACGATTTCTTGCTCCCTTACTCACAAGGAACAATTCGTCATTACCAATAATCAAGTTATTCAATCAGATATGCTAGGTTCGCTCCCCGCCGAGCCTGTTAGCTATAAAGAAAAAGTAAGACCAATACTAGATAATAGATGTGTCGTTTGTCATGGCTGCTACGATGCTCCCTGCCAATTAAAACTCACTAGTATTGATGGAATTAAGCGCGGTGCTAATGCAGAAAAAGTCTACGATGGTTCTAGAATTCTATCCATGAAGCCAACCAGATTAAATATTGACGGCAAGTCCGTTGAAGAATGGAGGAAGAAGGGATTTCATCCTGTTATTTCTGACGTCAACTCTACACCAGAAGAAAACTTAGATAACTCTCTCATCTATAAATTTCTACAATTAAAAGAAATGTTTCCACAGCCAAGAGCAGGACTTATCTCTAAAGAAATAGATACGACTCTAAATAGAGAGCAGTACTGCGCTAAAGTTTCTGACTTCGAAGACTTTGTGGAAGACCACAGTAACCTTGGAATGCCTTTCGCGTTACCAAACCTCACCAATAGAGAATTTCTAACTCTAGGTCACTGGGTCGCCCAGGGTTCTAAAGGAAATGATGATAGAGCTCAAAATCCAAAGACTAAGAAAGTAATCGATGATTTTGAAAGTATATTCAACCGAAATGACTTAAAGTCGAGACTTATCGCTCGCTATATTTATGAACATATTTTCCTTGGCCATATCAATTTTAATACTGACCACAATAGAACATTTTATAGACTAATTAGAGCGAGAAATAGAGACGGAGAGCCCGATGAGATCGAAGCTCTAAGACCATACGATGATCCAAAGGGAAAGTTCTTTTATCGATTTAAACTCTACCGCCCAACGATTGTGGCAAAATCTCACAACCTCTATCAACTCTCAGAGAAGAAACTCTCTAGATATAAAGAATTATTTTACAATGCTAAATTTAAAGTAGACTCCTTTCCTTCCTACGAGAGTGAAATCGCTTCAAACCCCTTTATTGTTTTCAAAGATATTCCAGTTAAATCAAAGTATAGCTTTCTCTTAGACAATTCTAGATTCTTTATCGAAGGTTTTATTAAGGGTCCAGTTTGCAGAGGGCAAATCGCACTAAATGTCATTGAAGACCGCTTTTGGGTTTACTTTGCTGATCCAAACTCAAATATAGATACTAATAGTGACGATTTCTTAAATAAGTATAAATCTTACTTAGAACTTCCGGCTTCAGAAGAGAGTGATATAGAATTTCTCTCTATCTGGTCAGACTTCTGGAAAAAACAAAAGAAATTTCTGGACGCTAGAAGTCAGCATTTTAGAAGTGCTAAGAAATCAAATATAAGAGATGCAACTAAAATCATTTGGGACGGAGAAGAGCATAACCAGAATGCGGCACTTACTGTCTTTAGACATTTAGATAGCGCCTCAGTTCGAGAAGGACTTCACGGAAAACAGCCTGAGACAGCTTGGGTTATAGACTACCCTATTCTTGAGAGAATTCACTACCTATTGGTCGCTGGTTTCAACGTCTATGGAAATGTTGCCCATCAATTGAAGACAAGACTCTATATGGACTTTCTTAGAATGGAAGGAGAAAATCTATTTCTATCATTTCTTCCTTCAAAAGATAGAAAGCTTCTCCATAAGAAATGGTACGGTGGAAATAGAAACCATCTTAGCTTCTTTGTTGAAGACCCTGGACAGTGGCTCGATATTGACTACGTTACTGGCTTTAAAAGAGATGATAAATTAGAAGAGCTGCACAGCAATTTTCAACGAAGAGTGAAGAAGGCCATTACTCCAACCATTCAAGACTTTGAGCCCAGACTTAAGAAGTTAGATAATCTTAAGGGAAGGTTTCTAAGCTATTTTCCAGAAACAATTCTCTTAAAGGTTGAGAATCAACTCTACACAATTGTGCATAATAAAGAATATAAGTATGTGAGCTTCTTTTTAAATGATGCTAGTACCAGAGATGTGCTCGACCAAGAGAATGACACTCTCACTCTTATCAAAGGTGTAGAAGGTTCTTACCCTAATCTCTTCATTAATTTAAAGAAAGAAAGCATTGATCACTTCATGGAAGATATGGCCAATATAACGAATCCTCTCGAATACACTCGCTTTATTGCAAAGTATGGAGTCAGAAGAACAAATCCAAAATTCTGGGACTATAGTGATTGGATACAGCAAGAATATTTAAAAAGTGAAGAGTTCAGAGCGGGTATCTTAGACTTAAATAGATATTCCCCATAAGAGATAGCACTGAAAAAATTGTTAGAGTATACTAATTCTATCTCAGAAAATTTAAAATTAAGGAAGTATAGTGAAGAAAATAAAATTAAACTTAGCCGTATGGGTCGCGCTCTTTGGTATTTTTGGATATATAAGTGCCGCAATTTTTGCAGATCCTTCATGGGTAACGTCTGAAAATACTCCTGAATTTTATAAATTTATTCTTCTTTTAAAAGATATTTTCATTCAATCACTTAAAATGCTTGTGGCCCCTCTAATCTTCTTTTCTCTACTGGGAGGACTCGCGGGAATAAAAGAGGCTTGGAAACTAAAGCAGTTAGGTGGCATAGCTGTGACCTACTACATTTCTACAACTCTCATTGCTATTCTCATAGGCCTTACAGTTGTCTTCTTCATTCACCCTTGGAAGAATTCTTCAGTTAGAGTCAACGTTCAAAAAAATGATTCTATGAGTAGTGACTTTAGTTATAAAAAACCGAATAAAATGATCGACGCTAAAGATAACTCCGTCATCACAGTTGTTCATAAAATCTTAAAAACATCTTTAATTAATCCATTTGAATCACTTGTCACCAATAATATCTTAGGTCTTGTCTGCGCTGCACTTTTAATAGGACTTGCCATGGTAACGTCTCTGCGAACCGACAGCCAACTCTTTCTACTGATCGAGGATATTAATAAAATACTCACAACAATTCTTGGTTGGTTTATTACTTTAAGTCCAATAGGTATTTTTGCAATAGTTTTTGATTTTAAATTAAAAGTGACAGGAGACCTCTTCACTCAGCTCTTCGCTTTCGCGGCAGTTGTCTTTGGAGCAACACTTGTCCATGGAGCAGTTGTTCTTCCAACTATTGCAAAAATCTTTGGTGGTATTGGCCCAATCACTCTCTTTAGAAAAATTGCCAACCCACTTCTAATCGCCCTTGGAACAAGTTCTTCTTCGGCCACTCTTCCCGTCACCATGAAGACTTGTGAAGAGGAGCTCGGAGTATCAAAGGCAGTTAGTGGTTTTGTTTTTCCTCTTGGCGCCACCATGAATATGGACGGAACGGCCCTCTTTGAAGGTATTGCTGCAATCTTTCTCGCCCACCTCTATGGAGTTGAACTTACAACTTTTACTATTTTTGCTATCTTCTTTATGAGTATGATCTCAAGTGTTGGAGCACCAGGAATGCCAAGTGGCTCAATGTCGGGAATGCAAATGGTCCTCTTGGCAGCAGGAATTCCACTTGAGGCCATTGGAATTCTACTAGTAATTGAAAAACCTCTAGATACGTTTAGAACTGCGGTAAATGTTGAAGGAGATATTGTCGGAGCGCTAGTTGTTCAAAAAACAATGGAGAGAAGAAATATTCAACTCTCCTAATGACTTTATATTGGAGGGATATTCTTCATCCCTCCTTCGATTCTATATGGCGTAAGCGCAGCCAACCTTCACACCGTCAATTTGATCCATGTAATGAATTAAGTTTCTCTGTCTATACTCTAACTTAGAGTTCTCAATATGATCTCTACTTCTGAGTAATTTAAAAGTGAATTTTAGATAAGAAATATTTGGAAAGTAATCACCCATCTCGTAAGACTTTGGATAATGACTTACAACACTGAAAACTTCATCAGTCATAAGAGTCCAAAAAATCTCTTGATCCTCACCATCTAATTGAGTTGCATCAATAGTTGCACTCAAAATATTCTCGTGAACATATCCAGTCGCTAGAGCTGCATCGCGACAACGGTCTAAAATATCCTTTGCTGAAACAGAAAATGAAAGAGAAAGAAATAATAAAACCAGTACACTTTTCATAAAGACTCCTTTTTGACTCCTTAATAGATTAATTAGCACGAAAATAAAAGGGTCAATATCGAATTTGACACAATCCAAATAATCTCTGTCCCATCACGCGGAGCAATATAAACTAATAAATCTAAATATATAATGAACAGTTATTTGCCATAAAGTTGTCAGAGTCTTAGAATTGATCATTAATTTCACTTTAGCCAATTACATGGAGTCGTACTTGGATAGATATTTTACAGTCATGGTTGTACCTGAAAGGGAAAAAGGCGTTAAGTCTTTTAGAATACCTAGGCTCGCTTTCCACGCTATTGTCTTTATCTTTGTTCTTGCCGTCTTTGTACTGGGAATACTCTCCTATGATTATTGGAAAATTCTTAGACAAGTTCATCAGAACAAACACTTAACTTTAGAAAATAGACAATTAAAAGAACAAATCCAACTCTTCCAAATGAAGATTAACACTCTAACGGAAGATATCGAAAGAATTGAAACTTTTGAAAAGAAGCTTAGAGTAATTTCAGGGTTTGAAAAAATTGATTTAACAAAGCCCGCAATCAGACAGAATGAGAACTCTCCGGTTTTAGAAGACCATCAACATGAGAGAGATGTAAAAACAGAGAAAGTTCAATCCTTCTTCGAAGGTAAAGATACTATTAGAGACAAACTTAAGGACGGCGATAATAGTGAAAAGTTCATTGAACTTAAGAATCTCTATGAACAGAAAATTGCGACGAACTTCGGTCTTCAAACTGGTTACGCCTTCACTAAAGAATGGTCAAACTTAACTAAGCAAAGCTTCTCTCTTGCAGGAAATTTTGCTGATTTCGATTATAAGTTCAATATTCTAAAAGATTATGTGAAAGATTTAGAAGTTAATATTCATGATCTAGATCAATACCTTCTAGACCGTGAAAGCTTCATGCGCTCTACTCCAACCCTCTTGCCAATCAAGGGCTGGATTACTTCGTACTATGGGCCAAGAATTTCGCCTACATCTAATAGATTAAAAATGCATGAAGGACTTGATGTTGGTGCTCCCATCGGAACTCCCATCCTCGCTTCTGCAGACGGTAGAGTTACGTTCTCAGGAAAGAAAGCAGGCTTTGGATACTTTGTTCAAATTGACCATGGCTATGGGCTAGAATCCGTTTATGCTCACAACTCACAAGTCATTGCCAAGAAAGGGCAACTCATCAAAAGAGGACAATTAATAGCAAAGGCTGGAAATACTGGTCATTCGACTGGTCCTCACCTTCACTATGAAATACGAGTTAACGGAACACCTGTTGACCCATTCTATTATATTTTAGATTAATCCAAGAGGAGAAATATACAAATGTTTAACCCAATAAAGACAGTGTTTGGAACTAAGAATTCTAGAGACCTTAAAAGTCTAAAACCTTACGTTCAAAGAATTAATGAGCTTGAAGAAAAGATGAAGTCCATGAGTGATGAAGAACTTCAGGCGCAAACTCCTAAGCTTAGAGAGATGATTAAAAATGGTGCGACAAGAGAGCAACTCATCCCTGAAGTATTTGCGACAGTGAGAGAGGCCTCTGTTAGAGTTCTAAAAATGAGACACTACGACGTTCAAATGATGGGTGGAGTGGTTCTTACAAGAAAGACTATTGCAGAAATGAAAACCGGAGAAGGTAAGACTCTTTGCTCTACTCTCTCACTATATCTTATCGCACTTGAAGGAAAGGGCGCTCACATTATTACAGTGAACGACTACCTAGCTTCAAGAGATGCCGAGGAAATGGGAGTACTCTTTAACTGGTTAGGTCTAAGTGTTGGCTGTATTGTTTCAGATATGGACGACGAAGATAGAAAAGCCGCCTACGCTTCAGATATTACTTACGGAACAAATAATGAGTTCGCCTTTGATTATCTAAGAGACAATATGAAGTTTGACCTCGAAGACTACGTCCAAAGAGGTCATCACTATTGTATCGTAGATGAGGTTGACTCCATTCTTATTGACGAGGCCAGAACACCTCTACTTATCTCAGGTCCAAGTGAAGGAAGAACAGATCTCTACCATGTAGCAAATGAAGTTATTCCAAAACTAAAAATTGAAACGCATTTTACAATCGAAGAGAAATCAAGAACCGCTATCTTTACTGAAGATGGTGTTCTAGAAGTTCAAAAGCTTCTTAAAATTGAAAACCTCTATGATGTTGAACATTCTGAAATGCTTCACCATTTAAACCAAGCTCTTAAGGCCCATAACCTTTTCAAAGTTGACGTTGATTATGTTGTGAAAGAAGGACAAGTTATCATTGTCGATGAGTTCACCGGTCGTCTAAAAGAAGGATCAAGATGGTCGGATGGCCTTCATCAATCAGTTGAAGCAAAGGAAGGCGTTGAGATAAAATCTGAAAACCAGACTCTCGCTTCAATTACATTTCAAAACTACTTTAGACTCTATGAAACTCTTGCAGGTATGACAGGTACTGCCGATACTGAAGCAGAGGAATTCTCAAAAATTTATAGTTTAGATGTTGTAGTAATTCCAACCAATGTTCCGATTGCAAGAGTTGATGAAGCTGATGTTATCTATAAGTCAGCGGCAGCAAAGACAAAAGCAATTGTTCAATTAATTAAAGATCTTCACGCCAAAGGACAACCGATCCTAGTTGGTACGATTTCAATTGATAGCTCAATTGAACTTGGAGAGGCCCTCACAAAAGCAGGAATTCCTCACAACGTTCTAAATGCTAAACAACATGGTAGAGAAGCTGAAATCATCAAAAATGCTGGTACTAAAGGTGCGATTACAATTGCAACAAATATGGCCGGTCGTGGTACCGATATAAAACTTACTCCGGAAACAAAAGAGGCCGGAGGATTATTTATTCTTGGTACAGAAAGACATGAATCAAGAAGAATTGATAATCAACTTAGAGGTCGTTCAGGTCGTCAAGGAGACCCAGGTAAGTCAAAATTCTTCCTATCTTTAGAAGATGATCTTATGAGAATTTTTGGTTCTGATAAGATTAGAGGTTTCATGAATACTCTTGGAATGGAAGAAGATGAACCTATTGAACATAAGATGATTTCTAATGCGATTGCCAAAGCACAGAAGAAAGTTGAAACGCACAACTTTGAAATTAGAAAGCATCTTCTTGAATACGATAATGTCATGAACGAGCAAAGAAGTGTGATCTATAGAATCAGAAAAGACATTCTTGCAGATAGCGATAATGTTGGCTTCATTAACGATATGATCGAGGACGTAGCAGATAGCCTAGTTGAAAGCTATAGACCTGAAAGAAAGGTTCAAATTGATACTTGGCCTTGGGAAGATATGGTCAAAGGTTTTCAAATAACTTTTAACACTGACTACGAAGTCAACGTTGATGAGTGTTACAAGAAACATGATGGTTCAATAGAGGCCTACTTTGAATCAGTTGGTAAAGAATTACTCGCCAAGAATTTTAGCCAATATGATGATGATCAAGTAAGGCTTGCCACAAGAGAGATCCTCTTAACTATTTTTGACCAACACTGGAAAGATCATCTTCTCTCTATGGATAATGTTAAAGAAGGGATCAACCTTAGGGCCTACGCTCAAAAAAACCCTCTGACAGAATACAAGAGAGAATCGTTCAACCTCTTTGAAAATATGAGGATGGAAGTAAAGAAATCAGTTGTGGAAAATATTTTTAGAGTTAAACTCTATACTCCTGAAGAAATTGAGGAAATCAAAAAGCGTCAACAAGAAATGCTTGAACAACAGCTACAAGCTGCTAAGAGAGCACAGGCCGCGGCTGAGCAACAAGAAGAAGCACAGAGTGCTCCTGTTGCCAGAAGAAGCCAAAAAGTTGGTCGCAACGATGCATGCCCTTGTGGTTCAGGAAAGAAATTCAAACACTGTCACGGTGCTTAACACTTAATGGCCGGCCCTACCTCCTCGTGGGGCCGACTTTTCTTACTTACGAAATCAATTTATCTGATATAATGAATCTAATAAAATTAACTTTTTAGGTATATTTTAATGAGTAATGACGACGAAATTGGTGAAAAATCAGATATGACTAGAATTGAGGACCTCTCTGAGTTCCTTCATCAAGATGATCCTGAAGTAAATGCAGCCTTCCAATCAGAAGATGATGAACCTCCTTCGACAGACAGCCTACCAGACTTAGACGACCTCGAAGATGATGAAGAGGTCGAGTTTGAAACCACTAGCTTTGATAACGATGACCAAGAAGACGATGAAGAAGAGATTGACTTCAACACAGAGTTTGAAAGTGACGATGACGAAGACTCTGAAGAAGATTCTCAAGAAGATGACGGAGATAGCTTTAACTTCTCTTCTGAGAATGAAGACGATCAAGAAGATGATAGCAGTGACTTTGAAACCTCTACCGACTTTGGCGCCTTAGATAATTCAGACAATGATGATGATGAAGAAGACGATGAGAATTCCTTTGGAGACTTTGACTCTAGTAATGACTTCAGCTCTACCAGTGACTTTAGTAGTGAAGTAAGCTTTGAAAATGATGATGAAGAGGATACTGAAGAAGACGAAGACAATAACGATCAAGAATTTTCTAGCTCATTTGATTCAGAAGAAGACGACGAAGAAGAAGACGAAGACGACTTTAACAATGATATAGAGGAAGACCAAGCTCCAGAAATTATCTCCCCACCTACTCCTCCTATTGCCACTGCGACTTATATTGATCGATCTGAAAAATTTGAAGATGTTAAATCTTTTGCCAAGAATATCACCTATGGAAAAATCGCCTCGGGAGGAAATCCTCCTTTTAGCATTATACTTCGCAATGTAAAATTTGAAGAAGACGTTGAAGACATTCTCATCATTTTAAACGAGCATGAACTTGTAGGGGAAAGTTCAGAAGATCAGATGAGGCAATCTCTTGAAGGTGGAAGTTTACTTATTTCCCAAATATCTGAATTTGCCGCCATTTATCTTACCCATAAATTCAGACGATTTGATCTCGACGTTCAAATGGGACTTTCCGATGAACTTCACCCATCTAAATCCTACGAATCAGATAGTGTGGGACTAATTTCTAAGTCTCGAATAAATCAAAATAAGAGTGAAACAAATAGAATCGATAAATCGAAAGTAAACCTTGAAGGAATAATCATTTCAACAACTCCTACATTAGAAAATTATAAAATTGTTGAATACCTTGGTATCGTTTCAGATTTCATTATTGTTAGTGAAGATGAGCTCACTAATGATGAAGAGCTTAGTGAATATCACGAGAGAGTGGCAAAGGGTCATGTAGATCAAGAAGATTCAGAAGAAGATATAAGTGAAATTGACTTAAAAATTTCTCAATCCGTTATATATAGTGACTTAAGTGAGAAGTTAAAACCAATTTGTATAAAAAAGAATGGCAATGCCATTGTTGGAATCAATTATCAGATAACTCCCTTATCAGATGGTAGTAAGTATAAAATTAGTTGCTCAGGAAGTGCCGTGTGGATCATAGACAGCAATTAATTCACAGTACTTCACCGCTTATTGAACTACAGCAAACCCACTTCAATACTCTTGTCATCGGAGGAGGAATTGTTGGTGCCGGAGTTCTAAGAGACCTCTCTCTTCACGGTGTTGACACACTTCTAGTTGAAAAAAGAGACTTCGCCAGTCAAACGTCTTGTAGTAGTTCAAAGATGCTTCACGGTGGAATTAGATACCTTGAAAACCTAGACTTCGCTTTAGTCCATGAGGCATTAGCAGAAAAAAACCTCTGGCTAAAACTTGCCCCTCATCTGTGTCGAGAAAAAAGTTTCTATCTACCAGTTTTTAAGGATTCCCTACGTCCATTATGGATGATTAGATTAGGAATTTTTCTCTACGATTTCTTATCAAATTTTCAAAACTCTACACGGGGCTTTGCCGATGAAGAAACAACAATCAAAGAGATTGTTCATATTAAGAAAGAAAAACTAAGAGGCTCTGGCATCTATTCGGACGCCATTGTTGATGATGGCAAGCTTGCACTTGAAGTTATTATGGATGCTCTAGAAAATACTAATGCTAGAGCATTAAGCTATACTAGTGCCTCTAAAATTATCAAAGATAAGAAAGGCCTTTATCACTGCGAATTAACTGATGAACTAACAGGAGATTCTCTTCAAATAACTTGTGAGAATCTAGTTCTCGCAACAGGGCCATTTACAGACAAATTTGTAAAAGAGAATATTGCGCAAATTCAATGGAGCGACAAACTTCTCCCTTCAAAAGGAAGTCATATCTGGATTAGAAGAGCAGACTTTCCTCTTGAGCACCCTGTTGTTCTCACTCCAAATGATGGTAGGGTTATTTTTGTGATTCCACATCACGATAGAGTTCTAATAGGTACGACTGAAGAAAAAGCTGATGACGATTTCTTTGATATCACTCCTTCAGATGCAGAGATCCAATATCTACTTACTAATTTACGAGAATTTTTCCCAACAAGTAGGATCGATGAAAGTCATATTACCGCAAAATTTTCAGGTATTAGACCTTTAGTAAAAGAAGATGATGCACACAATAGAGGAAAGACAGCTAGAGAACATAAAATCTACTCTCCACTTTCAAAGCTCTATATTATTGTTGGTGGGAAATATACGACTTTTAGGACAATGGCCCAAGAGATTGCGAGAGAAATTGTGAAGAATCAAAATCTCTCCTACAATCCTAATAAAACAAAGAGCCCTTTAAGAAAGAATTGTCAGTACAACTTCTTTCATAAGCCCGAGCTAACCAGAGAGATTATCTCTAAAGTCATAAGAAATGAATTACCTAGAACCTATCAAGATCTAGAAGAGAGAAGAATTCATAGTGAAGACTTTCATCAAAAACTTGAAGAGTACTTCACTAGACATACAATTTAAAATCTATAGGACATTCCAACTCTAAACCTAACTCCCGAAAGAGATAGAGTTAAGCTCTCATCGCTATCATCAAAGTCAAATGTTGAACCAGATCGAAAATAGTCAAGAGTTACTCTCGCGCCAAAGCCATTTCTCAAATAATACTTGCCACCTACACCAAGTAGCATAAAGTTACTTGAACCATTTAAAGGGTCTACAGAAGCTGTTGTTGTGGAGGCCACCTCCGTCTCAGTTGTAGCACTTCCAACTCCTCCGGCCACAGTCACATATCCAATTGGTCTATTATTAGTTAGAGGTGCATTGTAGAAGTGCCAGTTGGCCCCTACTCCATATTCAGTCCAATCACTAGTTGTACTAACCTCAAGCCCTGATTTAGAACTTCGCTTACTAAATATAGCGAAGATTGAAATATTCTCAAAGAACGAACCTTTGGTTGCAAAGTACTTTTCAAAACCTAGAGTGAAGTCGATATTCCCAACAGAAGAATCTCCTGCAGAATCTCCCTGCTCATAAGTTCCAGAGAGAGAATTTAGAGAAAGAACACCAAAGACTTCTAGAGTTTTATTAGTTGAAGAACTTCCGACAATTACAGGAGCTTGCTCATCCATCATTCCATCTAATTCACTTTTCTCATCTGCTGTAACCTCAGGTAGAGGTTCTGTCTGCTTTCCACGAGACATGACAGGAATTGTTCCACTCATGTCGTCTGCTTTAATTGCTCTCGAAGGATCTTCAGTTAACTTAACTGGAGAAGATATTTTTATATTCATCACTTTATCTGAAACAATTTTATCGGCATCAATAATTCTATAGACTGACCAGATAGATCTACCAGGAGAAGCCTTGATCACAACTCCTCTAGCAATCACCCCTGTTGTTAGAAAGAACTTTGCGTGATCCCCAACAACTAATCCATCTTCTAACCCTCTATTTGTTAAAAGAGTTTTCTTGCTTCCCGAAAGACCTAGAACACGAACAGTTAATTTCTCGTCGATATCTAAAGCATTTGCGCTATAAGAAATAAAACAGAAGAACATGATCAATAAACTTTTCATTTAAACCTCAAAAATAAACACTTAAGCCAACTGTGAGCTTTATGTCATTTAGTAAAATACTTGTATTAATATCATCTAGATTTGTAGAGACTGAAGTTAAACTCATTCGTTCACCAGACAGCCTTACATTAAATCCTGCACCAAAAGGAATATCATCTTCAAAGGAATCACCTGTCTTGAAGCGGTACTTAGTTCCAAGAGACCAAGTAGGTAGTCCTACAACTTGATACTCATATGGATTATCCAATTCGATCGAAGTAACATCTGCATTTCCTCTTCTAGCACCTATTCCTGCAAACCATGCCCACTGATTAAGCACTGCTGGATTATTATAGAAGTAGTAGAGCACCTGCCCACCGAAAGAGCCCATAGAGAAACGTCCATTTATTCCACCAATATCAATATTCTCAATTGATCTCTGAGCAAAGACCTCAACTGAAAACTTCAATAAGCTCAAAGATGTTCTCATCAAGTGATACTCATAACCAATAGCGACTGAGTAACCTTTATTTCTATGATTTTCATCTTCTTGTGTAGAGTGATTACTTACTGCTGTGCTAATTCTAAATGTAATTTCATTACCTGTTTTCTGCGTAAGGTTTCGGTACTGCCTAATCTCTTCTTCTTCAATTCCACTCTTAAGCATATAACTTCTAAGCCCAGCATCATCAAAATCGGCTGACCACAGAGCTCCATCTCTTTTAACTTTATTACTACTCTCAATTCCAAGAATTCTCTTTCTCTTTATTTCCTCTCTCGATTGATCGTAGACATTTAGAATATCACTTCGATCTTTCAGTGTAGTATTATCCTGATCTTTTGCCTGATCTCTGTAGAGGCCTTTGAGCCCATACTTAAGACTATTCACTTTTGAAATGAACCCATCAATTTGGGCACGGTAAATATTCCCTTCGATTTTTTCAACTTCCTCTTTCGCTGAATTATTCTGCTTGAAGTTCTCGTCAACATACTTACGTTCAAAGCTTCTCATAAAGTCATCAACTTTCGTCAATCCATTTCTCTTTGCCCACAAATCAAATTGCTGAATTTCAACATCATGACCATAAGTCATATCCGTGCCAATTAACTCTTTAGACTTAACGTACTTATCACCCTCAACAACAAGTTCAGGGGGAACTCCAACGTTATTTTCAAAATCAATATCTTTATTTTTGGCCTCTTTAGAATAAATACGCTTTCTATTTAAAACCTTGAAAGGTCTATTTCCTCTTAAAGAATCGCTCTGTAACGAAAGTATTAATTTTTGAGATTTTCTCAGACGTGCTGGATTGATAATTTTCTTAAAAAACCAATAAGACTGATTTTCAAGGGATCGAATGGCCTCTCCCTCTGCGACTTTTTCAAGTTTTGGATAACCTAGACTTCCCGACTGAACCATGAAGATTGCTCGCATCCCCTCTTTAATCCCCTGCAATCTCCCGCGAGAAAGAATTGCACTACGAGCAGAAGAACTAGATAGAACAACTTCGACTGTCTCAAAGGATTGAGCGAAAACGTTGGTACAAATAAGACTTAATAAAATCAGCTTTTTAAAAAAAGACAGAAGCGTCATTTGGGCCATCTCCAATTCCATTTAAAGATTAAAATACTTAATTATTTTAACACGCCGAGGCCATTTTGCTCAAATTTTGGCAAAATTGGCCGAATTCGCTTAGACTGCTGCGCACAAAACTTGAAATGTAGCTCTATTTGACCTATAACAGTTTGGAAATACAAAAATAAGGAAGGACCACGTGGCCAGAAAAAAGAAAAAAGAGATCTTTCGTTACGATTGCACACTTACAGGTGAAACGTACAAGACAACGAAGAAAGCTAAGCACCCTGAGGAGCTTATCTCTGTTGCAGCATACTATGAATTAAACCCAGATAAAGATGATAGACCAGAGCACGTAAAAAAGAATTTAGAGGAAACTAACGAATGAATACAAGACAAGTTGTAATTATTGGTTCAGGTCCTGCTGGTTATACGGCAGCACTTTATGCTTCAAGAGCAAACCTAAATCCACTAGTAATTGAAGGTCACGAGCCTGGTGGGCAATTGACGACAACTACTGACGTAGATAATTTTCCAGGATTTCCAGAAGGAATCATGGGGCCAGAACTTATGGCCAATATGAAAAAGCAAACGCAGAGATTTGGAACAGAATACCTTCAAACTCACGTGACTGACGTTGATCTTTCTAAGAGACCTTTTAAAATTACTTGTGAAAATGGTGATGAAATGTTGGCAGAGGCTGTGATCATTTCAACAGGTGCAAGTGCAAAGTACCTTGGTCTTCCGAATGAAAAAGAATTAATTGGAAAAGGTGTTAGTGCCTGCGCAACATGTGATGGATTCTTCTATAGAGATCAAATTGTTCACATCGTTGGCGGTGGCGATACGGCCATGGAAGAAGCAACTTTCTTAACAAAGTTTGCGAAGAAAGTTTACGTTGTTCATAGAAGAGATACTCTTAGAGCTTCAAAGCCTATGCAAGAGCGTGCCTTTAACAATGATAAAATTGAATTTGTATGGAATAGTGATGTTTCAGAAATTATAGCTGATGGAACAGGAGTAACTGCAATCAAAGTTACAAATACTGTAACAGGTGAAGTAACTGAAAGAGCTACAAACGGTCTCTTCATGGGAATCGGTCACACTCCAAATACATCTTTCTTAAAGGGACAAATTACCCTTGATGATCATGGATTTATCATCACTAAGGGTGAGCATCCAGACACGAATATCCCAGGAGTATTTGCTTGTGGTGATGTTCAAGATAGTTACTACAGGCAAGCGATAAGCGCTGCTGGAAGTGGCTGTCAAGCGGCCATTAGAGCGGAAAGATTCTTAGAAGAGTAATAAAAAAAGAGCTGGTTTAACCAGCTCTTTTTTTTAATTATTTGCTCTTTGTCCAAACCTCTTATTAATTCGAAGTACATTATACCTATTACTTATTACTTGAAAAATTGAAACTTCTGGCTTCTCAACTATTTGATCTCTATCGTAGATATACTCCTCACCTTCACCTAGGCCTGAATTCGCAGCAAGGTCTCCACCGTCAAATGCCCCATTCTTAGACTCATCCTCATCTTCTAAGGACAAATCGTTTAAAGAGTTTCTCATCTTTGCTAGAGCAGATAGAGCACTTAATGAAGAAGAGAGATTCTTCTTTTCTTTACTTAATTCCTTTGGAACATCACTCTTATCTAAGATTTTAGCAACTCTATCAACATCTGGTAGTGCCATACTCTCACCGAACGAAGATCCAAGTCTCGCATTTTCATTACCATAATTAGACTTTAGAAATGCTTTCATTTGTTTACTCTCATCAAAGAGTTCGGCCTGAGCGGCACCTAAGCGATTCTTATCTGTCAATTGCTTAAGAACTCTCTGCTTAAAGGCCTTCGCTCTTTTTAGGTCTTTATTTATTGCTAGACTAACACCACTATCATTTAAGTTTAAAGATCCCTGAAGTCTCGAGTCCGCACGATCAAGAGCTCCTCCAAGGTCAGATTTTCCAATGGCCGAAGAAATAGTAGGGTTTCCTATAGAGATATTAAAAGTTGGACACTTCTTTCCTGAATCATTACAACAGCTAGTTGCAGGAGCGGCCTCACACATATTCTTTTCAGCTTCAGTTAAATTCTTATTGGAGAATTGATCTGCCCCACTTCCACTCTTCGCATTAATAGGAGCTGCGGAATTTGAACTAAGGGCCATTTTCATTGCAAGAGATTGTTGATCAATATGTTTCTTATTAAAGAAGTCCATATACTTCTGAAGTATTTTATCAAGCTTCTTAGCTTCTGATTCATACTTCTCTCTCGCCTTAGAAGCTGCACTCTTCATCTTACTTCCAAGAACAACAGAAATAGTCGCACTTCCTGCAACCCAACCTGCACACTTAATTTTATCAGCAGCTGCAGCTGCAACAGGAGGAATAGAATAAACAACTATTTCAATCGCTGCAATACCTAGAGCAATTGAGTACATCATAACTTCCTGCTTATAACCATCTTCTCTAATTTGAGCGGCTTGTGCCCCAGCTTCTAAGATTTGCTTATAGGCCTGCATTAATTTAATTTGCATCTCGTATGTCGTTCCCTTTGAACGCTCATTCTCTTTTAATAACGCATCAAGATTCGCTTTAGCGGCTTTTAAAGTTTCCTTTACTTGCTTGTCCATATTTCTATCATTCATAAATGACATTACACCTGTAGCAATAGACATCATTCCTGAAATACACATATTACTAAAAACATCTTTAGCACTCTTAGCAGCATTATAGGCTTCAAATAACTTATAGGCGGCAATAGCGCCTCCTACAACAGACTTAGCTGTACTTATTTTCTTTAAACTCTTTTCCTTACTTGATGTATCGACTTTAGTTGAACTTACATATTTCTTCGGGTCCTTATCAAAACTTTGAACCATTTCATTACATTCATCTTTTGCGGGACCATCTGCTTTTGAGTCACACATTCTCTGCTTTTCATTTACACGGTTATCATCTTCAGAGTTCAGGCAATCCTTAATATGCTCATTCCAAATAAGTCCACTAGGGCAATTCCCTGCAGACACCTCAGTTTGAATTGGCTCACCCGTCCCCTCTAGATCATCAGCAGCAAGAGGTAATGTTCCTGAGATATAGAAACATAGAGCTAATAAATAAATGATAGTCTTTCTAGTTTTCATAACTTACTCACCTTAAGTGGAGTTCTTACTCTCTATTTTCTCCTATCTAAGGACTAATAAAGATTAATAATTGACTCTTTTTTGATTTATATGTCTTTTCGGTGGGTTACTGAGATCTCATTAGCTAATTTACTAGAATTGACCGTCCAGAACAGTTGGCAGCTAGGACGCCAACTTGTCTTCAGCAGGTAGTCTAGAGCTCTCTAAGTAAATCTTGTCATACTCTTCTCTAGAGATTCCCTGTGCCTTACAATAGTTAGAGATTATTCCCTCTTTCACAGCACTCAAATTAATTTCATGAGAAGCATCTTTTATAATTTCAGAGATAACTCCACTTTGGCGAGGATACTCTCCGATAATCGGAAATTCCTTTTGTGGTAAATCATCTAAATAACGAAGGTATGGGTAGTAATTAATTAGTCTTTCAGTTGTAACTTTTAATTCTTCAATATTTCCTGGCCAAGAATAATCCTCAAATGTCTCCATAACAAATTCAGAAACTCTCTTCGACGGAAGTCCATACTGAGAACAAAGAAGATCTAAGAAGTGATTAACTAAACATGGAATATCTTCCTTTCTATCTTTTAAATCTGGGACATAGAAATAACTCTTTGAAAGAAACTCATAAAGTTCTCTATCAAATCTTCCACTATCACATTCCTCAATTAAAGAAATTGTAGAGGTTGAAATCAATCTAATATCTGTCCTCTGTTTTAAGATAGAGAGGAGTTCTCGTTGACAAGTTTGATTAAGAACTGATGGTTCATGAATTACAAGAGAGCCTCCAGAGTATAATTCCAATTTTCCCACATGTTCGGAATCACCTTTCAGTTGAAGAGACAGGTCAGCCTCGTCTAAAATTGATTCACAGTGAATTGTACCAATAGGCATTTTCCTAGTGGCACTATTATGATGAATACTCTTTCCAATATGTACTTTTCCTACTCCATGGCTTCCTTCTATTAAGACATTTTCGATATGAGATCCCTGCCCATGAATAAATTCATCGACAATATCAATGTCCTTACTTCTTCCCACCATTTTAGACGTATCAACATATCCAATATCATCTTCAAGGTGAGAGACAAATTCAGTCTTATCTAAATCTCCAAAACAAAGTGTAAAAATATTACTAAAGAGTTCAATTGCGGATAAATCTCTTTCGCTATAACTCTTATTTTTATCAAAAATTATAAATTCAAAGAAACCACAGGCCTTTCCCTGAGAATCTAAGACAGGAAAGTAGAGAGCACTTGAGTAATCTTCCCCTTTCTTATTTAAAGGCATAGAAGGAAAATTATCTAAGTTTAAGGAGCCAGAGGATCTGATTATCTTAAATGACTTTTGCGCCAAAACTTCATTAGCGAGGTTTTGATTTTCAAGCGTTGAATACTTATAGAATTCCTCTTTTTCAATATCGTAATTATAGAGTGTATCTTTCTTTTTATTTAAAAGAAAAATCTTACCCACTTCTGAATGAGAAAAGCGGCAACATTCTTTAAATACAACTTTTAGAAAATCACTGATTCCTTTAAATTGCTTCATATCTAGAAATAAAGAAAGAGAAAGAGATAATTTTTGACCATCACTAAAAGTGTTTATACGACTCTCGTTAATTAAAAGGCTAATTAAATGCTTCTTCAGTCTTCTTGTATTAAAGCTAGAAATAAATGAGGAGATAAACTCTTTTCCATTTTCTTGGTCTTCTGTATAGAACTCCATACCATAGAGATAACTCTCCACTTCTCCGAAGACATTATACTTTGGAATGACCCTCGCAACTTTTGAAGAAACATGAAAGGAAAAATTCTTAAATCTAAAGTCTAACTCTAGGACGCTATCAATCTCAAAATCTAAGTTCGATTCAAAGGCCACACCAGAAAGACTCACATTTGATAACTTCCAAGCAGAGCTCTGATAATCCACTGTATTCCCATTATACTTGAGAATTTGCATACTTATCTTATCTCCCTCGTCCACAGGAATTCTAAAAGATCGGTAAGACTTTAATTTCACAATGTTATTCATGGATATCTACTTCCTAATTGAGTCTCTTTATTTATCGGAAAGTCCCTCTTTTTACTTAAACTCTGCACTAAAAAAACCGATAAATAATCTATGGGAAATGGACTAACAAATTTTAAGTTTTACCGATCTTTCAGAGTACGCTCAGGAGAGAGCGATAAGATATTTCTGCGCATATCACTACTGAACGGAAATAAGAAAGGAACGACTTTGAGTACTGATACTCGCTTGGTTGATTTCAACCTCTTTAGCTTGTCGTTTAAGTCTAGTGTTCATATCGCTATAGGTACTAAAATTAAAGTAGAAGTTTTCACAAAGAAAATTTTTAATAAGTGGGACTTAGAAGTAGATGGTGTCATAATCAGAAGCTTTCAAGAAAACACTCCAAATAAATCATATAACTATGGTGTTGAACTTCTAAACCAATCAGAAGAATCTGAATTAAAGTATTTTATTACAGACTATATAGCAGGTTTCTCAGGAAAAAAATTAAAGGACTTTCTCATCAAGTCTTCGCTTTCAGTTAGAGAGATTAATGTTGACGATGGAGTTGAGCTATTTGGATTACTAAATGTTCTCTATAGAGAATTTAGTGCTGCTGAAATTATCAACCTCTTAGATGAGTGCGCTCACCTTCTTCACTGTGAAGAAGTAAGAGTATGGAAAATAAATATAGAAAAAGACAAACTAGAAAATATCTATCACAATTCACATTGTACCCATATCAAAGACAACTCCTTCAACAAAGGAGAACTTGGAAAATGCTTTACGACTTCAAGATGTATTAATACTTTTTTAAAAGAGCCTAAAGAGAGAGATGAGGATAAGTTTACACTTAAAAACACTCTTTGCTTACCACTTCTAAATAAAGAGAGAAAGTGTATTGGAGTGCTTCAGTTTAATAATAAGAAAGGCGATCACTTCTCTATTGCAGATGAGAATATGGGACAATTTCTATCACTAGTTATTGCCAAACAATTTTTAAATTACATTGTCAAATCTAAGTCTACGAGTATTGCCCATTTAAACCCAGAGCTTAAAGATTCCTTTATTTACTTTGGCTCCACTCAAAAGTCATCGGCAATAAGAACAACATTAAAGAAATTAAAGTATGGAAAGACCAATGTAAATATCATTGGTGAAAAAGGACTTGGGAAAGAGTTCTTTGCAAAGTACCTATCAAATAACAGTGAAAAAGATATTTTCAATTGTAAAGATCCAAGTCATCTAAAGAGAATGATTACAGATTCACCGCACTTTTCTTGTGATCAAACTCTCATACTAAAGAATATAGACTTCTTAAATACAAGTGAGCAAGGTGAACTTTTCAACTGGATTCAATTTCAAGACTGTAAGTTCATAACGACTAGCTGTAAGGATCTTATATATGAAGTTGAAAAGGGCTTTTTCCATAAGGCCTTATTTAAGAAATTAACCCAATCGAGGTTTCACTTAACTCCTCTAAGAAATAGAAGAGATGATATTCTCACCATTGCAAATTATTTCATAAAAATAGAATGTGAAAAAAGAGCTCTCCCACGAAGAGAGTTAAGTCCAGAGAGTATGCAATTTATTATCACTCACTATTGGCCAGGAAATATTACAGAACTAGAAAAGCTCATTAAAAAGAGTTTTATGGTCTCAAATAATACTTCCGCAACAATTGAGTTAGAAACAAAAGAGCTACATGGTTTTAAAAGTATTGAAGAGAAGCTAATCTTCACAGCAGATACAAGTATTCATCCAGATAAAATTATCGAAATGATTAATGCTTCTATAACAAAGAAGAAAGCATCCTGAAGCTCTTACTTACCTCCCTATTTTTCTTCATATCTATTTCTAATCAGGCGATGATAACTCTAACAAATATTAAAGGTCATACATTTAAATTCACAAACCTTAATCAGAAAGTTGAAAAGATAGATATTCAAACTCCACTTTACGCAAATGAAATTGTAACTACAGATTCAAAAGGGATGGCCGTTATTGACTTTAACGACGAAGTCATTGGTACTGTTATCCTAGCTCCAAATACACAAGTAATTCTAAGAAAATCAACAACCGATGGTATTCGCTTACTAAGCTTAGTAAGAGGTCACCTGAGATTATACAGAGACAAAGAATACCAGAAAAAGAAAGTTGGGGTTCTTATAAATATTAGAGACAACCCTACTGCTTATTATGGAAGTAACTTTGAAGTACAATATTCAAAAGAGAGTAAGAAAGTTACTAGCTTTAATAAGAGTTTAAGGAAGTTTAAACTTAACAAAAAGAAAATCCTTACAACACCACTTAAAAACGAAGAAAAAACCGACGAATTAGATCAAGAGCTTTACGAAGACCTAAAATTCTTACAAGAATCGACCTGATTCCAGAATAAGCAAGTACAGGAAATCACTTAATTTAATCATTTAGATGGTCCTATATTACATTTTTTTTTGACAGAGTTCCCACATATTTGAAAAAATTTATTCATGGAATCAAGGATAGATTCCAAAAGACCAAGGAAGGTAAAATGTCTCTATTTAGCTACAACACACTAAGTGTTGAACTAAGCAAGAAAACGCGTAGTATCAGCATTAAGCTCAATCGACCTGAAGTTCAAAACGCCATTAATACAGAAATGATTTTTGAACTAGAAACTCTTCTCACATGGATCTCAACACATTTAGAAATTAAATCTATCTACCTAACTGGTACTGGAGACTATTTCTGTAAAGGCCTTGATGACGAAGAATTTGCGACCTGGAGCGAAGAGAAGAGACAAAAGAATTTTGATAAATTACAAAAGTTAATCTATAGCATGTTCTTTCTCCCACAGACCATTATTGCAGATCTAAAGAAAGGCTGCGCAGGACTAGGTTTTGAGCTCGCGATGGGAGCAGATATTAGAGTTGCTCACGAAGATACTGTTGTTGAATTCAATCACCTTTCAAAAGGAATAGTACCAAGCTGTGGTGGAATAAGTTTTACAAGTGCAATTACAAATAATTCAACAGCAAGACAATGGTTACTTCTTTCAAAGAAGTTAAGTGCTGCAGATTTAAATACACACCATATCACGGTACAAAGCTATGGAGTAGAATCCCCTATCCAAGACTTCCTAGCCACTATTAACTCACAGCCAGATGTTGCGAGAATTCAGGCCAAACGTAGCTTACTAGAACCTGTTCTTAAAAACTTAGATCAAGGACTAGAGTGGGAAAAGAAATTTAGTATCGCAGGAATGTGTACTAACGACTGGAAAGAAATTGCTAAGCACGGAGAATCCGCCCAGACAGTTTCAGCAAGAGAGCTATCCTCAAGATTAAAGAGAGAGAGAGCGGAACAAGTAAGCAACGGACAATAAACTAGAATCGATAGAGGGGGCGAATTTCATGAGAGCTTAGCTCTTGCATCGCCTCTTTTAAATTCTTAGTCATACCGAGAAGAAATCCCCCTCCTCCGGCACCACATAATTTCAAATAGAAATTCTCATGTTCCAGACCCGTTTTCCAAAGTTCACTATAGAGATTTGGAATCATTGGGCCAAAGTGGCGAAATTGGAAGTCTGATAACTCTCTAAAGAATTCAAAGAGGCTTTCCTTATCATTAGTTAAAAAAGCATCTATGCAATTATTTGTGATAGGCGCGAGAACATTATCACAGAGATTAGCAAAGGACTCCGTCTTACACTTTTCAAGAAAGAGATTAACTAAAGGCTCCGTCCTTCTAGGTCTTCCTGTATTTAAGAGAAAAATTGCTCCATCACCTGAATTTCTTGGAATAGAAACTTGCTTATACTCATGAGACTCTGTTGTAAGAATTGGACTATTTAAGAAACTGATCAAAGGATCAAAACCACTACTAGATCCATGAAAGTGAGACTCAAGTTGAGAAAATACATTCTTTAAATAAGAGAGATTTAAAAGATGGTCTTCAGGACAAGTTGTATAATTATTAAATACCGAAGCGACAACTGCACCAGAACTTCCGACACCATAACCCTGAGGGATAGAAGAATCAAAGAAGATCCCTTGGCCTATATCAAATTCAAAACTTGATAAATCCATCGGGCAGAGAAGCTCTCCTTTAGTCTCTAAATTCTTTAGATACTGACAGAAGGCCTTAAGCTCGCCGTCGACCCTATCTTTCTTCTCCCTAGGAAATGTTAACTTCCCTTCAAAAAGCTCATAAGGAACCGCGAGTGCCATTGAATGTCTAATTATTGAATATTCACCGAAGAGGAGCACTTTGGAATAGAATGATTTCACCTATAGAAACCTTTCCGGTCCGCTACCAACTCTGTCATGAATGACTAATCCATTCTCTGCAAATTCGGTAATTTCTGAATTTATAAATTCAGTGACTTCTCTTGAAATATTATCAGGATAAAGGAGGTGAACATTGGGTCCGGCATCTAAAGTAAAACAAAGAGCAAGTCCTTTCTCGCTTCTAAATTTTCTAACCTTTTCAATAACCGCCAGAGTATTAGGTCTCATAAGAGTGTAGCTTGGAGTCGAGTTCATCATTAGCCCATGTAACTCTAAGGCCTCTGTTTCAACAATCTCACAGAACTTATCTACATCTCCCGTTTTCATAATTGTAATAAGATTTTCTAATTGTTTATTGGCGTGCTGAAACCGCACTTCTCTAAAAGGATGATCTTCCATAAGAGCATGACCAGCTCTTGAGCTCACTGCTTTTTCTCCAGCATCTACAATAACGATTGAATCGTGATAATTTTTAAAAATGTCAGCGATTCCTTCAACTTTCGAAGCGATTAAATCACTTGATTTAATTTCTTCTAAGTCTGACTTCCCCCAGCTCACAATACCAGGAAAGATAGATCTAGCGGCACTTCCTGAAGCAAGTCGTGCCACATAGGTTGCCTTCTCAAGTAATTCACCATCACTAAGATTTAAGTCAAAGGCCTGATTCTCAATCGAACATAGTCCAAGGGCCAGTGCCGACATACTAGAAGCACTTGAAGCAATTCCCGCCGAGTGAGGAAATGAGTTAACTGATTCAATCTCAAGACTTAAATATTTTAAAAATGGAAAGAGTTCAAAATTATCTTCTAAGAATTTTCTTATTTTTTCTTCAAAGAGTGCATTCTTCTTATTTTCAAAATAGAAGTCTAGAACGATTTCGTCCTTACCACCATCTTTAATAGACCAGGAAAAATCCATCGTTGTTTTTGATTCACTTAGAGTAAAACTAACTGAAGGGTTACATGGTAATTGCTTACCATGTTTTCCCCAATACTTTATCAATGCGATATTGGAGGGAGATGTCCAGGAGATTCTCCCCGTGTCTTCAACTAGCTCTTTCTTTGTATACTGTTTAATGTAGGTATTCATTCGCTTGATCTTGCTTCTTAGTTCTTAAAATTAATTCATCATAAGGAATAAAGACTTCTAAGCCTTTATCCAGAAAGTACTTACGCGTTTCCTCTTTTGATCTCTCACTAGAAACAAGAATAAAATCTCCGCCCCATGCACCAAGAGATTTAACTTCTCCCCAGTAATTAGAGAAGAGCTCGTCTTTTACAGGTTTTAGATCTAAAGTCTTTGAAATAATTTTTTCATGAGCTCCAATGAGAAATTCAAACTCTTTCAAACTCTTTGTCTTAGAGACTTCATTAGTAATATCAGAAATACTTAGAATTATCCCCGGATCAATTGGTCTTAAACTATTATAGTACTCAATCGCTTTTCTAGAGTCCTGCTTCTGCCCTCTGTAAACAAAGTAGAGATTTTCACTAAACTTTGGTTCAAAGATAGTTGGAGACCACTTAGGTCCATTAGTATTTCTTGAATAGAAGATAGGACCTTCCGACTGCGCGCACGCAACATCGTACCCAGAACCACCATAAGTCTCAAATTGAAGCTCAAATGGGCTTACATAGGCCCATTGGGCCATATTATGAACAAGTGTAGAGCTTGAACCAAGTCCCCACTCTAATGGAAAGCCAAGATGTGTTTCCACATGGACATCAATATCATCTCTTAAGAAATGTGGGTTTTGCTTCCTTGCTTGTCTTAGAATACTCTGTAAAACAATTTCTTTAGGTGTTGGGTTTGCACTTGTAATTTCAAAGCGCCAAAATTCAAAGACACTCTCAAACCATAGGTTTCCAGCAACATCAAAACTCTTCCAATATAATTTTGGAGAAAATGACGGAGAATATTTCACACTTAATGATTGTCCTACCGTTGTAGGTAGAGCTAAGGATTGAGCTCCATCTAAAACGAAGTACTCTCCAGTGAGGAGAAGCTTTCCATGACCATAGAAAATATGATCGGTATTTTTTTCATCGACATTCTTATTTGATTTTATTTCCCTAATTAATTCGGGCTCTCTATTTTCTAAAATCACTGATAGTTCCTTAGACCTGCAATAAAATCTCTCACACTATTAAAAGAGATTATCTGTGTATCAAACTCAATTTTGGCCTTTTCTCTTTCTTCGTCATTAGCCTCTAGATGGTTCAAAATATTCATTAGGTGCATTTTCATATGTCCCTTTTGAATTCCTGTTGTCACTAGAGATCTTACTGCTCCAAAGTTTTGAGCAAGTCCAATCGCTGCCGTAATCATCATTAATTCTTTTGCGTTAGGCATTCCTAACATATCGAGAGAAATCTTAGACATTGGATGTAGCAACGTGAGTCCGCCAACAGTACCAAGGGCCAGAGGAAGTTCTAACTCAAATTTAAATTTACCATTTTCAACAATACAATTACTTAAACTTCTATATTGCCCATCTCTTGCAGCATAGGCATGACCACAGGCCTCGATCGCTCTAAAGTCATTTCCAGTTGCTAACACAACTGCATCAATACCGTTAAAAATTCCCTTATTATGTGTCACAGCTCTATTGACATCTTTTCTCGCAATACGAACTGCTCTCGCAAATTTATTAGCGAATTCCTCAGCACTCATTCCAAGACCACGATCAGCAAGTTCTTCAATATCGCACTCAACCCATGCCTTAACTAAACAATTAGGAGTGTAATTTGAAAGAATACACATCACAACCTGAATATCTCTCTGAGTTTCTTCTAGGAAATCACTTGTCATGACTAATTCTTGCCACTTCTTACCTATTGCCTCTAAGACACTATTGATGAAGTTTGCACCCATGGCATCACAAGTTTCAAATTCCCCATGAAGTTGGTAATAGCCCTCTTCTAAATCCGTGCACTCTTTCAACGTAAGAGAGAGAAGTCCTCCTCCACGCTTATTCATATTCACAACAAGCGGATCAACACTTGCGATGAGCTCATCTTTAGATTCTTCAAAAACTTTAAATAATTTTTCAGAGTCACCATGCCAAATAAAATGAACTTGACCAACTTTAGTCGTTGAAACAACTTCTGCCTTAAATCCACCGCGCTCAAGCCAGAACTTTGCGGCCTTCGCACTAGCAGCAACAACTGATGATTCTTCAATCACCATCGGTATACAATGAACTTTATTATTTAAGAGAAAGTTTGGAACAACTCCGTAAGGAGCATAGAAGTTTGTTATAGTGTTTTCAGAAAAGTCATCAAAAACTCTCTGCTCATTTTCACTATCGTGCCAAAAGCTCTTTATTTTATTTTTAGAGAAGTTACTTCCGTTTAAGAAATTCTCAACTAGATAATTGATTTTTTCTAACTTAGATAGCTTTGAAAATCCGCTGATAATATTCAAGTCTAGAACCCCTTATCTTATTCTTAAAAACGCATTGGCCATTTTTAATGTTTCAATTTGACCTGATACAAAAGTTCTTAGTGCTTCAAGATCTGCAGCATGATCCAGGTAACCCTTCGCTCTACCGACAACATTATTCAGCTCGCACTTCTCACTTAGCCAGTGGCCATAGAGTGTGTCTGTAATTCCGCCTGAAATAATAATATCTTTGCAAAGGCAATTAGCGCCCATTTCTTTCTGTAAAAGGTTTATCTGATCTATCATTTCTAGTGCGGTATGTCCAACAAACATTAGGTCATTAAGCTTTGAACTATTCTCTGATTTTTCCCGTAATTTCTCTAACTTAGAGAAGTTAGTCCCTCCGAAAGAAGCTAATTCTAGGCCCTTTAAAGGTAGCTCTAAGAGCTTTTTAAGAGATCTTGGCCCCATGCCTTGACCAACTTCTTTAACAACAGCAGGAATCTGCGCCGCTAACACAGATTCAATGGTCGAAAGAGGAGCTCTCTTATAGATATCCCCTTCCGGCTGAAACCATTCTTGAAGGGGGTTCACGTGGATAATTAATCCATCGGCCTGAAGTTTCTCAAGAAGTTCATTCACCTTTGAAAGCTCACCTCTATCGATTAATTCTTCGAGTTGAGCAATCCCCAGATTGGCCCAAAAAGGAAGTTCATCCCCAAGGATTGGTCTTAAGTTAAAATCAGCAAAATCTCTATCACTCTCGAGTAGTGGCCGACATGACCCTAGCGCCATTCCTAAACCAAACTCTGCCGCAACTTTGGCCAAGTTTTGATTGATTACTCTCGCCTCACCTGTTCCTCCAGTCATGCTGGAAATCCATAGAGGTGCTTTAACTTTCTTTCCTAAGAAATTCTTTGAAAGGTCTATTGATGATGGGTGTTCAGAAAAAATCGGTTCATAATCAAAGAGTTTATTAATCAACTCATGACTTGTCTGGGCCTCATTGGCCAATTGAATATGCGCAAACTTGCGATCTGATAAATTTCCCATAGGAGCTAGTTAACACAAAGCCCCTAGCTCGTCTATAAGGAGGGCATTTAATAGAGGGTTTAAGCTCCTAGAATTAGAATAAATTCTCTTTTAAATTCTGAAACTTTTTTAAGGATTCCCTCTAGGTTTCCGTAGTGCAACTCCTCGCTAGGACAATTGAGATCCATTGCTAAGAAGGCCTTTCTCCCAGTATTTAATTCTCTGACTTCGTTTAATAACTTCTTCATCCTATAAGGAGTGTCCATTAAAATAATAGTCTCTCTTCTCTTTAAAATACTAGAGAGTTCCTCTTCTCTTTCAGGAGCTTTAATTGGAAGAAAGCCTCCAAAGGTAAATTTAGAGTGATCAATACCACTAAGAGCAAGTGCTAGAGAAATAGAGTTTGAAAAAGGAGTTGAAGTAACTTTAATGCCCTCTTCATGGCAAGCGCGAACTAATTCAACACCAGGATCGCAAAAAGCTGGAAGCCCGCCATCACTCATGATGAAAGCATTCTTTCCGGCCTTAAGGGACGAGAGAATATTTGGTAAAACTTCTTCGCGGGTATGTTCATTAAAGAGAACGAAGTCTTCAACAAGATCTCTAGTTAAACCAAATTTAAGCCATCTCCTTCTTCCCGGTTTTAAGTCTTCAATAATGAAAATATTCTCAGAAGGATTCTTCGCCGCTTCCTCAAGTTTTTGAAAGGCCACTTGCTCTAAAGGACTCTCTTCATCAATGGGCGTTGGAATGAGTGTTAATATTCCCTTCACTTCTTTCTCCTATAAACTGGAACTGGAATGACTATTTCAGAAATTTTATAGCAGAATAATACCAGAGGAACTGCTGAAATTAAATCTAATATATAGTGGTATCTTAGAGCAATGGTGGCCACCCCAATACTTATCATAAGAAAGAAACTTACAAAGAAGTGTCTACTTTTCATTCTAGCAAACCAAATAGTGCAAAGGAGAGAAATTCCCATGTGTCCACTGGGAAAGCAATCGATGTAAGTTGGCTGACCATTTCGGATAATACCATTTAAAAATAAACCGAAGGAAGTAAGGGGTAGATCTACATTAAACTCAGAAGGAATAAAGTACTGAGGACCAGTAACAGGAAGCACCACATAGAGAAAGTAGTTAATACTAAAGTAAATACAAATAGAAGTCATAAGTCTTCCCACTAAGAACTTATCTTCTTTCTTGAGCTTTAAGTAATATGTGATCGTCACATAGAAAGGAAAGAGATAGAAAGAAAAGTACGCCAATTGCAACCAGCTATATAAGTACTTACTCCACCAAGACTGACCTAAGAAAGATTGAAGAAAGTTAGCAGATGAGCTAACTCCTGTGAGGTAGAGATCAAAGCGAGCAAAGAATTCATCATATCTCCCTAAGCTATCACCATCAATATCGATGACACCTGTAAGAGTATAATTAAATGGAATAATAAAAATGAGAAATATGATATTAAAAAATAGAGTTTTATTCGGCGAAATATATTTAAACTTCTTATCAAATAAAGAGATGGCCATCGAAAGAACAAAAGGCAAGAGAAGAAGAAGTCTAAATGTACCAAGATAAATCAGAGAATAAAGGAAAATGAAGAGATTGAAGAAGCTTACAAAGAGACAATTTCTTCCAAGACCGAAATCATTTCTGTAATTCTTCCAACTTTCTTGTAATTTGTACTCAAACATTTTCTCTACTAGCTTTGTAAGATTGATAGACTTATAATACCACAATGTCAGAAGATAATTATATGAATTTTAGTCTTACAGTTCTTCCTGGGATTGAAGATATCGCGCAAAAGGAATTTGAAAAGAAATGGTCTCTTATCAATTCTGCATCTTTGCCAGAAATTCAACGAAAGAAAGGAAAGCTTTTTATAACCTCAGATATTTCTGACTTCTGCTCTCTAATTCCCTACTTAAGAATACCGACAGACGCCTACTTAATCATTGATGAATTTGTCGCAAAAGATCGTCCCAA
Source organism: Halobacteriovorax sp. JY17 (assembly GCF_002753895.1). NCBI lineage: Bacteria > Pseudomonadati > Bdellovibrionota > Bacteriovoracia > Bacteriovoracales > Halobacteriovoraceae > Halobacteriovorax > Halobacteriovorax sp. JY17. The sequence goes on along the minus strand of NZ_NJER01000001.1, from coordinate 403,014 downwards.
GATCTTTAACAAAGTAGCAAAAATCCCTTGGCACAACTTCTTAAGAGGAGATTTCCCTCTAGTTATCGTAACAACTAAAGAGTCTAAACTTATAAACTCTAGCTCAGTAAAACAATCAGTTGAAAGTGGACTTAAAGATGCCTTAAAAAAGTCCCCCATCAAGAAAGTTCCAAAGAGCGCAGAACCTATTACCAATAAGCTTCATATCGACCTCTATCAGGACAGATTAAGAATCTCTTTAAGTCTATGTGGAAGCCGTATGGATAAGAGAGGAGTTAAGCTCTACACTGACACTGCCCCACTAAGAGAAAGTATTGCAGCGGCCATGCTCTTCACTCTAAGTGAATTAGCTCCTAATCAAAAATTACTTGATCCTATGGCCGGTACAGGAACTTTTGGGCTAGAGTCCATTTTATACAATAAATATAATGAATATAGATCTTTTGATTATCAACTCGCTCCCTTCTTCATCAATCTCCCTCTAAGAAAGAGAGTTAAAATCGAACAAGGTCTTTTCACCAGTATTACTCTACACGACCTATCACCTAAGGCGATAGAATCCATAAAGTATAACTTCAAAGATTTCCTTGAGTCTGTTGAAGAGATAAGTGTTCAAGACTTCTTTAAATTAGCAAAGTCTAACGCTACGGTGGCAATTTTAAATCCTCCTTATGGAAAGAGAATTAAATTAGAGGAAGAGCTAAATATCTTTATTGAAAGGATCATCACTCATTCAAAGAATACTTTAGAGTTAGAGAAACTCGCGATGGTATTTCCCGCTTGGGCCTTTCATAAACTAAGGGATCTAAAAATTTCAGAGAAGAGATTCTTCTCTAATGGCGGGATAGATGTAGTCTTTGTTATTATAGACTTACTATAGACTATTTCCAGTCTGTCCTATTTTTAAAAGCTCAATTAAGTTCTGATGCCTTGTCTTCTTATGGTCTTTCTTAATTTGCTTGCCTTTATTTCTCTTAACGTCTTTATTCTTATCTATATTATTCTTTACAATAACTTTCTTTCCCTCAAGAGTTTCAATAATAATTTGTTCTTCACCGTCTATAAAAAGTGCCTCTAGAAGCTCTTCCTGCTTCTCACTATCAACAGATGATAAATTAAAATCTATTTTAACAAGTCTTGTGTCAGTATTTGCAAGCTCACCACTAAAGCTAGAGATTTCTAAACCATCACTAAGTGTTGTAACTCCTCCACTGCTATTTATAGACGTTAGAGAGATAGCTTTACTTTTCTCATAATTACTTCCATCAGAAGCAGGCAGCTCTCTAGAGTTACTAACTGGAGCGGCACTACTAGAACTCGCGCTACTCTGTGAGTTACCAAGAGACCCTGAAGAAAAGTCATTTCCAGAAGAAGCGGCAGCAGAGTTACTGCTAGAGTTTCTTGCAACAGAGCTAGATTTTCGACTATTTCTTACTGCAGCTCTTTGTATAGGATTACTAGTCTCTTGACTATTACTAGAGCTAACGGCAGCGGGAGTTCTAGAGTTCTCTTGCTCTAAGTTTTTAATCTCTTTAGCAACTTTAGCCTTCTCTGCTTTAATTTGCTCAATCTTAATTTGGTCTTTGAGCTCAGAGATTTGCTTTTCAATTGAACTCTCGGCCGGTTTACTGTCATCAACAGAAGAACTTCTTGAAGTAAGTCTCTCTAATTCGGCCAATTGTTTTTCAAGTTCTTTCTCTCGACTACTCATTCTATCTTCGAGACTTTCAGAATTATTTTTTTCTTTATCTTCAATTCTATTTTCATTTATTGAATTTATGTGTCCAGTTCCAGTAAGATTACTGTTTGCATTTACTATTTTATTGGCAAAGAGAGATGAGCTATCTGTTATTTCAAATGCTGAACTCACTTCACTAGGACGTGTTTCTATTTCATTTTCAATAGCGGTACTCCCAATTGGTCCCGAAGGTACTGCTGCAGTATTCCCTGAAATATTAATATCATCCGCGGCTCCATTTACAGCATCTTTAATTGAAAAGTTTCCTCTTCCCATTCTTCTCTCATTGGCAACTACCATATCGTAGCTACTCGTGATTCCTAGACTTTTTCCTACTTCTTGCTCAACATTGGCAACAATACTTAAGGCGTTACCAGCTCCAACTTTTCGTTCAAGTTTTGCTACGTAATCCTTTTGTGTGTCTTCCAGAATCGATACTTTCAACATAGCCTCTTCGTGCTCAAATGTAGCTTCATCAAATTTCTTTTTAATCCCTGGTAACATATTCTCAATTCTCTTTAATATTCTTTCAGATGCCACTCTTGATGTGACAAGTTGTTCTGCAGTAACTTGATACTCGCTCCCTTCTCTTTGGTGCTTTAAAAGCATATCGAAGATGGTATTATCAACCCCCTCAGCTCTTGCCAGGAGTTCCTGACTATTAACATCAATGAATAATTTCCCATCTCTTTTGATTATATATTTTCCACTCTCTAAATCACTAAAGAGACTTGCGCGCTTTTTAGTTCTGTCTTCTAACTCTAAGTACTGAGACAAACTTTCCTTAGCTGTTTGAAGTTTTAAATAGTATTCAGACCTTTCCTGCTTCGCGAGTTCAATTTCAGCAGCATTATTTGAAATAAACTTCTTAAGCTCAGAAACCTCCCCCTTTACACTATCATCAGTCTCTGCAACCCTAGCGAGAGCTCTATCTTTACAGTAAAGAATATCCATATTGAAAATGAATTCCTGCATCTTCTTCTTTGTCGTGTCATCTCTTTGAGCGCTTAATCTCTTAGAGAGAGCGCCTTCAATAATTTTAAAAGTATTCTTTTGCTCTTCAGTCACAGGATTAAACATTGCAGCTTTTACACTTCTACTACTTTGCTCAATATCAACACTTTCAACCATTTTATCGACTTTCCCCTTAAAGTCATCACAAGCATTTCTGATAGCAGAATTTACAAGTTCTTCTCCAAGAGATTCTGCAAATTGACTATTCACATGGCTTACAAAGGGTCTAGCTGAATGATGATTTTGAAGAAATCCAAAACCTGCTCTCTGATTCCTAAGGCCATTCATATGTATAGCTTTTCTTAAATCTCTGGCAGCTACGACTCCCTCAATCTTATTAGATCTCGCAAGATTAATCGGCAGCATTGGATCCTTTCTAAGGAGTCTCGTAATGACACTATCATTAAGTTCTGACCAGTTAATATTGCCAATATCATATGGTTCATCACTATTTAGATTATCGTGAAGTTTTAAATTGTATCCCTTAACTGTCGCTAATCCCTTAAGCTTAGCAGTGTCGTTTAAAACTTCATTGAGTCCTATCTCAGGAGCATCTTTAATGTCCGAAGTAACTTTATCTAGAATTTTTTTCTTTAGTTGCTCTTTTAAAGTTAGTGGCTCCCCAGTTCTTAATTTCTTCTTCATAACTCCAAAGATTGGCCCTCCTGGTCCCTCTTGAAAACATTTCTGGTTTTCGTACTGAGAGCCAAGGATCGCTATCATATCTTCGTAACCATCGAATTCTTCTATTCCTCCGGCCATCGATTCAATAATCTTCTTCTTACTTTCTTCATCAATAACTTTTTCAATTTTTGCGGCTTCTTCGTCAGAAATCTCAATTCCATTATTTGAAATAATACTGACACAATTACAGAATTTATCAGGATCTTCAATTCTATTGCAGTTCATCTTTCCCATGAACTCTGAAATATTTTGCAAACCAAAATCAGACTTCGTTTTATTTTGACAATAAATAGCGTCCTTAGAAAATATCTCGCTATTTAAAGTAAAGTCATAAGAGACAGTACTCATCCCCGGAAGTGCAAAAGTATTTGCACTTAGGAAGAAGAATAAAATTAATTTAGCAGCGCGGTTGTTCACATTTTCTCCAAAGTCTACAAACTTAAATCGTCAGTTTCTTCGTTTCTCTTAACGATTTTAATGGGAGAGCTTGGTTAAATTGTAGTAAAGAAAGGTTAAGCAAACTTAAATACAATTTTAGTTATTTAAGTACTAATGGGCTTTCAGGAGCTTAGAGATCTTTTCACCACTTAACTAAATAGGAAGTAATTACAAGAAAAAAGAAGAAAAGTTTTTCAAGATGCAATTAATTATTGGCGATAAACCCTAGTTTTAACACTTACCCCAGAAATATGATTGATAAAGGCAATGCTATTTATTGAGGCACAGTCGATGGTTTCATCACTTGAGTTCTTAAGTTCTGAGACCACAAGCTCTTTAACTTTCCCATCAGGAGTTTTAAGAATGAGCTTCTCCCCGAGTTTTAGGCTAAGATCTTTGGACTTAATCATAATACCTAGATGCTTTTTCTTCTTAACATCAAGAACGTCACCAATGTAATTGTCATCACTTCTCTGAGTTCTTTGATTCTTTAATTTCTTAAAAAGCACATCCGACTTATTTACATGAAAGAAGCCACGAATAATTGGGTTCGGATAATCGTCTTTTAGGGGGTGGATAGAGTTATGTAGAGGGCTCTTTAAAGCATTCACTGCTTTAATCAAGAAATTCTTATCTGCAATATGTCTAAGATCAACTCTCGCAACCCCTAGTCCCACTTGCTCTAATTCATCACAGTGATCGAGTAGGAATTGATCTTTAGTATTGAACATAAAAGTTCCATGAAGGTTTTCAAGGAGAGGGAATCCCTTATGTGGACTCTCTTCACTTGATCCTTCAAGCTCATAGGAACTCTCTAGCGTGGCCTTGGTCTTATCATCATCATGATCGAGGATATAAGGAGAAATCAAATTTCGAGGGGTATAGAAAAGAAGAATTCTTCCTGCCACAAGAATTTCTACAGGAGTCCTTAATGCCTTTATATATTCAGAAAGCTTATCTTTTGGAAGTTCAATTGAGAGGATTAATCTTTCAAGATCAGCCCCTGCAATCTCCTCCCATTTCTTTAATCCAATTAAATTATGATTACCAGTTTCAGTAATAAGTTGAATAGGTTTTCCAGGAAGATTATCCTTAACCCAATTTAAAGCTCCTGGGTCTTGAACTCTTATCGCATCGATGAAATCCCACTCAATATGCTTTAGCTCTGCGCTTCTCTCCTTAAAGACTTTCTCTGTCATGAGAATATCCCAATCAAAGACCACTCTCATCTTGATATTCTTTACCTCACGGCAAAACTTAGAATATCTATTTGGAGAAATTTTTCCAAACCTTGAAAAGAGCATATTACCTAGGATGACTTCATCAACTCCCGCTTCTTTAGCAAGTACTGCTTCATCTAAATGGTCTACATAAGTAGAAACTCTCATTGCACAACCTTTGCGCGAATAATATTCCACTGTTTGGCACCTTTAACAAATGGTGTTTTAAGCAGAATTCCAGGACGACTCTTCTCGCAACTTGAACCATCAGTCTCTGCTAAGAAGTCCGCTTTGAACTCTATACAAGGACCATTAAATGGTACTAACTCTAAAGTATCCCCTAAGTAGAAAGCTGATCTGACTTCAACTAATAAGTGACTTCCTTCGACAACTTCTAGAACAATTCCTGCAACAACGTAGTCTGGAGTCTCATGCTCTCTTTCTGTATAAATTGAATCTGCTCCCGCAGGCTCTTGTAGAGAGCCAAGAGTATAATCTCTGTGAGTAATTTTTCGAAGCTCACTCTCCCACTCTAGAATTTGCTTAGAGACCATGTCTCCATTTTCTTGGTAATGGGAGAGAGCATCTGAATAAACTTTACTAATAGTTCCTGCATAGTGGTGACTCTTCATTCGCCCTTCGACTTTAATAGAGTCAATCTCAGCGTCTATGAATTCAGGGAGAGCACGAATACCTTCTAAATCCTTTGAAGACATGAAGTATGCTTTCACTTCATCGCTTGAAGCTTTTTCAATATTTTTAAAATCAAGAGAATACTCAAAACGACAACTATGAGCGCAACCACCTCGGTTGCTATCGCGCCCCTGGGTATAATTTGAAATGACACAATTTCCAGAATAGGCCATACACATTGAACCGTGAACAAACATTTCAATTTCAAGCCCAGAGGCCTTTTTAATTTCACTAGCATCAGCGAGAGAAATTTCTCTCCCAAGAACTATCCTCTTTACACCCATCTCCTTCCAAAGAATGGCCGCTTGTGTATTTAAACAACTTGCTTGAGTAGAGAGATGAATTTCAATATTAGAATATTTCTTAATTGTTTCTATAACACCAAGATCGGATACAATTACTGCATCTATTCTTAACTCATCTAAGAGAACTAAGAACTCAGGTAATTCCGCTAAATCAGAATCATGTAAGAAGCTATTTAGAACAACGTAGACTTTTGCACCACGTTCGTGCGCAAATTCTGCCCCTTCAGCAAGTTCTGCACTCGTAAAATTATCCGCAGCCGTTCTTAGGCCAAACTTCTGCCCACCTAAGTAAACAGCGTTGGCACCATAGAGTATGGCCACTTTCAATTTTTCTAAGCTACCTGCCGGAGCAAGTAATTCTGGAACGCTACGCATAAATTCGCCTATTACAATTTTCCTAATATATCAGAGCTTTTATGTAGCAGAATTTTTATATACAATAAAGGAAACAGAGAAATTTTTACTTATATAACTGTTTGAAAGTACACAATGATAAAGAAACTATTTATTTTATTTACCATAGCCTTAATTGGTGGCCTCTCCCTCTTATTTATTCGCTTAAAGAATAAGCCCACTTCGATTTATCCCTTTCCCTACTTTGTAGATTCCGCTCAGTACAAAACTGACGAACTTAGTGAGATTAGAAAGAGTGACGTTCTAATTATCGGTGACCACCTAGGGGCCCAGCTAGATAAGTATCTCGCCCCGGTCGTTGAGAAGCTCTCTAAAAATCTTAGAAATGAATTGAAGATTTATAATTGGTCAACCAAAACAGAAGGGCTTCACAGGACAATCAAAAAGCTTAGAGTTTTAAAAAAGGTTCCCTCCATTATAATTTATCATGGTGGAAGTGAAGAATTCTTTGAAGACAGATTGCTTACCGCCGACAAAGACATCTACGACTACAATATGAAGATGTTTAAGGATGACCGCTTCTCAAGCTTACTAATGACACTTCCTGATGTGAGTAAAATTCTCTACAAGAAACCAAGTAAGTATTTTTACTTAGGAGACAAGATTAAGCCATTCAATAAGGCTTCCTCCTCTTTTGTTTCACAGACAAGGGCGGAACTCATCTACCACTACTTTGCTATTCAACTAGATGATCTCGCAACACTTTCTAGAGAAAAAGGCGCTACTCTTATCTATATTACTCCTCCAGTAAATTTAGAAATCGCTCCAAGGATTGTCTGTGACAATTCAGTTTCAAATACAATTCTTACAGAGCAGGCTGAAATAGAAAAACTAATTGAAGCAGGTAGTTCTAAGGAAGCAAACGCGAGATTAAAGAGACTTCTCTCTCAGTCCATTGCGAATGCACAGACTTATTTTCTTTTAGGCAGAGCTCAACTAGGTCAGGGTTTAATTTCTAAAGCCAAGAAGAATCTAAGCCTTGCTGCGGCCTATGATTGTGGGAACTGGCGAAGTAATGCCATCTTCAATAAATTAATAATCGACAATGCTAAGAAGAATGGAATCAAAATCATAGACTTCTCAACTATAGTTGAAAGTGGTCTTGGAAGAAATATTACTTTTGTCGATGAATATTATCCACAAAGTATTTACTACAATAAATTGCAAAAAGAGCTTATTCTAATAATCAAGAGCATATTAAAAATTTGAGGCAAGTATGGGTGAAATTTCTGGACCATTAACAATGAATTTAAAGAAAGGCGATATTGTCTGTGCTGAAGGACAAGTCGACCACGACCTCTTTATCATTCACTCTGGAAAAATTTTAATCTTTGTTAATAGTGGAACTAAGGTAACTCCTCTCGCTCACTTAGAAAGTGGAGAATACCTAGGAGAGCTAAGCTTCTTTGATAAGACAAATAGAAGTGCTAGTGCCATTTGCCTTGAAGATACGACACTCATAAAAGTTCCCGTTGAAGAAGTTGATAAGCAATTCCCTCCATGGCTTGTTACTATTGCCACTAATATCACCAAGAGACTTAGGGCCGCAGACTCTCTCCTAGCAACGAAGGGAATTAGAAAGAAGAACGTTAAGACCATGCCCTCTCTGTCTATGGAAGAGCAACGGGAATACTACCAAGCGCTGATAAAGTACCGCGAAGAAAACCATTTAATCGATACTTAGTAACCCTTTGAAATAAGGGGTAGAATCTAATAAAACTTAAGTACTTGAGCAAAACAGCCGTATAATATAATAAGGAGCTCAATTATGAAAAGAAGACTGATTCTATTCTTATTCCTATCACTCACAGTATTCACATCGTGTACTACTGGTTCTAGAAATCCTAGTTCAACTGAAGATTGGGAAAAGATGGATAAACAAATTGAAAGACTAGATCACCACCTGCATCGCTCAGGGGTTATTTAAAAAAGAGGGCCTTAAACTAGGCCCTCTTTTTTTATAAAATTAAATTAATCCCATCTCTTTAACAGAAGCTTTCTCACTTCTTAACTCTTCAAGAGTTGTCTGGAATTTCTCTTGTCCAAAAGCATTGTGCTCAACACCTTCAACAACTTTGATTTGACCATTTTCTACTCTACATGGGTAAGAGAAAATTAAACCTTCATCAACACCGTACTCACCCTTAGATGATAGACACATTGAGAAAGTCTCTCCCGCAGGTGTGTCGTGAGTAAGACTATAAACACCTTGCACACACGCATTTGCCGCAGAAGCTGCAGAACTAGCTCCTCTGGCCTTAATTATAGCTGCACCTCTTTTTTGAACAACAGAGATGAACTCACCGCTTAGCCATTCACTATCAGTTATAACTTCAGCAGCACTCTTTCCATTAATTTTTGCATTATAGAAATCTGGATATTGAGTCGCAGAGTGATTTCCCCAAATTGTCATATTTGTCACAGAAGTCACATCAACTCCTGCCTTCATTGCAAGTTGGCTCTTCGCTCTATTTTCATCAAGAGCGGTCATTGCAAAGAATCTCTCTCTTGGAAGACCTGAGTTTTCCATAGCGATTAGACAATTTGTATTACAAGGATTTCCAACTACAAATAATCTACAATCATCTGCACCATGGGCCGCCATTGCTTTACCTAGTGGACCAAAGATTCCACCGTTAACTTTTAAAAGATCTGCTCTTTCCATTCCATCTTTTCTTGGAACTGCACCAATTGCTAAAATCCAGTTAACACCTTCAAAGGCCTCTTCCATTTTATCCGTACACTTAATATTCTTAAGTAGTGGGAAAGCACAGTCATCAAGTTCCATCTTCACACCTTCAAGAGCACCAAGGGCCTGAGGAAGTTCTAATAAACTCAATTCAACTTCTGTATCCATTCCAAACATCTGCCCAGAAGCAATTCTAAAAAGGATTGCGTATCCAATCTGTCCAGCAGGACCTGTTACAGCTACTCTAACGCGTTTCGTTGTCATATATATCTCCTTATAAGTATAGGTAAGTTCCAATATTTTTAATCATTTTAAAACGATTTTCAAAGTATTATTGCGTTAACACTGCGACAATTTAGACAAAATTGACTAACAACACTGCACTCTATAAAATCAATCTTTTAAAGATCTAATATTATATGATCTACAGTTAAGAATCTATGAGGAATCAATGTCCGAAAATCAGGCAAAACCTAGACCTAACCGCAATAAGAGATATCGCGGAAAACCTAAGAAGAAGAACCCTAATGCTCAATCAGCATCAGGATCAAATACAAGTAGTAACAATAATAAGAAAAAGAAATTCACAAACAGAAAAGGACCTAAGCTTCCTTTAGAAGATCAAATTACACTCAAGTATAATAATCTTCTTGAACAGCATTTGCTGGCCAGAAGAAAGTACTTCTCCCTCTATCATAGGGCCGACCCTAAGCAGAAGGCGAAGCTTGAGAGAATTTACTACAACACAATTGGAAAACTTAGAGAGTTTGAAAGAAGTCTAACAGGCGATAAGCAAGAAATTTTCCAAAAACACTTCAACTCACTCAAAGAAGACCACAAGTATTCTTTCAATCATGAAATTTCTCCTGAGGCAGAACACGTCTCTCATCAAGGAGAATTTGAAGACCCACACTTTCTTGAAATTCAAAAAGAAGCAAGGACTGAATTCTCCAATGACGAAGAAGAGAGTATGGGCTCTATTGACGACTACAAACAATACAAAGGCCTCTAACAAATTTAGATATTTTGTCACTAATAAGTTGGTGACAAAATATCCCTAGGCCCAAAGTGCCAAATCCCTCCCTCTCAAAATTCAACCACAAGACGCATCGCAAACACCTGAAATTATTGGCACAATTCTTGCTATTTTTACTCTACTATTAAAAAAGAGGAGAGAAAAAGTGAAACACATTCTATGCTTACTTGGGCTAATGCTCGCCCTAAACACAAATGCGCTGGCACAAGACACCGCAGAATTCGAATACGCACAACAACCCACAGAACAAGTCACCATTCAAGACACCAGAGAAGTTACTCTTTATAGAACTGAATACGTTGATAGCACTTGTACTAGACAAGAGCCATATCAAGAAACTGTTTGTGGTAACGAAACGAGATACAGAAATGAATGTACTTGGATTCCAGGGAGAAATGTTTGTAGAACTGAAAACGATTATCAGTGCCGCGACGTCAGACGTACAAGAAGAGAATGTACAGCGGGAAGAACGCGAAGAGAATGTGTTAACGAACCAGCGAGACGAGAATGTCGAACTCGTAACGGTGTTGAGAGATGTGTAGACGTTCCAGGAAGACAGAGATGTAGAGATGTTAGTGGACCACAAGTTTGTAGAGACGTTCCGTACACAGATAGAGAATGTCAAAATGTTCCAAGACGTGTTTGCAATAACGTTCCGGGGAGAAATGATTGTAGAGATATTCCTTACCAAGAATATATTTGTAGAGATGTAACAAGATATAGATCTATTCCTTATGCTTGTAAGAAACCTATTCAAGTTCCATACATTGTAAATAAAGAATTTACTCATCAAGTAAACTTCAACTTCAAAGATGTTGAGCAGCTTGGTAGAGCAACAATTTCTTTAGCGATGAATCAAGATGGCCAACTTAATATTTCATATAAGAATTTAAATGAAGCTGAAACTTTCATGCAACTCTTAAGTGAAGATCAAACGGTACAAGTAGACTCAGATGAAGAAGCGCGTATTGTAAGAAATGTAAGTATTAACTTTGGAAATTTAAAGAAACTTCTCGCTCCACTAAATGCGACTGGGAAGTCACTATGGATGAATAAGGGCGGAGACTTTAAATTAGAAGTAACGAAACCAAATAGTTTAGAAAATTCAAATATTGAAGTAAGTGTGACAAAGAGATCAAGTGGTGACTTGCACTTTTTAAAAGTGTTTAAACTTTCAGACTTTAATATTTCTGAAAAATATCTAAGTGTAGATCTAGCGACTCATGGCTTTGAACAACTCAAAGGATTCCTTGGGAAGAAAGTAAAATTAAAAGTCGATATTTCAGTAAAAGTTGAAAGGCCAAGAAATCTTCTTCTTCCTCTAAATGTAAGTTTTGAAAAGAGTAAGAGTTTTAATCTTGAAGTAAGTAAGAATTAAGAAAGAATAAAAAAGGCCGCAATCATTGCGGCCTTTATTATTATTTTTTTATAAATTATAACTGAGCTGTAGCTAGAGAAGATTTCTTAACTGTATTTGGCATCATCTCTGAAGCTCCTTCAAGTTTAAGATAATTATCTAGAGTTTGATCGTGATCCTTTAGGATCGCATCTTTAAGCTCATCAGCGTTAATATCTAATACTTCAGAAACTTTCTTAAGCATTTTTAACGGAATATTACAAAGAGCTCTTTCTACGTTAGAAATGAATTGTCCATTCTTGTAACCAAGTAAGTGAGATAGCTCTGACTGAGAGTACCCTTTTGGGTGATTGATTCTTTTTGTTCTTATTAATTTGGCAATATTTGTAAAGCAGCGCATGATGTTTCTCCTATTGTTAAATCATCACATTTGTTTATAAATAAAATACCAAATTATTGTGGTAAATTCCAAATAACTTTTGGTTATATTTATCAAGATATATTAACTTTCCTTTAAATTTAAATACTTAGGCTGTTTTCTAAAGTGATATAATTAACCTATTTAACTAAATATTGCTTAATATAAGGAAATAAATTCCACTGATTTTGACAATTTCTTAAGTTTCTTTAATAAATTTACAGTAACTTAAAAAGTCTAACTCAAGGGAAGCTCAAAAATTAAGAGAGAGCTTCCACGAATTCATTAAAATACTTCCCTATTTCTTCGTGAAAACACACTCTCCACGATAGAAAGTTTGCTCAACCATCTTATCGTACTTTTTACGAGAGGATTTATTAGAAGAAATTATTCTTTCGAGAATTTTTTCAGAAGACCCTGTAAGGTCCCTAGGGGCACTCACAAGAATAAAGTTGCCATACTTTCCACCTTCAAAATTTCCCGCACTCTTATCTAGTTTTAACGCTCTCGCTCCAGCAACTGTTGCTCTATAAAGTGCTTTTATATAAGTGGCACCTTTCACGTTTGCTGACTTATTTTGAGAAACAAAGGACTGCATAACATCAAACATCGAAACAAATGGTCCTCCTCCGATATCACTAGCAAGAGACCAATCAACACCATACTTCTCTGCTATTTTAAAATTAAATAATCCAGAACCTAGTCCCAATTGTTTCACAGGAGCATTAGAGGTCGGACAATGAGCAATGGAAGTTTTTGACTTACTTAAAGTTTTTAATTCTTCTGTTGAAAGATAAATTCCATGCCCCATAATAGTCTTTGGCCCAAGAACTTTTGCCTTCTTATAAATATCTGTATAAGTTTTTACTTTTTCGTAGCCCGGAATATTCTTATAAATGCTCATTACATAATCGATTTCATTTTCAGTCTCACTAAGGTGAGTTTGTATGAATGATCTATTCGCTCTCGCCATCTTGCTTGCCTCTTCCATTACATCAGGATGAGTCGTTGGAGCAAACCTTGGAGTGACTGCATAACTATCTTTAAATTTCTTCGCTTGTTTATCAACTAACTTTAGGGCCTGCTTCTTAGTCTGAGTGAGATAATCAGGTGACTCCATTGTCATCAGAACATTTCCTACAACGAAATCTCCGACAAAGTATTTAAGAGCGTCATCAGTTGTATGTGCATGAATAGAAGCGTAACAAGCTCCCCCAAGAGTCCCTACAGATGTAAGCTCTTTTGCAAATTTCTCGGCCTTCATTTTTGAGTACTTCTTATCTTTGAACTTCGCCTCATAAGGCCATGTGTAATTAATTAACCACTGAAGAAGATTCTTCTTAGGCATAAGTCTTACATCATCTTGAACCCAGTGAAAGTGAGTATCAAAGAACGCTGGCATAACCACTTTTCCCATCGTATCCATAACTTCAATAGAATTCTTAGTTGTATACTTTGGAAGAATGACTTTTTCTTTTCCGTATTCAACGACTTTATAACCAGTATTTGATCTTTTTAAGACAAGTGCGCCATTTTTAACGAATTCGCATGACTTATCTGATTTAGGGTTTAAAATATGACATAATAGTATTTTAAATAATGGTTGCAATGATAACTCCAAAGAAATTAAGGGTAAAAAGTATGAAAACCTATCAAATACTTCTAATCTTAACAATATCTCTCTTTACTTTTTTCAGTGAATCGAGAGCGCAAGATATAAATATCAAAGAGGTCCTAGAACTTAGCATTGACTCTCCTATCACCCCTGCTACCTTTAACTATCTCGAGCAAGGCTTTAAGAGAGCAAGTAAACAAAATAGTGATGCCATTCTTATCAAATTAAATACCCCTGGAGGCCTTGTCTCTACAACCAAAGAAATTCTCACTCTCATTGGAGAGAGTAAGAAACCTGTCATGGTTTGGATTTCTCCAGAAGGGGCAAGTGCCACTAGTGCTGGAGCGATTATAGCAAGTGCTGCTCACATTCTTCTTATGTCAGAGGGAACAAATATAGGAGCAGCAACTCCTATTCAAATGTCTGGGGATATTGAAAAGAGTGATGTTAGATCAAAATCAGTTAATGACCTTAAGGCCCTTGTGCAAAGTCTCGCTCAAACCAGAGGGCGTAACGCGAAACTCTTTGGTGACATGATTGAGAAGGCCTCTAGCTTTGAGGCGAGAGTCGCTAAAGAAAAAAATTTAGTTGATGATATTCTCAATCAGAAATCAAAACTCGAAAGTGTCATCAACAATAGAATGATTCATATACAAGGAGAAGACCGAAGAATTCTTGCAGAAAGAATTAACTACTCTTCTTACGAAATGGATCTAGGACAAAAACTCTTAAATATTTTTGCCAACCCCAATACGGCCTATATTTTATTTCTCATAGGAGCTGCCCTTATTTATCTTGAATTTCAAGCTCCTGGTGGTTTTATAGCAGGCTCTATTGGCGCTCTCTCACTTCTCTTAGCAGCAATCGGCTTTCAGGTCCTCCCTCTAAACTTTGGGGCAATGGCCCTTATTATTCTAGGCTTTGTTTTATTTATTATTGAAATTTATATAACCAGCTATGGAATTCTCTCCCTTGCAGGGCTTGCTAGCTTTGTCTCAGGTTCACTCTTTCTACTTAGAACCGATGATAGCTATATTGTTATTAGTCAGACATTAGTGATCTCTGCCTCACTCGCCATTTCTTTATTTCTCATTATTGTTGGCTACTTCTTAGTAAAAGATCATAAGAATATTGGAAAGACGAAATTCAATTCTCAATTAGACGAATCTGCAACAGTTGTTGCACAACTTGGTTTTGAAAATAACTCTTTTAAATATCAAGTTAAGTTACATGGAGAAGTTTGGAATTTTGAAAGTACAAGTGAGTATCAGGTTGGAGATGTTGTAAAAGTCAAAGAGCAAACAGAACTTTGCTTAAAAGGCTAAGCTATACCTTAACCAAGCTTCATTCTGCCCATCCTCTCTTCCCTTAAGCTGTAAACTTATAGTTTGCCCCTCAGAAATTCTTTGATTTCTATTGAGAGAGCCTGAGTTTCCTCTCAGCTCATCTCTTTCAAAAACAAGACTTGTCGAAGCTCCCTTTTCTCCATTTAGAACGAAGCTCAACTTCTGTTCATCTTTAGAGTTTATTGAATACTCGGTTTCTAACTTTAAGCCACTATCAAGAAGATCAATTCTGGCCGGAACTTTTAACTCTAAAACATCTTTATCCAACTCCAATCTTGCAAAGTCCTCACCCTTTGTTGAACTAATGGCAACAGCAGCCGTTTGCTTCTTTGAACTAATTTCTGTATCAGTCTTGACTGCAAAGAGATTGCCTACGCTTGTCATAGAGCTTCCCTTAACAAGAGTCAACTTCTTAGGTAAACGATTTCGGTGTTCAACAGAAAAGCCTACACCGTAATTTAAATGTTCCGACTTCTGACTAACTCCCTCAGGCTCAGACCCGCTCCACACTTCCCACTTTTCAGTTGTCTTCTTCGGAGGTTTCACCTCCTTTTTATCGCTTACATTTAAAATCTTCGCTTCTTTAACTTTATAATATGTAATTTTTGCTTTCTCATCTCCGTGAATATCTAGGCGGATAATTGTCTCTCTATCTTCCTCTTTACCTCGATAAAAGTATGTCCGCTTAATTCCATCTCTAATGATAAGAGCATTTAAACTTCCAATTGGAATTTCATTACTAAATAAGACTTTTGAATCACTAAGATCAATATCACTTTTCATAGAGTTTTCGTCTAAGTAACGAGTACACTTCGCTCTAGAAAAAGGAGCTCTATCATCATAAGTATAGTGGTAGAGAGCATCTAAACCAGATACTTTTTCAACCGTTCTCTTTGATGGATCTTTTCTATCTTCATCTTCCGCCAAAACCATCAGCGCCTTATTCACTTCTTTTACTAACGATGAAACTTCTGAACAAGAAACACAAATATTGAAGTCTCTCTCTTTTTCTTCAGGAACTTCAACTAATTCAAAACCGCCAGCATCTCTAATTTCCCTTAGAGTTTTGTAAGCCTCTTTCAAACTCCCACTTAAATCAACAGAAGTCTCTTCACCAAAGCAATTGGATTGAATAGCTAAAGAGAATATAAAGATAAATAGAAATCTTGCTTCAAACATACGAAACTTATCGGAGATAACTCAAGATACTTTCAAATATCTTGCTTATTTTATGCAATTCATTTAAAAAAGATAACAAAAGAGGAAATTATGACAATACCTAGAAAGAAATTATCCAACGTTTTGACTCTACTATTCGCATTAAATGGGCATGGTGTAGTGAAATTTGAAGATGTGAATTGGCTTAGAAATGAATTCTTAGAGTGGGCAAACTCTCTAGCTAAGAAAGTTCACTTATAAAAAGCGACCTCTATTAATTAGAGGCCGCTTGGTAATTTAATTCATTTCTTGTTTCTCTAAAATTTTTCTCTCAGATTCTAAGTCGCGGTTCTCTGCTTTTTCTTCAGAAAACTTCTCCCCGTATCTAGCCTTTAATTTTTCAATATTTCGGGCCATAACGTCACTCATATCTACACCAAGCTCATCAGCAACAATGGCCAAGTACCAAAAAAGATCACCCATTTCTTCGGCCAAGTTTACTCGGTCCAGCTCTTTTCCATAGAAGATATGCTTCTTTAAGGCATCGAGGAATTCCCCCGATTCAGTTGAAAGACCAATGCCAGCATGAAGTAATCTCTTTAGACCATCATTTTCTAATCTAGTATTCATTGCTGTAAAGTCAGTCGACTCAGTTTTAATTGCAAGCTTAACGTATTCTTGTGTATTCATAACATCCCCCATTTTCTTTAATTTAAAAGTATAGGGAATAATTCGTCAACAATGGCTTTTGCGGCACTGCGAGGATCAGGACACTCAGAATAAGGGGGGGTTCTAGGCAGGATTTAGGAGGGATTTGAAAATTAGACTTTTTTGATATCTAAGTGTCCTTCGTAGATATAATTACACTTGGACTACGAGCAGTTGTCACAATTTTGTAAAGTTTAAGTCAAATCGAATTTTATTTTAGTCGCAATGCAATGAGTACCTGATATCCTTGCTGTCTTATTATTATGAGCTAGAATATTGATTTAAATTACTACTGGAGTTAAAAATGAATATCATGTCCCTTGTCCCATTTCTGGTTATTTTCCTTATTCTCTTATTTAATACAGTTAAAATTTTAAATGAATATGAGAGAGCTGTTGTCTTTAGACTTGGTCGATTCTCTGGAGTCAGAGGACCTGGCTTAATTATTCTACTACCAGGACTCGAAAAGATGAGAAGAGTTGACCTAAGAACAGTGACCATGGACATCCCTTCTCAAGATATTATCTCTAAAGATAACGTCACACTAAAAGTAAATGGAGTTGTCTACTTTAGAGTCAATAACCCAGAGAAAGCAATTATAGCTGTTGAAGATAGTCTCCAAGCGACAGCGCAAATTTCTCAAACAACACTTAGATCAGTCATTGGTCAATTTGAATTAGATGAAATTCTTTCTCAAAGAGAAGAAATTAACCAAAGACTGCAAACAATTCTCGATGATCAAACTGAGCCTTGGGGAATCAAAGTTTCAGCTGTTGAAGTAAAGGCAATTGACCTACCTATTGAAATGCAAAGAGCAATGGCGAAGCAGGCCGAAGCGGAAAGAGATAAGAGAGCAAAAGTTATTTCAGCAGACGGTGAACTACAAGCTTCTAAGAAATTAGCAGAGGCCGCAGCAATTCTTGGTAGTCAAAAAGATGCTATTACTCTTAGATATCTGGATACAATGAAAGAGATCTCAACTGGAGATGGAAAGACAACAACTTTCTTCCCACTGCCTGTAGATTTTTTAAATATGCTTACGAAGAAATGACCTACTCCTTAATCCCATTTAAGCGTAATGAAACCTCGCTAGAAGTTCTAGCGAGCGCTTCAATCAAGACAGACCTTATAGAACTTAAGTATGAATTGAGTGGCCCACTTGAATCTATAATGATTCCAGATGAAGTTTCTAGAGATAGAAAAATTGGGCTCTGGGAATCTACTTGCTTTGAATTCTTCCTTTTAGACAAGAACTCTAGCTCCTACTATGAATTTAATTTCTCACCGTCAGGAATGTGGAATTGCTTCTTCTTTAAAAAATCTGGTAACGAACTTTCCGAGTCTCCTTGTCAAATAAGTAAATTTGAAGTGGACAAGGGAGCGAACTACTTTGAATTAGTTATTCACATCGATTTAAATTCATTAAATCAAGAGTTTCAAAATATTGATGAATTTCTAGTGAATTTAACTGCTGTATTAGAGAAAGAGAAGTTAAGCTATTGGGCCTTAAGTCACGGATTAGAGAAACCAAACTTTCACGACTTTAAAACATATGTGGAAATAAAAAAAGTCAGGTAACAAGCCGAAGCCTGTTACCTGACACCCACACACTACACATCTTACTACAGGCACAACCCTGTAGCAGAAGAAATATCTACTTTCATTAATTCCTTGAAGTTTGGATTTGAGCTTGTCTCAATTAAAACTTCAACTGTTTCATAAGCATCTTCTTCAGAAGTTGCATCAAAATTTCTAAACTCGAAAGAAACAATAATTCTCGTATCAAACGAAGTTTTAGAACCTTCAGGAATATGGATAGTACTACTGATTGACTCAGTCATTAAAATATCCATACGATCACTAATTAATCCAAGATCTCCTGCAAAACATCTATTTACAATTGTCTTACTAATTAGTCTTTCCATGTTCTTATCAAATTTACCAGCTAACTCATTATTCAAATAACGGTAAACCACTTGTGTGTCGGCCATTACAGTAAAGATAGTAAGTAAGCATAGAGTTGATAAAAACTTTTTCATAAAACATTCTCCAAATTTTTTAATTTGTTGTAAGGCTTTCTAGAATGAATGATTTCCTTTTACAATTGTACTAAAGTAAACGTGTCAAGTTTTCCTGCGCAAATTTTGTGAATATTTCGCAAAAAGTGCGAAATTTATTTAAGACTTATTTTTAATAAACGATAAGTTCATAGAATTATGGAAGAAGAAAAGAAATTAAATATATTCGAATATAGCGATTACCGTGAATTTCTACGCGATTTTAATGAAATGAAAAAGCGTGTAAATCCTTCATGGTCATTTGGTTTGTGGGCATCAAAGCTTGAGCTCAATAGTATCTCCTCTATCACCATGATTATTAATGGGCAGAGGCATGCTGGAAAGAAAATACAAACTTCTCTTATTAAATATTTTCAATTCAATTCCAAAGAAGCCTACTACTTTGAAGAGTTAGTAAAGATTGCGAAAAGTAGTAAGAACGATCCAAGCTTAACAATTTTAATGTTAGAGCAAAATGATGATTTAAAAACTCTAAGAGAAGAAAATACTGAACAAGTTGATCTCTTCTTTAATTGGAAGGCCCATTGTATCAAAGAACTCACTCAGCTCTCTGACTTTGAAGCAAGTGGTAATTGGATAGAAAAGAGAACTAATGGTCTTATAAAAAATGAGGAGGCCAATAAACTTCTCTCTGCTCTTTTAAAGAACGGTTTTCTAGAAACTAATAATATTAATGGAAGAGAAATGATATCTGCCGTTGGCTCCATACATCCAACCAAGGAAGTGACAATGGATGCAGCGAAGGCCTATCACAAGGGCCTCATGGAAAATTCCTACGAAGCCATTAACACAGACAAGGAAAAGAGATCCCTCCACGCCTCTACTCTATCTCTACTTAAAGAAGATCTGCCAAAAGCGAAAGAGATGATTAGGGAATTTCAAATAAAATTTTCGGAAGAAATAGAGCAGAATCCGGCAGATGAAGTCTACCAATTAAATATTCAATTCTTCCCTCTGACTAAATCAGAATAAATACGTCCTGCATTAAGCAATTGTTTTCAGTTTAATCATTGATAAAATTCATTTACAAAAAACAAATGTAAGTAAGAAATTTATTTTTTGACTCGCCAAAAGAAAACCAATCTGCTCAAATATTGCCCACACACAAAGACACACTTATTCTTAGGGAGAGCAAATGGATCTGATGCCAATCAACGACATCATCGTAAAAAATAAATATCTAAGAACAAATACCAACGTAGATACACTTATTGAGAGTATTGAAAATATTGGTCTTATTAGCCCACTCATTATTAATACACAGAATAAACTCATTGCCGGAGGACGCCGCTACTCAGCTCTAAAGCAGATGGGAAGAGAAGAAGTTCCCGTTATAAAAGTTGATGAAGGAGAGCTTAAAGAAGAGCTTATTTCAATTGACGAAAACCTTGTGAGAAAGAATCTTACAGATCTAGAATTTGAAAACTGTCTTCGAAGAGGAAAAGAGATTTATGAGAAATTAAACCCTGATTCTAAAGAAGAAATTACAATCAAAGATCTTTCTCGCCCATCAAAGAAGAAAGTTTCAGAAGACGATTTAAACGAAGAATTAAGTGCAGCTGTTGAACAAGCAGAGATAAGAACTTTTGTAAAAGAAACTGCTGATAAAACAGGACTTAGCGAAAGAGCAATTAAGGCCGCAATCTTAAGAGATAGAGACTCATCTAATAGTGTAAAAACAGCAAGACTAAACGGAGAGCTTGGAGCAACTCAGGCCAACGAGCTCATAAAACTTCCGCAAGATATTCAAGAAGAAATTCTCCCATACATAAGAGAGAAGGCCTCTAATGTAGTCAGAGATCTGGTAAGAGAAGTTCAAACTCATGGGGCGCAAGAAGCGATAGAGAAAGTCTTGGCCAAGGACCCTCTTATTGCAGACTTTAAGGCCATTAAAAATACAACAAAGAGACTTAATAGATCTCTTATCAAGGTCATTACTGAAAATAGATTTGTTGAAGGAAAAGAGACTGAAGATGCTCTCAAAGAGCTAATGAGTCTTAAATCTTCTATTGATGAGTTAGTACAATTCTACGAAAATTAAATAATCCTACCCTAAGTAGTTAATACTTAGGGTATATTTGACGCATTCTTTCTAGTCACACCCCTATTCTTTTCTATACAATATCCCCACAAAAAATTAACCACGAAGGAAATATATATGAAGTTACAAAGCTACTCTCTAGGACAATGGACGGAAGGAAAAAGTGAGGGCGCCAAATTGCTAGATGCCTCAAATGGTAACCTCATTGGAACGGCCAGCTCTGACGGATTAGACTTTGGAGAGATGCTAGATTTTGGAAGAAGAATTGGAAATAAGAATCTTCGCTCGATGACTTTTCATGAAAGAGCGAGAGCTCTAAAAGCACTGGCACTTCACCTCTTAGAACATAAGGAAAAATTCTATCAAGTCTCTTTTCAAACAGGGGCCACTAAGATTGATAGCTGGATTGATATTGAAGGTGGGATTGGAAATCTCTTTGTCTATTCTTCAAAAGGTAGAAGAGAGCTTCCTAATGAGAAGTTCTTAGTTGATGGTGCACCAGAACACCTGAGTAAGGGAGGAACTTTTCTAGGTCATCATATTTGGACTCCTAAGAGAGGATGCGCTGTTCATATCAACGCTTTTAATTTTCCTGTTTGGGGAATGTTAGAAAAAATCGCTGTAAATAT
This sequence comes from Halobacteriovorax sp. JY17, assembly GCF_002753895.1. Lineage (NCBI taxonomy): Bacteria > Pseudomonadati > Bdellovibrionota > Bacteriovoracia > Bacteriovoracales > Halobacteriovoraceae > Halobacteriovorax > Halobacteriovorax sp. JY17. Next base: position 381,433 of record NZ_NJER01000001.1, on the reverse strand, counting down.
TCTGGCAGGAGTTCCAGCGATAGTAAAACCTGCAACAGCAACAAGTTATTTAACAGAAGCTGTTTTTAGAGTCATTATTGACTCGAAAATTCTCCCAGAAGGATCTCTCCAGCTCATTTCAGGAAGTGCTGCAGGAATTTTAGACTTCGCCACTTCACAGGACATCATTACTTTTACAGGTTCAGCGTCCACAGGAAAAATGCTCAAGTCTCACTCAAATATTTTAGAAAATAATATTCCTTTTAATATGGAAGCTGATTCATTGAATGCCTCTATCTTGGGACCAGACGCAAGAGTTGGAACAGAGGAATTTGATCTCTTTGTAAAAGAAGTGGCGAAAGAGATGACGATTAAAGCAGGTCAAAAATGTACCGCTGTTAGAAGAATCATCATTCCAAGAGAAAGTGTAGAAGAAGTTCAAAAAGCACTCATCGCAAGACTTGAAAAAGTTACTATTGGAGACCCAAGAGAGAAAGATGTTCGAATGGGTCCACTAGCGAGCCTTGCCCAAAGAGAAGAAGTATTAGAAAAAATCACGCAACTAAAAAAAGACAGTGAACTTCTCTTTGGAGGAGATATCCCTAAAAATATTATTGGCGGAGATATTGAAAAAGGTGCATTCGTCTCACCGACTCTCCTACTTTGCAATAGCCCCATGAGTACAGAATCCGTTCACACTATAGAGGCCTTTGGACCAGTCAGTACTCTTCTTCCATATGACTCAACAGAAGAGGCCATCGAGCTCAGTCACAAAGGGGAAGGCTCACTTGTAAGTTCAATTGTTACTAATGATAATACCTTTGCAACTGAAGTTGTTCTTGAAACTGCTTCAAGTCATGGGCGTGTATTAGTTCTAAATAGACATTGCGCTAAGGAATCTACTGGACATGGTTCGCCTATGCCACAACTCGTTCATGGAGGACCTGGAAGAGCTGGTGGTGGTGAAGAGATGGGAGGAATAAGAGGAGTTCATCACTATATGCAGAGAACTGCTATTCAGGGACACCCAACAACTCTAACAGCAATCACTAACGTTTATCAACCAGGAAGCGAGCAACTTGATCCAGGAAAACATCCCTTTAAAAAGTTCTTTGAAGAGTTAAGGATTGGCGATACTCATCAAACACATAGAAGAACGATAACAGAAACAGACATTGTTAATTTTGCCAATGTAAGTTGGGATCACTTCTACGCTCACACTGATGTCACATCACTTGAAGGAACTATTTTTGAAAAGAGAGTTGCCCACGGATACTTTATTATCTCTGCAGCAGCGGGACTCTTTGTCGATCCAGGAAAAGGCCCAGTTCTAGCAAATTATGGACTTGATGAATTAAGATTTATTAAACCCGTCTATGCTGGGGCAACAATTAGTGTAAAGCTTACTTGTAAGGAAAAAATTGAGCAAGAACCTCGCGAAGGAGAAGATCCAAGAGGTGTTGTAAAATGGCAAGTAGAAGTAAGTGATGAAGAAGGTGAAGTTGTAGCTCTTGCAACGATTCTAACTCTAGTTGCAAAGAAGCTCTAATTATAAATCAGGCTGCCTTTCTATCTGAATTCAATTTAGGCCTAGGCAGCTTGATGATAAATTCTGTTGTGACACTATTATCAAGATAGAATTCTCCACCGTGCTTTTTAATAATAGAGCTTGAAATACTTAATCCAAGCCCAGTTCCGTGAGACCCTTCTTTCGTCGTAAAAAATGGATCGAATATCTTCTCTTTAACTTCATCTGTTATTCCTAGCCCACTATCGGCAACACAGATATAGACGAAATCATCATCTTGCTTTGTTTCAATTTTAATCCAGCTATGAATTAATTCACTATCTTGAAGTTCATCAAAAGCATTATTTAAGAGATTAAGTAGAACTTGAGATATCTCAACTGGTCTTGCCATTATATAGACATCTTCTTCTTCATCACAAATTTGGTGGAGATCAATTCCACTAGACTTAAACCGCTCTTTACAAAAACTTAGAGTATCTTCAATAATTTCCTCAACAGGAGACAGAACTAAAGAATTGTCTCCACTATTCTTTGAGAAAACCTTGAGACCTTGGATCATCTGATTAATTCTCTTTGAAGTACTATAGATTTTATCTGCATACCTTTCGACTTTCTCTTCGCTAAACTCTCCTCTTTCAACAAGACTCATAAGTCTTTCAGAAAAACCTTGAATGATTGCAAGAGGATTATTAATTTCATGGGCAAGACCTGCGGCCATTTCACCAAGACTTGCCATTTTAGCATTATGAGAAGACTTCACTCTTTCAAGCTCTAGCTCATTTAAGGCCCTATTTCTATCCCTTACATTTCTCCTATAGGAAAAATAAACCTTCAACCAAACAATTGTGATAAGAACGAATGTGATTGCAGAAAAGAGAATTTCTAATTGAATGATACGAACTTGCTCTTTTAAAAATAGATCTCTTTGCTCACTTAATTTTTCAGCAATCCCCTGAATAGAGTTTAAGAAATGAGTTTGCTCTAATTTATACTCATCACTAGTGATCAGATCAAGTGCTTCAACTTTCTTCTTCTCTTTAGCGAGTGCTAGAATTCTATCTTCAAGTTCATAGAGGGCATCTCGGTTAAAATCTTTATTAAACTTTGAAGATACACCTGAACTCTTTAATGTGTGTAAGTAACTTTTAAAGTTAAAATCAAGAGAATCTTTATCAATTTGATACTCTTCATAACCCCTTTCGCTATATTCATAAATTAAGTTCTTAGTTCTGCTTGTAAGAGAGTCACCAATTCTAATATTGATAGCATTCATTTCTAATAAAGGAAGATGTGTCTTATGAATGGCCTCAAATTGAGATGAGAGCTGCATAGTGAGCGAAAGAATCCCTACTAAGTAAACCATACTTATAAGTATTGCAAAGCTGATTAATTTCTTTGGTAACAACTCACGTTGATTCATTTTTTCTCCGAAATAACCTACTTAGACTATCGGACAAAAGACCCATATTATTTAGAATAATTGTGAATCATTGGCTAAATCACTGAATTTAGAATACGAAGTCTGCAGCAATCTCATAGATATGCACATCTTTAGTTCCTGGATTACTTGAAAAGAATGTAACCCCATCAGCTGATATAATCTTATCTTGAACTTTTAGAACTAGATTTGAGCTTACATGGTAATTGGCCCCAATTGTTTTAGACTTCTGTCTCCCACTATAAAATGAAATAGATGATTCAACTTTAGTAAGTTGTGAGTAGGTAAAATTCACAAGAAGTTTCTTATTCAAGAAGTAATAACCTCCAAGAATATAGTAAGCTTGATTTTCTTTTAAGACATTTGAAGATGTCTTCCAATTGGTAAACTCTGACATCAGTAACGTATTCTTGAACTCACTCTTAGCTCCGATAGAAATAAAGTGAGTCCTTCCAAGATTTAAATCACTTCTAGTATTCGTCACAATTGAAGTTCCTGGGGTCGTACTTGCCGAAAGCACATCGGTAAAGACTTTGGCCGCAAAAGTTCCCTGCAAGTAAGATGCTCTAAAAGAGAGAAAGTCATAGGTTAACGATAGGCTTGTTCCAATAGCATTATTGAGCTCTCCTCTTATTGAAGAGGCCCCGTCAGTATTCATATTACCGGCTCCTCCGTAGAGATCAAATTCAGAAGAAACATCACCATTTTCCATTCTATAAGTGAAGCTTAAACCATTTAACTCTTCAATAGGTAGACTTGCATAAACTTCATCAGGAGGTCTAATCCATGGAATTAATGCTCCTACTTCGTAGTACTCCGATATCATCCACAGAGGCATTCGTACTCGTCCCATTCGCAAAGAAAGTTCCGAAGTAGGCTTCCAACTCATTTGAAAAAGATCAACTTGTGGGTTTAGTTCTCCGTCACTATTAGGCTTTGCAAGGAGTTGAAAAGTAAAATCCCAGTGATCATCAAAGCTCTTATTAAGAGTAATTCCCGCCCTACTTCCTGAAACAAAATCATTCTTATTCTTCACTCTTCCAGCATAGGCCACATATTCTTTATCACTAGTACTTCTTGAAAAAGAAAAAGTTCCAAAGCCATTTACATTAATTTTATTAAAATCAAATTGAGCTGTAGCACTCACGGAAAAAAGTATTGAGAGAAGAGTAAGTAGAGATTTCATAAATTCCTAATAAATTTGTATACTAAATAATATTAACTGCTATCATTAATTAATACAAATAATAAAAATTGGAATCAACTGCTAATGACTTTCAAAGTGCTTCTAACATTTCTCATACTTTTTACCTGTCACGCTATTCCAGCTAAAGACTACCTTGTCGTTAGTAACAAGAATAAAGATATCCAGAACATCGACAAGGAATTGGTTAAAGATATTTACCTTGGTAGCAAGTTATTTTGGAAAAATGGTTCTCGAATTCAACCAGTGCATCTCCCAATTGACGATAAAGGCTTTGATACATTTTTAAGTAATGTGGTAGAAATGGACACAAACCAATTTCTTGCTTACTGGAGAAGAAAGCTCTTCTCGGGAAGGGCCCATCCTCCAAAGCAAATCTCAAGGGTTCAAGATATATTGAAATTTGTAGAAGAGAATCCTGACTCTATTGCTGTACTTCCAAAGAAGCCAAAAATTGACGACAGCTCCCTCATTATTATTGAACTAGACTAGCCTCGCTCATTAACGCGCAACTATATTTAAAATTCCTCCTCTTTTAAGCGGTATTCATTGACGGAATGCTCTCTCAGACTTAATCTTGTATTTTAAAAATTTTATATATTACATATTTGTAATAAACTAAAGTTTACAGGAACTTAAGAATGGAAATCCAAGAAATTGTAGAAGAATCTCTCTTAAATGAACTCCCTATATTTGAGGATTTTTTAAATAAGATTGGATTCAAGAGAATTGAAGGCTCTGTCTACGGTCTGTTAGTTCTGTCACCAAAGTCTCTGACAAGCGTTGAAATAGAAAATACATTAGGGCTCTCTCAACCAGCAGTTTCAAATGCTCTAAAAGTCCTTACACACTACGGTGCAGTTATCTCAAGAGATGTAAAAAGAGAAGATATAGAAAGAAGAGTAAAAGTTCACACAGTAAGAGAAGATAGTCTCTCTATTGTCTCAAGTGTTTTTAGAAAGAGAGAGCAAGAAACCATTCAAGAGTTTAAACAAATGGCCATTCGGCTAGAGAAAATCTCTAAGAATATTTCGAGTGAAAATGATCCTCGAACAAAGAGACTCAAATCGATAATCTCAACATGTGAGATTGCTGAAAGCGTTATTAGCTTTGTAGTTGAGCTTACTAAGAGCAAGCTCCCAGAAGAGTATCCTCAAGTCATTAAACAATTACCAAGAACTCTCCAACTACTAACTAGTGGAGTTGTTCCAATGGCGAATTTAACAGATCAAGTAAAGAAGAGTTTAACAAATAAATTAAAAGGTGGTCTTGAGAGACTGTCGGGAGAAGTGACAAAATGAAGCATAGAATTGTCATAACAGGAATTGGACTTACGGCCCCTAATGGAAATAACTTAACTGAGTACCGAGAAGCCCTTCTAGATGGAAGGTCTGGTATCACTCATATAGAAGTTAGGCATATGGGAATCAAGGCCGCAGGTCTCTGTAACTTCGATGAGGCTAAATATCAATCGAGAAAGACCAGAAAGCGTGGAACCAGAGTAGGGGCCATTTCAATTTACTGTGCTAACGAGGCCATTGCTAATTCAAAGCTCGATTGGGAAAATATTGATAAAGACCGTGTTGGAGTCTATCTAGGAATCACAGAGCACGGAAACGTGGAAACTGAAAATGAGATCCACGACCTCTATCAAAATGATTTGAAGACTGAGTTCTGGTCACACCATCACAATCCAAGAACGGTTGCCAATAACCCAGCAGGCGAAGTGACGCTCAATCTAAATATCACGGGACCCCATTACACAATTGGAGCTGCATGCGCGGCAGGAAATCTTGGAATTATTCAGGCCTGTCAAATGCTTCAACTTGAAGAAGTTGATATCGCACTAGCTGGTGGTGTTAGCGAGTCGCCGCAAACTTTTGGAATCTTCGCCGCCTTCGCCGCTCAGGGCGCATTAGGTGAACATGAAGACCCTACTCTCGCAACAAGACCATTAGACGTTGATAGAAACGGAATTGTCATCTCTGAAGGCGGAGCTATTTACACTCTAGAGCGTTTAGATGATGCCAAGAAGAGAAATGCTGAAATTATTGCAGAAGTTGTAGGTTTTCATTCTAATAGTGATGCTAGTGACTTTGTTCTTCCTAATACTGAAAGACAAATTCAATGTATGAATAAGGCCATTGAAAAAGCCGGTCTTAAAGTAGAAGAAATTGATATCGTGAGCCTTCACGCGACAGGAACGAAGATGGGGGATATTCAAGAGTGTGAAGCCGTTAGCCAAGTCTTTGGTTATAGCGACAATACTTATATCAATTGCACTAAGGGATTCATCGGTCACGCCATGGGCGCAGCAGGAGCACTAGAGCTTGCTGGAAATATTCCAAGTTTCACTGATGGTTACATTCACCCTTGTAAGAAAATTGAAAATATCGATCCAAAGTGCGATTTAAAAAATCTTGTCAACGGAGAGAAAATTCAAAAAGAAGTTAATTACATTCTAAATAATTCATTTGGAATGCTTGGAATAAATTCATCATTAATAGTTAAGAAATATACCCATTAGGAGGACCACAATGGAAAGAGAACAAGTAAGAGAACACGTATTAGATATTATTGCAGACGTTGCCCTTGATGATGATGTGACATCAATTGATGATGCCGTAGCACTTAGAGATCAACTAGACCTAGATTCAATGGACTTCTTAGATATCGTAATGGAACTTAAGAAGAGACATAAGATCGAAGTTCCTCAAGAAGACTATCCACAACTAGCTAGCATGAATAGCTGTGTGGAATACCTTACACCAAAATTTGTAGCACTAGCATAAGGTTTCAAGGCCACTTTAATAAGTGGCCTTACTTAAGGAAGAAATGGAAAAGTACGACGTTATTATTATTGGTGCAGGAATGAGTGGAATGGCAGCTGCTATACGTCTTGCCATGTACGATAAGAAAGTTCTCTTGCTAGAAAAGCACATCATTACTGGTGGACTCAATAGTTACTATAAGAGAGCAAAACGCGACTTTGATGTTGGTCTTCACGCCTTAACTAATTATATGGAAAAAGGCGAAAAGAGAAAACCTCTCTCAAAACTTTTAAAGCAATTAAGAATTCCCTACGATGATTTAAAATTATCACCTCAGAGACACTCTAAGATCATTTTCCCTGAGAAGTCTCTAACTTTCACTAATGACTTAAATGACTTCACTCAAGAAATTTCAGAATACTTTCCTGACCAAGTTGATGGGTTTAATAAATTAGTAAATTACATTAATAATTTTAGTGAGACTGCTCTTGATAATGAGCACATTCTAGCTAAAGAAGTTGTGCGACAATATATAACAAACGAAGAACTTTTAGAAATGATCTTCTGTCCCCTTCTGATTTATGGGTCGGCATGGGAAAATGATATGGACTTCTCTCAATTTGCCATCATGTTTAAAAGTATTTACATGGAAGGTTTTTCAAGACCGGAAGGTGGCGTTAGAACAATAATAAACATTCTACTTAAGAAACTAGAAGACCTAGGACAAGTTATTCGTTTTAAAAGCGAAGTAGAAAGTATTGAAACAAATAATGGTAAAGTCGTCGGAGTGAAACTCAAGAATGGAGACTTTCTACAAACAGAGAAAGTCATCTCTAGCATGGGTTATCCAGAAACACTGAGTGTTGTAAGTGGTGTAACTCCAAAAACACAACCCGCCATCGGAAAAATGACTTTCTGTGAAAGTATTCTTGTTCTCGACAAGAAACCCAAAGACCTTGGTTTTGATAGCACTATTGTCTTCTATAATAATAGACCGAAGTATCTCTATAGAGAGCCTACAGAACTCTATGACCCAAGTTCTGCAGTCATTTGCTTTCCAAATAATTTCACTCATGACGACTTTGAAGAAGGCTGGGTTCGCATTACAAATATGGCGAATTTTAAGCTTTGGAATGAATTAGAGCGCCCCGAATATAAAGCGCAAAAAGAATTAGTTTTTAATGATGCCTGTCAACTAACAAAGAAGCTTATGCCTTCTTGGAACGGTGAAGTCCTCTTTAAGGATATCTTTTCTCCAACAACTATTAAGAAATATACTGGACACTTTGGTGGAACCGTCTACGGATCAACTGACAAGAGTCGAGATGGTTCAACAGAAATTTATGGGCTCTATCTCTGCGGTACTGATCAAGGATTTCTTGGAATCGTTGGATCAATGCTATCTGGTATATCAATGGCAAATCTCTACGGATTAATGGATTAAATTATGAAATATCAAAATGTTGCTCTACACAGCTTTGACTACCTTGAGCCTGAAGAATTTCTCACATCAGAAGATATAGAAGAAAAGCTCTCACCTCTCTATCAGAGATTAAATCTTCCAGCAGGAAGACTTGAACTCATGACAGGAATTCAATCAAGAGGAATTTGGCCAAATGGAACTAGACCAAGTGATCTCTCTACTAGATCGGCAAAGAAATTATTAGCAAAGTCTGGAATCGATAAGTCCGACATAGGACTGCTCATTCACGCGAGTGTTTGTAGAGACTTTCTAGAGCCATCAACCGCATCTGTAGTTCATCACAATCTTGAATTAAATGAAGATGCAATGATTTATGATTTATCAAATGCCTGTCTTGGTGTTGTCAATGCAATGGCCATGGCCGCCAATATGATTGAGTTAGGGCAAATTAAATACGCCCTTATCGTATCAGGGGAAAATGGAGGACCACTTCTAAGTCAAACTCTTGATTATCTAAATGGTGACTTAACCCTAACCAGAAAATCTATTAAGAAATATATTGCAAACCTTACAATAGGCTCCGCCTCTGTCGCCTACCTACTCTCACACAAAGACCTTGCGCCCACAGCTCCAAGAATTATTGGAGGTGCAGTCTGCACAGACTCTAGTGCGAATATTCTCTGTCAGGGCGATGGTGATACAACATCCCTAATGATGGAGACAGATTCAGAAGAGTTGTTAAAACACGGACTAGAGCTAGCGAAGAAGAATTGGAATAAGACAAAGGAAGTTCTTAATTGGAAGAACTCTGATGTAGATTGGGTAATTGGTCATCAAGTTGGGACGGCCCACGAGAGACTAACCATGGAGGCCATGGAATTAAGTGAACATAAGACCTATACAACTTATGAGACTCTTGGAAATACAGGCTCTGCGGCCCTACCAATAACTCTTGCAAAATTAGTAGAAACAAATAAATTAAAAAAGGGCGAAAAAGTGGCCCTATTAGGCATCGGTAGTGGACTTACGTCTATCATGCTAGGAGTAGAATGGTGAGAGCGATAACAATACCTACATCTTTAAGAGAAGAATATCCATTCACTCCAAAGAAAATTAAATTAAAGTCGGGACATACTCTCTCTTATGTTGACGAGGGAACAGGACCAGTTGTGATAATGGCCCACGGAAACCCGACTTGGTCTTTCTATTATAGAGATGTCATCAAGAGTCTTCAGGGGAATTTTAGAGTCATAGTTCCTGATCATATTGGATGTGGACTTTCGGATAAGCCCCAAGACTATGACTATACTTTAAAAAATCATATTGATAATTTAGAAGAATTAATTGAATCTCTAAAAATAGAAGATTTCAACCTCATTGTTCACGACTGGGGCGGGGCCATTGGAATGGGACTCGCCACAAGAAGACCTGATAGCTTAAAGAAAGCGGTCATTCTAAATACTGCCGCCTTCACCTCAAAACTTATTCCAAAGACAATTGGAATTTGTAAGAATCCTATCTTTGGAGAATGGCTCGTTAGAAAGTTTAATGCCTTTGCGTGGCCAGCGACTTTTATGGCGACAAATATTGGTCTAAGTAAGACCGCAAAAGAAGGCTACCTTCTTCCTTATAATAATTATGAAAATAGAATAGCCACAGCAAGATTTGTAAAAGATATTCCAATGAATGATTCTCACCCGTCGTGGAATACTTTAAAAGAAATTGAAAATAAACTCTCCGCTCTTGAATGTCCAAAGCTCATTCTATGGGGAGAAAAAGACTTCTGTTTCAATATGAATTTCTATAATCGCTGGGTAGATATTTTCCCAAAAGCATCGAAGAAGGTTTTTAAAGATGCTGGTCACTATGTCCTTGAGGACGCAAAGGAAGAGATTAATAAAGATATTTTTAAATTCCTAAGTGAGTAAGTATGAATATTGCAGATCTATTAATAAAGAGAGCACAGGAACATCCCTCAAAGATTGCGATAAAAGTTCCTCTTGGCAGAAATTCTTATGGGAATTATAACTACGAGAGTAGAACTTTCAAAGAACTCCTAGATACAACGAGATCTATTGCAAATGGACTTACAGCAAAGGGATTAAAGAGTGGAGACAAGGCCGTTGTTTTTATAAGACCCGGGCTAGACTTTCCCGCTGTGACCTTCGCCCTCTTCTCGCTTGGAATTGTCCCCGTGTTCATTGACCCAGGAATGGGAAAAGAGAATTTACTAAGAGCAATAAAACAGGTCAGACCTAAAGCGCTTATTGCCGTTCCAATCGTTCATTTTCTAAGACTCTTTAAAAGAGATGCATTTAAAACTGTCGAACACTTTATCACAACAGGATCTCTTACATGGGGGTCAATGAAGTCGTTAAAAAGTCTTAAGAAACTTCCTCCAAGTGAAGTCCATACAACAATTGATGAAAATGACTTGGCGGCCATACTCTTCACTTCCGGCGGAACAGGAGTTCCTAAAGGAGTAGAATATACTCATAGAATTTTCTCAAAACAAACAGAGCTACTGCAGGAGATATTCTCTCTGAGTTCAAAAGATACTGATGTACCAGGCTTCCCTCTCTTCGCTCTCTTTACGATCGCCATGGGAATGACGAGCTGTATTCCAGATATGGACCCATCTAAACCAGGTCAGGCCTCTCCTGAAAAACTCGTTCAGGGAATCCTTGATAATGAAGCGACTTTTGTGGCCGGCTCCCCTGCGATTTGGGATAAAGTAGCCGTCTACTGTGTACAACGAAATATCCAACTACCTAGTGTGAAGTATCTCGTCATGTTTGGGGCTCCTGTTAGTAAGAAAATTCATCAAGATTTCTCTAAGGTTCTCCCCAATGGAACGACTTACACTCCTTATGGAGCGACAGAATCTCTACCTGTCGCAAATATTTCAGGAAAGTATCTCTTAGAAAATACTGTTGATAAGTCATCTAGAGGATTAGGGACCTGTGTCGGTAAACCTGCTCCCTCTATGGAAATAAAAATTATCTCCATCACTGATGATGTGATCCAAACAACAAGTGAGATGACAACTCTTCCTTGTGGCGAAATTGGAGAAATCATAGTCAAAGGAGAAACAGTAACTAAGCGCTACTTTGAAATGCCCATAAAAACAGCTGAAGCAAAGATTTATGACGGAGATGAGTTCTGGCATAGAATTGGAGACCTAGGCTATATTGATAATGAAGGCTACTTATGGTTTTGTGGAAGAAAGACTCATAGAGTTCAAACACAAGACGCTTTAATGAGTACTATTCCCTGCGAAGCAATTTTCAATGAACATAGTGAAGTTGAAAAATCAGCTCTTGTTGGAGTTTACAAAGGACAAGCTTTCCAAACTCCGGAACTTGTTGTTCAACTTAAAAACCCGGCCAAGAAAACAAAAGAAATGAAAGATGATCTACTACAAATGGCGAGTCTTCACGAACACACAAAGAATATAAAGACGGTTTGGTTTCATAATGAATTCCCCGTTGATGTCCGTCATAATATAAAAATCGATCGACTAAAACTTAGAGACTTAGCAGAAGAAGGAAAACTAGAGTGAATATCTTAGTGACAGGAGCTGGAGGTTTTCTAGGCTTCTATATTGCCAGAGACTTAAAAGAGCTTGGTCATAGAGTCTATAACTTCTCTAGAAGTCACCATAGAGACCTAGATCAATTAGAAATTACCACACGAATAGGTAATTTAAATAATCCTAAAAGTATTGAAAATGCACTAGAAGATATAGATGCGGTCTTTCATGTTGCAGGAAAAGTGGCGATGTGGGGGAAGTGGGATGACTTCTACCAGACAAATACCATTGGAACGAAGAACTTAGTTGAGGCCTGCAAGAAGAAAGGTATTAAGAAACTTATTTACACTTCTACGCCAAGTGTTGTTTTTGGAGAAGGTGATCTCCTTGGCCAAGATGAAACTTTAAACTATCCTAAAAAATATCTTAGCCTTTATGCAAAATCTAAAATGCTCGCGGAAAAATATGTTCTAGATCAAAACTCTGAGAGCTTTCTAACCTGCTCTCTAAGACCTCACTTAATTTTTGGACCAAGAGATAAGAATATAATCCCGCGTCTAATTGAGGCCTCCAAGAAGAATAAACTTAAAATAGTTGGTGACGGCGAAAATCTAGTGGATATTATCTACGTCGAAAATGCTGCCAAAGCACATATTCAGGCCTTTGAGAAATTAACAGTTAACTCAAAAGTTGCAGGCTCCTCTTACTTCATTGCTCAAGAGAGACCTGTAAAACTTTGGGATTTCATAAATCAAATTCTCCAAATCAATGGCCAGTCTCCTATTACGAAGAAAATCCCTACAAATACGGCCTATCGAATTGGGGCCATCATTGAATTCTTTTTAAAACTTTTTAGGGTTTGGAATATTCATCCACCGATGACGAGATTTGTAGCACTCCAACTAGGAAAGAGTCACTACTTCTCTCATAAGAAGGCCCAGGCGGACTTTAACTACTCTCCAAGCATTTCAATTGAAGAGGCCATAGAGAAGATTAGGCCTTAAGTTCAGGCAACTTTCGGATAATTTTGGTAAACCCTGGCCCTTTAAACTTTTCTTTGCAGATTGGAAGATAGTCTTCTAGAGTCCATTCAGGATTATCAATTATATAATCTACCAAATCATGAGCAATAATAAAAAGTGCAGCGAGAGGTATAAATCTAGTCGTTTGAATTTTTAAAGGAAAGCCTTTTTGATCAGGAAGCTCATGATGTTGAAGTATTATTTTCTCAGCATCCACAGGATAATCATCTGTATCTAAAACCATGTCAGCAATAATCTGAGGATGATTGAGGTACATTTTTTGTTCATTTTCAGATAGCGTCTCTTTAATTTCTTCGAAGGCCTCTAGATTTTCAATTCTTGCCACATGAGGCATATCGACCATTGTTATATCATGCATGTAACTCACATAAATCAGTTTCTCTAATGTTGATTCATGATTCCACTCCATCACATCAGCAATGGCGCAAGTAATTTTACAGAGAAGATTAATATGAATTTTTATATATTGATCTGGATTACGATCAACGCTTAGTTTATTAAAGAGCTTCTTTAAATTACTAGAATTTGACATGACCTTAACGGCTTTACTTATTTTTTTATCTATATCTTTTTTAAAATCATCGCTTAATTTGAAAGCTCCATCTACACTTTCTTGAATTTTCTTTTCCTTCTTAGCCTCTTTCTCATTCTTTATTTCGGCAAGAAGTTCAGCAAAGCTTTGCTCTTTAGGGGCATTTTCTTTCTCTTCTTCAACTTCGGCTTCCTCTATTTTTTCAAGCTCAACCTTTTCACCTTTTTCAAGGGCCTCCAAGACTTTCTTAAAATTCAAATTCATTTGCTTTAAAATCCAATGAGCTGTCTTCTTTTTTAAAAAGAGTTTTGTAACTCCCTTTCTTTCGTACTTTGAAACATCTGCATCTTCAATATTATCACTTTCGCGGTAAATCTTCAGATGCCTTCCACTGCTAAGTTTTATATAAACATCACATTTAAGACCTTCAAACGAAACAAGAATTGAGAAATCTATTGGACAGTAATTAGCATGAGTGACGAGAGGATTCTCCATGAAGTATTTCTTCAGTGAAATATCAATTTCTTTTAAACAATTATCTCGGTGAAAGACTTCTGGCCCACGCCCCTTAAAAGTATTGATATATTCGTAACTTCCTACAACGAAGTATGGAATATTTAACCTCTTATCACAAAATGAAGTAAATATATCCTCGCTCTCTCCTATAGGAATTGATCCATCACATACAATCAGTGAGTATTGATTCTTAGACTCAATTGAGTCAATGAACTCCTCTTTAGAGGATAATAGCTCAACTTCAAAGTTAAAGTTACTCTGAAGACCAAAAGTGACAAGGTCTGAAAAGGTAGACTTCTTACTAATTAAAATGATTTTTGAACTCAGCGCCATTAACTTCCCTATAAAGAACTCTTTTCGGGAAATATAATACGAATATTAGAGTAGAAACTTCAATTTAATCTAAAGATGCAGGGCTTCTTAGATTGTTTTCTCTACGAAAGTTATCAACTACTCCTAGGCCATCAAAGCGTCCTTCGTTGAAGTAGCTAATAAATGACTGTCCCTCAGAAGTATGGGCCTGAAAATTTCCATAGTAGAAAACATTGTCGTAACCGAAGAAAGAAAGGATTTGAGTCTTATTCTTATGTTCTAGATAAATAGTCTGAATTATATCTTTTAATCTCCAAAGTGGTACTTCTGCAATATTTTGAGGAACATTCCTTTTTGAATATTCCTCCATACACTTACGTCTCTTGCGGCTTCTTTTAAACCAACTATATTTCTTGGTTCTACTATCACAGTATGTATATATTCCTGCACTAAAGTCATTATAGGCCCATTCTGCATAAAACTTCTTAGAAGATGAATTCATTTTATGGAGGCAATTATTAAATAGGTTTCTAAACCATTTAAATATACCTTTACTCTTTCCACCACACATTGCTTCATAACGAGACTTCATCTCGGCCTGGCTAAAACCGAGTAAGTGATAGAGACCATCTCTATTTATTTTATATTCACCGTTAATTTTTACTGGACCAATAAGTTGATCTCTCTCAAAGAGTTTAATAGCAAGAGGGTCGACACCAGAGTAATTGTTCAAGGTTTCAAGGGCAGTTTTCTTATGTCCCCTCTTCGTGACTCCACGAGTATTTGCTGTAAAGAAATAATGAGAAAAACCAATGGAGACAGTTTCCTCTTCTTTCATGTTAATATCTTTCTTAGCATCAATTAGGTTCTCGTCAGCCGAATACTCGACGATAACCTTCTTCGAATCACTACTATCTTTATTAATAATTGAATCTAGTTTTAAAAGAGATTTAACAAGAACAGCAACAAGCCTTGAAAAAATATTTTGCTTATACTTAATCTTTTCATAGTAGTGCTTAAAGAATCTATGAACGACTCCATCTTTTACAATTTCAATTTGCTGTGTACTCGCTTCTTTTTGCCCACCCCAAAAGAGTAAACTATACTTTGATTCTTTCTGTTCAGTTTTTCTTTGTTCAAGAGAGACCACATTATTTCTAAGAGCATAGAGATCTGACTTCTGCCCTTTTAGAATCCTCTCAACTTGTTGAGAGTAGTATGAGTCTTTCTTTAATTTTTCAAAATCCTGATCATAGAAAGTGAGGTATGTCTTTTGAGCATCCTCTAATTTATAATTGAAATCGTACTTTAAGAGAGTCATCTGTAGGAGTTTTAAAAACTCAACACTAATGCTTGCCGAAACTCCAACACTTGCAGATTTTACTTTCTCCATTGTGATTCTTAGTTTTTCATTCTCACTAGACTTCTCTTGTTCATGCACTGATTGAATATCAACTCTCGATAAGCTTTCATAACTAGCAAGTACGCCAGCGCTCCCAAAGATTGGCCCATAGATAGGTGCTCCGGCAATCGCCCCCGCCTTCAAGGATAGAGAGTCTTCTTTTTGTAAGAACTCATACTCTCCTAGATTGAGGTAATCTTTATTCATAAATTTAGTAAAGGCCAAAAATAACTTATCAAAGTGAAGAGTTAAACCTTCCATATAGCTATTCGCAAAGTGTACGGATCTAAAAGTTCTTCTAAAACTTACTCCTGCAAAAGCGCCATACTGCTTTTCAGAGAAATCAACTACTCCTTGATCTTTAAGATTTGAGAGTAACTTCGAAGCATTAATATCAATGGTAAATTCATCTGAGACAATCCACTTATCATCGCTAAAGAGATCGGGAGCAACAGTACGACCAGCTATAATAGAGAAATCTAAGAAGTCTTTGGTATACTTAATCCCAATATTATTGAGACCTCCAAAGACTGTTGTATTTTGATTATGTAGAACATTGGCGGCCTGCCTCTGTCCAATGCTGTCATAAGTTGTACCCAATTCATTTAGAATACTGCGATAGAGAGCATTATCGTTGGCAAGTTCATAATTAGCACTCTTTAGTCCCACTGAGACATCACCGTAGAGAGAATGAAGT
This sequence comes from Halobacteriovorax sp. JY17, assembly GCF_002753895.1. Taxonomy (NCBI): domain Bacteria; kingdom Pseudomonadati; phylum Bdellovibrionota; class Bacteriovoracia; order Bacteriovoracales; family Halobacteriovoraceae; genus Halobacteriovorax; species Halobacteriovorax sp. JY17. The sequence continues at coordinate 365,056 of NZ_NJER01000001.1, read as the reverse complement.
TTTTGTTCGTCGACAATTTCAAAGTGATCAAACTTCTCTGCCGCTAAGACCTTAGTCGAAAGATATAAAATGACACTGATAAGAATGTACTGCACTAATTTCATCTCAACTACCTTACTAAAGAATTCGTGGAGACTGATGATTAGTGATTAAACGTGCAGTATAATAATCAGCAATTTTGGAATTCTAACATAGACTATTCGGACACCTCAATTGTTGACTTAAACAATATGATTCTTATAATTGAAAATTCCCACATTTTAACCTATTTAGCGTCTTCTCTGTTATTATTAAAATAGTAAAATCAATAGGTTGCCTGATAGACCACTGCTATCGCGAGTTAGATATAATTGATTTTAACTATACTGCCAATTCTTGTAATCTATTAATAGAAACAAACGCAAACTATAGGAGGCGTAAAATGAGTTTTGAAAACAGAGAGGGACAAAAAGTTCCAAATACAGCACTCAAAATCATAAATGAAAATGGATTAGTGAATGTAGATTCAGAAAAATTATTCAGCAATAGAAAAGTTGTCCTCTTTTCTCTACCAGGGGCCTTTACCCCAACTTGCTCGTCTACTCACCTTCCAAGATATAATCAACTTGCAAAGACATTTGCAAAAGAAGGCGTTGACGAAATTATTTGCCTTTCAGTAAATGATGCCTTTGTGATGAAGTCTTGGGGCGAAAGCCAAGAAGCTGACAAAGTGACTCTACTCGCCGATGGTAACGGAGAATTTACAGAAAAGATGGGTCTTTTAGTAGATAAGACTGATTTAGGATTTGGTAAGAGGTCATGGAGATACTCAATGCTAGTAAATAATGGTGTCATTGAGAAGATGTTCATTGAACCAGAAAAGCCAGGAGATCCCTTTGAAGTAAGTGATGCAGATACAATGCTCAATTATATTAATAAAAATGCTGAACTTCCAAAGGCAATCACAGTAATCTCAAAGCCAGGTTGTCCTTTTTGTAAGAAAGCAAAAGAGCTGCTTGCTAGTAAAGAGCTAGATTTTGAAGAAGTTGTTCTTGGAAGAGATGCTACGAGTGTTTCTCTTGCAGCACTAACAGGAGCGGGAACAGTTCCTCAAATTTTCATCGATGGAAAGAGAATTGGTGGAAGTGATGATTTAGAAAAATATTTTAAATAAGAATTCTCTCGCCCTCTAAAAGAGGGCGAGCTTTTATAAGTTATTGGCTACGATACTCACCACATCATTATCAAAGTGATTACAGCTCATTCCTGCATCGACCTTAATCCCTGTCGCATTAATACCACTAGAGAGCTCACTTAAGAGAAATGCTATCGTATTGGCCACCTCAAGTGTTTTTAAATTCTCTCTTCTAAGAGTGAGCTTTTCAGCAAAGAGATAATTGTTGATATAACCAGGGATTCCCGCAGATGCTGAAGTCTTCAAAGGCCCAGCGCAAACAGCGTTACAGCGAACTCTAGAATCTAAACTTAATGATTTTGCAAGATAGGCCACTGTTGCATCAAGAGTTGCCTTAATCGGCCCCATATAGCCGTAGCTAGTCGCTCTCGTATCAGAAATAGAAATTGTTACAATAGAAGCGTTATTATCAAAAGAAGTCTTTAGAGCATTAGATAGACTCACAAGTGAAAAAGAAGAAATATTTGTGGCCTGAAGATAGTCCTCAAGTTTTGTTTCATGGAAAGGTTTAATCCCCTCAGAATAATTTGCAAAAGCAATAGAGTGTAAGAAGCCATGAATTTTCACACCTAGCTCTTCAATTTTCTTTCCAAACTCTAAAATAGCCGCAGCGTTTTCAACATCAAGAATAAGGATTTGAGACTCAGGAAAGAGTTTCTTCACTTTTTCTTTATGCTCTTCTGACTGTACAGTTAAAATGAGCTTCGCTCCCTCATCACTAAGAATCTTAGCACTAAAGTAGGCAACACTCTTCTTATTGGCCACTCCAGAAATAACATATGTCTTATCTTTAAAACCAAAATTCATCACTATTCCTCTATTAAAGCGCAGCTAAACTCAATGGCCATTACAACTTTGCCATTAACACTTGAGCGACCTTTCATGTAATAGGCATTTGACACTTGATCAATAAGAGTTACTTCCATTATTAATTCATCACCTGGTTTCACAAAGTTCTTAAACTTAGCGTTTGAAACTTTAGTTACAACCCCGAGACCTTTACCAGACATTGTTGCCATGAGAAGTGCTCCCGACTGAAAGGAGGCTTCTTGTAATAAAACTCCCGGCATAATGGGATTTCCAGGAAAGTGACCTTTAAAGAAATCTTCCTCTCCCGTTAGAGTTAAAGAAGTTTTTATAGTTCCTTCTCCCCTTTCCATAACTTTATCAACAAAGAGAAATGGGGGTTTCTGTGGCAATAACTCTAAGACTTCATTTGAAAATTTTAACATTAGAGGCCACCTGTAATTTCAAGAGAAGTTCCAGTGATATAACCAGCATATTCACTACTTAGAAAGAGTACAGCATTTGCAACTTCTTCAACTTTTCCAAATCTCTTAAGAGGAACTTGTTTCTTGTACTCTTTCACTTGATCGGCAGGAAGATCAGCAATTAATTCTGTCTCAATAAATCCAGGGCAGATATTATTAATCGTAATTCCTTTCTTTCCCACTTCTTTAGAGAGTGATTTAGAAAGAGCTACCTGGCCCGCCTTTGAAGCTGCGTAGTTTGCCTGACCAGATAAACCGAGAGATCCTCCAACAGAGCTCATATTTATAATTCTACCAAAACGGTTTTTCATCATCAAAGGAACTGCAGCCTTGGTCATTAGAAATGTTCCCTTAAGATTTACATCCATGACGCTATCCCAGTCTTCCGATGGCATAAGAGCGAGAACATTGTCTTTTCTAATTCCAGAATTATTTACGAGAATATCAACCCTTTCATACTCTGAATCAATATAGTGATAGAATTCTTGAACTTGATCTTCTTTAGAGACATCAAACTTTCTAAGATCAATTCTCTTGGCCATCTCTCCTAGAGATTCTTTAAACTCATTAGCAGCCTGATCATTAGATGTATAAGTAGCAATAACACTGGCACCGTGTTCAAGGAAAGTAGTAGTAACTCCTTTACCAATCCCTCTTGTTCCACCTGTTACAATTACAACTTTATTTTCAAAATTAAAATTCATCATTTTAGTCACCTATTTAGAAAGATATGTTTCAACTTCATGGGACTGAATAACCCCATAATTGGCGGCCCCAAGCCACCCCGACATTATAATACCAACAGAGCCAGAGTGAAATAGCCCTGCAATCTGCTTATGCATTTCCATACTTACTGGAAGCCCCTCAAATTTTGTTCCAAAGCTCGCACCTTTATTATGATGAGTATACTTCTCAACAGTAAGAGGTGTTGAGCAATCAATATAGTCAATTTTCTCTCTGACTCCAGGAATGATCTTCTCTAAAGTCAGTAGAGCTCTCTCGATTGTAAAATTCTTCTTCTCTAAGTATTCTTCTTTTGAGAGATCAACCCAGTCCTCATAGCGAGCGTTGCTAGAAGAGACAACAGCATATCGCCCGTCTCTCTCTTCTCTCATTTCAGGATAGTAAACAGAGAAGGTCTGACTACCAACTTTTGGAGAGAGAATGAGATTTGTATTAAAAGTATCATCATCTGAATAAAAAACAAGTTCTCCAATATCTGGGATACTCTCACCTTTTCTTATTCCCATAAAGACTTGGCAGCTAGAAGTATTGAGTCTCACCTTCTTTGCTTTCTCAATGAAGTCTTCATCGAAGTTTTCCGCTCCTGCGAGTTTAAAAACTGTGCTTAGAAGATTCGAATTAGATAGAACCGATTTCGCCCTAACGACTTGTCCACCTAATTTAACTCCTTCGACTTTTCTATTTTCAACAATGATTTCATCAACCTTAGAATGAAGTTTAATATCCACTCCATTTGCAATCAGTTCATCTTTCATCATCGAGATAAGCTTATCTGTTCCGCCTTGAAATATGTAAACTCCCTTACTCATAAAATTAGAGAAGACAATCCCGTAAGTAATGGCAGGATCTTCAAGAGTCGATCCATTGGCATAGACAATTGGCTCCATTAAAAAGCGGTGAACATCATTTCTTCCTGGAAAGAAATTTTCAAAAAGCTCTCCATTATTCATACCACTATCATCGTAGAAGTTCATTGCCGCTAAGTGATCAAAGAATCCAATAACTTTTTCTCTTTCTAGATGAAACTTCTCTGTTAGAACTTCAATGTAGTGCTCTTTCGTGAAGTCTGTTTCAATATTAAATTGTGGATTAGAAAATTTAACGCTCTTAACTTGAACAATTCTCTCTGCAATTTCTTTAGACCAATACTTTCTACAAGTTTTAATCATGCCAACTGGGAAACCATGGAGGGAGACATCAAAGATATGATCTCCCGTTTGACGCTTAAACCATGTGGCGAATCCGCCTAGTTTATTGTGAGACTCTAGTAGAAGAACACTTCTTCCATTTCGCGCAAGCTTATTAGCCGCAGTCATTCCTGCAAGGCCTGAGCCCACAACAATAACGTCATAATCTTTAGTGATTTGATCTTTCTTTTTAAGTAACATTTGTGACCCTATCCATTACTATTACAAGGCCACAACACTACCAAAATTAGTACATAAAAACCATGACCACAAAGAGTTTTATGGTCTTTTAACACTCTGCTCCCTTACATTTTTAAGGGGTAATTTTCAAAACGGCAGTTCCAAGGGCCGTCTCTAAGTACTTCGTAAATATTCTTGCCTGAAGAACGATTTCATTACTCTTATTAATAGTAATACTTCCCCCAAATGCAGGACCATTTGAAGCGTGAATAACAGCAGTAGACTGATCACTAAAAACAAGATTTCCCTCTGTTAGAACTTCTCTTACAACAAAACCATCAAAGAAGAAGATTGCTCTCTTTTGCTGAGCATTCATTGCTCGAAAAGCAATATTGCCATCTTCATTAATGGAAGGAGCGAAGTACTCAAGAGTTGAAATCCCTCCCTCACCTTCTGTTGCAATAATTTCGACTTTATCCCCAAGCTGTCTTACTAAAACTCTCTTACCATTTGTTAGCTTCGCTACGAAGGCCACATACTTAGAAGAGAAGTGAGTTCCAAGAGAGTTATTAAATTCTGAGAAGATAGAATTACTATCAAAGTCTACATCAGAATTAATTCTCGAAAAGCGTCCACTACTCTTATAGATTCTGATCGTGTCAGGTTGAGAGTCAGCTAGGCTACTTCCCTCTCTCACTTTTAAAGCAATTTGATTACCATTATAGAAGGCCGCTCCAAATAAGTAGGCGATGTCTTCTTCCTTATTGCTAGCAATAGTACTCATTTTTCCATTTCTAAGTGTAGCTACTGTTTTTTCTCCAGATTTAAAAGTAAGCCCAAAGAGAATTGTTCCAGAATTATTCAGTAGAGGATCGCGAAGAGAGACATACTCACCACCGTTAGAGTCAAGAATTTTCTCTAACTTATTATCTTTAAAATCATAGAAGTAGAGTCCAACTAGCTCAAGTTCATTATAGACAGAAAAAACCATATCCCCTTTTTCATTAATAGAAGGGTCACTCACATAATTTCCAACAGCCGCAATATGAAGAGTCTCACCTTTTGGATAGTGATCATTTCTAAGCCAAAGTCCCATATGAACTTCCTCTTCAACAATCGTAACAAAGCTAAAGGCAATCGAATTCTTACCATTATTTTTAATTGTCGAATTAGAAATATAACTAGTATCAGGTAAGTTATATGAACCGTAGCTATTCGCTCTTGCAACCAATTCAACTTCAACCCCGAAAATATTTAAAGAAAGAAGAGAGAGTAAGAGTACCTTAAAAAATTTCATTCATGCTCCAAATGGATATTTGTTTTCTTTAAAATATAAGACCTCATACTAAAGAAGTATGAGTACATACAAGGAATTAAAAATAATGTAACAACTGTCGCCAAAAGAAGACCCCATCCAAGAGAGAGCATCATCTCGGCCAGCATTGAATCATAACCAGCAATACCGTAGGCGGTAGGAAGGACCCCCGCCACAGTAGTAAGAGTCGTTACAACAATTGGTCTAAGTCTTGTTGAAGAGACAATAGCAATTCTTGAAATAAAATTTTCATCTTCATAGGAGATATCATCTTCTAATTTTGAGATGAGGATAATAGCATCATTAACAACAACACCAATCATTCCAAGGGCCCCCACTGCCGCAAAGAATCCATAAACATACATTCCGTGGGCAAGGAGCGCGTAGATAACTCCTGCGAGACCAAAGGGAACAATGGCCATAATAAGAAGAGGTGCCCCTAGAGAGTTAAACATAATTACTAAAATAATATAGATAACACCAATCACCATAATAAGTGAAATAATGAAATCCCCTCCTGACTCTCTAGTGTCTTCAACTTCCCCAATAAATGTAATCACAGAGCTTGGATATTCTTTAATAATCTTTGGAAAGATTTCAGCTTCATACCTCTCAGCAACTTCAACAGGAGTAATTCTCACCCCGTCCTTAATATTTCCATAGACGATAGCAGTTCTCTTATAATCTTTTCTCTGAATATTTGCCGGCTTCATGAACTCTTCGATAGAGACAACTTTATCTAGAGTAATAAAGCCACCAGAGTTATTTTCAATCTTTAATTTTCTAAGGTTAACGAGATCAAATTTATTCTTAGCATCAACAGTAAGTCTTACTTCTACATCCTCATCTCCTTTACTAATTGTATAGAGAATCGCTCCTTCAACGAAGGACCTAAGAGAAGTTGTGATATGACTAGGAGATAAGTTAAATTGAACAAGCTTCTCTTGATTAATTTTAAAGTTATACTCCCTTCTAACAAGAGGCTTTTCAATCTCAATATCTTTAAGCGAAGTATCTTCATTCATATACTTTGCAATCAATTTTGTAATAGCATCTCTTTTCTTATCGTTATTTTCTTGAACTTGAATTTCTAAAGAGGAACCACTACTTCTCCCCCAACGAGACTTCAAGAAATCAACTTTTTGAAGTCCTTTGATCTCTCTGGCATTCTTATCCCATTTTGCAATAAAGTCGTTCAGTCCCATTTCTCGGTCGTCCTTACTGACAACCTCAACATTAATACTGGCCTGATTCTCAAGAACTCCAGATCCTCTTCGACTTTCTCCAATATTTGATTGAACCGCGACAACACCATTTTTCTTATCTAATAGGATCATATCCTCTAAGGGCTCGATAAGCTTGGCCATTTCAAAGCGGTTCGCCCCTTTAGGACCAAAGGCCTTAATATTAATTTCCTTCCCCTCTTCTCTTGGGAACATTACAAATTTCATTTTTGACTTAAATAGGTATCCAGAAACTGAGGCCAGGACTACAGCAACAAGAATGACTAAGAGCCTGAGCTTTAAAAGCTTCTCAAGTAAAACTGCGAACTTCTCTTCATACTTAAAGAACCAAGCAGAATTAAATCCCTTGATTTTAAATTTCGAAAAGAAGCCTTTTCTCTCTAATAAGTGAGAAGGAAGTATCGTTGTAGACTCAATTAAAGAGGCCACAAGCATAGAGATCACAACAAAGGGAATATATTCAACAAATTTCCCAAAAAATCCTTCAAAAAAGAGCAGTGGAACAAATGCCACGCAAGTTGTTAAAATACTTCCAAAAACTGGTGAGAGAATTTCACGGGTTCCACCGACTGCGGCCTCCATTGGAGACTCTCCCAGATATCTCTTTCTCGAAATATTTTCGGCCACCACAATGGCATCATCAACTACAATTCCCATAACAATAATAACTGCAGCAAGAGTCATATTATTAATTGTATAACCAACTATAGTCATACTTATTATTGTAAAGGCGAGAGTAAAAGGAATTCCCATCCCTACCCAAAGTCCAGATTTAAAATCTAAGAAGACAAAGAGGACAATAAAGATAAGGGCGAAACCAATTAATCCATTTGAAGCAACAATAGAGAGCCTATTCTTAACATCATAAGACTCATCATCCATTAAAATAACACGAAGCCCACTCTTAGAATGAGTCTTTCTAAACTCATCTACAAATTTTACGACATTCTTCTGGGCAGTTAAAATATCTGTAGAGAATTTCTTCTTAACATTGATAACAATTCCCTCGTGCCCTTGTAATTTTCTAATTGTTGTAGATTTTGCAAACTGAGCTTCAACGTCGGCAACCTCTCCAAGCTTAATTCCCTTTCCACCGTAATTTCCAAGAATATAGAGAGCATCCAAGCTCTCCTTATCTTCTAGTTCATGAATTGCTGTGACTTTTGATTGTTCTTTATCTTCCAGAGTCCCTAGAGGAACTCTTATATGATTGTTTTGAATAGTTGATACCAAGCGGTCGATAGAGAGGTCATAGCGATCAATTTTCGCAGGATCAATGAGAATGTGTAGTTCGGGTTCATCATAACCTTTCTTATCAATACCGCTTACATCGCCAAGAGTTTTAATTTGGTTTTCAAAGTTTAAAACCATACTTTGTAGTTTCTTTCTAGACTCGTAGTCTAGCGCTCTCGCTCCTTCAAGATAAAAACCCACATCTAAAATAGCTTTTTCAGTAGATTTAAATTGTCTAAAGTTTGGAGTTTTTACTTCTCTTGGAAGATTTGCTCTAAGTGCTGCATCTTTAATATCTTGAATCACTTCACTATAATTTGCAGCGTCTTCATCAATTACAATTCGAAATGAAGAAGAGCCCGTCGATGAAGTTGTTGTAATTTCCTCAATCCCAGAGACCTCTTTTAATTCATCCTCAATGGGCTTAGTCACAAAGAGCTCTACATCCTCTGCGGCGGCTCCTGGATAAGAAGCAGAAATTCTAATCCAATTACTTTCAAACTCAGGCATCTCCTCTTTACCAATCTTTTGCCAAGCAAAGATTGCCATCATAAAAACTCCAACGAAGAGAATATTTGAAACAAGGTGATTCTTTGTAAAGTAAGTTATGACTGATTTCATTTAAGCTTCTTTTATAATGTGAATATCTCTTTGCGGAAAAGGAATACTAATCTTCTCTTCTCTAAATCTCTTATCTATTGCTAGTCTTACATTGGAGAGAGTTTCTCTATTATCCCAAATATCATTTATCCATACGGCCAAACTAAATTGAAGAGCAGAGTCTCCAAAATTTTCAAAAAACACTTTAGGTGGCGGATCAATTAATATGCCTGCTGTTTCTCCGGCAACTTCTAAAAGCACTTTCTTTACATTAGCTGTATCACTACCGTAGGCAACACCTACATCGACAGTCATTCTCATCGTTTCACCAGTAAAACTCTGATTAATAACTTGCTCAGAGATAAACTGACTATTTGGAACTATGATCGCCACATCATCACGAGTATGAATGAGGGTAGACCTAGCACCTATTTCCACAACCCTACCTGAGATGTCTTTTACAGAGACAAAGTCCCCCACTTTCACCGGCCTTTCAAATAATATAATAAGGCCTGAAATAAAATTCTGTGTAATATTTTGAAGACCAAAACCTATCCCCACCATAAGAACAGCACCTAGAGCGGCCAATGAAGAGAGAGAAATACCCACAGTATCTAGAGTGATCATTAACCCCACAAATAAAACGATATATCTTGTGATTCTAACGATAGAGCCTCTAACTCCTGTGTCTAGGCCCTTATCTGCTAAGAACCTATCCATAAATTTCTCAGACATCTTTGCAAGAGTAGTCGTTAAGAAGAAAACACCAACTGCTAGGAGAATGGAGATAAGGGAGATTTTATTACCGCTTATTTCAAATAAGGGCATAGAGATATACTTAAAAGTTGTCTTTAACCACGTCATTTCTATTCCTTTAGACAAATAATCCTCATTCTATCTGGATCACTTGGACGACTTTCACTTCGATGTGAGTTAGGTATAAATTTTATATTTTCATCTACACGTAAGTAAACTATTTTAAGGCCAGATTCGCAAATTATTTGCTCTATTTCTCTAGACGAAAGAATCGTCCGAATGGGAATATCGCCCTCAAAGAGAACCTTAGATTGGATGTCATAATTTTGATTTGCATCGAAACTCATTCCTCTCCCTTCGCACATAACCTCTAATACTAAGTGGCCGTGGGGGTTTAGCAGATCAAAAACTTTCTTAAAGTATTCTTTAAAAGCGTTAACTCCAATGAGACAATGAAGGAGATGAGCATCAAAGAGTAAATCCCATTTTTTTAACGGTTCAAAATCTAGGAAATCACAGTGATAGACTTTTATTTGATACTTATGAGTGAGAAAATCGGCAGCGGTCTTACTTACTTCTAGCCCCTCAACTTCCCGAAAACAAGTATTTCTATTTAGATGAAGGCCTCCACCACAGCCTAATTCCAAAGAAGTGTTAGGAATATCTTTATTTGGTAGAGACTTATAGATCTCCAGTAGCTCAAGTAGTGAGAGATGGGGTGTAAAGACATAACTATCTGATAATTCATTTCTAAACTTTTCTTCATAAATTTGCATTTAGAAATTATAGCAGAAGAAATCATGTTGTTTCTACACTGTGCGCAACAATGAATTTAATTGCAAAGAAAAAGATGGCATAGTCATTGCTATCTATTTAACCATCACCCATCAAAAGAAGAAATGGACATCTTTTTAGGGACAGAATGGAACTAACTGGTGTCTGCTTGCAACTAAATAGTCTTTACAAGGCCATAGTGACACCTAAAATTTTGAGGAGAATGCTTGTAATGAAATTATTAATGAAGCTAAGAAGCAACACTAAGGCCACCACTTCACTAACACTTGCCCTTTTATTTTCGATTTCTCCTACCATCCTAGCGGATGATCCAAACTGGGCCAGAGGTTATATTGGAAACCCAAGCTTTAAAATTAATGATGATCCAGACTTACAAGATAGAATTAGAAAAGTTGAAGTGACAAAGGCTGCCTTCGAGCAATCGCAAGCAAAGCTCAATAGACAACAAACGCAAGTTAATAATCTTCAAAAGAAGAAACAAGGACTAGCGCAAGAAATATCTAAACTAACAACAGATATTTCCAAGGCCATCACTGAGAAATCTAAAAGTGAAGATGAGTTAAAAAAGAATAAGAATCAAATTCAAAGTATTCAATCAAACCTCACTAATGCTAAAGACAAGCTTGCAAAGAAAGAACTAGAGCTAACTCAGGCCAATGGAACTCTTTCAAATAAGAAACAGAAGCTAGAAAAACAAGAAGCAGCCTGTGTGGCAACACCAGCTCCGGCCTGTACGAAGAAGATTGAAGAATTAAAGCAAGATATTGCAGTCTATGAGTCACAAATTGCTCAACTAAAAAAACAAGCAGGTAATCTCACAGAGAAAGTCGCAAATATTCAAAAGAACTTAACTGCAACTGAAAATAAAATAGCTGGCCTTAAAAAAGAAATCAATGCTCTCGATACACAGATAACTAACAAGAATAAGAAAGTTGTTGAAAGTAAGAAAGAATTGGCAGCGTCAACGAATCAGTTAAACGTTGCAAGTAATCAGTTAAATACACTAAAAAGAGAAACAAAGAACTTAGCGGCAGCTCTTGATATCGCTCAACTAGATCGTCAAAAGTTTAGAGAGAGAATAATTGCAAGAGTCTTAGATGCAAATTCAAAAGGTGGAAATGAAGGTTCCCTAGACGGTGAATCAGATGGAAGATTTCTTTCAAATCGTCTTGGAACTCACTACGGTTCTAGAGACGGTGAAAGTGATGGCCTAATCGATGGAACAAGAGACGGTAGAGAACGCCAAAGAGATATTGGTTATCAAGAAGGACAGCACGACGGAGCAGCGAGAGCTCTTCAAGCGGGAACAGAGGCCGGAACAAGAGAAGGTACTTACGCTGGAAATATTGATGCCGCCAAGAGAGTTGCAACAGTTGACGGAACAAATAGAGCAAACTCATCTGATGCAGCAAGTGTAGGAGCAGACCAAGGCTCACAAGCGGGAATACAAAGAGCAATTCAAACAGGTAACCAAATTGGAACAAAGAATGGTGAACAAGAGGCCATTAAGAAATTTGAAAGCAGATCACTAGAGACAAAGAGTGTTCAAGGCTCATTTGCAGGATCATTCTCCAGAGTGATTCCAAGCTTTCCAGTAGATCACAGGGGGAGAAACTTCAACCCTGAAGGTGGTTTCGCTAGAAAGATCGTTGAGCTTGCTTTCAAAGATGGATATAAGAATAGATATAGAAATAGACTTAGATCAACTTACGAAACTGTTGTTCCAAGAATCTATAATGATTCATATACTGCAAGCTACCAAAATAACTATGATGACTCTTATGGAAGATCCTACCCAAATGACAGACAAGCCGGATACGACCAAGGTGAATCAGATGCTTACAATAGAGACTACGGAGTTCACTACGATAGTGCTTATAACCACTACAGAACAGAGTTTAGCTTAAGGCCAAATACATCTTCTAATGAGTATCAAACAACTTATAGAAATGTTGAATCTTCTGTATATCAGTCACAGTACGAAAGTATTAGAAGTGCTGAATTCAGAAGAGTTGAAGCAAATACATTCAACACAAATATCGCAGCTCAAACAGAAATCTTTAGAGCTAAGAGACATGCAGCGGTATCAAAAGTCTACGCAGAGAATTCTGTTTTAAAGTATATCTCATCTTCAATTGTTGATGGTGGTATAAATGGAGTAGCAGCGAAAGATGGTGTCTTCCAACCAGGTGAGACGACTTTTCACAACCTTGTTATTCAAAACTTTGGAGACAAAGAAGCTAAGAACGTTGTTGTTATTATGGAAAATGGGGAGAAATCAACGATTGCTTCTATTCCAGCAAAATCAACAACAACTGTGAAGGGAGCTTCAAAGTCAAAGGTTTCAGGTGGACTAGCTTCGGCAGATACTAAAATTCTTAGCGTTTACTCTCCTGTGACTGCAGAGGCGGCAATCCAAGGAAGACACTACGCCAATATCGCTCAAGGGAAAGTAAACTCAGGAGATACTAAGTCTCATAGAGTTGCCTATCCTCTTGCTCTTACAGGCCTATCAACTAATGGAACACTAATCATTGGAAAGAGTAATACAATGAGCGTTAATCTCTTAAATAACTCTAAGAGAAATTACACTGGTGAAATTAAAATTGAAGTTGGTACAGATGCAAAATCAAAAATTATTACGAAAGAATTTAACTCGGTATCGGCACTTAATACTTCAGTTGCATTAAAGGACTCTGTGGTAAATGTTTCAAATGAAGCAGATATCTACTCTCCAATTACTTTTAAAGCAAAAGTAACAAAGAATGGAGTGACTCTTGGTGTGCTAGATAGAAATCTCGTGACAATGGCGAAGGCTCCTTATGTTGAAAAATCAGGAAAGCCAGTAGTTGTAGCAAACTCTGATCAATCAGCTAGAGATCTAGTAGACTTACTTGCAACAATGGGTGGATTACAGGGTGCAAGTGTTCTTGATACTTCTCTAAGAACTCTTAACAACAGTCCTCTTTCAAAAGGTGTTAACGGGAAAACTCTTCTTCTCTTAGAAAAAGGTGCCGTTAAAGATATAGATGGAATGCTTAAGAAATCTTCAAGCACATCCGTTGTCTTAATTGACGAACTTCAAAATGGTTTCAATGGAATTAAGTCCATCTCTACTTTCAAAGATGCAGAAGACTTCGACTTCAATGTTTCAGGAGTTAGTACAAGTACGAAAGTAATCTTTGCAAACCCAATGAGAGCTTCAGGACTAAAGACTGCTGTTCCAGTTCTTTCTTCTGATATTAAATCTTATAAGAAGTATTTAGCACTTGCTGAATTAATGAAACTATCTAATGACCAAATTCTTAAGAAGATTGAATCATCTGTTTCTAAGAATTCATTCTTTGCTTCAAGTACAGCGGATAAGCAACTTCTTCAAATGGGAATGATTAGAGGAATTGATGAGACAATGAGAATTAACAAGCACTACGACTTAAGTGGAAGTGGGCTTGGACGAGAAAAAGAGATTGCAAATTTATTAAAGGAAGATGATTCTCTCTTTCATAATAGACTTGGAAAATTAGTTGACGGAAAAACTAGAGATAAAAATGTTTCACTATTTCTCTTTGCTCACGATTTCTACTATACTATGAGAAATGCTCTTAAGTTCTATGATCCAATTGAAGATCGTGTTAAGTTTGCAATACAAAATAGAATGTTTGGAGCACTCTTTATTTCAGCAGCACTAAAAGATGTTGATAAGAGTTACAAGGATCTTAAGAAGTATGACAAGAATCTCTATAAGAAAGTTTCAGCTAATAAAGGTCTTCATGCACCTTTTGCCATGGCCGAAGAAAGAGATTAATTTAAAATTAAAAATACAGGGGGGACTTCTGTCCCTCCTCTTTCTCTCACCCCTCACTCATAGTGCTCCTTTAAAAATTGCGATTTTAGATACAGGTTTCTGTAGTGAGAGTTTAAGTTTTCCAAAGAATATTAAAATTCATCCCTCTGTAGACTTAACAAGAAGTAATAACTTTAAATGTAATGACTTAAAAGAAACAGATAGAAGACTTCACGGGAATTGGGTTCTTAAACAATTTCTAAGTACTTTAAAAGTTAAAGAGGAAGTTGAAGTTTTCCCTCTCATTATTTTTGATCGAAATGCTCATCAACAAATAGACTCGTGGAAGAAGGCCTTCACTAACCAAGAAAATTATCACCTCTACATCATCGCTGCGGGAATGAGAAGAACTAAAGAGCTTGCGTCTATAGAGATTAAAACACCTCTCTTTGTAGCAGGAGCAACAATTGGTAGAGGAATTGGCTATAAGACTCTTCTTTGGCCACAAAATCAATATAAGAATCCCAACGTCTTTACTGTCGGAAACTTTTCTAAAGCAAATAAAGATCTACCGGCAAGGCCTGATTACACACTTATTAATTCTACTCAGATGAAGTATTTTTTTAGTGGTGGTGGAGATAGTGATTTTTTCAAGGGAACAAGTAGGGCCACGGCGACGGCTGCAGCAAGGGCCATTAACCTCTGCTATAGTAAATTCTTAAAAAAGAATGGAATTCAAACTTGTTTAAAAGAGAATTCAAAAGAAGTTGAAATTTTTAATGACAAAGAAAAAATAAAAATCCTTACTCTTTAAAAATCTTCTTAAAGATATGCTGAAAAAATACCTCTAAGCCAATGCATTTGCGGTAACTGACAAAGTAGGAGTAGCGCTCCAAAAGCAATTTGTAGTAAACAAAAAATCATAATAACAACATAGAAGAAGCTTGCGCCAAACTTGAACTTTCTACTTATATTTAATTCTATAAGTGCTCTCTCCTCTCTTTCTATTTCAGCAGCAAGGAAGAGCTGTGCCTGTTCATTCCACTTAGAATAAATCTGCTCTTCTTCAAGAGAGAGATTGCTATTTGAGTCCACCATAATTTTCCCCTTAAGCTATTTAACGGTTAAATACGCCTTTGCTCAAGTGAAGTTATGGTTAACTAAATTTACTTTTCTAGCTGAATTTAATTGAGAATTTTTACTTTCTTAACTTTCTTCTCCAATTGCTCTCTTCCACTCACTTGTTGGCGGTATTAACTTTCTTTTCTTTAAATCAAAGAGGCCAAAAGAAATAATCATTGTGGAAGCAACTGTTCCATCAGCTTTAATCATGGATTGTTCCATATCCATTACCAGAGAGTTTTTCATTCCAAGATTCTTTGACTTGATAATGATGTCTTCTCTATTTTTTAGTTCAGAAGTAAATTTAATATTTAGCTCCAAGACTACTGGGCCTATTTTCTTTTCTTGGATTTCATTTAATCCAAAACCACCTTTAGTGATAAAGTCCCACCTAGCCTCTTCATATAGAGAGAGATAGATCGCATTATTCACATGTCCAAAGGTATCGAGATGCTTTTCTAAGATCGTTACAGGGTACTCAAAAGAAGTCATACGTTTAGTCCTCATTTTTCAATAATGGCAACTATAATTGCCATTCGCTATTGTCTTTATATACTTTCCATCATCTTTTAAAAGTCGCTCAAAGTAAATTATTTCAGCTATTTGTCCATCACATAGCTTATTATTTAACCCTTCTATTCAAGATAATCTAAGAAATAACCGACAAGTTTCGTATAATAAACCTAGGTATCAACTTAACTGGTTAAAACTTATGAAAAAACAAACTCAAAAACACTTTCCTACTCTTGTACTCTTTGTATTTACGAGTCTCTTTAGTCAAACCTATGCAGATATTCTGGACATCCCTCCAAATGTTGAGAGTGCTCCGAAAACTATTAAGAATGAGTTGTATGGTCCAGAAATTTCTTCATGCCAAGAGAGAGCTGGAGAAGGCTGGAAAACGAGCAAGCCAGACTATAGTGAATACGCTAAAAGAGAAATTAAAGAAGCCACCATTGAGTTTAATAAAAACATCACACAGGTTTCACCTAGCCTTGCCACTTTCTTAGAAGATAAGAAAATTTCTGACTTTATAGATCTAGATACCTATAAGATTAAAAGCGATTCATATGTATTAATACAAGATCCTGATCAAACTAACTCAATGGGAGCAGGATATTTTATTATGCCAAGAGGCGCACGAGACAGTAGACAATTTTTTGTCGATCAACAAAATTCCGTAGAAACTAGATGTAATGACAATAATTTTGGATTAAGTTGTTCAGCAACGCTACCTGGGAAATTTCAAGAGTTGGCAAAAATAAATAAATATATCTCCGAAAAAGAAGTTTCTAAACTTTTAAAAAACTTAAACACAATTATTGGAAGTTATAAGAAGACGTATCATACTATAATTGAAAATGTTGCAAAATGCTCGGCCCTTTATGCTGTTATTTCTAATGGTAAAGCAGTAAGGGGAATGGATCTATCTGAAAACAATAGAAGTCAAAGTTCAAAAACTTACGATGGAAAATTAAAATGTGAAAGTCTTGGCTACGAAACTCAAGATTATAAAGCGTGTGCTGAAGCTGCAACTTATTACGATGCAGTTTTCATTGGAAGAAAAGCGGTAGAGACTGTTCAACAATTTCAATATATGGATAAGTCCATGGACATCCAAACAGAGATGGCCAAGAATGCTCAAACAGATGCAGCTGCAGGCTTAAAAGCGCAGAAGCAAGATATTCAACAAAAAGCAGAGATGGCAAGAACAAGAGCTGCAACAGAAACAGCTGCTGTTGGAGCTCTATGGCATTCAATGCAAAAGATACCTTCTATAGAACAAATAGGAGAAGAGTGCCAAAACAAAATAGAAAGTGCCAACAATCTACAAGATTTTAGTACAAACTTATCTGCACTTTATAAAAATGCTGTGAATGATAAAATTGGCCCCTTTAATGACCCAGGAATAGCAGAAGAGATTAAAAGTAATATAGATGGAGCATGTTCTACCTATGTAATAAATGTTGGACAAACTGCGAGCCACGCTCTCATTCAAAATGGGGACGCGCGAGAAATTATTCAACAGGCCCTAATTGATGCTGGTGTAAATATCGCCACAATGCTTGGGACTGCAGAGATTTTAGATAAGCAGGCTGGACGAGTTGGCGACGCCATTAAATTAGTTAATGATCACGATCCAGAATCCCTCGCCTATGACTCACAAGATATTTTAGCAACAGAATGTCAGATTAATCCTGGTTCTGAAAATTGTGTGAATGCCAAGTATGAAAGAGGTGTTGGTTACCATAATGATGGTATCAGTGTTAGCGGATTACAATTTGCAACTTCTGACTCAACTCTTCCAATCGATGAGACCACGAGGAATACGGAAGCCGCTGGAGATAATACAAATAGAACAAATACTATAGGTGGAATTGGTGCCACTATTGATGCTGTTGATAAAGGCAGTGGATTAGCGGACTCTCCACTTGGAGCTGCTTCAGTTTCTTCAACAGGGGCTAACGGTCTAGGTGCCGGTGGTGGCGGAGGCGGAGCCGCCGGTGGTGGTGCTTCAGCTCCGGCCAATGGTTCGGCCAGAACTGGTGGTCAAGGTGCCAATAAACCATATGTAGGAAGCTCAAAGAAAGTTAAATACTCTGGTGGTTCCGGACTAAGCTTTAGCTCAGGCGCTAGAAGAGTTGCTAAGAAAGAAAAAGCTGAAAACCCTTTCTCAAGTCTATTTGGAAAGAAGGGTGCAAATAAGAATGGTGTTCTAAACTTTAGAGGTGTCGCTTCAGATGTTGGCTCAAAGAATGGATCAATCTTTCAGATGATTTCTAAAAGATATTCAGCAGTTAGCAAAGATAAGAGACTTGAAGAGTACCAAAAAGTGAATAAATAAATTGTTACGATGTAATTTCTACAAAGTGCGCCATGCGTAAAAAGTCCTGTGGTATAAATAAGAAAAAAAATATCACAGGATTATAAAATGAAGAAAAAGGCCCTAATTCTTGCCACAATCATTTCGATGACTAATGTCTACTCCTCAGAGATAGATCCTTTTAATAATAGGTCACAACCATTGAAAGACTCTCTTCCCGCTTTAAATGACAAAGCAAATTTTATGATGGAAGACGCCCTCACAAAGTTAAATAAGAAAGATCACGCCTGCTCTGAGAAAAAACTCTACAAAGCGCTTCGAAAGAAATTCAAGAATCAATACACTTCAGAGTTTGGGAAGTGGGTTGTAGATACTGATGAATTAGATAAAGTCACCACTAAGACAAGTGATTCAATATACCAAGAATTCAAATGGTACCAGGCCATTATCCCTGGACTCCTTGCTAAATTTAGCGACCCTGCAGGACAAATTATGAATGTAGGTGGAGTTCACGTTGGTACAGATAAGTTCGAGCACTTCTCAGGCTCAGGCTTTAACTACTTTAAGAAGTATTACTTAAAAGGAAAATCCCTAGAGGACGCAATGAATATCGGCTACAGAGCAGAGACCGGAATTATGGGAGCGACTATGACAGGTGTCATGAGCTTTGGTGATATGGTTGCAAACTTTAATGGAATGCGTTTTTGGAATACAATGCTTGGTCAACATAAAGATGTCCTCACTCAAGAAGAAGTCTCGCCATATATTACATGCGACGAAGATCAAAAGTGGCAGCAAGTTAAAGAAATCGACTTTGGAGTCTTCGTTGACAGCGCATGGGATGAAGGAATCAACTGTTCTTGGCTAAGAACAGAGAGTTTGCTCAAGAAAGTAAAAGAAAGAATTGCTGAATATAACGAAAGAACAGGACAAAACCTTGGATGCCCTCTAAACCGTGAAGCCCTTGAAGCTGCGGGAGAGAAATACAAGGACTTACCAATACAAATTATAAACTATGAAGGTCATCAGGCCTTAAATTCACAAGAAGACTAGGGCCAGTTAAGGCCCTTCTTTTTTTCATGGTGCCAATCGGCCATCACTATTTCAGTAACTTACATTCTTATTTATTGGCACAAGTCTTGTAGTAAAAGCCCTATCACCCATTGTTTAAAGGAGTAAAACAATGAGACAGAGTAACTACAGAATTAAGACCAAGGCAAATATCATCAACTCGAAGCTTCCTGCGGCAGTAATCTCTTTAAAATTATTTACTTACTGGGCCCTCGTCATGGGAGACTGGCTCATGAAAATAAGCTAGAGATGTTTGACTAAGGTTGCCAATGTCACCCCAAAACGTATAGCATAGTCAAAGGAATGACACTTGAAAGACAATAAAGGAACGGCCATTTTGATGGAAGAAAATATTAGAAACCTATTAACCAGTGAATTGCACTGCGCTTGGTCTTATTTTGAAAGACTAACTCACGCAATTACCGATCTTTCAAAGATTGCTCAACTACCAGAGTCTAAAGATCTCACTCAGAAAATGAATTTTGATATCGTTGAGCTTCTTGAAGTTCACGTTTTTTCAAAAGAATTCATCAGTGAAAGTGTTCGAAATATCTCACTGAGAGAATTGAAATATAAATGTAAAGATACGACTGAACTTATAGAGAGAATGATACGTCTAGAATTAAATAGCGAACAAACTCTTGAGACGACAGTCAGCTTTATCAATCTTCTCTACGAATATGCCTATGAATGGCACCACCTCGTTTCCGACTTCACAGAATTAAGTATTCAACTTCCAAGAGTAAACTTAGTAGAGGCCATTGTCTCATCACCTAAGCACCTTCTTAAATTAGAAGAAGATATTAATAACTCACTAAAGGAAGAAACTGAAGATCTCCTCATTGATTCAGAACCAAGACTTCATAGTAGCGGCTTTTCCATTATCGATGGAGGAGCGCAGCTCGATGTTGAATTTATGGATGAAGAAGACTTTGACGATGAAGAGGAAGACGAAGAGGCCCAAGAAGATAGAATTATTCCTCTCTTTAAATTAGATAAGGAAAATATTATTCGCTTCCAAGGTGCTGGACTTGGCTCAATAGGAAGCCTTGAATGGCAGAGAGATAAGAAGTACGATAAACTTCTTCATGAAGGTCATGAGGCCGTTTTCGATAAAGACTTCGCTCTTGCACTCGACAAATTTAGCAAAGCTTTAAACTATAAAGAAACCGCAGAGGTACTAACTTTAATTGGTTGGGTACACTCTCTCGAAGGTCGTTTAGATAAAGCAAAATCATACTGTCTTAAGGCCATTCAAAATGATGCCGATTACGGACCTCCATACAACGATCTAGGAACATACCTTCTCAGTGAAGGCCAAGTTGAAGAGAGTTTCAAGTGGTTTGAAATGGCAAAGAAGGCCATAAACTATCAAAATAGAGAATATCCTTATATCAACTCTGGAAGAGCTTATATGACTATTAAGAACCTTCCTAAGGCCCTAGAAGAGTTCTCTAAAGCACTAACTCTAGCTCCGTATCATGAAGAATTACACGCTACTGTTGAGAGGCTCAAAAAATCGATCCATTCAAGTTCTAATGTAGATGACTTCAAAGTAAATTGGCAGAGTTCATCGGAAATAGAAACTACAGAAACAGACGACTCTCCACTTAATTAGTGCTACAATTACTGACATAATTAATTTTTTAAAAGGTTAAATATGTCAGTAGTTAAAAGAAAAGATCTCGAAAAATTTCTCAATAATCTCCTAAATATTTATGAATTCCAGGACTATGGACCGAATGGTCTTCAGATCGAAGGTGCCGAAGAGATAAGGAAAGTCGCCTTTGCCGTGTCTGCCACAAAACACTCAGTAAATGAAGCGGTTAAAGCAGGAGCTGACGCTCTCATTGTTCACCATGGACTCTTTTGGAAGTTTCATGGAACAAGACCCCTAAAAGGTCCATTTGCAAAGAGAGTCTTTCCACTTATAAAAAATGATATCAGCCTCTTTGGTTATCACCTGCCACTAGATGCTCATCTAGAAGTTGGAAATGCCGCCGGAATCTCTAAGCAATTAGAACTCACTGATATTAAACCTTTTGGTGACTACAAAGGCTCACCTACTGGACTAAAAGGAAAGCTTCCAAGGAAGTTAAAGAGAGAAGAATTAGCTAAAACTTTAGAAGGTATTCTAAATCATCAAGTTATTTTCTCCACACCAGAAGATCAAGAGACTATCAACTCCCTTGCCATTATTACTGGAGGCGCTAATAGTGAATGGTCCCAGGCCATGCGTGAAGGTGTTGACGCTTACTTAACGGGAGAAATGAGTGAGCACGATTGGCATGAAAGTGCAGAAGCAGGAGTGACGATGTTCGCAGGAGGACATAATGCCACAGAACAATTTGGTGTTCAGCAGCTCATGGAAAGCGTGCAAAAGAAGTTTTCTCTAGATTGTTTATATATCGAAAGTAAAAACCCTGCTTAGCTTATCACTGATTAGCAAAGTCTATTGGAAGAGCTCCCATATGATGGAGCTTATCCATATTCTTTGGAGTAATTCCAGTACTCACAAGTTTTCCATCTTCATGAGTAGCAATGGTTTGAGAGAGAATATTACTTCCTTCCATTCCTGTAATTTCTTGAATAGTTTTTAAAATACGATTCCCCTCTCTATCTCTTGAGAGTTGAAAAATTAAATCCACTGCCGTACTCATCTGTCTTCTCACTACATGGTAGGGAACATCGTATCCAGACATGAGAAATAGAGTTTCCATTCTATTGATACACTCTGCGGCTGAATTAGCGTGAAGAGAAGTCATACTACCGTCGTGACCAGTATTCATCGCCTGGAGAAGATCAAAGAGTTCTCCTCCTCTAATTTCTCCAAGAATAATTCTATCAGGCCTCATTCTTAAAGTATTTTTCACAAGATCTCTAACTGAAATATCACTCGCTTCAACCTTACTTCCCGCTTCTAATCTTACAAGATTTGGTGTCGAAAGATTTAGCTCCAGTGTATCTTCAATGGTAATTATTCTTTCAGCAGGACTCACCTCTTTAAGTAAGAGATTCATAAAAGTTGTCTTACCTACTCCCGTCCCTCCAGAGATAATGATATTCATTCGCGCCGACACTGCGGCCTTTATAAACTCAACCCATTTTGGATCGACACTAAATATTCCGGGTGAACTATCAAAGTCTGTAATTGTTCTTATATACTTTCTAATCGAAATAGATGGAAAGCCACTGACAAAAGGCTCCACTATCACATTTATTCTTGATCCATCAGGGAGGCTTCCATCCATGATTGGACTCTGTTGATTACATACTTTCTTATTGTAGTCAGCAATTTCTTCGATGAATTTATAAATATCCTGCTTTGTTAAAGAAACATTTAACTGAATAAATTGCCCCGCCCTTTCAACAAAGACATTTTTAGGACCATTAATAACAATTTCAGTGATACCTTTCTTAGTATTTAAATCATTGATTAATTTCCAAACTGAGTTTTCATTTGTCATAAATATCCTATACGTGATCCATTACAAAAATTTCTTTTTCATTTATTGAGCTACCATAAGCTAAGAAGTTATTTACCATCAAAAGTTTTTGCTCTTCGCTCAACTTCTCGTAAATTTGTTCGTACTTCTCCCCATTGGCAATATGTCCTTTAAGAACATCTAGTCCGAGAAAATAAATTAAGTGCTTAATTAGAATAACTAATAAATCAATTTTTACTGTACGAGCAGAAGAGAGTCTAAGAATTTCTAAAACATCATCAATATAAAAGTTACTAGAAGATGTCGATTTACCCAGAAGGTTTTGTTCAATAGAAGACATCTTTAAATAGAAGCCTAGCAGGAACCCCCTAGAATAACCTCCAATAGCAAAAGGCTTTAAGAGATCTTCGAATCCTAGAATACCATAGCAATTTCCAGTCTTCACCGAACTTGGGTACTCTCCATTAATTAAGTTTTCTATATAGAGACAAGAGAAGCGGTCACGTATTCCATGCCAGCCTGCTGACTTTAATACCTTTTCTACATTTCCAGATGTATCAACATCTTTAAAAATTTGCCTAAACAGAAGATACATTCCTCTACGTTCAATAATATGACCTGAAAGTTCCGAAAAGTTCTTGCCAGAACTTTGCATATTTACTTTAAGTAGATGAGTAAAGTCATCTGGTAAATTTGCGAAAAAATATTCCAATGATTACCTCTTATAAACTTTTCTTATATTCTAACTCGTTAAAATTTGGGCAACAAGTGACGACTTTGTTTCCCTGTTAAAAGTGCTATAATTAATTGAGGTCTTATGAGAATTCCAATTTATGAAGAACTAGTACTTGATCATTTTTCAACAGATTATCTTAAAGAAAAGATAAAGGCTTCAAAAGTAGGCTCTCTTCCCATGTATACGAGTCTACATAATGTTTCTGAAGCTGAAAGGGCCAATGTTGTCTCTAATATTGAACAAGCTCTAAAAGAGTTGCATAAGAACCCACTCTTTCCTTATCCCTACTATATTGTTAGTGAGACTCCGATTAAAGGAACTCTCATGAGCGTTTTTCAATCTGTGGATGAGCTCCCTAGTCATTATTTTAAGAAATCAAAGAGGCTAAAGAATAAAGAATTGATGCTTTTAAATAAAGTTGGTGTTCTAAATGAGAAAGTTATTAATATGAACCTCTACGAGAACCAGAAAATTATTCAAGAATCTGCAGTTGATCAACGAAGCTTATACAAACAAACAAAAGAGCTAAATTTCTATGAAGAAATTGCTTACTTAATTCAAGAGAACGAGAATTAGATATGGTAAAGAAGAAAATAATTACAAAAGAAAAACTTGATGAAATGAAGGGCTTTGAAGAGATTATGGATCTCGTAGTCAATGAGCATGAGAAAATAGAAGTCGAAAAAAAACAAAGAGAGTCAGATAAAATCAACGACTCCTATCACTTGTATAATTTTCTTGAGGATGAAGCCTCTAGATTAGAGAAGCTATCAAAGTTCTTTGGGACAAAGATTAATAATTTCAAAAATTTCAATCAAACAAAGCATATTCTAAAAAAGCAAAGCCAACAAAAGACTCTCACTAAGAGTGATCTCGCTGAATATGAAATGAAAAAAAATAGTCCACTAAATATTCAGCTTGGAAAATTATTCAACTCTCTCTTTTAAAGGTACTAACTCAAGAGTCGATCTTAGAAACTTATCTTGGCAGGCAAGTACAATATAACTCCCCTTCTCGAACTCACTTACATCTAGATACTTACAATTCGAAGGAATAGTAAAACTAGAATAGATAGGCGATGCGAACTCTCCATCATTAAAGACCATTGAATAAAGGCGATCTCCGTAAATAAGAGAAGAATCAACTAGAATACCTCTCGCTTTAGAGTCTCTCGTTTCAATATTTACCTTCTTAAAGGTTTCAGAAAAACTCACTCCCGGAAAGCTACTTTCTCGGTTAATTGGAAGCTTCTGGGACGGGCCATCGTTGTCAATTGCATGGATATAGTATCTAGACTCAAGCAAAACAAGGCTTTCATTACCACTTTTTTTGAAGTCAAAAATATCTATAATCAAATCCCCCCAACTCTCAGTTTTAAAGTTTTGAACTGATCTTTCACCACTCAAATCCCAAAAAACTGTTCGAAGTTCTTGTCTAGAGTTAAGCGCAAACGAAGCATTATACTGAGTAGAGTCCTTTCTTGAGATAAGAGTTCTATTGGAATCTAGGCTTAAACCATAGAAGAATATCTCATCTACTGAATAAGTCCCCTTTTCCAAGTAATTAATATGGAAGTACCTCTTTGAGAACTCATTCCCTGAAATAATAATTGCTTCAAGAGAGTTCGATAATTTATCTTGATCAAAGAGGTGGTCAAAGGCCAAGCTCTCTCTAGCTCCAATTGAAAACTTCTCTCTAAAATCATTTAAAAATGAAAGCGATGCTAAAGTTCTAACTTCCAAACTTACTTCACCGTTTAAAATAATAGGATTTAAAAAGTATGGTTTATTTGAAGCAACTCCATCAGGAATACGATCTATCGGGTCTCTTGTATTATCCGCTTCTGGCATGAGCCAACTCTTCATAAAAACAGGAACTTTAACTTTTCCAAATGTTAGAAAATCGACATTTAAGAATTCAAAACGAATTTCACCATTAAAGAATGGTAGTCCTTCAAAAGTTGAAATCTCTAAGAACCACTGAGAATGATCCCCGTATAAAGGCTTTCCTTCAAAGTTTACAAAACTTAAAACGAGGTGCCTCTCTTCTTTAGAAAGAGAGTAAATCATATAATCTTCAGCACCATCATTGTTAAAATCATTTTTGATGATATTAATGAGTTTTCCAATCTCAGCAATTTCGATCCTAATTCTCTTAATGCTATCCGTATGAATTTTTGCCAACTCCACAAGCGATGTTCCAGCTGTCGTTGCCTTT
Organism: Halobacteriovorax sp. JY17; assembly: GCF_002753895.1. Lineage (NCBI taxonomy): Bacteria > Pseudomonadati > Bdellovibrionota > Bacteriovoracia > Bacteriovoracales > Halobacteriovoraceae > Halobacteriovorax > Halobacteriovorax sp. JY17. The sequence continues at coordinate 339,357 of NZ_NJER01000001.1, read as the reverse complement.
CTTTGAACAAAGTAATCAAGACTATGACTGTCAAATTTATTTGATACAACTTTTCTAAGTCCTGACGACATTCTTCCATTTTCAATTGAGAGAACTTCAGAGTCTTTAAAAGGTAATTTCTTAGTTTTCTTATCAGCAACCTTGAGCATATCTCTAACCAGAGCGATCTCATGGCCAAAAGTAATTCCATTCCACTTAACATCTAAACTTAAATGAGACGAAGTTCTAAAGTCAGAAATATTGGCCTTCACAAGAACACTAGAATTTTCAGTTTGAGAAACTTCTTCTTTAGAAAATTTCTTACTTAAAATAACTCTCTGCCCATCTCTGATAATTACTTCAAAATCTAATTTTGAAATATCTTTCCCAAGAGATCTAAATGAAAGATTAAAATCAAAAGTTCCATCTTCTAGAACTCTAACTTCCGAGAGAGCTTTAAATTTAAAAAGTGGGTATCCATTAGTAATATCTGTATCGAGAATTTTACTAAAGTTAACTTTTCCGTACTTCACACGCTTATTAGAGTCACTAATTGTAGCGCTCTTAAAAAGTCTATATTTAATCTCATCAAAACTCATTTCTAAATTATTTGACTTAAGTAAGGCCACAAGACCCGAAACAAAAGGAGCTGCCTGTGATGAACCTTGCTTAATTTCATAACCTGGAATTCTTAAGATTCTAGACTCTAAATTTCTCGGATAAGTACTGAGAATACTCTCTCCTGGAGCTGTTAGGTCAACTTTTCCTCCAAAATTAGAAAATTCAGGAATCTCCCCTTTATTGTCCATAGCTCCAACACAAATGACTTCATCGTATGAACAAGGGTAGACTGGTAACTTCTTATTATTATTTCCTGCAGCAACAATAATCGCAACGTTTCTCTTGATTGCAGTATCAATAGCATAGCGAACTTTCTTCGTATGAATGAGAGCTGGCCAACCAAGACTTAGATTAATGACTGAAGCTCCATTTGTTACCGCGTAGGCAATTGCATCTGCGATAATATTAGTAATGACCTGCTTCCCATAAACAAAGGTCTTCACTTTTGAGTTTAAGATTTTAAGAGGCATAATTTCAACATTCTTTGAAGCTATTCCCTTAATACCAATTCCATTATTCTCAGCTGCTGCAATAATTCCAGCAACGTGTGTTCCGTGACCAATATCATCTGTCACATCAGGATTTCCATCTAGGAAATTCCAACCGTGACAATCTTCCTTGGCCATTTCTTCTTCGCTCATACCTTTGCACTTAGGATTTAGCCAGATATTCTCTTTTAAATCAGGATGGAAAATATCCACACCTGAATCAATGACGGCCACAACAACTTTCTTCTTAGATGCTACATAATTTTCAGGTAGTCCAATATCCTGCCCTGGAACTCCTCTTACAAGCTCTCTAGTAAGTTCACCTGTTGCACGAAAAATAGGTTGCCCAATATTCTTAATTCCCCACTGCATACTCGAGAGAGGATCATTAGCAAATGAGTTTAAAGATAAAAAGAGAGAAAATAGTATTAACTTATTCACTAGATACTCTCCCTTAACCATGAGCCGTCGAACTCATTTGACTGCATCTCCATACTTGACCTAACTTCTTCTACTGGTCCGTTCCAGTACTTACCGCTAACCTTTCCAATAGAGTTACCATTGATAGGGCTTGTGAGAATATCACTCTCTTCTCTAAAACCAGTGATTTTCCCATAAATATAGATATTGTCTTTACCTATGATTTCTTTAAAGTCTTTAAATTCAAGGTAACTCTCATAGAGAATAGCAAGATCCACTAAGCATGAAACAGCAGAGTCTTTATTATTTTTAAACTTATCTTCACACTTAGCTCTCTTATCAATGAAGACTTGAAAGTTTCCACATTTAATTTTCGTGGCAATAGGAGCTCCATTTAATCGAGTTGTTGAACAATGTCTTCTGTCGTAATTCAAACGTCTATACTTCCGACCAAGTTCTGTGATTTGTTTTTCACTATAATTTAAAATATTCCATACACCTTTTTCATAGATGTTTAAGTTAACAAAAATTGAATAAAGCTTAAGAGTAGTTGCATCGTTGGCATCATCATCAGAAAAAATATCTGCACCAAATTGATCATTCAATTCTTTAATTACCTTTTTGAGTTTCTTTTCTTTAATTTTCCAACCTTCTTTTCTCACTTCCATCGCGAGAAAAGCGTCTTTATACTTCTTAGTTCCACTAGTCTCTTCAGAAAATCTAGATTCAAATCTAAAGCCTTCAGTTGAACTCACACCAGTAAAAGTTCTAGCAGGATTCTTCCACGGCTCATTCCTAAGAGTAATATGTTCAGTAATTTGATTTAAATAGTAATTAACGACATCACGACCAAATGCCCAGTTATTAGCACCTATTTGTTTTTCATGTGTATACTTATAGAAGTTTGCTTCAAACTTATCAGGAGTAAGGACACTTATCTTTCCTCTCTTTTTTAATTTCTTAAGTCTCCAATTTAAAAAAGAGTACTTAGTACTTGTGTCTCTAAAGTCATTCTCGACTCTATAAGGAGACTGATAATTTTCCAGAAGCTCTTTTTCACCTTTTTGCAAGAGTGCATTTAAAGCTGTTGCTCCCTTAAATAGGTTTGGATTCTCAACTAGATCAGGATTAATATTTACATTATACATTTCAATATTGTACTTCCCCTTAGCGCGGCTGAAATCAATACGAGTAATTGGTATATGATTGTCAACACCAAGTATAAATCCTAGCTCTCCAAGCTCTCCATTATCGATATAAACTTGAATAGTATCAGCAGTACTTCTATAGATATGAATTCTCTTAACAAGAATAGAGTTTGAATTGAGTGTAAGAGAAATTTTTGTGTTCGCCCATGAGTAACCACCTCTGCCCATAAAGCTCGGAGTTAATCTGTCAGTCATAACCAATGACTCTCCAACTCCAATCTTCTTACTTAAACTATCTACAATTATTTTCGCTTTCTCTTCTCTAATCTCTTCATCAGTGACACTTTCTAAATTCGTAAGATTTCTAAGCTCTGCTTCAACATCTCTCTTAAAAAGAGAAACTACCATATTCTTGTAAGGCTCCTTAAGAGATGCTTTTAGAGAACTTACTGGTTTTAAATGTGTATAAGTCTTAACGTAACTAACTTGACCTCTCATAGCAGCGGAGTAGCCAACAGGTAATCCTTCAAAACCAATATTTGCACCAAGTGAGACAGCAAATCCAAAAGTGTCAGCAGTTTGAACAAGGTGATCACTTCCCTGGTGATTTCCAACAACAACATCACGAGAAAGAATAAGGCTTCCGTTAACAATTGGAGAGACCCAAGCTCCTACTTGCTGCTCTAGAAACTCTCCCGTTTCAACATAGTGATCAAGACCTTCTTGAAATTCTTCTTTATAGTAATCAAGACGAGCATCATTAATATCAAAGGCCTGAAGTTCAGTATTTACTCTTCCAACTAAGTTTTCAATAACATCAGATTGAAGTTTACTTAGAAGAGAGTACTTAAACTCCTTAAAAGGAGACTCTGGATCACCGTAAGCAAAGCGTGAACCATAACCTTCAAACTTCTCTTGAAGTAATCTTCCTTCTTTAAGATTTTCTCCTGAGCTAATTTTAGAATTAAATGCAATATCATCAATATCAATTGCGAAGACCTTCATTAAACTATTTCTTCTAGAAATTAATTTTTCAATTAGTAAGTCCCCTACAACTTTAGGGTAGTGAGATTTTTGAACAATCTCCTCAAAGTCTTTTCTTTCAAATAGTTTTATTTTATTTAATATCCACTTAGCATCATCAATAGTTGGATTCATATCAGCGAGAGTAAAGTGTTTTAACTCTACTGCATTTTCTTCTATTCTTCCCGCTTTCCAGCTTAGTACATTAACACTCTCATCTAAATTTAAAAGAGCGTATGGAACAACTAGAGATCTAAGAGTTCTAGTTCTTAATGTTTTAGGTGGTACTCCAAAGGCTAAATTGTAATGATCATTAAATGTAGGAAGCATAACCATTACATCCTGGAGATCTATTGAGAATTCGGTGTCCGCAACGAGCCACCTAGAAGGAGCTCCAAAAGTATTTTCTGGGACAACCCTATTTAGAAAATTTTCTTTTTCTTCATTAGAATTAAATCTGATATTTAATTTCTTTTCATACTTCATCGAAGGAATGATAAAGCCTAGCTTTCTAAGTAAATTTCTTCTAAGAAAGAAAGTATGAAGGTTCTTATCGATTGCAATAGTGAGAACATTCCCAGTTCCTTCATCTAAAACACTGAATCTAAGAGTTCCCGATTGAGAGGCAATCGTTCCTAGAAAAACTAATCCATCTTGAGTCACAGGAAAATTATCTATCTCTGTATTTAAAATAAAATCTTCTTTATGTTTCCAAACAGCACTCTCTTCTGGGTCTAATTTAGATAAATCAAGTGGATTATAAGAATCATTTTGCAACTGCCAAGCTGTCTCAGAAGAAATTTTACCAAGCTCAGGATGAATTAAATCGTTACTTGGAATTCTTGAACTATCCAGTGGAATCAGCTCTGTTGCGGCGAAAGTACTCACACTTAGAAATGCAGTAAATAGAATGACTTTTAATAAATCCGACATTTGATAAATTCCTTCAAGTAAAATGATTTACAAGTAATAACACGCCAAGTCATCAGATTGTAGCAAGTATGTAAAATGTAATGGGTGTGTCAGAAGGTAAGTACTTAAAAAAACAGGGCCCCAAAAGGCCCTGTCGATCATTTTCTTAATTAAAGGTCAATTCCAAAGACTTCTGGAAGTAATCTATTCTCTAGGTTGTCAGCTGTTGTTCCTAGCTTCTTAGCGATATCTTCGATAAGAACTTCTTTAACTTCTGGGTTATTAGCCGCTTCGTTAAACTTAGCAAAACTTGCACCTGTTACTTTCTCAATATCACTTACTAGTGCTAACTCGTCTTCTTGAGTTAATTTTTCGCCATTTGATCTATCGATCATTTTCTCAACCTTACTTCCAAGAGTTACAAGAGAAAGTGAAGTTTTCATATCAATTGAGTAAGCAAAAGATACATCTGCTGCTTTTTTGAAGAATGCTTCTCCTTCTTTGTCAGATGCCATTAGAGAAACATCTGTTGTCTCTTCTGCATCTTCATAAAGGTAATCTGAATCAAATCCACGGTAGTAGTCTTCACCCCATGCATCAGTATACTCATAATCAACGATTTCATAATCATCACCGTAACCATCACCGATTAGGCCATTATAAAAATCATGATCACTTTCAATATCTCTAAACTCATCCGCTAGACTATAGTTTGAAGAGTAGTAATCATAATAAGTAATTGTTCTAATATATTGTAGAGAAACAGCTACATACTCACCATATTCAGCATCGTAAATAACAAACCAATCTTCACCATCATGAGAGCTTCTAACTGTATCCCACTCATCTTTTACTAATTCATTGTCGTTATAACCATCAACATCATTTAAAGAGTTAACAAAGCTTTGTGCTGAAATATAAGGACTATTCTTTGCACCGTAAGTAGAAGTGCTTCCGCCACCTCCGCCGCCACCGCCACCGCCTCCTCCTCCGCCACAGCTGGCGAGAACAGTAAGAGCTGTAAGTGCTAATAGTGATTTCTTCGTTGATTCTAATAGTGTACGCTTCATTATTTCTCCCTCTTCTTTATAAATATTGCTTTGTTAATTCCAAAGCAATTAAACTTACTTTTTTTTATTTAGTCTTGTACCCAGCATGTCGCTAGATGTTAAGATTGATTTTCATTCATTGAAAATTTTTCATTTAAAATTGATATTGCATTTAACATGCCAAGAATTAGAAGAGATTTTGGTGCTTAACTGACACTTTTACTTGGTTAGAATGTCATTAAGCACCTTGCGACGCAAAAGAAAGGTCCTAATTGTCCCTGTTATTTAGAAGGAGTGGCCCACCAACATGGCGAAACTCTTCATCTGATAAATTATTTATATCATAACCGCTTAAATGATATGTAATGAGTGCTTTGAAGTACTCATTGATTTGATGAACTTGATTTAGACCAAATGAAGAAGTGAATTCATCAATCTTAGTAGTAAGCTCTAAAGGGCTTGCCATCACATTTTTAGAGAAGTTCTTAAGTTCAGTAACGCTTAGACCAATTTTTCCAGACTCTCCGTCTAAGACAACCCCGTTAGCGAAATTGATAAAGGTACTTAATAGGAGGGCTTCAAAGTCAATATCGGAAACTCCAAAGTTTAAATAGTAATCATCCATTATCTTTCCAGAATTTTCTAATTCCTTAAAAGTTGTAAAAAATCCTTTTGCAAATGGAAGAAGACCGACCATTAAAGAGATATCTCCCTGAACTGATAGGAGATTCTCAAATGAATTCACATTAACTTTCTTATTATCTACTTTATTAGAAATAAACATTGGAGGCTCGCTGAAGATTTCATCCAAAATATTCCCTAACACCTCCCCTAAGAAAGTTTCATTTTCAGAATTAAAATCTGTCGAGGCGAGGGCCTTCTTCACTCTCTTTTGCTCAAAGAGAATAAGCGAATGACCAATATTAAAAACCTCTACAAAATCAAAAGAATTAAAAAGACCTTGCTCATTAAACTTTTCAATCCCTTCAGTCTTTGTAAATTCTCTAAGGTAACTAAAACCTAATTGAAGATTATTTAAAGTCTTCTTACCTATTCTTGTCATGGCAAGTGCGCCGTCTTTAAGAGCATCTTCTATCGTTAAGCTAGAATTAATTAAGCGTGTAAAGTTAAATTGAAGATAGGATAATCTCTCCTTAGAATCAATTTTAGCAATCTCTTCGCTTAAGTCATCAACCTGATCTTTAAAAGCAATAAGAGCATTCTTATCAAGACATTGATTGCGACTCTCTAAATCTAACTCAGGAGTAGTCGACTCTTTCTTATTAAGAAATAAATTAATATGAGAAAGACTTGGGAAAGGATTACAAAGTTCTAGTGCATCATAGTAATCCACAAATCCAAGATCGTTGAGTCTATGTTTTTTAAAGCGGTACTCTTCTTCCTGCATAGATAAGAAGCCTTCAGCAATAACTTTAAATAAGAATTGATAAGCTCCCTCTACTCCGTGTTCAGTATAAAGATCTGCAATAAATTGTCTGACTTCAGGAATATAAGGATAATCTTCCTCAAACTCAAAGAGGAGTAAATTATCTTCTGTTAGGAAATAGTAATCATGATCAGGATACTCTGGATCTTCAACATCGAAAGTCCACATACTCATCCTTCCTTTTAAGAAGAGCGAGAATTCTGCACTATTTAAAAATTCACTTTTAATTGTATCGTCAGTACATTTTGAATAGACATCAATCCAAAAAGAAAAAGAGTCTGGATCAATATCATCCTTTCTCCAAAGATCTAAATCTAAGAAAACTTGTCTCTGCTTTGGACTGAATTTCTCAAGAGCGTTCGCCACTGTTTCAGTTGGTAGTGATTTAATCGCAACATATAAAGGTTGAACCGGAAGATTAGAGAGGTCTTGCCCCGCTTCTATATAACTTTCAATAATATCAAAAGAAGTATAAGACTCAGCTTCTTTTAAAATATTTGTAATTAGGTTAGAACCATTCTTACTCATTTATTCTCCAACATATTAGATTTAGGCGGTTTTATAACAGAGATTGTCACCCATGGCCATGAGTTCTTATCCTTCCTTCTAGACTTCCCCAAGGAAAGTATTGGTAAATTTGATTTTCTACGATTCTTCCCTCATTTGGAGGAATTTCTATAAACCCACTACTAAACACAAGTTTTGAGAAATCTCCTGAGTTATTGCCGGTAGACGGTGTAGCGAAGATTATCCCCTCACAAATATTTAAAGAAACGGGAATAAAGTGAGTAAAATTCGATCCAATTTCCCAATCAGAAGAGGCCTTGACTTCAAAGGAGGTTTTGAGTCTCTTATCAACAAATTTCTCTAATAAAGGAATAATATGTCTTCTTGTATTTACAAGTGAGGAGACAGGATTTCCAGGAAGGCCAAAGATAACTTGCTCACTTTCACCAACGCCAAACCATAGGGGTTTTCCTGGTCTCTGCCTTACATGATGAAAGACTTCTCTCACTCCTAAAGACTTTAAGCTTTCGGGAATAAAATCATACTTCCCCTTTGAAACTCCCCCCGAAATAATAATAATTTTATACGAAGAGAGAATACTTGTAAGTCCCTCTAGAACTTCCTTTTCGTCATCATTGAAATGAAAGAGATTCACAGTTGCTCTAGGAAAGAAAGAAAGTATTTCTGCGCGAATGGCATGGGGATTTGATTTATAAATTTGATGATCAAGAACTTCCTTTCCCCCATCAATCAATTCGTCGCCAGTACTAATAACTGCAATATTCTTTAACTCGAGAATCTTTACCGTTTCTCTTCCAATAGAACTTAAGAGAGAAATAATTGTTGAATTTATAGAGGCTCCCTTCTCTAGAAGCTTATCTCCTTTTAGATAGTCGATTCCTTCACAGTGAATAAATTGACCGAGCTTTGGAGTGTAGTCCTTTGAAAGAAAACTAAAGCTCTCTCCACTTCCTACAACCTCTTCGTAGGGAATCACACAATCACAGCCCACAGGAACAGGAGCTCCAGTCATAACCTCAATACAATGAGTTTTATTCTCTAAAGTAAGTCTTTCAAAGCCGGCCCTGGCGATACTTTCTCTTTGAAACTTCTTTTGAGAAAAAGATGAATGAGAGATGGCAATTCCATCCATCATTGATCTATCAAAGGGAGGTTGATTTCGATTAGCAAAAATATCTTCCGCCAGAAAAAGTCCTGTCGCTTCTTCAATACTAACTTCACTAATAGCAAAGACTTCACTTGAAATTTTCGTTGATTGAATAAGCTCATGAGCTTCTTGTGCCGAGATCATTTCTACTCCGAAAGAAATTTAGTCAAACAAAAGAGCTATCTTACTCCATAATCTCACTCTTTCAAGAACACAAGAGTCACTAAAAGCTATTTAAACTCCCGAAATAGCGTTCAAAAAATGACTAATACTAGAATTTATAACTAATAAACCTGATACAGATCATACTTAATAAACTAATCTATGTTAGATTAACCCTATGCTCTAATTTAAATGAGGAAAATTGGTATGAAAACGCCAACAAAGTGTGAAAACTGCCCTTCAAATTCTAATGGAATTTTCTGTGAACTAAGCAGTCTTGAGCACGAAGATGTTGATAAGCATAAAGTCATAAATAAGTATAAGAAAGGACAAACTCTCTTTGTTCAAGGCAATCATCCATTTGGTATCTTTTGCATTTCAAAAGGAAATATAAAAGTAACCAAAGTCGGTGCTGATGGAAAAGAATCTATCGTTCGACTTTGTCATGGTGGCGATATCTTAGGACATAGATCACTTTTTACAGAAGAGCACTACACTGCAACAGCTACGGCCATTGAGGACTCTGAAGTTTGTTTTATTGATAAGAATTTCATTTTAAAGATGATTAATGAAAAACCATCAGTTTCTTTAAGTATTATTAATAAGCTCTCCACAGATATGGGGAAAGCGGAATCAAAGCTAAGCTCACTTCATCAAAAGAATGTCAGAGAGAGACTGGCTGAACTCCTACTCGTCCTTTCGAACTCCCATGGAGAGAAAATGAGCAATGGTAGCATTCGATTAAACTTAAAGCTTACTAGAGAGGAAATGGCGACGATGATTGGTACGGCCAATGAGACGTTAATTAGATTTATTTCTGAGTTCAAAGAAGAGAATCTCATCGAACAAGATGGAAAAAATATCATTATACTAGATGAAGAAAAGCTCACCGAATGGGCAAAACTTCCTTATTAATACTAGGAAAAAGTATGACCCAGAACATATTCTTATAAGCTAAACTAGAATAGAGTCTACTCATGAATAAGAAAAATGAACTTTTAAAAATTCCGGAGCCGCTGATCGATGTGATCTCAACCATCAGTAGGCCCCTTAAATATTCAAGTTCTTCTAATCTCTTCTACGCAGGCCAAATTCCTATTGTTGCTTATCTTCTTCTAGGTGGCCTTGTACACTTTACAGAAGATGGAAAAGTAACAAATACATTTACCCGCGGAAATATTATTGGACTCAAGGAATTAATGACTAATAAGCCAATAGGTGTAGATGCTCAAATACAGCCAGGAACAGAGGTCTGTTTCATAGATAGAAGTACAATTCTAGGAATTTTGGCCCAAGAAAAGTTAACTCCTTTAAAAGAGTTGGTTAATAATTTGATTAGAGTGGATACTGCGCTTCGGTAAACACTAAGTATTTAATTTTACACTAGACTTAGTCCGAGTTATTTCACATTATATTAGTATATATTATGTAAAATAATAGCTGTTTCCAGGAGGAATCATATGAAAAACGTCGTAATTTGTTGTTCACTAGAAGATGAAAACATTGAACTTCTAAAGGCCCTCAAAGGTAAATCAGCTCTAGAAGATGCTACATTGCACTTTGTTCATATCTTTGAAATTCATGTCTACACCTCAGACTTCTCTCCTTATATTTTTCCTTCAGAGGATAAATATCCAGAGATAGAAGAAGCATCTAAGAAAGTTATGAGAACTGTTGCGGAGAATGTTTGCACTCCATCAGAGCTAGAGAAGTCTCAAATTGAGTGCTACTTTGCTTATAGTCCAAAACAGAAAATCACTGAGTATCTGCAAGATGTAAATGCCGATCTAGTTATTGTCGCTTCAAAGCAAAAGCATGGAATTGAAGGACTCTTCTCAAGCTCTTTCACTGAACACTTAGTAAAGTACTCTCCATGTGATGTACATATTCTAAGAGCAAAAGAAGATCAAAAGTAAATGGAAGCGGGTTCTCTAAACACAAGTATTTCCCCTAGCGAATCCGTTCAATGTCTTCACTGTAATGAGAAAACAGATTTTCCAATCTATAGTGAAGGCAAAGTCTTCTGTTGTCACGGCTGTCAAACAATTCACTTCGCTCTACAGGCCGGTGGTCTGCTAGAGTATTATCAAGTAAGAGAAAGACTAGGGATCTCTAAAAACCTAACTCCTACGACTAAGGCCAAAGTGGACTTTAGTTACATGAATGAGCCTCAATTTAAGAATGAGTTCATTACTTCTGGAGAGAGTTCAAATCATATTAAATTCTATATTGAAGGTATTCACTGTTTGGCCTGTATCTGGTTATTAGAAAAGCTTCCCAGTATAAATGGCGAAGTGATTAGTGCTAGAATTAATTTTAGTAATTCCATTCTCGACTTAACAATTAAAAAAAATTGTAATTTAGAAACTGTAGGAAATCAAATTTCAGACCTAGGCTATAGACCACACGTTATTAAAAGTAATAGTGAGGCTCAGAAGCTACAGCAATCAGAAGAGCATAGTAAATTAATTAAAATAGGTGTAGCAGGAGCCTGTAGTGCAAATATTATGCTCTACTCTATTGCAATTTACGCCGGAGCTGGTGTTGAGTTCTCAGCTCTCTTCGGTTGGGTTAGCTTTATTTTAACACTCCCTGTGATTATTTATAGCGCAACACCATTCTACGAAAATTCATTAGCAGCACTAAAATCTAGAACGCTCAATATAGATATACCTATCTCTTTTGCCATTATTATTGGAACGGTCTTTGGTTTCTACAATCTTCTAATTGGAAGTTCTCACTACTACTTTGACTCTCTTTCCATTCTGGTTTTTCTCTTACTATCTTCGAGATTACTTGTTCAAAAATCAATTCAAAAAGGATTGAATTCCGACGGCCTTGCCACTCTCTTTGAACAAAGTTCTGTAAAGAGATGGAATAGTATAAAGAAAGAGTATGAATCAATTCACACTAAATTCATTCAACTTGGAGATCAGCTTCTCATTGAAGAAGCAAAGACAATTCCCTCTGATGGAATAAATCTAAGTGAGCTCTCTTACTTAAATAATTCACTCATCACAGGAGAGAGTCGTCCTGCAAAAGTGTCTAAAGATGAAAATCTCTTTGCAGGCTCCGTCAATCTTGGAGATAAGATTGAGATGAGAGTTGAAAAGCTCTTTGAAGACTCAACTCTTGGGAAAATAATTAGTGAGGTTGAACAAGGCCCTGAAACAAAACAAAGGATACAATCTGTCACAGATAAGATTAGTCGCTACTTTATAGCTGCTGTTTTTTCAACGTCATTTATGGCCTTCTTCTACTTTCTCTACACTCTAGGAGTAGACCCCGCCATTGAAAGAACATTGGCAATTATTATAGTGTCCTGCCCTTGCGCCCTAGGATTAGCGGCACCTCTCGCCATTGCAAGAGCAATGAATAAGGCCAGAGAAAAAGGGATTATTATAAAGAATGATTCGAGTCTAGAGGATATTGCTAGAATTAAAGATGTCTTCTTTGATAAGACAGGTACTCTCACCGATGGAAATTTTAGTGTTGTTGCCGTGACTAATGAAGCGGCCTTATCCCCTTTTCTAGAGATTATCTACTCTCTAGAGGAGAGATCAAATCACCCTATTGCTCACGCAATTCAGAAATGGACTAAGAAAAGCTCCTTGGTAGACTTCTTAGACTTTCAGGAGATTCCTGGAAGAGGAGTTTCAGGAAAGATAAATGACATGACCTACTCCCTCTTAAAGAGTTCTAATATTAGAGAGGGGAATACTGCGGTCGACTTTCTTATTGACGAAGAAATCATTTCAACAATTCACTTAAGTGATAGTTTGAAAAAAGATTCCTTACCCCTTATTTCTTATTTAAGTAATACTGCTCATAAGTCACATATACTTTCTGGCGATAACTCCCAAACAGTTAAGCAAGTAGCGAGCGCACTTAATATCGAAGAAGCTAATAGCTACTCTAATCAAACACCTGAATCAAAAGCTGATCTCATTTCTCAACATAAACAAAGTATCATGGTTGGCGATGGAGCTAACGATGCGATAGCCATGAAGAAGGCCACTGTCTCAATTGCTGTTTCAGGGGCCATGGATATCGGACTAAGGGCCTCAGACATTTACTTAACTCAAGATCCTCTAAAGAATATGATTTTTCTCATGAAACTAGCAAAATTAACCAATACTTCTATCAAGATTAATCTTATAATATCTCTTATATATAATTTAATTGGTGTAACACTTTCCATACTAGGATTTATAAGTCCATTGGGCGCAGCAATCTTAATGCCCCTTAGCTCTCTTAGTGTGGTAATTGCAACTTTAGTGAAGATAAAAGGATTAGAAAGAGCGTGAATATACTCTACGTACTTATTCCCTTAGCACTTCTACTTGGAATTTTCTTTGTAGTCGCTTTTATCTGGGCAACGAAGAAGGGTCAATTTGACGATCTAGATACACCTGCCGCCAGAATAGTTTTAGATGATGAATATAGAATAAATGATAAACAGGAAGGAAAGAAGAATGAATGAAGTAAAAATGGAGAAGTTCACTTATGATGATGTGCTCCCAAAGCTCTTTGTCTTTGCTACACTCTTATGGGGTTTTGTAGCACTACTACTTGGAGTAACAGTGGCCTTTCAGCTTGCAAGCTGGAAAGTAAATATGGGAATGGAGTGGACTACTTTTGGTAGACTGCGCCCCCTTCATACAAATGCTGCTATTTTCGCTTTTGTTGGAAATGCCATGTTTGCGGGGATTTACTACTCGACACAAAGACTGGTAAAAGCGAGACTCTTTAGCGACTTCCTAGGAAGGGTTCACTTCTGGGGCTGGCAATTAATTATTGTTGCTGCGGCCATCACACTTCCCCTTGGAATTTCTCAGGCGAAAGAATACGCTGAGCTAGAATGGCCTATTGATATAGCCATTGCCGTTGTGTGGGTTATCTTTGCTGTAAACTTCTTTGGAACACTTTATAGAAGAAGAGAGAGACATATCTACGTTTCGCTTTGGTTTTATATTGCAACAATTGTAACTGTTGCACTTCTTCACATTGTAAATGCGATTTCTCTACCAGTAGATTTGATGAAATCCTATCCTGTCTACGCAGGTGTTCAAGATGCCCTCGTCCAGTGGTGGTACGGACATAATGCTGTTGCCTTCTTCCTAACAACACCATTTCTTGGACTCATGTACTACTTTATACCAAAAGCAGTTAATAGACCTGTCTATTCATATAGACTTTCTATTATTCATTACTGGTCATTAGTATTCATTTACATTTGGGCGGGACCTCATCACCTCTTAAACACATCAGTGCCAGACTGGGTACAAACAACGGGAATGGTCTTCTCTATTATGCTATGGATGCCTAGTTGGGGTGGAATGATCAATGGACTTCTCACGCTTAGAGGGGCGTGGGATCAAGTAAGAATTGATCCTGTTTTAAAATTTCTTGCCACTTCTCTAACGTTCTACGGGATGGCCACATTTGAAGGGCCACTACTTGCAATTAAATCTGTAAGTGCCATGGCCCATTATACAGACTGGATCGTAGGACACGTTCACTCTGGAACAATTGGTTGGAACTATATGATGATCTCAGGGATCCTCTACTACCTCGTTCCAAAGATGTACGACACTAAACTTCATTCAGTAAAACTAGCAAACGCTCAGTTCTGGCTCGCAGCAGTTGGACTACTTCTTTATATGATGTCTATGTGGACAGCAGGTATTACTCAATCACTTATGTGGAGTGCAATTGATAGTACTGGAAAACTAGTTTATCCAAACTTTATTGAAACAGTAGTAAGAATCGTTCCTATGTATTGGGTAAGGGCAATTGGAGGCGTACTCGTTCTAGGTGGGTTCATTCTCATGATCTACAACCTATGGATGACAATTAAAAAATCTAAAGGAATTCAAGAGCAAGAGTTCTTAGCACCGTCCATTGCAAATGATCATGAAGAAGAGGGAGCGGCTCCTCACAGAAAGTTAGAGGGATTACCTACTCTCTTTACAGTGCTTTCAATTGTTGCAGTTTCCGTTGGTGGTGCAGTTGAAATTATTCCGTCTCTAATAAGCGATAAATTTGTAGAGAGAGACGCCGAAATAAAACCTTACTCTCCACTAGAATTAATTGGTAGAGACATTTTTATCAAAGAAGGTTGTTACACTTGTCACTCACAACAAGTAAGACCAATGGCCGATGAAGTTCTCCGCTATGGTCCTCCATCACGAGCATCTGAGTCAGTTTACGATAGACCATTCCAGTGGGGTTCTAGAAGGATTGGACCTGATATCGCAAGAGTTGGCGGTAAGTACAACGATATGTGGCACTATAGACATATGCTTAACCCACGAGAAGTGACTCCTAAGTCAATCATGCCTGTCTATCCATGGCTCTTTAAAAAGAAGTATGACCTAAAGTCACTTCCAAAGAAGTTAAAAGTCATGAAAGCACTTGGAGTGCCATACTCTGATGAGCAAATAGCTTCATCAATAGATCATGCCAGTAAGCAGGCTTTTGATATTACCAAAGGGTTAAGCGTTGACGGTGTCGATATGAGTATGCAGTCTAAAGAAATTATTCCACTCATCGCCTATCTACAGAGACTAGGTGTTGACGGAGCTAGAAGTTTAAAACTTAAGAAAGAAGCAGAGGAGAAAGAAAATGATTAAAGAAACATTAATGAATTTTGATTATTCTCTGGCACAAACGATTGTAACAATTCTATTTGTAACACTCTTTGTAGGAATGCTAATTTGGATTAATAGAAAAGGTTCTGATCGTTACTATGAAAAAGCACAGAACCTAGCTCTTGAAGAAGGAGTTAAAAGTGAAAGAAAATAATAAAGATCACTCATCTGAAGAATTACAAGTACTAGAAGGAGAGAGAGAACTTCTCCTAGATCATAACTACGATGGTATCCATGAGCTCAACTACCCTCTTCCAAGCTGGTGGATGAAAACGTGGGCCCTAACAATTGTTTTCAGTATCGCCTATGTGATGTTCTACCACTTTGCAGGGGGACCTAGTTCATCGGAAGAGCTAGCAAGAGATATGGTTAAGATCAATGAGCAAAAGGCCATTGCCGCTGCTGATGTATCAAACTTTGATATTGCTCACTATAACGAATGGAAGACTAAGAACGATGC
Organism: Halobacteriovorax sp. JY17; assembly: GCF_002753895.1. Taxonomy (NCBI): domain Bacteria; kingdom Pseudomonadati; phylum Bdellovibrionota; class Bacteriovoracia; order Bacteriovoracales; family Halobacteriovoraceae; genus Halobacteriovorax; species Halobacteriovorax sp. JY17. The sequence continues at coordinate 323,320 of NZ_NJER01000001.1, read as the reverse complement.
CACCAAGATCGGCAATGAAGTCTATGAGACTAATTGCTTTAGTTGTCACGCAACTGGTGGTGGTGGAGACATTGGTCCTAACTTAACAGATGGGTATTGGATTCACTTGAAGAGTAGAACTCCAGAAGAGCTCTTTCCATTTATTAGAGATGGATTTGAAGATAAGGGAATGCCTGCATGGGGAGAAATTCTAAGTAAAGAAGAAATCTACGCGGCCATCAACCATATTATGGAGTTAAAAGGGACAACACCACCTAAGTCAAAAGAGCCACAAGGTGAAAAAGTAGAAGAGTAATAAAGGTTAGGACATGGGAAATAATAACCCAAATGAACTACATGAAGAGAGACTAGCAACTACCGATGCAGATGGGCATAGAGTCTATCTCTATCCCGAAGATGTAAAAGGGAAATGGAGAACGAGAAGAACCTGGGTATACTACTCCTTGATTTTTCTCTACCTCTTTCTTCCTTGGATAAATATTGATGGGAAGCAGTCAATTCTCTTAGATATTTCAAAAAGAGAATTTACTTTCTTTGGTATGACTCTATTAGGTCACAACGCTCCTCTACTTTTATTCGTACTACTAGCATTTGTCTTCCTCATTGGTTTTGTGACTAGCATTTGGGGAAGAGTATGGTGTGGCTGGGCCTGTCCGCAAACAGTCTTCATCGATGCTATTTTTAATAAGATTGAATTACTAGTTGAAGGTAATGCCAGAAAAAGAAAGAAGCTCGACGATTCCCCACTTAGTGTAGGCAAAGCGATTAAAAAACTTATTAAGTGGTCTCTATTTATATTTGCTTCCATGCATATCGCCCACTCCTTTATCGGCTACTTTGTCGGAGTAAGATCTCTTGTTCAAATTACTTTGAATTCACCTTTTGACAATATTGCTCTCTTTGGAGCCACCTGGACCGCCGTTGGAATTATCCTCTTTGACTTCGCTTGGTTTAAAGAACAATTCTGTCTCATTGCTTGCCCGTATGGAAGATTTCAATCAGTCATGATGGATGAGAACTCCCTTGTCATTGCCTATGACTATAACCGCGGTGAACCTAGAAGAGAGAAAGGACAAAATAAAGACGAACACGCAGACTGCGTTGATTGCTACGCCTGTGTAAAAGCTTGTCCTACAGGAATTGATATTAGACGGGGAACTCAGCTCGAATGTATCGCTTGTACAAATTGTATTGATGCCTGTGATGAAATCATGCTTAAAGTTGGAAAGCCTGAGGGTCTTATTCGCTTTGAAACTGAACAAGGATTAAAGGGACTTCCTACTAAGAGATTTTCACTCAGAAATATTTCCTACCTCGCTGTAGTTGTCCTTCTCTTTCTTGGTTTCTTCATTCAAATAGAGGGAACTAAAGAACTTGATATAGTAATGCTACGTGGAAGCAAGACTCCCTTTACAATTCTAAATACAGGAAATGATAAATTGGTGGCCAATCACTTTAAAATAAATCTCTCCTATAAAGGCAGTGGCCTAGAGAGTGTTCTTCTAAAGCAGGACAATAAAGATATTAAACTCATCGTTCCTAGAAACCCTGTCGAACTTAAAGAAGTAATGAGTCACACAAATATCTTTTTTAGATTTCCTCCTTCAATTCTTGAAAATGGAACGAAGAAAGTAAATTTAAATTTTATAAATCCTAAGAATAATAAATTGATAAAAGCTGTGGAGGTTCAACTTGTTGGACCAATTAACTAAAATTCAGTCGGCCCTACCGGTCTTTGCTCCTATGCTTGCCTTCATGATTGGACTCACAGGAAGTATCCACTGCATAGGAATGTGTGGTGGACTTGTAATGACAGTTGGCAAAGGAGCTAAGAGCAATGCTGCCTACCAATTTGGAAGACTAAGCGCCTACCTCTTTATGGCCTTTATAGCAATGCTCACTTCAACCCTTATTCAAAAAACTGGAATCACTCACTACATCCCTCTTTTAGGAGGAGTATTTCTAGGCCTTCTCTTTGTTTTCTGGGGAGCACAAAGTATTAGGGGAAAGAAATTTGAAGTTAAACTTCCCCTCTTTATTACTAAATTCTATCAGATACTCTTTAGTAAATTTAACACTAAGGATAGATCGCAAACTCTTCGCGGCTTTTCCATTGGTGCCCTCTCACTCATGCTTCCATGTGGATTTCTCTATGGAGTTCTAATCACTCTCATGACTTTCCAATCTCCACTTGTTGGATTTTTAGGAGTCATAGGTTTTTGGCTCGGAACACTTCCAGCAATGGTCTTTGCTCCGGGCTTGATGATGAAAGTCTTAGGACCAATTCAAAACTTTGCCCCCAAGGCCAGTGGCTTCTTTCTCATCTGCCTAGGAACATCAACTGTAAGTTATCGCCTATGGATGTTCTATTCCACATCCGCCGCGCACTGTCATTAGGAACGTATATGAATAAAATAAAGAAGAAATTAAGCTTTGAAGAAAGAATGTTTGATATAGTCTTCTGGACTTTTCTCGCAGTTCTACCTTTGTTAAGCGCAGGCCTAACACTCTACTTCTCATATAAGTGATTTAGCAGTACTATTTACTCTCACAAGTGAGTAATTATGACTGAAATGACGTATCGAAGACTTGGAAACTCAGGTCTCTTCCTAAGTAGCTTCTCGCTAGGCTCTTGGGTAACTTTTAAAAATCAAGTAAATGTAAAATCAGCAATTGAAATGATGTCCTATGCCTATGATCAAGGGGTCAACTTCTTTGACAACGCCGAAATATACGCGGACGGAGAATCAGAAGAAATAATGGGTGACGCTTTAAAGAAAATGAATTGGTCTCGCGACAGCTACCTCGTATCTTCAAAAGTATTTTGGGGAGGAGAAAAGCCAACCCAGAGAGGACTTTCTAGAAAACACGTTATTGAAGGATGCGACAACGCCCTTAAGAGGTTTAAGCTAGATTACCTAGACCTCTACTATTGTCACCGACCTGATGTAGATACTCCAATTATTGAAACTCTTCGAGCGATGCATACCCTTATCATGCAAGGAAAGATTCTTTACTGGGGAACGAGTGAATGGTCAGCAGAACAAATTACTGAGGCCTACACTCTCGCGGAGAGATATCACCTCACTCCACCGACAGTAGAGCAACCTCAATATAATCTTCTTCACCGTGAAAGAGTGGAAAAAGAATATAGCGGGCTCTATGAGAAATATGGAATGGGTACAACCACTTGGTCTCCATTAAGTTCAGGAATACTCACAGGGAAGTATGGCAACGGAATTCCAGAGGGCTCAAGACTCTCTCTCGATAAGTTTTCATGGCTAAAGGAAATGTACGAAACTCCTGAAGGAAAGATGAAGCTTAAGATTGCTAATGAACTACAAGATCTCGCTGTAAAGAGAGGTATTTCTCTAGCGCAACTCTCTCTCGCTTGGTGTTTAAAGAACCCTAATGTTAGTTCTGTTATTCTAGGAGCATCTAGACTTGAGCAACTTGAAGATAATTTAAAATCTTTAGATGTTTTACATCTATTAGATACAGAATTGATGGAAGAAATTGAGGTCATCACAAATAATAGACCTGAGCCACATATTGATTGGAAGAAGCACTAAATATGAAGAAAGTAGATAGCGAAAATTTCGATACAATTGTTAATACGACAAGGGGGCCATACTTATTAAAGTTTGGCTCAACCACTTGCGGACCTTGCCAAATGATGATTCCAGTCCTTGAAAAACTTGCGGCGGAAAATCCAGACTTTCCTATCTATGATATCGACACACATGAATCTCCCGAACTAGCTGAACATTTTAATATTCGCTCTGTCCCGACTATGTTCTTCTGTGAAGATAGACAAGTGATTATGGATCTAAATGGTCTCACTCCATATAAAGATCTACAATATATTATAGATAATATTAATGATCCTCACTTAAGAGAGTATGGAGAATTTAAAGTAGATAAGAAGAAGGATAACTTCATCCCCTTTCTTATCTTAGGTATTATTGTCTTCGTTCTACTTCTAATTCTTATCTAATGAAGCTTCTTATTTTTGGGGCCACAGGCCTTGTCGGCGGCTCACTATTAGAACAATTAAAGACTGCTCACGAAGTCACCATTGCCGTTAGAGACTCATCAAGAATAAAGGCCGATAACTTTAATATTAGAGTAATTAACTTTAATGACTTTGAAAGCTTTAACCTACAAGAATACGACGGAGTCTATTGTTGTCTTGGAACTACAATCGCAAAGGCCGGTTCCAAAGAGAACTTTAAGAAAGTAGACTTAGAGTTTGTGAATTTATGTTTTCAATACAGTATAAAAACAAAAGCCAATTTCTTCTGTGTCATTAGTGCTCTAGGGGCCAATAGTAAGTCTAGAGTATTTTACAATCGCATAAAGGGAGAGATGGAAGATTCTCTAATAGGAAATCAAAAGGTCATCATCGTTCGACCTTCACTCCTCTTAGGAGATAGAAGTGAATCAAGACCTTTAGAGGGGCTATCCATTGCTCTCACCAGACCTTTCTCAAAGCCCCTGAAGTTTATTTTAGGAAAGTATGCTCCTATTGAAGCAAGCACAGTGGCCAAGAGTATGATTGATCTAAGCTTAACAGGAAGAACTCAAGCTAAGATCGAGTTCTTGATTAAGCTGCCAAGTGGAACTCAGTATTAAGTTTAGAGGCCTTTAAATTATAAAAGAGCGCAATATTCTCATGTCCAAGTTTTTCATAAATATGAAAGAGAACATTATAAATATTTCTATCGTTCATCTCTCTTCCAAGTTTTACTAATTCACTTACCGCCATTGACATATTATCCATAGCAACGTGTATGAGTACTAAGTGTAATCTAGTAAGTAAGCAATCTTCCTTTACGGAAATAGCTTCATCGATATAGTGCTTGGCCAGTCGAATGACTTTTACTTGCTTAGACCTATCAGTTATTTGTAGAGAATTTCGAAAGTAGAAGATTCCCATAGCAAGACTATAGTGCTTTCTATCTTCTCCTGCTTCCTTAAAGTTTTTAAGCGCTAGATCAAACATCTCGTGAGCATCGTGATCCTTAAAACCACAAACCTCATCATGACTATTCATAATTTTAATACCAAGAACGAGGGCCTCTCTAGAGCTTAAGTAGCTCGGATGAATATTCTTCCACTTGTGTGAGATAGAGCTTTCAAGAATAGAGTCGAACTTATTAAAGTCGGACTTTGGAATGAAACCAAAGTACTTTCCAATATTTTCTGTATAGAATTTATTCACTGAATTTTCACGCATAGAATCCCCCACCTAAGCCTATTATGACAACTTAGGAGATGGGCTCAAGACTATTATTTGATAGGGGTTTTAAAGGAAATACGTCTAGGATATGAGGCAGTGATATTAAATCTACTGCCATTTAATTTTGACACTTCCTAATTTCTTCAAGTAATGAAGCATCATTTTCAGAGATAAGAGACTTAACCTTTTCTACAACGAAGCGGCTCTTTCTCATAATATTGACGAGACGGCAAAAGTTTTCACTTCCAGACTTTCTAACAATAGACCACGCGGTTACATCATACTTCGTTCCATAGATCACTTTATAAAGTAGTTCTCTATATTCGAGTTTAACAAATTGTCCTGCTTGCTTTTCTAGCTGTTCACCAATTTCTTTATTATGAATTGAAAAGTCCCAAGTTAGCTGATCTCCAGAACCTAAGTCAATTGTTCCTTCGTATGTTTTTAAAAAGGCACCTTTCTTAGTGATCTTAACCAGAACTCCTGATCTAAAACCTGTTGAATAATTGTAGCTTAATAATCCCCAGCTAATTCCCGCTAAAACTAATACAATTACTGTTACAACTAGAAAGATTTTCTTCTTCATATTTCCTCAAATTTAAAATGTAGCTCTACTATACTAAGCAATTAAAAACTCATGGTAAATAGATCCCTTACATATTATTTAAATAATATTCCTTGCGAAAGAGTGCTAGACAAAAGCACTAAGCTACTTAAATTACGTAATAATAACTCCTCAAAATTTGCTGTTATTAGAAAGTACTTATATAATTAAGCATTATTTACAGCCAATAGGAATTCGAAATGCAAACAACTGAAGTCGCCGCGGCCATTGTCGAAAGTAAAATTCCTATTCTAGGTTTAGCGCTCATCTCTGCTCTAGTTCTTGGGAAATTCTCCAAGAAAATAAAAATACCGAAAGTTACAGGCTTTATCTTTGCTGGTATTATTATTGGTCCAACTGGCTTCAACCTAATGACCACAGAGATTGCCCATAGTGTTCACTTTCTCTCAGATATTGCCATGGGATTAATTCTTTTTAATATTGGAGGAGACTTTGATAGAAACCTTATCCAAAAAATTGGGTGGAAGAATTTCAAAGAAGTTGGTGTCGCGGGTCTCTTCAATCTCCTGATTGTCTTTACACTAACATTTCTAGCTTATTCAAAAATAACAGGAGATATAAAGCTCGCTTTAATTGTTGCAAGTTTTCTCTCCTTTGTGGCCCTCGAATGTGCTCCTCCTACAACACTTCTAGTAATGAAAGAGTATAATGCAAATGGCCCACTTCAAAGATCTATTCTAACCTACCTCGCTCTTGCAACAGTAGTAGCATTAGTTGGAACTCAAGTGATAGAAGTGATTTTAAAGATTTTAAATATTTGGCCAACAGATGCTGGAATCACTCCACTTATGCAACTTGGTCTTCTTGTGTGGTCACTAGTTGGCTCCGTTATTCTAGGATTTATACTAGGATTCTTTCTCTCCTACTGGGAACAGAAAGAAAAGAAGTCTTCAGAATTTCTCATGCTCGTGGGTTCAACAATTCTCTTTGGACAAACTCTTTCCTACTTTTTAAAAACAGATCCACTTATAATATCTACCGTCATAGGCTTTACTGTTGTGAATTCAACCAATTCAGGAAAAGAGATTCATAAAGGCATTAACGAGATGGGCCTATCTATCTATGCTATTTTCTTTGTCCTGGCCGGGGCCCATATAAACCTTAGAGAGTTTACTCCCGCCGTTTTCCTAATGGCAATCGTCTATGTCATCAGTAGAACATTTGCTTTCTATTTTGGCTCGATTCTGACAGGGAAAATTATTACTTCCTTTGCTGATAAGTCTAACTACTTTGGTCTCTCAACTCTCTCACATGCAGGTATTGCTCTCGCGATAGTAAGTAAGATCATGCCAATCGACACAGAGAGCTCTAACCTACTCGTCACAATTATTATGAGTTCAATTTTTGTTTTTGAAATCCTAGGTCCTCTTCTTTTAAAGTATAGCCTCTTTGCTTCTGGGGAAGTTAAAGGTGGAAAAGGAGATGATAAGAATTTCACCAAGAAAACATCAGTGAGTGTTGGCCAGTTGATGGATAACCTACAGGAAAATTTAAATATTAAAAAAGAAGTAAGCGAAGATATTAAAAGAGATATAAAACATTATATAAAAACAGATATTATCTCTGTTAAAGAAAATGCCAGCATAGTGAACGTTCAAAAATTTATTTATCAACATAGTTATCCCTACTACCCTGTTATAAATAAAGAACAGGAATTTCTAGGAGTGATTGATCTTACTCAATTAATGGAACTTTCTAAAGAAGATGAGAACAGCTTTATCACTGCAAAATCGATAATAGCTCAATACCCGACTATTTCAAATGAGTCGAGAATCGAAGAAATTGTCGCAATATTTGAAAATAGCAAATACCATACCCTTCCAGTCACCCACTCATCTAGTGGAAAGCTCCTCGGGTCTATTAGTCAGAAAGATATTATGCAATTAATTACAGAAGAGCGCCCTAAATCAATAATAGAGTAAAAACTCAATTCCATTAAAATTCTATATGGAAATTCCGATAAATAATGAAAGGAATTAATTGTGAGTAAAGAAAAGACAACATCTCTAGAAGAAGTACAAGAAGCTAGTGAACAAAAGCAACAAGAGGCCCCTACTTCCACCAGACATGATCTACAATTTCCAAGACGCTTCTTCCATATGACCATGGGAACTGCTGCTGGGATTATTTACTATAGCTTCTTAAGTCATCAGCTTGCGGTATCTATTCTAGGAACTGCAGCCTGTATTGTTTATATTGTCGAACAAATCAGAATAAATTATCCAGAGTATGCTGCGACATTTAAAATTGTAAATAAGTACTTACTTCGGGCCGAAGAGCAACTGAAAGAATCAGCAGGAATGCCTTTTGTGATGGGTCTTCTATTGACTCTTCTAAGTTTTCCAAAAGTTGTTGCCCTTTGTGCAATCTTCACTCTAGCAATCGCTGATCCAATGTCTGCAATTATAGGAATTCGCTTCGGGAAGAATAAAATATTTAAGCGTAAAAGTCTTGAAGGTTCAGCAGCATTCTTTATCTCTACATTTTGTATCATAGTATTTGTTTTTAACACGCTCTATCTACATGATTTCTTCATGGTGGCCGTTCTAGGTTTAATTGTTTCGATTGTAATGACAGGATTAGAATTAATTCCACTTAGAATTGATGATAACCTCACCATTCCTATTGCAACGGGACTTATTACTTGGCTATTTGTAACTATTTTAGGAATCCCAATAGTTTAGAGAGAAGACTTTTCTTTGGGTAAATTCGTATCCATGTCTTTGACTTCTCTACACCTGAAGACTTTATTTTCTTTTGATCTTCAAGATTTCTTAGACACTCCATGAGATCATCATAGGTATATTTCTTATGCTCAAGAAGAAAGTCTTCATCAAAGTCTAAGTAGATTTGCTCCAATGTCATAGCATTAAAAAAAGATAATGTTTCTAAGACTTTTTCTTCTAAACTCAATTAATACCTACTCATCTAGTTACTCTTGAACTAATATTGTCCCATGAAAAACGAAACAATGAAATTAGAAATAGAGTTTCCTGCAAACTATCAATTAATAAAGAGAAAATCGAAGAAATTACTTATTTTATTGCACGGATTCGCTCAGAGTAATCAAGCCGTTCTAGAGAAATTTAAAGATGCAGTTAGTGATGAATATGACATTTTCGCTCCTAATGGACCATTTCCGATTCCAAAGATCAGGAAAGATTATATTGAAAGAAGATATGCATGGTACTTCTTTGATCGTCACACTAACACCTATGATATTGACTATAATTTTCCCGCGCAAATGATTAGTAAAATGGTTACGGAACTCGGCTATGAGAGCACTCCTAAAACAATCCTAGGCTATTCTCAGGGCGGATACCTTAGTCCCTTTGCCGCTCTTGAACTAAGAGAAGTTGAATCTATCATAGGCCTTTCTTGTACTTTCAAATGGCAATATCTTCCCGAAAAAATACCTTTTAATATTTACGCAATCCATGGAACCTCCGATGAAATGGTTGATTACAAGAACTCTAGGGAACATTTCGATATTTTAAAAGAGAGAGCAAAAGCTCAAAGTAATTATATTTCACTTCAAAATGAAACTCATGAATTAACGAACTCCTTTGTTGAGAAAGCTATAAATCTACTATAAACAATAAGTTTCCTATCTCTAGCAATAATATGTGGCGAATTTCAGAATAAAACGAGATCAATAAAATTTCACATTTTTTGCCATTTTTGCCTATCTAAAGTATTGATTATAAAGAAAAAAGAATAAAATTATACATTCACAAATTTACTCCATTTCCCATTTTGTTAATCTAACCCTAAGAAAAGGGAACAAAAACTTCTTCGATTTTGTTTGTTGTACGTCCGCTAAAAAAGTATGTAAGCCGTCACAAAATCTCAGAAAAGCCGGAATTGCTAGATCATTATTTCTAAGAGATAGATCTTGCTACCGTTATGGAGACGGTAATGGTTTTAAAAACTTCAAGGATACGAGATACCTTTCTATTACTAACGCTTTTAATTAATCTCACCTCTTGTAATGAACAAGAGTTCTATGAAAAGAAATTTTTAAATGGAGCTGGTGTTGCTGATAACGATATCCCTACAGAGATTGAAATACCTACATCAAATCCAGATAAACCTGTTGTAGATATTCCAACTGCACCAGAAGTTGAAGAGCCGATAGATCCTGTAGTTACAACTCCTACAGAACCTACGGAACCTACGGAACCAACTGATCCTGTTGTAACTGATCCAGCAGAACCAACTGATCCTGTAGTTACTGACCCAACAGATCCTACTGATCCAGTTGTTGTAGTTCCAGAAGTACCTGTGGAACCAGAAGTTCCTGTTGAGCCAACAGATCCTGTAATTTCTCTAAAGTCTGTTGTCGAAAACTTTACTCAGGCCCAAGCAAAAGAAGGAAAAGTTGATATCCTTTGGGTTATTGATGACTCTGGTTCAATGGGAGATGAGCAAAAAGCTCTTGCCTACAATTTCGATGTCTTTATTCATGAATTTCTAGAAAAGAATATAGATTTCAAAATGGCGATTACAACAACTGATGGTTCATCAAACAAGAACGGACGTTCTGTTTGTGATTTCAGAATACTTGATGCTACTGCCGCCAATAGTAATGAAAGTCAATTTGTTAAAGACTTTGCAAGTTGTATTAAAGTTGGAACCCGTGGTTCAGGTAGAGAGCAAGGATTGAAGACTTCTAAATCATTTGTTAATCGTTACGTAGAAAATTGGATGAGAAATGATGCTTACCTTGTAGTTGTCTATGTTTCAGATGAAGAGGATCAGTCAGATAGTACTGTTCAGTCTTATGTAGATAACTTCAAAGAACTCAAGAAGTCATCTGGACTTATTAAACTCTACTCTATCGTTACAAGCAAGAAGACAAGTACACAGTGGGAAACTATTGGGTATCGATATCTTGAAGCAAGTGACAAGACAGGTGGCTTAACTGCTCATATCAAGAATGACTTCTATCAAGTACTAAGAGAAATGGGTGGAAAAATTGTAAATCTAATTGATAGTTTTGCACTTTCCAACAAGCCTTTTGATGACAAAGTAGAAGTAAAAGTAAATGGTTCGGCAATAAGCTCAGGCTACACTTATGACAATCAATCAAGATCTATTAAGTTCGTTGAGGGAAATATTCCAAACGAAGGTTCTAAGATTGAAATAAGCTACGCTGTTCAAACACAGGAGTTCAATTAATGTATTCTTCTAGGGGTAGGACTTTACTATATACAATGATGGCGCTTTCTATGGGAGCGTCATCTCTTAAGGCCATGGCTGACGAGAGCGATCTCTATAAATTCCTTTGGCTTGATCCCGATAAAAAAGTCTATGTATTACAGAATAAGCTTTATAAGAAAAGTAAGACTATCTATGCTCAACTTGGATATGTTTCAAATCTTAGTGGTGAATATCAGGATACAACTGGTATCAACTTCAGATCTGGTTACTATCTTAATGAAGAGTGGGCCATTGAAGGTTTCTACAATAGCTACTCTAATAAGAATAATGATGCTTATGATAACTTACAAAGAATTAATCAAAGTGTTCCATTCATAAGAAGATTAACTTCTTCATATGGATTGATGGGTATCTGGTCTCCATTCTATGGAAAGATCAATACATTTAACAAAATCATTTACTTCGACTGGAGCTTTGGTTTAGGTGTAGCAAAAATTGATACAGAATCAAATAAAGATACAGTATCTGATCCTAATCTATCTTCTACGTTTCAAGCTGAATCTTACACTGGTGCAGTAGCAAAGACAGGACTTAGAATTCATGCTTCTAAGAGATGGTTTATTGGAATTGATCTTCAAAGATCAATGTATAAAGCCCCAGGTCCAGTTATAAATGGAGAAGCCTCGACTACGAAATTAAGAGGAACAACAGACGCAATACTCTCGGTTGGTTTTAGCTTCTAAGGAAATAAAATGAAAATAATTATAGCACTAGTTATACTATTTACATTTTCAGCTAAAGCTCACTTCGGAGTAGCTGAAAAAGTTTACTTTTCAAAAGGAAAAGATAGAAATATTACTATTTTTAATGAACTATTTAAATCTAAGTATTATTTCTCTTCTCTTCCATTTGCGGCGGAACATATTATTGAGGCCGACAAACTTGATAAAGATTTTGAAGAGAAATTGGAAATTCTTGTTCTAAAGTCTGGTACGAACTCGCTAGCAGGTCTTTCAAATAAAGACCTAATTAAGCATAACTCACCGACTTTGCAACTTATCTATGCTCTAAAAATGTTTAGAATGCAGCACTATAAAAATGCAATGACAGTAGCGGAGAGAATTCCTCTAAATAATAGATTTTCTCCTGAAGCTCTCTATGTTGCAGGAACTTCGAGAGAAATTCTTGGAGACATATCGAGAGCAAAGGATAGATTTGATAAGTGTATTAAAGTCTCTAAAGATTTCATGGGGCGAGCAGATAAAGAAAAGCTCAAGAGATACTACACTGTATTAAGTGAGTCTTGTACTATGCATATTGCAAGACTCTACTATAAGCAAAAACAATTTGCCAAGGCCATAGCAACTTACAATGAAATTCCAAAGACATCATATAGATGGCCTTACACATTAATCGAAAAAGCTTGGGCAAACTACTATTTAGAAGACTTCAATAGATCTCTTGGGCTTGTTGTCACGTATAGATCACCTCTTCTATCAAGTTACTTCTTTCCAGAGTCAGAAGTCTTGAATTCATTAAATTATTTCAGACTTTGTCTCTATGACGATAGTCTTGCGACAATTGATCAATATTATAAAGTTTATAAATCTAAGAGTGATGAACTAAAGAATATTGTTCTTCCAAATAAGAACTCTCACACTTACTTTATTAACCTTGTATTTAGCTCTTTAAAAGAAACTGAAAACCTGAATCCATATATTAGAAATCTTGTTACCCAAATAAGAAAGAAAGTAAAATTCAGTGTTGATTTAGTAAGTTTCAAGAAAGCTAAGAATGAACTTAGATACCTTAACAAGAGAAAACAGAGTGAATTTACAAAGTACCTTATTCAGCAAGTAGAAAGATCAATTAGCTGGAGAACTCAACACTTAAATCACTATGTAAAAAAAGAAATGTTCACTTTCATAAATGATATTCATAAGTATAGCTACGAGATGTTCAATATCAAGCTTGAAATCATGTCGAAGAAAAGAGACCTACTTTATAGTAATAAAACTCTTATCTCAAATAGAAGTCGAGGAAGTTTAGAAAATGTAAAAAGAACAATCGATGATGACTTCTGGAACTTTGACGGTGCATTCTGGGCCGATGAATTAGGTGATTACTCTTATGGTCTTAAGTCAAACTGCGCAGCGGTTAAAATAAATAAGAAAGTGAGCAAGAGGTAATGATGAAATATCTAATGATTTTTTTAATAAGTATCTCAACACTTGCTCAAGGAAAGAATGTCATTGTTGAGTATAAGAAATATGAGAGTTTTGACCTCGGGAATTTAGAAGTCAAAGGTCAATTACTCGCTCCAGGAGACCTCTCTGTTAAGGAACGAGACAGAAAAGTTTTTGAAAGAGCGCTCTATGAAAGATTTGACTTTAATACAGAATCAAAGAAAGACATCAGAAATTTGAGATAAGGGGTAGACAATGGAAAATCAAGTGGCTCAGGCCGTAACAGACCAATCATTCTTACAAACCTTAGCAATCTTTATGGATGAGGGTGGGATTTTCATGTGGATTATTCTCGCCACATGGACTTTTGGAATCGCCATCTCATTAGAGAGAATCAAGTCTCTCTTTAGTTATGACATCGATGGCAACTCTCTTATGAATATGATTAAGAAGCACGTTTTAAATAACGATGTGGAAAAAGCTATCCAGAGTTGCTCAAACTCAAAAGCGATATTACCAATGGTTTTAAAGTCAGGATTAAAGAGAGCAAATCAAGATAAGGATCAAATACAAGATGCTGTTGACTCTACAATTTTGGAAGTTACACCTAAAGTTGATAAGAGAATGAGCTACCTTGGTCTTGTTGCAAACGTATCAACACTAATAGGACTTCTAGGAACTATCTACGGTTTGATTGAGTCATTTGCTGCTGTTGCCAATGCCGACCCATCATCAAAAGCGAAACTCCTCGCACTTGGTATTTCTAAGGCCATGAATACCACCGCCTTTGGATTAATCTCTGCGATTAGTATTATGGTTATTCACAATATTCTCTCTAATAAGAGTGAGAAGATCATCGCTGAAATTGAAGAGTACTCTCTTAAATTAGTTGATTTACTGGGGACAAAGAAGAGAAAAATGCCACCAGTACCAAAGAGTACATCTGAAGCAGCTTAATTGATTTTCTAGGGGTAGAAATGAGAACAAGAAAAGAAAAGAAAGAAATACCAAAACTAAACCTTATTCCAATCTTGGATGCGGTATTCATATTTATCTTCTTTTTACTAATGAGTGCTCAATTTGTTGAGATCTATGAAATAGGAAGTGACGCTCCTGCCATTGCAACAATTGACACAGAAAAGAGTGATGAAAAGCCCCTCAATTTAACACTTAAAATTACTAGTTCAACTATTGAAGTAAAAACAGGTGTTGAAGGCTCGGTTCAATCAACAATTACAAAGCTTGGTGAAGATTTTGATCTTGGAAAACTAAAGAAAATACTCATCAATATTAAGTTAGCAAATATTGATGAGAGATCAATTATCATAAGTCCAAATAAGAACGTAAATTACAAAGAAATTGTAAAAATCATGGATTCAGTAACAGGTGTTGGAAAAGAAGTTCCAGAGCTTTCGGCGAAATCAAAGAAAGGAAAAATTGTAAGAACGAAGACTTTATTCGATCAAATCATTTTTGAAACTGTAATCTAGGAATTAGCAATGACTACAAAGAAGAAAAGAAGATCTGTAATTTTAAAGAAGAAGAAAGAGTTAGATATAGATATCACTTCTCTACTTGATATCTTAGTTATTCTTCTCGTTTTCTTACTTAAGAGCTATAACCCGTCAGATCTTAAGCTTGATTTAACAAAGAACCTAGAGCTTCCAGATTCAATTTCCACTCTTCATGGTAATCAATCTGTGACAATTCAAGTCAATAAGAACAGGGCCGTTTTCATCAATAATAAAGAAATCGGTAAAATATCAAAATCTAGCTCAAATATTTCTTTCTTAGAGAAGAAGTTAAAAGAATTAAAAGATCAGGGAGATAAAGAGTTAAAAGAATTTAAGTCTAGAAACCTCTCTTCGGTTGAGCAAGACCTAATAAAGAGTAAGGAAAAGTCAAATAAGCAGATAAATATTGTCCTAGATCAAACTCTCTCATATGCAGATATGCAAAAAGTTATGCATGCAAGTGCAACAGCAGGATTTCCAAAGTTTAAATTTATTGTAAAGGGTGGAAATTAAGATATGAAGTATCTTCTAGTGATCACATTCATTATCACTCTTTGCTTTCCTGCTTATGGAGAGCAGAAGGCCTCTTTTGAAAAACAAAAGAGAAATAAGCTTATTAATATGATTCACGGAGAAATTAAGACAATTAAGAAAATTGGTAGAAGAGGACCAAATCTAGAGTATAGACTGCTAGAGCTCTATTCAGAAAATTTAAAAATTATCAAAGAAGAAGAGAATAACAACTTCTTAAAAAATAAGAATCCAAAATTAAAGAAATCCTACTTCTTTAAGCAATCAGTTTCACTTAATAAGAAAGTAGAAAAACTAGGACTCTATATTACTAAGAAATGGCCAAACTATAGAAGTAATGGAGCTATTTTCTACACACTTGCTCTCAATGAGAGAGATTTTAACAAGAGTAAGAAAACTGAGTACTATCTTTTAAAGTCATTGAGAGTCGCTCCTCATGCCTCACCTATTGTCCACAGTATAAAAACTGCCCTTGCAGAGCTCTACTATAATGATAAGAAATATAGAAAAGCGATCAAGTACTATGTTGATGTCATCAAAAATGAAGGTGATGAATGGTATGCAAAGCACCATTACAACTTTGCATGGTGTCTTTTAAAAGTTAAGAAACTAGCAATGGGACTAGATCATATTCTAAAAGCTTATCAGATTAGTAAGAGTCCAAGATACGTTACTGTCGAATCTCAAGTACTCGATGCAATCAGTATATTCTATATTCAAAATGATAAAATTGACGAAGGTGTTACGTTCTACTTAGAGAATGTAGTTAAACCTGGTGAATATATTACAAAGATGGCCACAAGAGCGCAGACAGCAAAGAAATTTCCAGAAGTGAATAATATTGTTGTTAGAGGATTAAATGCAGCAAAAGAGAGAAAGCAGTTTGACGAGCAAGTACTCTACTATAACTATCAATTGGAGTTTTATAGAACTTACAAACAAGAGTCACTACACTTAGAAGCCTCTAAGGCCCTTTCTAATATTTTTAACTTAAAGCATTTAACTGGAGAAGAATTAGAAATATCTGTTAAATCAATTAAGTCATATGTTGGTTTTCTTCAAGTAAAACTAGCGAAAAGAGACCAATTTACAAGTGCTTCATTGAATGACGAAAAATTAAATAATGTTCTAACTTACTTCAATATCCTTATTAATATCGATAGAGAAAATAAGAATGAGTATCTCTTTTTTCAAGGTGAAACTCTTTATTCTGTTAAATTATTTCAAAGAGCTTATAAGAAGTACTCTTTAGTTCTAGAAATTATCAAGAAAGAAAAACAAAAGAAAGTATGGAACGAAGTTTTCTCTAAGAAAGTGATTAATTCACTACTTGCTACTCTTACAAAGCTAGAAGAAGAAGGATTATCTAATTATAAGTATAAGACTTATGTCTATAGTAATCATGTAAGTCTTTGGCCTAAAGACCAAAAGAGTCAACTTATTTATCCAAAGCTATTTACACTCTACTTTAAGAATTTAAAAATACTAAATTCAGTAAATGTAGTAAAGGCCTATAATCAAAACTTCCCTGCAGACTTAAAGTCTCAAAAAGGAATGTTTGCAAAAGTATTTGATTACTATGTATCAAAGAAAGATATTCAAAAGATTTCTTATTGGATTGGGGAGTTTAACAAAGGTTTTTTATCTTTTGAAAAAGTTTATATTAAGAAGTCTGTAGTTATCCTTGCTGGACTTCTCTTTAACGAGATAGATAAGAAGGTTGATGCTAAAGATTACGCCTCTGCAGAGAAGAGCTACTTAAGTATTTTAGAAAATGAGAGTTACCCACTTAAAATTAAAATACAGACAGCTTTTAGACTTTCACTATTAAGCCTAAAAATCACTAATATTAATCAATCGTGGAAGTGGCTAAAGTACAGCTTAAAGATTGATAATCAAGGTGAAATTTTCAAAGAGATCACAACAATAGACAAAATAATCACTGAATATGCACAAGCTCAAGAATTTAAAAAAGCCCTATCTCTTAGCTATAGAGCAATTGCAAAATACTGTAGTAATAATTTCCCATTAAAAAATAGTCTATATAAGAAAGCTATTACATTTGCCATCGTAGAGAATAATTATAAGGCCATTGATACATTACAAAACACACAAAGAAAATGTGGTATTGATGAAAATATTATTGCAAAGGATATTGAAAGATTTTCAAGAGAATTTGCCATTGAGGGAAATATTAAGAAGCTAACGTTCTACATGAGAAAATTTCCTCGCTTCATTCAAAGCTCGCTGATTACGACTATTGCTGAAAATCATTACTGGCAGGCAAATGCTAAAAATCAAGAGGCACAGGCGAAGAAGATGCTAGATATATTGAAACTCTATCAATCTCCAGCCATCTATAAAATAATGGCCTATAACGCCTACCTACTAAAATTTAGAAATTCTAAGTACTCTTTTTCAGGGGGAACTTTCAATGGAGATCTATTTAGTAAGGAAATTGAAAATAATTTCTCTAAAATAAAGCAAATTGTAAATTCTGGTCTAGAAATTCAGAAGCTAAAACATCCAATTATCACACCAAAGGTTAGTCACTTTATAGCTAATCAATATAAAGACTTCTTAAAAGAAGTTAAGGCCTTCCGTCCCAATGGATTTAATAAAGAAGAAACAGCAATGTTTTTAAAGCAAATGACTCCACTTTATTCGAAAGTAGAAAATGAAGTGAATTCATTTAATAAACAAACCACTAAGACTATTTCAGGAAATAACATTCTCTCCTATGAAAACTATAGATTATTTGACGATCAAGACTTTAAATCAGAAATACTAATGAGATACCCTGCATCACAATTAGTAATATCTCTAGATAATCAAGGGATTAAATAATGAAAGTGGCGATTCTACTTACGATATTCTTAGCTGTTAGTTGTGGTTCACACAAGATTAATAGCCATCTTCAATCTAAGAATGATGCTTTCTCTGAAGAATCTTTTATGAGGTTTGGTAATACTCGCTTAAGTAAAATAAGTGAAGAGAACTTCTTAAATAAGTCTCTTTCAAAGTGTTATAATGGAGATTTCAAAAGCTCTCTACAAGACCTGCAGAGTAATATTAATAAGTATAGAGAGGATAAGAAGTATTGGCTCTTCATTGGTATTTGTTACCAGCTCTATGGCAACCAGTTAAAAGCAAATTACTTCTACGACTATGCTCTTTCGGGAGAGAACTTAATACAAGCTTCTATTTATAATAACAAAGCTCTTGTTGCTCTTAAATCGAGTAACTTTGAAGATGCTCACACACTCTTAGAGAAGTCGATTAAACTCTCTCCAAACTCTAAAGTGCCAAAATACAACTTGGCCCAAGTCTATATAAAATTTAATCATCTTGAAAAAGCAAGAACTCTTATTCACCCTCTTGTAACAAGTAACCCAAACGATATAGACCTCATCCTTTCAATGATGACAATTGAAATTGCAGAGGGAAATTTCACTAAAGCTTACTCGTGGGCAAAGAGATTTAACGATGAGAACTTAAAGAGAGAAGATATTTCTCTCTACGTTGCTCTACTCTACTATGAGCTAAAAAGGTACGAAGAGGCGAAAGCGATCATTGGTGGACAAAGGGCCACTATTATTGAAGAAATTAAATCTGCTACAAATGCACTTTCAAATAAAATAAATATTGAGTTAGAAAGAATTAAGGAAGAGAAGGACAGCAAGGATGCAAATGTCAAAAAAGGGGTAAAACGTGTTGCTGTCAAAAACTAAAGACTACAGTCGACTAAAGTTAATCGGTCACAATCTTGAGTTCACTTTAACCAAGAAGAAGCTTCTTGTTGGTTCAAGTGAGAAATGTGACATCATCATTGAAGATAGTAGTATCTCTGCATACCACGCTATCTTAATTCTCAACCTTGAAGGTGGAGCAAAAATAATTGATCTTGAAAGTAATAATGGAACATTTATCAATTCAGAGAGAGTTGAAAGTGGTGTTGCCTATCCAGGTGACCATATTCAATTTTCTAATGAAATATTTAATTTAGATGAAATCATTGATGAAATTCAACGGAATGATGCGATCATTGAAGATGAGGATATGGATATTCAAACAATCCAGGAATTGGAGGGACAACACCCTACCCCGGTTTTACCTCCAGTTCCTGGCCTTGTTATTATTGATGGGGAATATTGTGATATTAAATTTGATGAAGAGGATTATACTCCTATTCAAAAACTCAGCCTCATGGATAATCTCGACACAGACAATTTCATTGAAGTCGATGAGACGAAAGAATTTACTCCTATAGCGAGAAAGAATGATGCTAAAGCTGTTCAAATTACAGTACTCTCTATGGGAACGGCCTTATCAATTGACTACTTTCCATTAAAGAGTGGGGAGCTCAGAGTTTCGGCCCATGATAGAAAGAAAGATACCTTCCAACTTCCAAGTTTTGATAGCGAAGAAAATATTCCTTTCCTAGATATTTCAGATAGTAAAATTCTTATTAAGGAAATCAAAGACCACAAATGCTCTTCTCTATTAACTGGAGAGGCCATTGAGAACAACTACCATTTAAAGCAAGATGAAATAATTTCTTACGATCATGGAACCACACAGGTTCTTATCCAAATTTCTGATGCCCCTCCACACCTTAGAAACACTCCTTTCTTTGGTAGAGATAGAGAATTTAAAAAGCAAACAGCAAAAGTCTTCTCAGTAGCTATGAGTTTAATGTTACTTCTTCTATTCATTGATCTTCCGGAGCAAGAAGAAGAGAAGAAAGTTGCCGTTATCTACAGACCTGCAGTAAAAGCAGAAGAAAAGAATAACTCTAAGACTTCAAGTGAAGTTAGTAAGACTGAAGTTGACACTGGAGTAAAGAAAGAAAAGCAAGACGACAAGAAGCCACAATTTGCGAAGAAGCAAGACACACAAAAACCAAGTAAGACAAAACAAGCATCAAAGCCAGTGAAAGAGCAAATGAAAGCGGCCGCTAAGTCAAAGAATGTTAAAAGCAAAAGACAGATGAAATCATTCAAATTCAAAATGAATAAATCAATGGCCTCATTCTTTGGAAGCACAGGTTCTAACTCGGCAAAGGTTGTTAAGAACTCAAATTCCAATGCTGCTGCTCTTGGAAACTCAGCAAAGAGTGCGACAACTTCTGATATAAAAGCGGCCAACAGTAATGCCGCTTCAGGACTTGGACAAGACTTTAAAGGAAGCTTTGATTCCTCATCAGGTTCAAAAGGACTTGCTAATAAGTCAGGAATTGACACCACTTATACTGATCAAAAAGCTGTTGTTCTTGGTTCAATGGACCCAGAGCTTTTAAGAAAAATTCTAAGAGAGTACCTTCCACAATTTAAGCACTGCTACCAACAAGAGCTTGAGTATAGAAACGAGCATGCCAAAGGTGTTATGGACCTACACTTTAGAATTAACTCTCAAGGTAAAGCACAGAGAATGAAGATCAAGACAAAGGGATCAAAATTCTCTGACAAAGGTACAAACTGTATGACAGGAGTACTTCAAATGATTCAATTTCCAAAGCCTAAAGGTGGCGGAGTTGTAGATGTTAAGCAACCTCTTAACTTCCTTTCAGAAAAATCTAAAATTTAATTGATTGTAGACCTTCAAGGATGAAGGTCTTTTTTTAAACTAACTCGTGAATGTCTTTTCTAATACTCTTATTACCTTGAATCTCTGCCATGATCTTATTAACACCATAGAGAACAGATGTGTGATCTCGGTTAAAGAGTCTCGCAATTCTAGAAAGGGAGAGACCATTTCGGTCTTTTAAAATATACATACAGACGTGACGAGCAAAAGAGACTTCTTTCTTTCTATTCTTTGAAAAGAGATCCTCAATATCAACTTTATAGAACTCACAAACACGAGCAATTATTTTCTTAGAATTAATAGTCTTATCTAACACTGGCCCAAGAATTTTAAGCTCTTTCAAAGCAATCTTAATATCAACATTACTGCTAAATGTTTCGCTATAACTCTTAAGTTTCAATAATGCACTCTCAAGTCCGTAAACATGGTAGTGAAAGCAATCAACTAATAGGTCTTTTACATCTGGACTCAAATCATACTTATGAATATAAGAGAGATTATCTAAAATTTTAGAAGCTAAATCTCTATCAATTTTATTAATTTTTTCAACGAGAGCACTACCCGCTCTTGTAGCAAACTTAGGAGAGGTCATTTTCATATGTTTTGGAAGAACAGATCCCGCCATCACAATTTGTACACCACTTCTCTTTAAGAGATCAAAGTTACGTGTAAATTTATCTTGTAAACCAAGGTCATAAGTAATTTCATCTAGATCATCTATAAAGACAGTATGAATCGAAGAGATATCCTCCATTTCCCCATCAAAATTGTAGATAAATTCCTTACCATGAAAGTAGCAAATTTTCTTAGAAGTCTTTTCAAATAATGCGTTCGCCGCCCCATAGAGTAAGTGGCTCTTACCTAGCCCACTTAAAGAGCAGATATAGATAATTGGAAACTCTAAGGATGTCTGCTTAGTCATGGCCTCTAAAATCTTAAACGCCCTATTATTAGACTCTCCACAAATGAAATTCTTAAAGAGCTTACTTCTATCCACATTTATAGGTAGAGAGTATTTTCTATTTTGAGAAATTACCCTTGGACTCTTGGCCGAGCGAATACTTCTAACATTATGTGGAGCTGAAATTGAGAGCGACTCATTAGAAATATAAGAAAGAAGGTCTAGTTGACTCTCATCTTGAGTCTTATTTCTTACCAGCTCTTTATTAATCAATGTTGCTCTAGGGCTATTGTGTCTGTTTGCCATATATCCTTAATTCAATACTTCTTTAACTGGGGGCGCTTTCCAAGGTTTATGATTTTAGTCACTTATAATATTTCGTCAAATACTTTCTCAAATAGTTTTCCAAATAGGTGCGTTATGACCTAGTGACAATACGCTCCATCTAACACACTGAAATAACACTCCATAAATTGGCATCAATTTAGCAAAATTAATCCATGAAATAGGCAAGATGCCTAAAGGAGGAAGTCATGAAGATTTTATGCCTATTTATCCTAGTAATGAGTGCATCATGTACGACGAATAAAGCGCTAAGGAATGCGAAAATAAAAGACCTCGGTCCAACGAGTATTTCTTCTATCAATTTAGGAAGCTTTCAATCTTTAAAATAAAGTAGATCATTTCCACAACAATGGAGAATTGAATAAGTAATACTCCTACTTTATTTAAGGAGTACTGAAACCTTCTGAGAATCATTTTCTCCAAAAAAGTGATTAGGAAAACGAGACTTAAGAGGAGGAGTAAATCGAAACTCTTAAGTAGTAATAATCTCAGATGGAGACCAATTAAGAGATTTGCCATAAATAAGAAAATTGTAAAAATACAGTTAAATAATGTACTTCTCTTATAGAGGAAGAATTTCTTCCTCTCTTTTAATTCTAAATTTTCTTCTATCTCACTCATTAGCTCTCGATATGTATGTATTTATTTGATAATATCATAGAAATGATTATACCAAATAATATCAAAAATATTGTCATTCTAACTGGAGCAGGAATATCTGCTGAGTCAGGAATAAAAACTTTCAGAGACCACAATGGTTTTTGGGAAGAGTACGATATTATGGATGTTGCTTCAATAAATGGTTTTAAAAATAATCCCGAATTAGTCTTCAATTTCTACAATGCTAGAAGAGCACAATTACAAACTCCAGAAGTCTCCCCAAACCCAGCTCACCTTGCTCTAGCAGAGCTTGAAAATAAGTTTCAAGGCAAAGTCACAATCATCACTCAAAATGTAGACGATCTACATGAGAGAGCTGGCTCTCAGAATATTATTCATATGCACGGAGAGCTTTTAAAAATGCATTGTATTAAAACTCTCAAAGTCTACAGTATAGAGGGAGTTCTAAATGAAAGTACAATTTGCTCTTGCTGTAAGCAGTCAGGAAATTTAAGACCTCATATCGTTTGGTTTGGTGAGATACCTTACCGCTTAGATGAGATTAGTGAACTTCTAGAAGAGTGTGACTTATTTATATCAATAGGAACGTCGGGAGAAGTCTATCCTGCAGCAACGTTTGTAGCCGCGGCCAAGGAAAGTGGTGCTATGACTATTGAGCAAAACCTTACTTCAACAAATCTTTCTAGATCCTTTGATTCTCAATTAACGGGAGAATCAAGTATTCAAGTGCCAAGACTCGTGAAAATTATTTTAACCCCCTAGGGACATCTCCCCAAAAGTAGCCAACTCTAAAAGTAAAAGTATATTGCTCAAATGCAGTTTTATAATATCTTGGCCCCATCATTAGAAAAATTCGATCTGTTAGAAAGACACTATAAGCGATATCAAATTTTCGAACTTCTCTAGTCTTTGTCGTCTTTAGCCCATGCCCATCATCAAGCCTATAGATCGCTCCCCCAAAACCTGCGGTAAAAACGAGCTGTCCCCCAGGGGTAAAGAACTCAATCTTTAAGTTTCCAAGCCCAGAAAGACGTCTATATTTTAGATCATACACATTAGTCGTTGTTGTCGGGCTAGTTGCCGCCACTCCTGCTTGGAACTCAAAGCGGTCCAAATGAATACTAGGAGAGAGTTTAACAATATAGTCCCAGCTCCTATAACCCTTAGGATGTTCTAATTGCCTAATAGAAGCAGATATACTTCCTAGCTTTTCTTTCAGTTCATACTTATTGCCCTCAAGACCTGCATCAATATCAGAATATTTCAAATGAGCTGTTCCAGCATTAAATATCGAGCACGAAGAATTTAATAGGAGAATGAGAAGAAGAGCTATAGCCTTTTTTAACTTAATCACAACTTAGAGAATTTCCATAAATTTCTTACTATATTTCTTTAGTTTCGCTCTACCTACCCCGTGCAATTCAGAGAACTCCTCTACTGACGTTGGTCTCTGCTTTACGATTTCTAATAAAGTTGTATCGTGAAATATCTTATAGGCCGGAACTTTCTTAGTCTTTGCTATTGATCTTCTTAACTCCCTAAGCTTATCAAATAAGCGTCTCTCTTCAGAGTCTAGAGAGATTGCAGGACTCGCAGTATAACTCTTTACCTTTCTTACCCTGGGAGCTCTCTTCTTTCTAACTTTCTTTGTGGCCTTCTTTGCTCTTGGAGGTGTTGTCCTAGAGAGATCTGTTCGCATAAAGACCTTATCTTCTCCTTCAAGAACTCTAAGACTCCTCTTAGTTAGCTTAACAGCAGAACCCTTATCAAACCTTACCTCTACAAGCCCCGAGGCAAGAGCTACTCTATGAATATCTCTCCACTTTAGAATACTAACTCCAGAACCTTGTCCGAAGTGAGCGAGACTCATATAGTCTTTAAATTTAAAGTCCTCCTCACCCAATAAGAAAGAAAAAATAATTTCAATATTCATTCTCTGATCAAGTCTATAAATAGAGCTTAGGTAGAGAATCATCTCATCAGTAATATCTAATAATTCCTTTCCCTCTAAGGCCCCTTGGCAAATATCGCAATTCCCACAATATTCAGGGTAGTCTTCATCTAAGAAGTTTAGAACCACTTCTCTTCGGCATCTCGTTGTTTCACAGAGTCCTAGCATTAGATCAATATGATGCTCTTCCACTCTTCTTTGAACAATACTTCTAGTGCCCTTTCGAATGAGGTGCTTTAAAACCGCGGCGTCTCTCTTGCAGTAGACCATCCATGCACAGGCACTAAGTCCATCTCTTCCGGCCCTTCCCGTTTCTTGATAATAGGACTCAACGCTCTTGGGAAGATCCATATGGGCCACAAAGCGAACGTCTGGTTTATCTATCCCCATTCCAAAAGCAATGGTTGCAACAATAATCACTCCCTCATTGGACAAGAATTCATGTTGAACCTTTCGTCTTTTCACAGCACTCATTCCCGCATGATAGCCATAGGCGGTGAAACCGTTTTCAACTAGAAAAGCCGCAGTCTCTTCAACTTTTCTTCTAGAGAGACAGTAGATAATTCCAGCATCATCAACATCAAATCGTTCGAGAAAATTTAGAAGCTGTATTTGTGGGTCATCATTCTTTAATTCAATTTCGTAGGAGATATTCTCTCTATCAAAACTACTTAAGAAAACCCTCGCATTTTCTAGAGATAATTCTCTGGCGATAGTTTTTCTTGAATCAATATCGGCCGTTGCCGTGAGAGCAATTCTAGGAACACTTTCAAATGCCTGCTTTAAAACCGAGAGGTTCATATACTCTGGTCTAAAGTCAGGGCCCCACTTTGATACGCAGTGAGCTTCGTCAATGGCGATTACAGAAACTTTTAGTGATGAGAGAAGTTTTAAAGTATAAGGTTGTAGTAAGCGCTCTGGAGCGAGATAGAGAAGATCAATCTCTTCATTGATCAGCTCCTCTTCAATCATTCTTCCCTCATCTCTTGAGAGAGAGCTATTTAAGTAAGCTGCTCTCACACCCATTTCGTTAAGAGTAGATACTTGATCTTCCATTAAAGAAATAAGAGGAGAGATAACAATTCCCACACCATCTCTAACGAGGGCCGGAATCTGGTAACATAGAGATTTTCCACCACCAGTTGGCATAAGGGCCAGCACATCTCGCCCCTCCAAAATTTCAGTAATAATTTTCTCTTGATGATGACGAAATTCGCTATGACCAAAGACTGTCTTTAAGACTTCAAGAGCGCTGCTCTTATATTGGTCAGAGTTGAAAAATGAAAAACTTAAATTTTCCTGTTGATTAGAGTCTGTCATAGTAAAATGGTAACATGTGTGAAGACCCTAGTACCAGAGAGATATACTAAAATATTTTAAGAAGCTAAGCTTGTGCGCGGCATCTCTGTAAGAAGATGTAAGATACTCGTTTCAAGGAGTGGATTAGCCTCTCGAAGGGCTTCTCTATCGACGAATAATTTAAGATCACCTTTCGTATTGATGAGTGTTTGTGAAGGCATAAGCTTTTGCCAACTCTTTTCCTCTTGTGTGTACTTTAGTACAAAGTAATCTTTATCCGCTGAAATCGTTCCACTGAAGTTGAACTTTCTCCAGTCGGAAGAGTCTAGCAATAGCTGAAAATCTTCATCAGAAACATCGTGAAAGTACTCATTCCAAATATCTAATTCATACTCTTCATAACGACTTGCGACCGAGTGATAATTCTTCCAGAAAAAAAGGTGAAAGAGCACCACACCACTTGACCAAACTTGCCACATATATCCATCTTTTGAAGAGAGAGTTAGAAATGAACCGAGGGTCAATACTGAAAGTATCTGAAGAAACCGCGCGAAAGGAGGTAATTTAGTCATCGCACTTATAAGAAGAAATGCATAAGTTAAGTGAAAAAATATCTGTTCGATATCCATAAAGCCCAACGCTTGAGATTGGCTAATCTGCCTCACTATATTTTAACACACTTCTTTGAAGAAACTTAAATATGCTCTTTATTGCCCTCCAAAGTGGAGGGCCTATTATCTTATTTTTCCAAAATTGCCGTAACGCCCATTCCACCTGCGGTACAAATTGAGATAAGTCCCTTACCTGAGCCTTTTTGATCTAACATTTTTGCTAGAGACGTTACAATTCGAGTCCCTGTTGCTGCGAAAGGATGCCCTAGAGCAACACTTCCACCCTTTACATTTAGTTTAGCTCTATCGATTGAACCAAGTGCCGAGTCTAGACCTAGCTTCTCCTTGCAGAAAGCTTCATCTTCCCAGGCCTTAAGAGTACAGAGAACTTGAGCAGAGAAGGCTTCATGAATTTCGTAGAAATCAAAATCTTGCAGAGTCATTCCTGCATTTTTTAACATCTTTGGAACTGCGTAGGCCGGTGCCATTAGTAGTCCTTCATCATCAATATAATTTACAGCTGCAGATTGTGAATAAGTTAAGTAGGCCATCACCTTTAAGTTATTTTCTTTTGCGTACTCCTCACTACAAAGAAAAATACATGAAGCTCCATCAGAGAGAGGAGAACTATTCCCAGCAGTCAAAGTTCCATTTGCACTCTTATCAAAGGCGGTTCTTAGCTTATTTAATTTCTCTAGCGATGTATCACCGCGCACGATATTATCTTTCTTCGTTCCTGCACACGGTGTGATTAAGTCATCAAAGAAACCTTCTTGATAAGCGGCTTCTGCTTTTTGATGTGACTCAAATGCTAGTTGATCTTGTTCAAAGCGAGAAATCTGCCATCTCTTTGCCATATCTTCACAACTCTCTCCCATAGACTTACCTGTTCTCGCCTCTTTCACAGCAGGGAGCTTTGGTAGAAGCTCTTTTGGAGAGAAGCCTTTTAAGACTGAAAGTTTTTGTCCCATAGTCTTCGCTCCATTTAAGCGAAGTAATCTATCAGAAAATTTCTTAGAGAACTCAATTGGCACATCACTATTTGTATCTACGCCACCAGCAATAGCGCAATCGATTTGGCCGAGAGCAATTTTATTTCCTAGAAGAATAGCTGCTTCTAGTGAAGTTCCACAGGCCATTTGAACGTCAAAGGCCGGAGTAGAAAAAGAGAGACCACTCTCTATCGCACACTCTCTAGCTAGAGAGAAATCAGCCGCGTGCTTTGACACAGCTCCAAGAGAAACTTCACCAACAGCTTTTCCTTCAAGAGAGAGTTTTTTAACCAAGGCTTTTAATGCAGTACTCATTAATTCCTTATTAGAAAGTCCCATATACTTAGAACCTGAGCGGCAAAATGGAATTCTTGCTCCATCAATAATACAAACTTTTTTAATTTCAGACATAATAACCTCGTAAATAACTATAGTTTTAATAGTAGTATTTTTTATCAATAAATTTCATCCATACACCGATAAGTTAGTATGGAAGACATAACAGTAGAATCAATCAAAGAAGAAGTTTGGAAGAAGAAAGCGACCCTATTTGGAATAGGTGTGGCAACTGTCGTTCTCTTCATCAGGTTTCTAACTGAGACGCTCTTTGTACAGTCTAATTCAAAATCCTATTATATCACCCTTTTTTCTGCATTTGTTTTTCTTTGCCTATATCTCTATGTGAAAAAAGCAAAAAAATATGAAAATGCCGTCTTCTACACTTTAATCTTCTCCTTCACTTTTATTTTCTCTAGAGCAAGTCTAACTGGAGGTTTCTCTTCTCCCGCCATGGCATGGTATCCAGTTGTTCCAATAATTTCTTCCTTTATACTTACAAGAAAACATACGTATATTATTTGTGCCATATCAGTATTCTCAATCATTCTAACGTCTCAATTCTCTCTTGTTGATCATCTTCATATGACAGCAGAAATACTCAATACTGCTTCTAAAATACTTATCTATTCATCAGTTATTCTTATAAGTACTACCTTCTGTCTTACCCATGAAAAAAAGAGAAGCGAAATGAGAAAGAAGTTAGATGAGCAGAGAATTAATATTCTTAGCTCTTCTAGAAATACAGAACTTGGGGAGCTCGCTTCCAGCATTGCCCATGAAATCAATAATCCTCTTACTGTTGTAAAAGTGAAGGCAAGAAAACTAAAATCACTTAAGCAAGATGATGCTGAAGTAAGAGACTTAATAGAGAAAATAATTAATATGACCGAGAGAATTGGTAAGATTGTAAAATCAATGAAGAATTTATCTAAATCTCAAATTGATGAAAAGACAATCGCTAGAGAAACTTTCTCTTATATATTTGAGAGCGTTCTTACTCTATGTGAAACAAAGATGAAGTATTCCAATATTCAATTCAAGTTGGTTAATAAAGTTGAGAATATGGATCAATATCAAATCCCAATTCAGCTCGGGCATGTCATTTTAAATATAGTGAATAATGCCTATGACGCTGTCTTAGAAGTCGACAAGAAGTGGATAGAAATTAATATTAGAAAAATTGATGCCCTACTTGAATTTAGAATTAGTGATAGTGGACAAGGAATACAAAGTACAGAAGTAGATAAGATATTCAATCCTTTCTATACAGACAAGTCTCATAGAACAGGTCTAGGACTTAGTATTAGTAAGAATAATATCTCAAATCTTGGCGGCGAGCTCTCGCTGGATACTAGTGTAGAGGCAACGACTTTTGTTATAACAATCCCCGCTATTACAGTGAAAAATCTAAGCAATATGCCTAAGGTTGGATAACAAATAACACAAATCAAATAAAGAACTCATTCAGACCACATAATGATCTAGTAGAATCTATATTGTAGAGAAGCTTTTAAGGGGAGTTATATGAATTTTCTGGCAACACTTTACCATTACATTTTAGAGCTATGCACCTATATTCTTTTGACTCTTGATAAGAGAGACGAAGAATTTTGTCTACTTATTGAAAGTGGTGACCCAAACTCTTTTTCAATTATCGCGGCAGAGTAACAATTGATGGAAAGTCCGTTCCGATAAAATCCACGCCCATTTGAACGAATGCCTCTAGCTCTTCAACCTTATTCACGTTCCAAACTGTCACTTTATAATTATGATGATGACAGAGTTCAACTAGAGCCTGGTCTACAGTTGAAACAGAAATTGAAATCCCATCAGCTCTTGCATTCTCAATGATATTTACAGCATTCACAGGAAGTCCATAAAGAAGACAAGCTGTTCTTATTTTTGGATCGATCTCTTTTACTTTCTTTATGATCCTATGATTAAAAGACTTAACAATTATCTTTTGATGAATCTCTCTTTCACTAATTAATGTAGTTAATAATTTCTCACAACCAACTGCTTTAACTTCTATAAAGAGAGTAAAAGAATAATCATTTAAAAGATCTAAAACTTCTTCAAGATAAGGAATCCTCTCTCCATTTCCAGCGTCTAGCTCTCTCATGTCTACACTAGAGGCCTCTCTAACAAGTCCCGTCCCATTCGTTGTCCGATCTAAAGTATCATCGTGAATGACAACGAGTCGATTATCAGCACTTAAGTGAATATCAATCTCAATAGCACTAAGTCCAAGATCTAAAGCGTATTTAATACCATCAATTGTATTCTCAGGTCTTTCACCCTTTGCGCCTCTATGTCCAAGCATTCTTGTATCGCTAAACAACTTAATCTCCTTAACCATTTTCTCTATCTTACATAAGAAAACTCTAAAAGAAAACTTACCCTCTTGTAGTTAAGTTTTTTTAAACACATAATATCTATATGAAAAAATTGATCTTAATTATCATCTTATTTTCGCAGACACTATTCGCTCAGGAGAGGTCTACTTATTCTTTTTCTCTCGGAGGCGGAGTCGCCTTTAAACAAAATATTAGAAATGATAATCAATATGATAAATCAGATAAGAATACTGAGATACGTGCTATCCCAATGGCACAGATAAAATTAGGTCCAGTCTCCATTGCAGGTCCCAATGTAAAAGTTGATCTTCCAAGCTATAAATTTATCTCTCCCTATATCGCAGTGAAGAGATCTGGAGAGAGATACTATGGTCCAGGTATGGATTGGAGAAAAGACTCATGGTTTGTAGAGGCAGGACTTAATGTCATGATGTTCAAACTCTCCTACTCTAGAGATGTACAAAGTCGCTCCCACGGAGAAGTCATTGATCTTGCCTATAATGGAAGATTTTTTCTTGGACCGGTTATCTTAAACTATACTTTCTCTCACTCATTTTATGACCGAAAATTTACTAATTACTACTATGGTGTAAAGACAAACGAAGTGACGACAACTCGCCCTTTCTATTCACCTGGAGCAAGTGGAACAAATAGCTTTGCCCTAAGCCCCATATGGCTCATCAATAAGAATTGGAGTTGGTTCAACTCAGCAAAGGCAACTTTCTTAGAAAGTGAAATCAAAGACTCTCCAACTGTCGCTAGAGATTGGTACTTAACAATGGTTTCCGGAATTACTTATCGATTTAATTAGGTTATTGAGAGTTTATTTAAAATATCAACAATTCTCTTGTAACTAGGTAATTTAAACTCTTCATAGAGTCTGTGAAAGATACCTTTCCTCGTGACAATATCTTCTAATTCTTCAGAACTATGCTCCAAGATATGATAAGCGTATTTTTCAATAACAATAAACACAATCGCCATTGGAGATATTCCGGCAGAATAATTTCCAGCAAACCCTACACCAGTTGTTGTTCCATGATGCTGCTTAATAAGAATATCCACTCCTGATGGCGTTTTTGGGAAAGACTGAATTAAATTCGCGGCCATATTCGCATGGTTTAAAACAAGATCTCCTGCCTCTAATTCGAGATTCTTCACATCTTCATTAGAGAATATCTTTAGATGAGATTCGTTTCTCAAATAAATATCGTGAAAGAAGCTTAAGTATGTCATCTTCTCTTGTTGTAAACTAAGTTGCTCCCCAGTTCCCCAGTCCATTAGAGGAGCAACCTCATGGCAAAGAGCAGAAGTCAGATAATTTCTCTTATAAGCATAGCTTCCCGGATTATCTAAAATATCTTTTATCAAACCAGACATCTCTCTATGTCCCTCAATAGACTTCGACATTGCAGCTATGGCAACATTTGAAAGTCGAACAGTATGATCAGTTACTCCTACTGCATCAATAAGATTTTGACTAATGCTATAGGTATCTGAATTAATTTCGTGAACACTACGCCCGCTCTTAGCAACATTCACAATTTTTTCAAGTGACTGCTGGAGTAGTTCATTTAACAAGTGAGTATGCTCTTCTTTTCTAATATAAAAGAACTGAACATTATTTTCCTCATACTTTTGAACTGCGGACTTATCAATAGAATCATCTTTATTAATTCTCTTAATAAATTTCTCTTCAGTCTTTGTTTGCAATTTTATATAAATATCACAAGAGGCAATATCCATTAGATAAAAGTTTTGAATTGCCAGAGGAACATAATCTGGTAACTTCATCTGTCTTAGCTGATCTGGACTAATTTTTAATAATTTAATGATTAATCGCTTCAACTCTTCAATACGAAAACGATCAGGAAGTACTTCAAAAATACCAGAAGGAAACTCAAAGTCTCCCAACACAATGACAGGAATTTTAGAGCGAATATCATAGAGATAATTCATTATCGTATTGGCCATTTCAATACTTTCATCATCAACTTTAAATTTATTTCTTACGATAATGAGATTAGGTCTTTCATGATCAATAATCTGCTTGGCATCGAAAGTCTTATAAGTACTTAGAATTTTGGCATCAAAGTCTAACGACAACCCGTCACCAAGCAACTTTAAAACTCTATCGTTAGACTCAATTAGTAATAATTTTAACATATTAGTATTATAGTATAATTCAGCGCCAAGAAATATTCATTTTAACTAAATTCTTAGATTACAATAAGATTTATGAAATTTATCCAAAAGAGCAAAGACTTTCACCAGAAATACCCGAACTTATTGATCGCCATTTTCTTCATATCAGGATTTCTCTTCGATGTGGCCACACTTGGACAAGTTGATGAATTTGGAAACTTCCTAGGTCACACTATCTACTTGTCACTCCTTATTCTAAGTTATGTCTACCTTGAGAAAGAGTACAAGAAGTCTTGGCTTCAGAAGTTTTCAGAATATCAAAGAGATATTTTTCATTTTCTAGCGGGAGGGCTATTGAGTGGTTTTGCTATTTTCTTTTTTAAGAGTAGCTCTCTTTCTAGTTCTGGAATATTCATCGTCATTGTCCTGCTGATTCTTCTTGCCAATGAATCCCCCCTCTTCCAAGCAAGAGGAAGCCTTATAAAGTTAACCCTTGTTCAATTTTGCATTAGTGCCTATTTTATAATCTATATTCCTGTACTCATTGGTTTTATAGGGAGTTTTATTTTCTTTTTAACAATTACTCTCGCGGCGATAACTCTTCCAATCCTCTTGCAAAGACTAAAACATCCAGCGACTAACGAATCTAAAATTATTTCAGCTGCTATGAGTGTTTTTTTAATCATTGGTTACTTTACTAATATTCTCCCTCCTGTTCCTCTCAGTGTGAAGGAAATTGGCGTCTATCATAAAATTGTAAAACTAGAAAATTCTTATAATCTCTACAGTGAAAGCTCTTTTACCAACTTCTTTGGTTTTAGTGACACAAGCTTTAAGGCCCAACCGGGCGACAGCGTCTACGTCTTTGCAAGAGTATTCGCCCCTAAAGGACTTAGTGAGAAGCTCTATATTCAATGGGAGAAGTGGGACAAGATTTGGAAAATAAGTGACCGCATTCCTCTTTCCATTCAGGGGGGCAATACTTGGGGTTACAGGGCCTATGCTTACAAGAAGAATTACACCAATGGTTTCTGGAGAGCAAAGGTCATGAGCTCAGATAATAGAGAAATTGGAAGAGTAGATTTCTCGATTAGCTCTGTTCCTGAGAAAAAACGAGAGTGGACAATAGACGTGAAAGACTAGTGCCATAAGGGCATTGGTTTCACTTTGCATTCAAAACGCATCGCATCTAGTAGCTAATTTCACAAGAACAACTGTGGCACTATTATTGCTCTAATTAATCTACCATATTTTTAAAGAGTAGAAGTAGTGTCAAAACGAATCTGTTTATTATTGTTTTTCTTCAGTCTCGCCTCCATAGGAGCGATTAGGGAGAACTTTCACCTACAGGCAAATCTAGAGCAGATCAACCTCCCTATAACTAAAACCTTTTCCATAAGGGCCAAGTCAATAAATCACCTAACTGTAAAGTCGACCAAGAGTATTACGATTAAAGAAATATATTTGGAATTCTCTGATGGCACTTTCTTAGTCTTAGATATAAAGAAAATGAATGGAGAGGAAATAGGAAAATGGTCTCTCAGTAAAAAACATATTAAGACCATTACTTTTACCGCCAGAACAAACTCTATTTCTCATAATAAGCTAGAGTTTGTTCTTACAAGATAGTCTAAACTTCTTTTCTAGAAAAGAGCGCTCCAAAAATAGCGAAGAGAATAATGAAAGTTACAAAGTAATGACTAAAGAAAGCGAGACTATCCATAGTAAAACTTGCTCCCGCTAAGAACTCTTTTGAGTAAGCATCCATCACCTGCATTCTTGGAAAGAAGAAGTAGAGAGACAAGTTAATCACCTTCATAAAGGAGAGGTCTGTAAAGAGGGCTTCTGGGCCCTGGCTGACTAAATAAGAGCCTGTTGCCGCAGTATAAGTTCTAAAGAACATCAAAATAATAAACGCATAGAGCTTTGGAACATAGAGAGAAATAAGAGCAGAGAAAGTAATTAATGTGAGCATATTTGCTCCCATTGAAATAGTGGCAAAGAAAAGTGATCCATTAATAAATGAAGTTGAGGTCGTCAAAGAGAATAGGAGAACTGTGTAACCAACAGAGAGAAGAAAAAATAGGAGAGCAATAATCCACGCTCCTAAAACTCTTGAAATAAGAAATTCAATTCTTCTAATCGGAAAGGCTAGAATCTGAGAAATTGAAGATGACTCAAAGTCTGATTTAATACAGCCGAGGCCAAGAAGAATTGAGGTGATTGTTGAGATGGAAGAAATCACAAAGAACATAATAAAGAACCCTTTGTCCCCAAGACCTGCAGCTCCTCCAATATTAAAATTTGTATTAATAAAGTCTAATAATATATTGGCGAGAGTTATTACTCCAAGAGTAAAAATAAAAATAAAGAGTAGTGCCTTATTTCTATATTCCTTTGCTATTGTATTCTCTGTTAGTATTCTTATAATTGAAAAATTCATTAACTTTCCTTTACTAATTTATAAAAGTATTCCTCTAAACTTTCACTCTGAATAAGCTCTGAAATTTTACCACTTACAATGAGTTCTCCCTTATTTAGAATTGCCATTGAGTCACAGATTTTTTCCATTTCTGAGAGGATATGAGAGTTGATGAAAACAGTTTTTTCATCATCCTTTGCAAGTCCAGCAATAATATCCTTAAGCTCTTTTATTGCCATTGGATCAAGCCCTGAAAAAGGTTCATCCAGAATAATTAATTGATTGTCTGCAACTAATAGAGTCGCAATCCCAGTTCTTTGCATCTGCCCTTTAGAGATTTCATCTAATTTCTTCATTGCAAGGTCGTTTATTCCTACTTTATCTAAAGCAGAGAGAGTACGCTCTCGTAAATCACTTCCACTAAAGCCGTTCATTTTTCCAAAGAATTCCACGCAACCATAGACAGTGTAGTAGTGATGAAAAGAAAATTTCTCAGGTAAGTAGCCCACTCCTTCACGACTTTTAGGATCACTTACTTCCCTATCTGCTAAGAGAATTTTTCCCTCAGATAAATTCACAAGTCCTAAGAGAGCTTTTACAAAAGTCGTCTTCCCTGCTCCATTTGGTCCAAGCAAAGCAAAGACCTCGCCTCTTTTTACATTTAAGCTCACATTCTTAAGAGCAATATGACTTCCATATTTCTTTGAAATATTTTCTGCAATAATCATTTATGAATTCCTTAATTTATCAATTGCCGTCGGCTTTCCACGTTCATCAATTCTCACGTAAGTAAATTGTCCTTCAGTAACCTTCGTTCGTATATCTTGGAATCTCTTTACAACGAAAACTTCAATTTTAATTGTAAGCGAAGTATTTCCCTGTTTAATAAGTTCCGAGTAGCAACAAACTATATCCCCAACATGAACTGGAGAATGGAAAACCATAGAATCGACGGCCACTGTGACGACTCTTCCGCCGCAATGCTTCATAGCAAAGATACTTCCTGCAATATCCATTTGGGACATTAGCCAACCACCAAAGATATCTCCATTTGGATTTGTATCTGCCGGCATTGCTAGTGTTCTTAATGATAATTCGCCCATCGCTGTATTATTTGACATAAATTCCTCGTCGTAAAAGTTAGGACAGTTTCTAGTTAATATGGTATCAAATCTTGTGAGTTTTTCTAATAAATGTGCCTATTACTTCAACAATAATCAAAAAAAAATTGGTGAATCACTCCTGTCTAGCAAATTAGTACGTATTTCTCACTCACAGGCCAATGAAATCAAGGCCTATACTCTCGGGGAGAAGATTCATAATATCTCCCTTGAATGGATACAGTTTAAGTCCTATCAGGCCACCAAGGCCAGTTGTGATTGCAATGAATTTCAAATAACCGAGGCTTGCCCTCATCTATGGGCAACTATTCTCGCAGCAAATAGTGAGCTCTTCCCAGAGCTTGGACAAAGCCTTCAAAAAGTCGAGTTTATTAGCTCTTTTACTGATACTAATATTGATCCTTTTAAAAGACACGGCTCTGATATTCTCCACAAATTAGATGAAGCCTTTGAGAAACAGAGACTAGACTTTGAGACAAAGTATTCACTGGAAGAAGAAAAGGAAAAGTCATTAGGCTTTAAGATTTTTGAAAAATATCCAATGCAAGAGGGTTTCCTTAGAATTGAATTCACAGTTGATGGAAGAATTGTTCAAGTAACAGATAAGCTCATTGATACGCTTACAAGTTCCGATAGAGGGCTTGTTGAAATTTTCAGACGTATGACCACAATTCACTCTAAGACATATTGGCAGAGAAAAAATATTCGTGGAAAGAATTCATTCTTTGAAATTCCTATAGAAAGTATAGACTACCTACTTCCTCTTGTGAGCAAGTCTTCTCTAGTTGATTCAGGTGACAGAAAGCTTAACTTTAATATTAAAGAAAGCTTAGTTGCTCACAGTAAACTCGATGATTCAACTGATTGGAATTTTGTTCCTTTCTTTAACCTAAACGGAGAAGTTCTAGAAATAGGAGAAGTAACAATCATCTCTGGAATTGACCTCGCTATTTTCAAAGGCTCAATTTTAAAAGTCAACTATAGAGGTTTAAAACCATTATTTACTGAATTTTTAGAGGGCAAAACCAGCTTCAAAAAAGAAGAGCTCCAAAAGAAAGATCTAAAGAGTTTTATTTCAAAGCACCCGACTCTCGCTAATCTTGAGATACCTAAGAGTATAAAAATTGACCGAGAGGAAGTAGACCCAATAATAAGAATGAACCTTGATATATCCTCAGGTCCTCTAGGTCCTATTATATGGGCACAGATCATTTGTACCTTTGAAGAGAATTGGCACTCACCACTAAGCCCTCTCCCTTTAAATCAGGTAGATCAAAGAATACTAAGAGTAAAGAATACCCTAAAAGAAGAAGAGCTTCTTGTGAGCATTGCAGAAATTTTAAATCTCAATCTTGCCAATAAAGACTTTAGTAGAAAAATTGAAATATCTGCTGATAACTTCAATGATAAGATTGAAAAACTCATAAACTTAAAAATCGAAGTCTATGCTAAGAATAAGAGAGTTTCCGTTCCAAAGAGTATGGGAATAACTTTAAAAACTGAAGATGATTGGTTTGAAGTTAAATCAAACTTAGAGTTCGATGAAGAAAGTTTTCATACACCAAAAATACTTGCCATGGCAAAAGATTCACAAGCACTTATTCCTCTAAAAAATGGAACATTAGGACTTGCTCCCCTTGATTGGCTAAGAAAACATTTAAGACTCGAACATATGAGCTATATAGCAGATGAGAAATTAATGATCGCAAAGGATCATGTTCTCTATATGGATTTATTATTTGAAGAGAAGCTTCTTAAAACTGATACTCCAAGCTATAGTATTCTCTTAGAAAAACTCAAGCACGCAAAAGAAGCTCCCCTCTTAAATATTCCTAAAACATTTACTGGAACTTTGAGAGATTATCAAAGAGAAGGTGTTCAGTGGCTAAATTTCATTGACTCTCTCTCACTCGGAGGCTGCCTTGCTGATGAAATGGGGCTTGGTAAAACAATTCAAATACTTTGTCATCTTGAAATACTAAGAATACAAGGAAGGACAAAGCATCTCATTATTGTTCCAAAATCTCTAATTCACAATTGGAGAAAAGAAGCTGCAAAATTTTGCCCCGAAATAAAAACTGTGATTTACGAGGGACAAAGAGACTCAAGAGTTAAACTTCTCGAAGAAGACTTCGATATAATGTTCTGTACTTATGGAATCACAAGGAATGACTACGAAATCTTAAAAGATACAAGGTTTGATACAATTATTCTAGATGAGGCTCAACACATAAAGAATGAGAGCTCTCTAACTTCTAAGAGCGTTCTCTTACTTAATTCTAGAAGTCGATTCATTGTAACGGGAACACCTATTGAGAATAGTTTAAGTGAACTCTTCACTCTCTTTAGGTTCTTATCCCCTAAAGTCTTTAACCAGCAAAAAATTTCTAAAGAAAATCTAACAGACGGAAATGAGAGCGTTGTTGAAAATATTTTAAAAGGTCTAAGACCGCTAATACTTAGAAGATTAAAATCTGATGTTCTAAGAGATCTTCCTGAGAAGTATGAGTCAATTCTTCCTGTCGTTCTCTCTGAAGATCAGAATAAAATCTACAATGAATTAAAAGAACATTATCGAACCAAATTGATGGATAAAGTTCAAAAGGTTGGCATTAAAAAAAGTAAAGTTCATATTTTAGAGGCGCTACTAAGACTTAGACAAGCAGCTTGCCATCCAGGACTCATCAATCCTATTTACAAGGACAGCGAAAGTTCTAAACTTGAGATTTTAATTGAAAAGCTCAAAGTTATTGCAAAGTCTGGAGAAAAAGCCCTCGTCTTTAGTCAATTCACAAAGTTTCTAAAAATTGTTCAAGAAAGACTTCAATTAGAAGGAATCGAATTCTCCTACTTAGATGGTCAGACCAATAATAGAGAAGAAGTTATAGATGAATTCAAAGAAAATCCTAAGAAGACGGCCTTTCTCATCTCACTTAAAGCGGGAGGATACGGACTTAACCTAACAGAGGCCAAATACTGTTTTCTTCTAGACCCTTGGTGGAATCCAGCAGTTGAAGGCCAAGCAATCGACAGAATTCACAGAATTGGTCAAAAAAGCGAAGTCTACGCCATAAAACTTCTCAGCGAGAATACAGTTGAAGAAAAAATCGTCGAAATGCAAAAGAGAAAGAAGAAGCTCATAGATAATCTCTTCTTCTCAAATTCAACAGTACTAAAGGATATAGATTCAAGTGATCTTGTCTTTCTCTTTTCCTAATTTCCCCCTTTTTCAAAATGCTATTCTAGATTAAAATGGAAAAGTATCTAATACTTAAGGATTTTATGAAAATTAATGAAAAGCTTATTGATTTAACGAAAGCTGCGACAATATCAATTCTCTTTACTTTCTGTATGGCCATCGGATTTCACTTCACTAGTGATAGTATCGTTCACAGATTCTTTATTCTTCTAGGAGGAGACTTTCTAGGCGGAGGCTATATTCAATGCTTCACCTATATTGCATTCTTTTGGGCCTTCTTTGAAATACGAGATCTATTAAAGAAAATTGTAAAAGAGAATAAGGCCTTTAAAGTTAAATTACTTCCAACGGAAGAAAAGCATTTAATTCTTCCGGCCGAAGTTAGTGATATTCATTTAAAAGTAACTTCACTAGATAAGAGAAAAGAGTTACTACTTTTTAAAATGATCACGAAGGCCTGTCTTAAATTTAGAGCAACAAAGTCAATTCCAGAAATGATCGAAATAATTAGTATTCAAACAGACATCAATAAAGAGCTATCAGAGTCTGATCAATCAAATATTAGATACCTTACTTGGGTTATCCCATCGATTGGTTTTGTAGGAACTGTTCTTGGAATTTCACAGGCCCTAATGATAGCGAATAGTGGTGATATGAACCTCATTACTGCAACATTAGGAGTCGCCTTCGACACAACACTTGTGAGCCTTCTCCTAAGTATTATCATCATGTGGTATTACCATAGCTTACAAAAGGAACTTGACCTACTACACGCAAAAATCAAAGACCACGTAATAGAAAATTTAATCAATAGAATTGAGATTGAATAATGGGTTCTAAGAGAGAAATTAATGCATTCAATATTTCTTTTCTAGATCTTCTCTCTGGTGCTCTGGGTGCCGTGATTATTCTCTTCGTTGCTGTCCCCAAAGCAAAACAAGAGAAAAAACTTCCAAAGCCCCCATCACAAGAAAGAGAACTTCTGGCAAAGAATCAATCCTTGAAGGCTAAAATTAAATCTCTCGAAATAAAGCTCGCCAATATTGACAAGAAAACACCTCCTGAATTAGTTGTAGAGCCTCCTAAAGAAATTGTTAAAGCTGAAGTCGTCCAAGAGGTAAAAGAGGGAATACTAGATGTTGATGTTGGATTCAAATTTAAAGGTAAGAAAATAGTTTTTCTAGTTGATGTATCTGGTTCAATGAAAACCCTCGATAAAATGGGACAAGTAAAGGCCGGACTAAAAATGCTTATTACTTCTATGCCTAGAGAATTTGAAATTGATGTCATTCAATTTCCAGGAAAGAATAAAGCAAATTACTACTCTCTTTGGAGCTATACTCAAAAGCTTGGAGAAAATCAAAAGAAAGAGGTCTATAGATTTCTTAATCAATTAAGGCCTAACGGGGCAACTCCAACTAGAAGTGTCCTAAATTACGCGATGACAAGATACTCTGATGTGACAGATATAGTTCTTCTCTCCGACGGAGCCCCTACGGGTTCAAATTCAAGTAAGTATGAAGATATTGACGACATCTTACAAGAGGTCCGAAAGAATAATTACAAGAAGATTCAAATTAATACAATCGGTGTAGGTGCCGCCTTCTCAATGAATTCTAGCACCAAGGCTTCAGTCTTTCTAAGAGAGCTTGCCAAAGAATCAGGCGGATTCTTTTATGGCTTCTAATTAATTTCACCGAAGACATCTGCCGCGTTCTTACCAAGCATATTCTTTGTCGTAAAGTAAGTGATAAATATACTTATTAGAGTCACCACGACAATAGGCAGAATAAGAAGCTTAAAATCGAAGACAAAACTAGATTGAAAGGCCACTTTAGAAATGATTCCACCTAAGAGTAAGCTCAAGATTCCTCCAAAGGCAGAAGAGAAGACTGCGATTAAAGAGGTCTCAGTGAGAACTATCCTAATAATACTAGAATCACTCAGCCCCAAAATTTTCAATAGGTTTAAGTCCCTTAATCTTAAAATTAACTGATGCCCAATAAGAGAATAGAGAACAAAAATACCAACAAAGAAAACAAGCAGAGTCATAGAACCTAAGATGAGTACCATACTCTCCATAATATTTGTAACTCTCTCAATTGCTCTCGTAATATCTACTACTGATACGTTTGGAAATTTAGAAAAGAGTTGTTGTTGAATATCTTCAATTCTCTCTTTCTTTGAACTAAGCGCCGAAACGAAAGTTTTTGGAGCATCATCTAGAACACCCTTTTGAAATTGAATGAAGAAATTCGGTCTAAAGCTTGTCCACTTAACTTCACGTAGGCCTACAATCTTCGTAGGAAGAGGGATTCCAAAAATTTCAAATTCTAGAGTATCCCCAACCTGAACTCCTAGCCTTGATGCGTACCGATGCTCAAGAGTTACTTCAGCGAACTTATCTTTATCTGGAGAATAAGTTCCCTCCGTAAGCCTTCCTTCAATTAATTTCTCTGAAATATCAAGACCATCACGGTAGCTTAAATTCACCCCTCGATTTCTCATCCTAACGGCGCGCTCTTGCTCTCTTGTCATTGAATCTTCAACAGAAGACTCAATAGATTCGCCCTTAATTTTAGAGATTCTTGATCTGATCATTGGCGCCATCACTTGGATGTCACTATCTTTTTGAGCTTTAAAGAAAGAACTTAGTCCTTCTACTTGCTCAGGCTGAATATCAAAGAGAAAGAGAGATGGTCCATCCCCTTTAAGCGGTCCTTCTAATTCAGAGAGAAGAACATTTCGAAGAGTTGGAATGAGTGTAATCATAGTCGTTGAAATCATAAGACTTGAAAAAATAAATAGTGTCGATGCTCTATATCTTGTAAGAAAACCCCACGCTAATTTAGACGTCAATTTTCCTCTGGAAGAGAGAAAGCTTAACTTCTTTAAAGCATAACTTCCTCCAACAAAGAGTATTCCAAGGGAGAGAAAGAGAAAGGAAGCAAAGATAGAACCTATTATTATCGAATGACTAATCACTATTGAAATAATATAGAAGAAAATAATCCAAGGGATATAAATTAAATGAGAAGAAACCTTACTTTCTCCCTCATCGTCGTGAGAAAAGAGAAAGTTGTAATCAATATTTAAGTACGGGTGAATAAGAGCAATCCCAATAAACATTGGACTTAAAAGACCAATAATCAGAGGTAGAACAAGAGAAGAAAAAGTGTAAGAAAGCTGTAGGTTATAACCAAGCTGTTCATTAAATAGCTTAATGATCATAGGAAGGACGATTGGTCCAAAAGAAACTGCAACAAGAGTACTTATAAGACTTAGAACCAGGAGCTGCCCAATAAGAATAAGAAAGACAGAAGACTTCTTAAGTCCAAGAAATTGAAAAATCGCAATTTCTTTTCTTCTTTTATAGAGAAAACTTCTAAAGAGGTACATCATTGCCATTGTTGCGAGAAATAACCCACTAAGACTAACAAGTCCTAGAAAATCATTTAGGTAGTTAAGAATACGACTGACCTGTTGAGATGACTTCTCAGGAGTCACTACTCTTGCACTACTATCGTTAATAGAGAGACTTAACTCCTTAAGCTGCTCTTTTGTAATTTTCTCTTTAACTTTAAAAGCATAGGAATTAGTAAAGGTACTTCCCTCTTTAATAAGCTTCGCTCTCTCAAGCCCAACAGGAGTAATATAAACTCTGGGAGCAATTCCTCCCATTTGGAAACTTTGCTGACCATCATCAATAACAACTCCTGCGACTTTAAATTTTGCATCTCCAAGAGTGATTTGATCTCCAACCGAGATTTTTAATTGCCGTAGAAGCTCCGGATAAATATAGGCTTCGCTATCGTTTGAAAATTTTAACTTCTGATCGTTTTCAAGAAGGATATGACCATAGAATGGAAACTTATTCTCCATGACTCTTACACTAGCAAGTCGTGAAAACTCTCCCGAGCCCGCCATAGAGAAGAGTCTTATATTCTTTGAGTAATCACTATATTTAATTACTGATGATATCGTCTCTAAATCAATTTCTTGTCTTGAAGAAATTGCAAGATCAGCACCTAGAATTGACTTTGACCTATTCCTTAGCTCCTCTGAAAAAGATGTTTTAAAACTCTGAATTGAAACTAATCCAATCAATCCTATCGCTAAATTTAAAATAAAAATTAGAACAAACTTCGGGGAACTCCTAAGCTCTCTATAAATAAGCTTAAGAATCATTCAAACTTCCGTCTTGTAGAATCCCCTGCTTTAAAATTAGGGATCTCTTACACCTAGCGGCCAATTGAAGCTCGTGTGTAACTAGAATAAGCCCCATATCTTCTTTTTCTACTAAATCAAATAAAAGGTTCATAATACTCGCACCAGTCTCTTCATCCAAACTTCCACTTGGTTCATCTGCCAAGATGAGCTTAGGCCGATTAGACATCGCCCTGGCTATGGCCACTCTCTGTTTTTCA
Source organism: Halobacteriovorax sp. JY17 (assembly GCF_002753895.1). Classification (NCBI taxonomy): domain Bacteria; kingdom Pseudomonadati; phylum Bdellovibrionota; class Bacteriovoracia; order Bacteriovoracales; family Halobacteriovoraceae; genus Halobacteriovorax; species Halobacteriovorax sp. JY17. The sequence continues at coordinate 279,743 of NZ_NJER01000001.1, read as the reverse complement.
CCACCACTTAATTGACTCGGGAAGTGATCTCCCCTATCCGCGAGACCAACCTTACTTAAGAGATCCATTGCTATAGTCTTTGCATCTGGAGAATTAGATATTTCAAGTGGCAACATGACGTTTTCAAGAGCGCTCAAATGTTCAATTAAATGAAATTGTTGAAAAACGACCCCAATAGAGTGAGAGCGAAGTTCAGTCATTTGTTTCTGAGAAAAATGAGTTATATCTTCGTTTAAAAATTTAATGGAGCCCTTATCAACACTTTCAATTCCACTAAGTATAGATAAGAGAGTAGACTTTCCACTTCCAGATTTTCCCACAATGGCGAGAGTATCTCTAATATCTAAAGAAAGCGAGGCCCCTTTAAGAACATTTATAGTATTTGTTCCCTGAATAAAATTCTTATATAAATTATTGCATTCTAAAATCATTATAAAGACCTAAAGTAAGGTAATAAGTTTTCGGCCATCTTCTTATGTCCTAACTCATTTGGGTGGATTCCATCTGACAAATTCAGCGCTTTCTTTGCGGCGACTCCCTCAAGTAGAAATGGTATAAGTGTCACACTATATTCTTTCTTAAGTTCTACAAACATATCTCTAAACTTCTTAGTGTAGTCACGTCCGTAGTTTGGCGGCATATACATACCGGCCAAAATAACTTTCATATCTTTACTCTTTGCCATAGAAATAATCGCTGCGAGGTTCTTTTTAGAAGAAGTTAAATCTATTCCCCTTAGTCCATCATTTGCCCCAAGAGCAAGAATTAGGACTTCTGGTTTTGAACGAAGAAACCACTTAAGACGGGAGGCCCCACTGGCCGTTGTCGAACCCGAAACGCTACCATTTATAACCTCAATCTTCTTCGAGTACTTCTTTTCCAATATATCCCTGAGAAGATAAGGATAGGCCTTCTCCTTAGCAATACCATAACCTTCAGTTAGAGAGTCCCCTATAAAGAGAACCTTAGTATCTGCAAAAATAGAGCATGTAGTAATAAGAAATAAAATAATGATTCGTTTAGCCATAGATTAAAATTTTAAAGGCCAGTGGAAAGAATGACAACTCTTTAAAGATTGACTCATTGCGACTATAGCTTAGACTTTGGTAGATCATAATAAGATTTTCTAAATTCTCTGACCTCTCTTCTATAATTTCAATTAATTGAGACTCAGAGAGTGTAATAAACCTCTTCCACGAAAGAGAGTGATACTTATTAATGCAAGCAAAGATCAACAAACCTTGAATCTTCCTCTTAAAAAAGAAAGCAACTAATAAGAGACAAATTATAATGAAGTAAGGGAGATAGAATACAATAAGAGATTTAGAGTAATTAAACTTTAAAATATTCTTAAATAAGTTCTTTTGCGCCTCTAGGTCATAATTAAAAAAGAGAGTTCCCGTTTTATAGTAAATATTTTGAATAAACTGTCTCCAGTCAGACATAACACCACTTCGGCTTGAAATGAATTCTTCAATATTTCTTCCTCTGCTTTTTAACTTCTCAAATTCAAAGTAGGCATCAGCTCCGTAAAGAATTCGTTCAGGAGAAACAACATTTACAGCGTCAAATCTTGTCCAAACTTCATCTTCTCCTAAATACTCAACCCAAGAGTGAGCATCTTTCTTAGTAATGATATAGAAATCTCCTATATCATTATAAAGGCCCCCTTGATAACCTACGACAACTCTAGAGGGTACTCCAAAAAGCCTAAAGAGCGTGGCACTGGCAGAAGCATAGTGTCCACAAAATCCCACTTGCCTCTTAAATAAAAACTCATCTAAAGGGTTTTCACTCTCATAAAGTCCTGGTGACGTTGAATAAGTAAAACTCTTCCGAAAGAATTCTTTTAAAAACCTAGCGACATCCGTGGGTCTCCCCTTTAATTCTTTATTCACCTCTACAAACTTCAATGTTTCTGAATTCTTTGGAATATTTGTCTGTAGATAAGTGCTTTCAAAACCTTTTAATAACTTTGCCGGTAATTCAGGGCCAAGCCACCCTTTGTATCTGGATTTTTGATTCATTATTGGATTTGAGTAATAGAGATTTCCCTTTAGGTTAATCAGAGAACCAAGAGAGTTTAAAACAACTTTCCTAGTTCTTTCTAAAGTAAACAAATGCCCGCTAGATAAACTGTCATGAGTAACGAGATAATCATATTTCTTGTAAATTGGCTGATGGTTTCTCATCTCCGGAAGTTTCGCTTTAGACCAATTAAAGAGGTCATTCTTGGCAAGGATTTGTCCCCTCCAGTACATATCAAGCCTCTTAATTCTTCTTGAAAAACTCACATGAAAGACAAGTGCAGGGTCTTTTATTATTTCAGCAATATCGCCAGGCTTTAAGTCTTCATTAAATCCTGTTGAAGCTGTATTGGTAGCAAAGAGAAATCCTCCGAAATTATATCTTGGAAATGCAAGAAAGAGGATTATAACGATAGGTGCACCGTAAAGTGTAAATTGAATAATTTTTTTCACACTCTTCTTAAAGAGAAACTTATCAATTGAGATCTGTTGAACAATATATAAATTACAAAAACAAATAATTAGACTCATGAAAATAATAAAAAGATAGTAGAAATCTTCGACGAGTAAACTCAAAGAAAGAATCTGGAGGAATTGAATTAAAATTAAAGAGTAAATATCTCTCTTAGACTTCAACTCGAATATCTTTAGTAAAACTAGTGTAGAAAAAAGAATACTCGCAGGCTCAAAACCTCTCCATGTTCCATACTCTTTATAAATGATAAAAATAGAAATGAGTAGAAATGGAAATCTCAAATATGTAAGAAAACGAAACTTCGTCTGTTTATGAACTAGAATAACTAAGATAATTGAACCAAAGAGACTAATTGCCGAATAAGAGAAATATGGCAGAAAGAATAAGGTTAGAATGATATAAAAGACAAGGGAGATTTTCGTAAATAAATTACTCACGATTTCCTCCTAGTAAACTCAATACTCGCAAACACTTATGTAAATGCAACTGATTACCACCTCTAGAAATCACTTCATCGTCTAAGACAAAGATAGTATCCTTTGATAATTCATAATTTCTAAAAAGCTCTTCAGTAACAAGTCCTAAAACGTCAAGCGATGAACTACTTCTCACCTCTAACGTAACGACAACAGACTCATTGCCAGAAAAATTCTTTGTTAAAAGTCCCTTACCTCTTGCATATGCTTTCCAATCAATATGTTTCCAAGAATCTGTTTCACGAAAACGTCTATGATCTAAGAACTCTTCTTTCGTTTCTAAATTCTGCCTAAAAACAGTATCTGAGTGTTGAATAATATTAGTGTCACTATAGGACTCGTGCCCTGAAATACGTTTAGGATAAACGATTAAATTATTCTTCGCTTCAACATACTTCCATGCTCTAAATAACCCTAAAGGATAAGTCGTATGAATTCTAATTCTTGGAGTTTTAAACACACCGCACCTATCTCTATAAATGATAGATCTTAACCTCGAACTTTCCCTACTAATAACCGAGTATCTAACCTTCTTACTTCCATCAACTCTTGTAAATACTGCCTTTGCACTTATTACTTCTTTTGAAGAAACCTCAAAAGATATCTCACATTCTTTTCCACTCTCAATAAATTCATCTCTAAAATAGAACGTTTTCAACCGAGCTATTGAATAATTTGTATGAAAAGCGCAAACAATAACAATTGCCACAGAAAAGAAAGTTATAAAGTAAGAAAATGGGTGACCAAATGTAACGGCAATAATAAAGGCAAGAAAAATAATTATTCCAAGGATAAAGCCTAGACCTGTAGGAATAATATATGTTCGAGAAGAAGGAGATTTCATCTATCTAATTGCAACACTCTCTAAGACTTCCCTAATTTTATCCTGCGATACAGTTAGTCCGTCTCGCAAGTTTAATCTATGAGAGAGGACATAGGGAGCAACTGTCTTCACATCACTTGGAGTTACATAATCTCTCTTTTCAAAAAATGCACATGCCTTAGATGCCAGTAATAAATCACGCCCGGCCCTTAATGAGAGCTTCACACCACTAGATAAATTCGTGCGTGCATACTCTAAGAGATTTAAAACATAGTTTATAAGCTGATCTTCAATATGAATTTTTTGAATCATTTTATTAATGGATAGATACTCTTCTAAGTTAACAAATGAATGAAGTCCATTTATTTGCTCGCGTATATTTTCCCCAAGAAGAATCTTCTTTTCAAATTCACGATCAGGAAGACCTATAGTCAGACTCATAAAAAATCTATCTAATTGAGATTCAGGTAAAGGATTCGTTCCGATTTGGTCTAATGGATTTTGAGTTGCAACAACGATAAAAGGCTCTTCTAGCTGATACTCTCCACCATCAACTGTAATATACCTTTCCTCCATTGCTTGCAAGAGAGCACTCTGTGTTTTTGGAGACGCCCTATTAAGCTCATCTCCTAGAACCATTCTACTAAATATGGGACCACGATTAAAAACAAAACTAGAAGTCTGCGTATCAAATATTGATGTTCCTAGAATATCTGAAGCCAGTAGATCATTAGTAAATTGAATTCTAGAGAGATTCAATCCAAAAATATGTGAGAGTAAATAGACAAGAGTCGTCTTCCCCACTCCCGGAACATCTTCAATTAAGAGATGACCTTTAGAGAGCATACTGATGAAAGCAATTTTCAATTGTTCTTCTTTTCCTAGAAAAATTGAATTACATGTATCAAATGCATGCTGAACTTTATCATTTAAGTAAGTAGATGTTTTCACGAATTCTCCTGATACTTCTATTCTATAGAAGAAATCCAATTAGGTGTAACTTTTGGCCTATTTTCTAGGCAAAATTCTTTTATTTAGTTTGAGAAATGCCAAATTTTAGGGCCAATTCTATCACATAAGCCTCTAATAATACGAAGATGACGTTTTTGAGAGATTTACTCAGACAAATTGATATAGTGACTGAATAACCTTTCCAACTACTGACCTCCTAAAAAAGGAAGTAATTTGAAATTAATATACCTAATTCTAACATTCATGATTACAAGCTGTGCTGGCCCTTACCATCCTTTTGGTTCTAAGTACTCTATTCCACAATTGAGCCATGATATCTTTTCTGGAGATAAGGAGGAATCCCCTCTAGAAACAGATCAAAGCAGTAATATAACTTTCTCTCCTAAGTACCAAGTTCTTCATGAAAGTAGAAATTTTACAATTGATATAAAGAGAGCTTTAGGAGCTTCTTCTAAAGAGGAAAGTGTTTATTTTTTTTATAACGATAAAGATATTACGCCCCAAGTTGAAAGCATATCACTTATTCAAAAATCCAACGATAGAATTATTTATAAAATAGACAATCTAACTCTTCCTCCAATTGAGTCTCACAATTTCAGTGTGATCTACAAGAGCTCTCCACAGGCCAGTCCCATTGGACGAACTTATCCTTTTCCTAATTGCGATATTCACGACACTCCCATACTCTCAGCAGCCAAGATACGAGCAAGGGTATCAGTGAAAACGGCTTTAAAGAATATTGCAAAGAAAAGTCATTTAAACTCTGCGCTTATGGCAGGTCTTATAGAGCAGGAGTCGAGCTTTAATCCCAAGGCAGTTAGCTGGGCAAAAGCAGTTGGCCTTACACAAATTACACCTGTGGCAGAAAAGCAATTACTTGAGAGTAAAGAATATAACTCCTATCCAAAGTGGGGTCGTCTTCCTGCTTCTGTCTTAAAGAATTATATAGAAACAGGAAAAATTAATAAGACTAATGATTGGAAGTTAAACCCCAGTGATTCTATTCAAGGCGGATTTGACTACCTTGAATATATATCAAATTATTGGAAGAAGCCTCAAAATATTGAAGCACTCCCCGACTCTTTAAAAAGTAATAGTGAAGAAATCACTTCCGTTATTCTTGCTAGTTATAATTCAGGACCAAGCAGAGTAAAGAGAAATCTCTTAAAGAATGGAATGTACTGGCTTGAGGCAAACGAATTAAAAGAAGCAAGAAAGTACGTATATAAAGTAAAGAGCTATTGCCGACAATATGCTATCGACAAGGAATAAGAAATGAGAGAGCGTCCTAGACTTCTAATTATGACTTGTATTGTCCTAGTAGGAATAGTCGTATCGATTCCACTACAAATTCTTTTGCAAAGTGATGTGACTGCAATTAACTATAGTATTCTTTTAAACCAAATTACTATTTTCAATTGGTTTGTTATTCTCGCATGTTTATCTACGATGGTTCTCACTATTAATGGGCATAAGCTCCTAGGCTATTCTATCGTCCCTCTCCTTATGGCCATTCATATTAATAATTACTTTGTTTTTAAGTATGCTCTACACACTCAGTGGTATACACCAGTTGTAGCCTCTCTAATTTGCACGGCCATCGCCATACTCTTTATGTTTAATAAGAGTGTACGTTTTACAATGAAGAACCAAGAGAAGCGATGGTGGCTTATACCAAAGAGATTTCAAAAGACTCTACCTATTTGGGTTGTGCTAGATGATAACCAATGTGTTCTCGCTCATACTTTTGATCTCTCTAAAACTGGAACATTTATTTCAACAGTCAACGGAGCAAATCAAGAGTTAGAAAGAGAATTAGAATTAGGTAAAGAAGTTAAAATACTTATTGGAGATAAGGATGATGTTGAATTTCACTGCCAGGCCTCTGTTGTGAGAAAAGCAAATGCCAAAGGAAATTACCCTTCTGGCATTGGACTACACTTTAAAAGCATCTCATTCATTGAGAAGTTTCACTTGAGTAGAATTTTAAATAATCCTACTCTTGGTCTTTAAAGCAAAAAATTATTGCTGGCAGAAGTAAGAGATCACATACCAGAGCAATACTTAGAACAAGGGCGCAAAGGATTCCAAAATTTATATTAGGAGTAAGGTTTGCGAACATAAAAAGTCCAAAGCAAGAAACGAGAATAACCGTTGTCACAATTAAGGCCAGCCCCGTCGATGTAAAAACCTTTACCATAGAGTCGTAGACATTCATTCCATTTCTTCTAAGAAGATTATAGTGGCTCAAAAAATGTATCGTATCATCAACTGCGATTCCAAGAGTCACGCTAGCTACGATTGCACAGCCAATATCTATGGGCTTACTAAGTAAGGTCAAAGCTCCCGCTCCAAAAATGATAGGCAACACATTTGGAATTAAACTTAGAAGTCCGAGTCTAATATCCTTAAAGATAAAAATCATTATGCCAGTAATAAGCAGTAGCGCCATGGCAATTGAAGTAAAGAATGTGTAGACAACATAGCTATTCATTCTATGAAAGAGAATTGGCTTTCCTGTAGTCTTTACATTGAGTCCTATCTCTTTTGCTTTCTTCTCATAGTCTTCAACTCCTTTTAAAGAGTCCTTTGAAGTCTGCAGTGACCAGAGAATAGATAATCGAAGTTTTTGTTGAGCAAGATCCATTCTATTATTCAAATCCATTCCCACGGGGAGAGACATGGTATACATAAATAATTCTTGAGCAATGAGATCTTTCTTCTCAGGAATCCTAAAGAACTCTTTCTTCCCTTCATTCAATGATTGATTCATCTCTTTAACGATATTAGTTATGCTAACCGTCTTATTTACATATTCCTTCTCTTCTAACCAATCTTGAAACTCCTCTACTTTATAGAGAAATTCAGGGCTTGTTATCCCTCCAGGAACTCCAGAATCGACAATCAGTTCAGGACCTCCCACTCCACCATAGGTGTTTAAAACAAATCTATTCCCTTTAGAAATGGGGTCATCTTTTGAGAAGTATGTATAGGGGTCAGAATTAATTTCATTCATTGCGGCAAGGTAAGTAAATGTCCCAGAAATAAGACAACACCCTACAATTATAAACAGTCTATATTTTCGTACAAAGTTTAGATACGCTCTAACAGCATTTTCAGGAAGAGCTTTCGCATTCAAGCTCTCTTTCGTTTTATTCTTATTAAAAATTAATAAGAAAGGAATAGTAATTAAATAAGTGTAGAGAAAAGCAAGTGCAGTTCCAATTCCCGCAAGAACTCCCAAGTCTGCAACAGGTTTTATATCACTTGAATAAAGAGAGAAGAAACCAATCATCGTAGAAAAAGTCGTCAAGAAAATTGGCCATAAATTCTTTCGAAGAGAGTGAGTACATGAGTGAAAGCGATCCCCTGTTTTAGCAAATTCATCATAGAAGGCGGCCATTAAGTGAACAGAGTCTGCCACCGAAATGGCAATCAGAATTGAAGGAAGAACGAAAGTTAAACTATTAACTGTGTAGCCAAAAACTCCTATTAAACAAGTAGTCGACACCAAAGAGAGGATAATTACGACTGTTGGAATTAAAACACCTATAAAAGTTCTAAAGCAGAAAACGAGGTAGACAATAACAAGAAGCATAAGCAGCGGAGACATCGTAAAAAGGTCATCAAATGAAACTTTTTGAAACCTATCCGATAGCGGGGGCTGCCCCATATAGTGAAACGTAATTCCAGCCTCGTTATCATAATCCTTTGTAACTTCTTTCAAGCCTTGTGTTATTTTCGCATAATCAGGGTGCTGATCAGGATTGTGAGAAATATAGGCATATATAGAGGCGCTCTTTCCATCTTCGCTTACATAGTAACCAGGAATAACTTTATGAGCTAAGGCCTCTTCTCTTTTTTTCGTGAGATATATTGGATCATTTATTTTTTCAGAGTATAGAAATTCCTCAGTAAGAATTTCATCTTCAAATGATCTCGTCCAATAGAAGTTGGTTAAAGAATGAACCCTCATGACCTCGGGGACCTTCCACATTTTCTCAGTAAGGTCACTCAGCATATTCATGAATTTTGGGTTAAATATATCACTCTCTGATTCAATAATTAATGTTGCTGCTTCATCATTTCCAAAAGTCTTCTCAAACGTTTCTAAGGTTTTTATATTTGGATCATGGCTGGCAAACCAAACTTTAGCAGAGAAATCCATTGCCGTATTTGAAAGAAATGGAAGTCCAGATAAGAAGATAATTAAAGCAATGGTTAGACACTTATATTTATGAAGGACAGCGAAGTCGACAAGTCTATTTCTTATTTGATTATTCACTTTTTTACTCTATATTTATAGTTAGTTAAATCAATGAGATTGTTGTTTTACACAATTATCTTCTATTGATTGCATAATAACAACTCTACTGATAAACGATTTTCATGAAAAAGAGCTACTTCGCAACTATAAAAGAGATTTTCATCTTCTCTATTCCCTTAATAGCAGGACAAATTGGTCAAATGCTGTTTGGAATTGGAGATATTGTGGTTGCTGGGCGCTACTCTAATGATGTAGTGGCGGCCCTTGGGGTGGCCAACGGACTCCTTGCTCCTCTACTCATGTTTGGACTTGGAATAACTTTCGCAGTAGGCCCTCTCTCAAGTCAATTTAGAGGAAAGAAAGAAAAAGACAACTCCCTCTTTGCAAATGCACACTACTTAATGCTTGCAATAAGCGTAGTCGTTCTCTGCGCTATCGGAGGACTTATACTTGCCCTCCCAGTATTTAACTTCAACCCAAATATTTCTCCGCTGATTATGGACTATATCTTAATTGCTGGACCAAGTGTTATTCCTGCAATTCTCTTTCAAATCTCTAAGGAATATCTTCAAGCGTGGGACAAAAATATTTTCTCAAACTTTCTCATTCTCTTTTTTAATGTTGTTAATATTCTCATGAACTATATTTTTATCTTTGGTGAATTTGGCTTACCAGAAATGGGAATCAAAGGAGCTGCTCTAGCAACACTGATTTCAAGAACACTAATGTTTGTGGCATTATTCTTCTACGCCAAATCAAAGTTTGAAATAGATTGGAGTTTTAATAAAATTCTCTTTAAAAGAATTTATAAATTTGGAATTCCTATTGGACTTGGAACACTAAGTGAAGTTCTCATGTTCTCGGCGGTAACAGTTCTCATTGGGAAGATGTCTATTATTGCTTCAGCTTCTCACAATATTGTCATAAACCTCGCAAGCTGTACCTTCATGATTCCACTTGCCATCTCCAGTGCTGCATCGGTAAAAGTCGGCAAAGAATACGGGGCTGGAAATCAACAAGGAATCCTTCGCTACTCACTTTCATCAATTATTATGGTTGCAATCATTATGATTGGAACATGTATTATGTACTTATCCCTTCCAAATATTCTCGTAAGATTTGCCACTGATGATCCAGAACTTATAAGCTATAGCGCTGGACTTCTTCTCTACGTTGGACTTTTTCAAATACCAGATGGAATCCAGGTGACCCTTTGGGGAATATTAAGAGGACTAGAGGAAACTAAGCATCCGATGATACTCTCACTTATTTTTAACTGGTGTGTAGGAATTCCAATAGGCTACTGGCTAGCCACAGCTAAAGGAATGGAAGCTGCTGGACTCTGGGCCGGACTTGCCATTGGTCTAACCATAATGTCAGTAGGGTTAAGCTGCGTATTCTTCTTTAAGTTTCGACTAGTTAAGTCGTCTCTTGTTCCTATCGCCTAACTCGACTCTAACAGAATCTTGTTAGGTAACACTTACATGCTCCCTAGACTCTTTATATGAAGTGTTTTACTTTTTCAAAAAACTCTAGGGGAAGAAATGAAACAATCACTCATACTCATTTTAGCGCTCACTCTATTAGGTTCGTGCGCAGATAAACATACCTTTGACTCTCCAAATTCTGGAAACTCAGGAACTTTTAACCAAACAGGAAATCAAAATCTGAAGGAAGTCATCTTAATCACTGCTCATGATAATCCATCTGATTACTATAATGATAATATTCACGCGAAGTACTTATCCAAACTTTCAAACCCATCTTCAATTACGGCTAAAGACCTACAAAATCTAAAGTCAGAATTAAATAAGGTTCTAAAGTGGGAACACACAAGAGTTCAGGGAAAAAGAGATACTACTGACAGATGTCCAAATAATGCTCCAGAATCAGAGAGCTGCTACTCACATGACTTTGATACTTATAGAGACTATCAAAGAGCGAGAACATATCTCTACGGAAAAATTCATCTCTTTAAAAATGATGCTGGAGAATACGCTCTTGATACTCTTTACTGCCAAAAAGTTTTTACAACAAATGATCTGGCGAATCCACAGTACTCGATTGGCGTGATGAAGAGACCTGACTACAATACAATCAACGCTGAACATATTTGGCCAAGAAGTAAATTTGAAGAAGTGAAAGACTCTGACTTCTACAATTTAAAGCTTTCTGATCTTCATAACCTCTCACCTTCTTTTGTTAAGACAAATCAAGAGAGATGGAATTATCCATTTGGAAATGTAACACCAGATGCAACCATTACAAATGATTTCTCGCAGTACTGCGACACATCTGACGCTCTTGTTTTTACAAAGAATAACAAGAACTACATAGAGGCCCCTGATGAGGTAAAAGGTGATATTGCTAGAGCAATGTTCTACATGTCTGCTAGATACTTCAATTATAAGAAGCCTGAAGTTATGAATATTGATACTGAGCAAGAGAATGTTCTAAGAGAGTGGCACAAGCTAGACCCAGTAAGTGATGAAGAGAGAAAGAGAAATGATGAAGTCTTCTCTGTTCAACACAATAGAAATCCATTCGTGGATTACCCTGAACTTGTTGACCTAGTTAGCGACTTCTAATTAAATGCTATGTCCGAGTACTTCTGTATTCGGACACTATATCTTCAAGCTTCCTTTTTTTATCAACTTTGAAATTATTGAATCAAAATGCTCAACAGGATAGGCTCCTCGAATTGGAACTCCATTGAGGAGAAAACCAGGAGTCCCCTCCATTCCAAATCGAGAAGCCTCAGCAAGATCCTCTGCAATTCTAAGCTTAACAGCTTCAGAATCTAGATCTCTACTTAACCTTGTCATATCTGCCCCAAGTTTCTTGCTTAAGGACTTTAAGAACTTTTCCCCGCTCTTTAACTTACTTTGATTTGTGAATAAGGAATCATGAAAACGAACGGCCATATCCTCACTTTGAAGTCTTATCGCTTCGTAGTACTTAGATGCGGCTAATGCATTTTGATGAAAACTTAGAGGAAGATGTTTATAAATAAATTGAATTTTCCCATCGTACTTCTTTAACAATGCTTTAACAGTAGTAAACCCTCTAGAGCAATATGGACACTCAAAATCACTGTATTCAACAATCGTAATCGGAGCTCCTTTCGTTCCTCGAATAAGTTCATCTTTTCGAATAGTAGGTCTAAATGGATTATCGAGGGCCTTTTTTAGCTGAATTTCTTCATCTAATTTTCTTTGCTCTACAATTTTCTGCTGCCCTTGCTTGACGGCATTTTGAAAAGCTATAACAAATTGATCTGGATTTTTTTCAATGATACGAGTGAGTATTTCAGGCTTATCCACAAGAGTTTTCTCAAGTCTTGCTTCGAATCTCTCTTGTGTTGTACACGAGGCAAAGAGAAGGAGTGGAGTTAAAAGTATTAATTGTTTTTTCATAGTTTTCCCCTGTGGCTTAGATTTATTAAACCACAGGAAATTTTTGTTATGTCAAATTGATGTAAATTCTCAGTTAATTGTCATTAAACCTAAAGCGGTATCCAATACCTCTAACAGTTTCAATAAGCTCATCGCTTAACTTCTGTCTAATTTGAAGAACGTGAGTATCAACTGTTCGAGTTGATGGGTAATTCTCATAACCCCAAACTTTATTTAAAATTTCCTCTCTAGAGAAGGCCCTATTTGGACTCTCAGCAAGCAGAGAGAGAAAATCAAATTCCATTTTTGTAAATTCTATAACTTCGTCGTGCCAACGAATCTCACGTTCATTTTGATTAATAACAAGCTCTCCTCGTGTCATTATGCCATCATTTGAGTCGTGATCTTTCTTGTGATGATCTCTTAATTGCACACGAATTCTAGCTATCAACTCTCTTGGCTCAAATGGCTTTGTCATATAATCATTTGCACCAGCTTCAAGGCCAATAACTTTATCGATTAAATCAGTTCTAGCAGTTAGCATAATCACAGGCTTACTTACTTCTGCTTCTCTTAGCTCTTTTAAGAAATCTACTCCCTGACCATCTGGTAGCATCCAATCGAGAATAATAATTTCTTCGTCGCCCTTAAGCTCTCTCGCCATTGTAAGAGATTGGGCCCACACAACTTCGTGTCCCTCTCCTGTTAAATAACTCTGAAGAGAAGACCCTAAACTATCATCATCTTCAACTAGTAAAACTTTACTCATGATTCACCTTTTCCTTTTGAGGACGTCTCTTCTTTAAGACAACACGGAAAGTTGTAGGATTTGAAAAGAAGCTAATCTCTCCCCCCATTTCTTTAACAACTTGTTTTACAATATTTAATCCAAGCCCAGTCCCTGAACTCTTATTTCCTTTAGCAAATTCTTCTGACATTTCGTCGAAGGAATGAAACTGACATTCTCCGTTATCAATGACACAAACTTCTACAGCATCTTTAATATATTCAACTCTAACTTCAACTGGAGCCTTTCCATGAAAGAAAGCATTACCAATTAAATTCTTTAAGACAATTTGTGTCCAATAAGAATCTAAATTAAAACTCTTATCTTCCACCGGCAAATTTAAAACCATATCATCGCCGTGTTCATCAATGAAAGGAAGGGCTATTTCATAGAGAAACTCATTCATTGATCCAACTTCTTCGCAGTTTAAATGAATTAGCTTCTTCCCTTTATTTGCCTTTAAGTAGTGTCTAGATGTTTCAGTTAGTCTCTGGAGTCGATAAACTTCATTAGACATCCGAAGAAATGTTTCTTGAACTTCATCTTCCATAGAGTCATATTTCTTATTCAGCTTCTCCATAAGGAGTAGCATACTAGTAATTGGCGTTCTAAATTCATGTCCAAGCACTCTTAGAGCAAGCCGTCTCTTCTCATCCTCATGCTTTTGATTTTGCAACCTAATAATTAAGAGTCTTACAACAATCACACAAATGAGAACTAAACCAAATAAGAAAATAATCGTTCCCTTATTGGCAATAGTGAGAATATGACCGACTCTGTACTCCCAACAAAGCTGCCCATCCTGATAAAAACAACTTCTTCCAAACCTATGATTATGAAGAAAGTAAGGTGAGTCTTTTAGAAAACTTTCAAGATCGTCTCTTGAATAAAACCTATACTCTAAAATAGAAAAGAAAGAGGGGTAAGTGATTCTTGCGAGGAGGAAATCTTCAGTCAGAATTGTTCCTCTCCCTCTTGAAACTTTTCGAAGGGAATCTGTATCAAGTTTTGCTAGCATCGCAAACTTTCCACCAAGATCACCTATTGATTTAGTGATCAGCGAAAGTTCTGTAACATGAAAGTATGGAAGATTGCTTAGAACCCAATCTCGATTATTCTTATGATTCTTATTTAAGAGATAGGCCAGATAAGCATAACTCTTTCCACTCGGATGCATATAAGGGGCTTCTCTAAAGAAGCTGTCATTGATATTAGTTATTTTTCCGCAGCGGTACTCTTCCCAAACCCAAACTTTCTCAAAATTCATACGGCTTAGAAGAGACTTCAGGCCTGTAAAACACCCACGACTTGAAAAATACTGAACACTCTTATCTGAGCCAGGCTCAGGCAGAGTATAAATAGGATCGATAAGTTGAAATTGCTCTGGGGAATAATAGAGAGAATTAAAGTTAATGATTGATTTTGGTGCAACTGACTTTTGAAAATTTAATTTCAATCTAGTGATATTTTCTTCGTCTTCAGGTGTTGAAGTATAAGTCCCTTTTAAAAGTAGAGACACATAGCCTGTAGCAAAGGCCATGGAGATTGCTGTAAATATAAGGACTAAGTATAATTTCATTCTCTGTCTTAAATTATCTTATTAAGTATTTTCTTATGTCGGCTAAAGGTCAATTTTTAGTCATTATACTAGGATAAATAATCCATAATTTCAAAGTCTTATCTTGCTAAATAGCAATAATTAAACGAATAAGCCCCATCTCTTGTAAAAGACAATTGTAAAGAGGTGATACGGCCGATATAACTTCAACTCATTGTTATCATTATATATAAAGGACAGAAATGCTAATTCTTGGAATTGATTTAGAAGGAATGAATGAGAACCTCGTAGAAAATGGGGTCAATCTAGCAAAAGATAGAGTGACTGAAATCGGCGCAGTTCTTTGGGACACTGAATTCAATCAGCCAATTAAGATCTATTCTGAACTAATTCATGAAGAAGACAGGCTTCCAATTTCCGATGAAATCGAAGAACTCACAGGCATTAATGATATTATGTTAATCAAGTACGGACTCAAGGGTGAAGAAATAAAGATGGGCCTTGAAAGACTTTCCATCATTATGAAGAAAGCAGATTTCATCATGGCCCACAACGGTCCAAATTATGACATCCCAATGCTAAGAGCACTCTTTGAAAGATTTAAAGTTCCTTTTCCTGAAATGAAGTGGATTGACTCTAAAACTGATATTGAATTTCCAAAGAGAATTATTGCGAACTCTCTCTCAGCCCTAGAGCATGCTCATGGGTTTATAAATCCTTTTCCACATAGAGCGGTCACAGATGTTCTCTCTATGCTAAAGATTGCATCCCACTATGACTTTGAAAGAATCGCAGCACTTGCAAGCTCTCCGAAAGTAAGAATCATAGCGGACCTCCAAGCTCCTAATTGGAAGAATCAAAAAGATGTTGATGACTTTAATAAAGTGAAGAGTAAAGTTTCAAGAGCTAGATTCTCTTGGAACCCATCAAATAAAACTTGGTCTAAATTTGTCCATAGACTTCTTATCGAAGAAGGAAAACTTGGATACGAATTTGATTGGTTTGTTGAATAATAATGAATCGCTATATACCAGAGCGTAGCTTCCCTAGCTACGCTTTCACTCCTGGTTTAAATACACACCCAAATAAAAAAGGTGGTCACTTCTTCGGCCAACCTGAAATAGTTTCAACTCATCTAAAAAAAGAAAATCAAGACTACCTCTACTCTATTGATTTAATGAATCATCAATATTACTGGGAAGCCCATGTATACCTAGAAGCGATCTGGAATGCTCATAATAGAGTTGGTATTGAAGCAGATTTCTGCAAAGCTTTAATAAAAATGAGCGCAGGAGCTTTAAAGTATAGACTTGGTTCCAACGAAGCTTTTCTAGGACATCTAGATAGAGCGATTGAACTCTTCACACCTTTACTTGAAAAAGATCTCTTTCTTGGAATCACTCCGAAAGAGCTCATTGAAGTTTGTTATCTGTGGAAAGAAGAAAAATTTGTAGAGATAAAACTCTACCTATCTTGATTTCTCATATGTTCAGCAAAGCTTGTAAAGCTATTCCATAAGTAGCCATCAAAATCTTTATTAAGCTTTAAATCATCCATCGATTTTCTCATACACAAGAGCCACTCCTCTCTCTCCGTAGAAGAAATAGCAAATGGTAAATGCCTAGCTCTCATTCTCGGATGACCATACTTTTCAATATAGAGAGATGGACCACCGAACCAACCAGAGAGAAACATTTTGAGTTTCTGCTTAGAACCTTCCAAGCTCTTGCCGTGAAGATCTCTACAATTCTTTGCTTCGGGTAGATGATCCATGTAGTAGTAGAATTTCTCTACCAATTTATCAATCCCTTTCTCTTCCCCAATGAGTAGATAAGCAGTTATATCTTCTTCCTTGAGCTTCTTTGGAAATATATTTTGAAAAATCTTCTTAAACATGTGCCTCTTCTATCACATTGAGTAAATATTAGCTATAATTTGCCCTATGATCCTTTTGATAATAATTACTTTCTTACATATTCTCTTCTCTATTCTACTCTTTATCCAGTGGATCATTGGTGAAAAGAAGAAATCTATTGAGCTAGATTATAGCTCAACTATTCCAAAAACAACTTCCTACCACTTTGAAAAATTTGAATACACTGAAACTCAAAACTTAGAAATAAAGGCCCACATAGAAAGACTAAGAGTTAATCATATTTACTTTATCCATGGAACCTTTGTTGGAGATGATCCCTTTGATATACTCTCCTTCATAGAAAGGGCCTTTCCAAGTCTTTCGGGCACTATTATAGAGAGAGTTAAACTTCAAATTAAAAGTGGTCAAAACTTAATAGTAAGAGAACTTGGAAATTTTCATCCAAATTTAATTCTTCGATTAAAAGAGATTTGCCCAGATGGCGTAGAGTTTTCAAACTTCACTTGGTCTTCTTCTAATCATCATATCGCAAGACTTCGAGGCGCCATTCAGCTTATGAATTCTATAGCTCTTCAAACAAGAGAAGGAGAGAGAGTTCTTCTCTATGGGCACTCACACGCAGGTCAACTCTTTACACTAATGAGTCAACTCTGTTCAAAAAGCCCTCTAGGTCTACAATTAAAGTCTCTCCTTTATAAGAGCGAAATTCAGCCTAAGGAAATGGAAGAATTAATTATGGCCTGCAAGAAGAGAAGGTTTGATTTTGTAACCTTAGGAACCCCTGTAAGATATCCGTGGAATACAAGTAGTTTCCCAAAGGCAAAGCTTCTCCACTTTATAAATCATAGAGGAACGATTCCAATTGGTGGAGGACTCACAAGCTCAATCACAACTAGAAGTGGTGACTATATTCAACAGTGGGCAGTCGCTGGTAGTGATTCAAAGAGTCCTGTTAGAGATGATCAAATTCTAAATGAAGAACTCGATTTAATCTTAGGAACAGGAAGTGATGTAAAGCTTCTGCAAAGAAATATTAAATTTAAAAAGAGACTACATGATCATGGGGAACATTTCTTAGTAGATTTTAAAGACAATTCAAAGATTCCAAATTCTTTCCTTACAATCTTTGGTCATGGGGTTTATACAAAGAAGAACCCGATGTTCTGGATAATTAATCATTCGCTAGAGAAGTTAAAATAAAAAAAGGGAGCAATCGCTCCCCTTTTCTTGTGTAAATATGTGGATGTAATTTCTACTAATTTCTTTCGTTCATTAGCATTCTATAAGCATCAACTCTTCCAGAAGCTGCATAATTTGAAAGGGAGCTATTTAAAACTGTTGATTCCATTAGTCTCTCTTTTGCTTCTTTAATTGTAATCCCTGGCTCATTCGCAAGTAAAAGCCCTAGAACACCAGATACAAATGGAGTTGCCATTGAAGTCCCTGACATTTTCTTATAAGAACCATTCTTTACAGTTGAAAGAATATTCGATCCTGGAGCAAATACGTGAACACTTGTCTTACCGTAGTTTGAAAAGCTCGATCTATTTCCCTTTCCATCCATCGCTCCAACAGTAACAATACCATCAACAGCGTAAGATGCTGGGTAACTTGGTTTTGCATCATTATCTGCTCTTGAATTTCCAGCAGCTGCAACAAACATAGTTCCTGCATCATAAGCAGCTTGAATAGCCTCTTTTAATGCTTCTGACTTAGCTCCACCACCCCAAGAGTTTGAAGTAATATGTGCACCCATCTTAGTTGCGTACTCAATTGACTTGATCGCACCAATAGTTTCTCCTGAACCACTATCACTTAAGAATTTAATTCCCATAAGCTTAACATTGGCCATAACACCTTTTACACCAATTGAGTTATGTGAAGCTCCAATAACACCAGCACAATGAGTACCGTGGCTATGCCCATCTACAGGATCAGCATCATTATTTGCAAAGTCATACCCATAAATATCATCGACGTATCCGTTCCCATCATCATCAACACCTTCAATACCATTTAACTCAGCATCGTTAGTCCAAAGATTTTCTTTTAAGTCTGGGTGACGATAATCAATTCCAGTATCAATAACTGCTACGATAATATCTTTACTACCCTTAGTAATTTCCCATGCCTTTTCAGCATTAACATCTTCACCTGCTTTTCCAGGAGAAAACCAACCACCAGAATTCTTACCTGTGTTAATAAGTCCCCACTGCTGAGAATACTTAGGATCTGCGGCAACTTCAGAATTATCAACTGGGTCAACTTTAATAATCCAATTTGGCTCAACGTATTCAATCTCTGGGTTATTAGCTAGCTCAGAAATAGCTTTATTTGAAAGGTTAACATTTGTTAGCTTGGCGAAATCACCAAATGAAAGGCTTAATTTTTCAAAATTTCCAATTGATTTAAAAGATTTTTGCTCTAAAAGATTAGAACCTTTCTTAAACTTTACAATATATCCATTGAAGTCTTGAGAAGCGGCGGCAGTGCCAAATGTCAGTGCAAGAGCGCACGATAAAATAACTTTTTTCATAACATCATCCTTGATAGTTAAATAAATTTCCGTATTTATACTTTTCCAGACACAAAATCATCTGACAAGGTAAAAAAAAGTCTGTAAGATTTTGTTATCTTTAAAATAAGGAATAAGATGAACGCTGAAACTGCGCCAAAGAAGAAACAGGAAAACTCCTTTTTAAACATTGCTCTAAATGTGATTATTCCCTCAGTAATCCTTACTAAATTTAGTTCAGATCAACATTTAGGACAAGTTTATAGCTTGATACTCGCACTGAGTTTCCCTATTGGTTATGGGGCTTACGACTACTTTAAGCAAAGAAAAATTAACTTCTTCTCCGCCCTAGGACTTTTCTCAGTTATCATGACTGGCGGCATTGGACTCTTCAATCTAAATAGAGATTGGATGGTTGCAAAAGAGACAGGAATTCCACTTCTAATGGGAATAGCCGTGATAATTAGTCAGTTTACGACCAAACCACTTGTGAAAACTTTCTTAGGTCAGATGATTGATATCGATCTCATTGATAAGTCTTTCAAAGATCATGGCCATGTTGGTCTCTTTGAAAAGAATTTAAAAGTTGCTTCACTTTGTCTCGGTGGGACATTCTTTATTTCGGCCCTTTTAAATTATATACTCGCTATTAAGATCTTAGTTGGTGAGCCGGGAACAGTAGAATTCAACGAGAGCCTAGGAAAGATGACTGCTCTTAGTTTCCCAGTCATATCAGTACCAATGGTTATTATGGTGGGTCTCATTATTGGCTACTTAGTAATGACTATTAAAAAGAATACTGATTTAGAGATTGAATCTATCTTAAGACAGTAAGGAATTTATGAAATTTAAAAAACTTGGAAATACAGATATTGATGTCAGCTTAATTTGTATGGGAACTATGACTTATGGTGAACAAAATACAGAAACAGAAGCTTTTGAAATGCTCGACTATGCCTTCGATCAAGGAATTAACTTCTACGATACGGCTGAAATGTACCCAATTCCTCCAAAGCCAAGAACAGTTCATAGGACAGAAGAAATTCTAGGGAATTGGGATTTATTTAAAAAGAATAGAGACAAGATTATCATGGCCTCAAAAGTTGTTGGCCCTGGTGAATTTATGAAGCATATTAGAGGTGGTCCAAGATTAAAAAAAGAGCATATTATCAAGGCACTCGATGCTTCTCTAGAAAGACTTGGAACAGACTATATCGACCTCTACCAACTTCACTGGCCAGATAGAAATACAAATTACTTTGGAAAGAAAGATTATATTCATGATGCTAATGAAGAGATGGTTCCTTTAGAAGAAATTCTTGAAGCCCTTACTACTTTAAAAAAAGATGGAAAGATTAGAGAGATAGGTGTCTCAAATGAGACCTCTTGGGGAGTGATGAAGTATCTCTCGCTTAGTGAACAAGAAGGCCTTGCAAGAATGCAGAGTATTCAAAATCCTTATAACCTCTTAAATAGAACTTATGAAATCAATCTAGCTGAAGTTAGCCATAGAGAAAATATTGGCTTACTTGCCTACTCTCCACTAGGTTTTGGAATGCTTACTGGAAAGTATCTAGATGGTAATTCTCCAGAGGAGGCCAGAATAACGAAATGGCCTCATTACAATAGATACTCTAGTGATGAGTCTCTAGCGGCCACTAAAATGTACGCACAAATTGCAAAAGACTTTGGAATTAGCCCTACGACTTTGGCCCTTTCCTTTGTAAACTCTAGACCGTTTCTAACAAGTAATATCATTGGAGCAACTAATATGAATCAGCTCCGTGAGAATATAAGTAGTGTTAATCATCAATTAGGCTGGGAAGAACTTGATCGAATCAATCAAGTACATCGAAAATTCTCAAACCCCGCTCCCTAAAGGAGATACAATTGCCTAGTCAGTTTTTAATCTATTAAAAATTGATATTTATCCGACAAGGAAGAGAGATTTTATTTATTTTTTAGATAAATATTAGAAAATGAATTAAAATAAGTTTATTGTATGCGTAACAAGGATAGTACACATGTCAATGATTGAAAGATTTTTTAAAGATTCAAAAGCATCTCCTGAATCTGAACCAGTTTCACTAGCAAATTACTTTCACGACTTAGAAGGCAGTCCCGACTTCCCTTTCACTCTAGCACTGAAGGCCTATGATAATTTAAAAGCATCGGCAAGTAGTCAGGAAGAGCTCTTCTACTTTCTAATGGAAGATTGTATCTTCACTTCGCTCTACGCAACCTTCTATGAAGAGTTATTGATAGCTGTTAAAGAGAATAATGATGTTGCTATTCCTTTAATCGACCGTTTTGCTGATGACTCAGATGAGCGAGAGAGAATGATTGCTGAGCAAACACAACATCACTTAAGTTTCATAGAGAATAAAGGACTTTGTCCAGGTTGCCCTTGCTGTGAAAATCATCAAGATGTAGCTGAACTCATCCAATTTTGGCAAAGAGGAGATATCGACTTCTTTACTAATCTCTATATTGGAATGCAGACAATTCAATTTTCAATGGAGCATTTAATTTATGATGTGATCCCATCAACTAATAATGTAATTGATCTTTTAAACCACAAAAGTATTCTAGCATTTAGACAATATATCTTTGATTACGCAGAAGAAAAAAGTTTATAAGAAATCTAGAACCTCTTCACAAGGGAGAGGTTCTCTAATCCCTTAGTATCTCCAAAGAGCAGAACCCCAAGTAAAACCACTTCCAAAAGCAGCACTAGCAACCAGCATTCCCTCTTTTAGCTTTCCTTCTTTAATTGCGTCATGCATTCCCAGAGGAATTGTAGCGGCAGTAGTATTTCCATACTTTTGAATTGTATTGTAAATTTTCTCCTCAGGAATTTGTAACACTTCAGCAACCTTAGAATTAATTCTTAAATTTGCTTGATGAAAGAGAAAGAGATCAATATCGTTCACAGTCACTCCCATTTCCTTGCAAGATTGAGTCAGAGTTTCGGCCATACGCTTTACCGCGTGAACGAAGACTGTTTTCCCATTCATTTCAGGGAAGTGAAGACCTTCATCAATTAAACCATGGCTCATCCTATCAGGACCCACAGCAGTACCTGGAGCAGGAACCCAAAGCTCTTTTGCGTATGATCCATCTGCGTGAAGATTAGTAATCATCACGTGAGCGTCTTTATTTTTATCTTTTACTTCCGTTCTTGAAACAACAACAGCTCCGGCACCATCTCCAAAGAGTACAGAGACAGCTCTACCTTTAGGAGTCTTATCTAGTCCTTTTGAATGAACTTCTGCACCAACCACTAGAATATTCTTATGACTACCTGACTGCACAAATTTATCCGCAAGACTTAGTCCGTAGAGAAAACCAGTACACTGCTGTCTAACATCAAAAACACAAATATTGGGAATACCTAATTTTGCTTGTAAGAAACAGCCTGTTCCAGGGAAGTCGTGATCAGGACTAAGCGTTGCAAAGACAATCATATCAATATCAGATGCCTTAAGTCCCGCATCAGCAATAGCGATATTAGAAGCTTCAAGAGCTAGGTCTGAAGTCGATGTACTCTCATCCACCCAGTGTCTTTGCTCGATTCCAGTTCTTTGAATAATCCACTCATCTGAAGTATCCATCATCTTTTCTAAATCATGGTTAGTATAGATTTTTGGTGGAACAAAAGATCCAACGCCCGTAATTCTACTATTAAATGCCATAGCCATTCCTTATTTTATTTAAAAACAGAGTAACTTAATAATAACAGGACAATCGATTCGTGCAAATAGAAAGAAATGTAAGAAAATAAATAGGATAATTTCTTGGCCATAGGAAAAAGCTTTGTTAGACTTTAGAAAAGAATCATTCCAAGGATGGATAATGAATTTTAAAAGCTTATTAATTTGCTCAACCTTTCTTTTTAATCTTACCTCTTTTGCTGCGCTAAAAGACTACGATTACTACCCAAGCTCTCTCATTGAAAAAATTGAGAGCGAGAAGTTGAACTCTGATCAAATCAAAGATGAGCTCTTTAAGGTCCTAAGCTACTTTCACGTAAAAACAAATAATAAAGATCTCATTACAGAGAAGTGCCAAAAGAATCAAAAGTGCTACTCGCAAAAGAGAACCGTTAGTTACAAAGAGGCAAGAATTGAACTTTTTGGAAATCTTCACTTAAGAAAAGATAGCCGTGGTCAATACTTTGTAAAAGATCTCTACTGTGAAAATAATTATGGAAGAGCACAAGGGATTGGACCAGGAAAAATTCCATCGGCTTCTTTTATGAATTGTGAGCATACCTGGCCACAGAGTAAGTTCAACCCT
This sequence comes from Halobacteriovorax sp. JY17, assembly GCF_002753895.1. Classification (NCBI taxonomy): domain Bacteria; kingdom Pseudomonadati; phylum Bdellovibrionota; class Bacteriovoracia; order Bacteriovoracales; family Halobacteriovoraceae; genus Halobacteriovorax; species Halobacteriovorax sp. JY17. The sequence continues at coordinate 256,273 of NZ_NJER01000001.1, read as the reverse complement.
AACCTAAGTAAGTCTCTCCAAAAAACCGATCTTCATCACCTCTACCCAGTAAATAATAGGGCCAATAGCTCTAGAAGTAATCATCCGTTTGCAGAAGTTAATGGAAGAGTAGTGAATAATGATTGTACGGCTTCAATGAGAGGCACTGCAATTGGAACAGGTGTAACGTCCTTTGAACCCCCAGTAAATCACAAAGGAAATGTAGCAAGAGCTATGTTCTATTTTTCCGTCAGATTTAAAATGCCAATTGATTCAATCCAAGAGAAATATCTTAGAATTTGGAATGAAGAAGACCCTGTTGACGAAGAAGAAAGAATGAGAAACCAAGCTATTTTTGAATTTCAAAAGAACAGAAATCCTTTTATAGATGAACCTGACTTAATAAATGCTATCTATGACTTTTAATAAAACCATACTCCTACTTATCACCCTCAGTCTGGTTTCGTGCTCTTCAGGAGTTACAGAACTGGCTCCTAAGAGATACTCTAGCGAAACGAATAAGAGCTTTGAAGAAATCGAAAGAGAAAATGCTCTCGAGCGCTATAGACAGCTTAGACTTGAAAATTGGGAAGATACGAAGAAGGGAAATACTCGAATAAGAAATATTAAACCTAGCAAGTATTATAGACCTGCAAAGCCAGCAAGAGTGGCCAGACCCAAACCATCAATTATACCTACGAATCCAGAGGAGCAACGTATTGAAGTTGATCAAAACCTCAAGTTCTTTTGCATGGAAAAGAGAAAAGATCCAAAATTTAATGGCACTGAAACTTGTGAGTCTTATACAGAAAATATTCTTAGTGAGTGTGAGAACTCTTACCAATGGAACGATAAGAAACTCACTAATTGCGTAAAATCTAAATTAAAATAATCTCCTCTATTTACACAGAGGAGCTTTCTTATCTTCCGTTAAAGCTGCATCAGCAATGAGAGCAATATCAGCTTCATTTTCTTCTTCTTTCACATGCCATTGTGGTTTCTTTAGTAATGAGTCACTTTCGATTTCTTCCAGTCTCATTCTTTCTTTTAAGCTCATAATCACTCCTTGTTAGAACTACTTTCTTTGTGAGTTCTCAAATTACAAAAACTTTAACTCAATCAAAGATATTTAGAATACCAGTAGTATCTCTTAAAGTCAATGTAAGAACTATTAACATATCTTATACATTGAAACTTATCTAACTGATTTTACATAGTTAGTGCTCCTCAACTTCCATTGTAAGATTTAATCAGATTCTAGACAATTAGACAAAATCGCTCTATTCATAATGGCTAACGAAAGTGAGTATTTAAGATGACTAGGGCCTATTGTAATAGATGTAAGAGAGCGCTTAGGGGGTGTATATGTAAATACGCTGTCCCTATAGTGAATAAGAATTTCATTACAATTCTGCGCCACCCATCTGAAATAAAGAATATCAAGGGTACCGCGGCCCTACTTGCCCTCTCTCTTTCTAATATTAAATTATTAGACGGTGAAATCTTCTCAAGCTCTGAAGTTTTAAAAACTGAAATGGATAATTACCTACTCTTTCCAAGCGAAACATCTCTAAAAGTAAGTGAGTCTCCAAAGAGTGAATCAAGAGCGAAGAATTTTATTTTCATTGATGGCACATGGAAGAAGGCCTATAAGATTTTACAATTGAATTCATTCTTAAAAGAAATTAATCACTTAAGTATCGAACTCAATGAAGAATCTCTCTATTCACAAATAAGAAAACAAAAATCTGGTGGTCTTAGTACTCTAGAGTCGGTCACTTATACTCTTAAAGAATTTGAAAAAGAAATTACATTAGAAGAACTTGAAGCTTCGTTTAAGAAGTTTATTGAAAACCTTAAGTCTTTATCTACCTAAGATTAATTCCTTGAATTTTATCAGTAATACTAGCGCTCTTTCTTGAACCTGGACAATTCGTTTCTTCGTAAAGAAGATTACTTCTATTAATGAAGTAATTCCCCTTCTTCTCTCCTTGATAGAGCCAATACTGACTATACCAAATTGAAACCTTTAATGTTTTATCAGTTAGACCATCAATTCTATAAATACGTCCATCCTGGCTAACGTAACTTGCATAATTAGAGTGACTCTCCTTAAAACATTGCCCTACTTCATAAGTATCTACTGGCGATTTTCTTACACAAGAAATAAAGAGAGACAAGATAAAGAAGTAAGATATAATAGAAAATGAATTCATAGATCCTCAAAGATAATTATCGCCCTACACTAACGGCTTTTTCACTCTTAAATTTTAGAAGATTATTAGGGAAAATAAGTTATTCTATTAATGTCCACAGCTTATCTATTTCAGACAAAATGAGTATAATTAAGTATGTATTTATTAAAAGAACCTGCCCTCTCTCCTCCTTCACTTTGTCCCTACATTGATGGGGAGGAGTTTACTCAAGAATACTTTTTCGCTAATAATTTAGAAAAAGAAGAATTAGATATAATTTTAGAAAATGGTTGGAGAAAATTTGGTCTTTATTTCTTTAGGCCCAAGTGCGCAAATTGTTCCAAGTGCCTCCCTCTTCGTGTTCTCACAGACAACTTTGCTTTTAGTAAAAGACAGAGAAAAATATTAAAGAAGAATTCTGATTTAGAAATTTTAAAAGAACCTCTTAGTTTTAAAGAAGAGTATTATCAAATTTATCTCCAACACTCGGAGAGATTTCAAAAGTCAAAAGATACAATTGAAAGTAGAGAGGACTTCATTGATGGGTTCTTTTCTAGGTCGTGTTCAAGTTTTATTCTAACCTACTCTTTAGAAAATAAAGTCATCGCTTGGGGAATTCTTGATGAGGGAGAGACTAGTATTAGTAGTGTCTACTTTGCTTTTAATCCCGAATATTCAAATAGAAGTCTTGGAAATTTTGGTGCACTTAAAGAAATTGAATATGCTAAATCCAATAGCTTCACTTATTACTATTTAGGTTACTATATAGCGAGTAACCCTTCTATGGCCTACAAGGCATCGTATAGGCCTCATCAGCTTTATAATTGGGCCTTAAAAAAATGGCAGAACTAAGCCTAAACTTGCCCCAATTCTTTTAGACATGTGTCTAAATGAAAGAGATCAGTAATGGATCTAAACTTTTCTTCACTAGCTAACGAAGTCTTACTTATATGCTCCGCCCCACTTACCCAGAGTTCTCTAGATTTTCCAATTTTCTTAAAGAGGTCTTCTATATATTTCTTTGAAGAGTCGCTCTTAATTGATAGAAGAACAATATTTGCTTCTAGAGAATTAGTCGCCTCAACTAATGGGGCCAAAGGAAGGTTAACTCCAAGATAGAAGAATTTTACTCCGTAGTGAGAACATAATAAAGAAAAGAGAATAATATCAAATTCATCTAACTCCCCACTAGGAGCGGCTATTGAAATTGAACTTGGATTCTTATTCTTGTTTTCATAGCTCTCATAAATAATATCTCCCACATGAAACTTCACCATAGCAAGAAGAGCGTGCTCTTGTGCCACAGAAAGTTTCTTCAATTCGACTCTGTGACGTAATTCAGAAAGTAGTGGTGATAAAATCTTAAGGGCGAGATCTCGTGAGTTTAGAGAACCTTTCAAATATCCTATCTCTTTTGAAAGAACTTCTATTTGATAATTTTGAATCGCCTCAAGTAACTTCTTTAAAGAGTTATTCACCTCAACAGACGAGCTAACTTTATACTTCACAGGCTTAATATTTTGCTTAACTCTACCAAGTTTTCCAAGCATATCTTTTAATTCAACAATATTCTTATTTGCTATCGAACCAATACTATTTCCAAGAGAACATAATTCACTTAGAACTTGCAGCTTTTCAATGTCCTCATCACTATACAAACGTCTTCCTGTACTACTTCTCGCAGGGACAACTGCTAAATATCTCTTCTCCCAAGCTCTAAGAGTGTGAGTTCCAATTCCAGATAAATTTGAGGCTATTTTTATATTATACTTACTCATTTCCTATTTCTCCAAAATAATATCTAAGTAATGTATAAGACTTGTCTACCGTAATCAAGAATTATTGGTGAACAAAACGAAATGTTAAACTAATCCTTTCTTCTTTTGATAACTTAGTCTTACTTATTTGATGCTCCCAGAGCTCTTGCGTCGGAGGAAGCATAAGTAATAGACTACGATCTTCAAGTTTTATTTGAATGGTTTCTTTAGTTAACTTATTTCTAAGAAGAAATACTCTCTCCTCACCAAAACTGCCGCAAGCAATAACTGGCGCCTCCCCAAGAGACTCTTCATCATCACTATGCCAAGACACATAATCCGAACCACCTCGGTAGAGATTTCCAAGCATTCCGTTGAATGAATAAGAAAAGTTATCTTGAATGAGTTCTCGTATCTTAAGTAAGAGTGGATTCCAATGATTATGAGGAATATGAATCCCAGAATACTCATAAGTAATTCCAGGATCACCATACCAGCAATGCAGTCTTGGAATAGGATGAATTTTTCCAAATATTTTTATCTTGTCACTATGCCAGTGAAGTTCTTTTCTTAAATCAGAAAAGTAATTTTCAGAAAAGAAATTTGGGTAGTAGAGAACTTCCCCATTATTAAAAGAAATTTCTTCTCTACCAAAATTTAAAGAGAACTGGGTCATATTACTTCATAGGAGGAGAATAGAGAAGGCCGCCTTTAGACCAAAGCTCGTTCAATCCTCTCTTAATTTTTAAGGTGCTATTCTCACCTAAGTTTCGATGAAAAATCTCATGGTAATTTCCAACCTTAGAAATCACTTCCCCTGTCCAACCACTAGAGACTCCAAGGGCTTTTTCAAAGTTAAAAGACTTACCAAAAAACCTTACAACTCTAGGGTCACGACTTTTCTTCATCAATTCTATATTTGTTGAATTGATCCCTAACTCTTCGGCCCAAATTAGAGAGTAAATAGTCCATGTGACTAAATTCTTCCAGAGCTTATCTCCTGCAATGATAGCTGGAGCAAGAGGCTCCTTTTCAATTCTCTCTTTGAGTAATCGATAGGAATTTGGGGAATGAAATTTCTGACTCTCAGAAGTGAGAGTCGTTATATCTGAAGTTACAGCGACACATCTCTTCTTTTGAAACGCCAAGAAGAGTTGGTCGTTATTGTCAAAGCGAACTTCTCTAAGACGAAGATTGTGTAATTTAAAGTAATCAATAATATTCTCTTGGCTTGTCGTATTATTCTTTACGCATATCTTCTTATTGTCTAAGTCTGCTAACTTAGATACTCCGCCCTTCTTTTCAACTAAGACTCCTTGAACATCAAAGTAAATGACTGGAGCAAATTCAATATTATTTGTAATCTCTCTTGAAAATGTTCTAGAAGTGTTGCGACTTAATAGATCGATCTTCCCTTCTTCAAGATGAGAGAACCTATTCTTTAATGAAGTTGGGAGGTATTTAACTTTTGAAGCATCATTAAAAAGAGAAACAGCGACCGCTTTACAAATATCAACGTCAAAACCACTCCACTCTCCCTTAGCATTAGGAGTGGAGAAACCAGTAAGTCCCTCACTTACTCCACAGTTTAGAAATCCTCTCTCTTTAATTGACTCTATTGTGTTTGCTCGAGTAGTTAAAGAGATTAAGAAAAAGAGTATTAAAGTTTTCATGCTGAACCTTTTCTATTGGCAGCAATCACTACCATTATGAATATGTGTATTTCCCATTAAATGATCTACTCTTCGCTTCACTTCAGATTTAAATTTTATATCGTGAAACCCTGTAGCAATATTATAGAGCTTCTTACGCTCATAAGTATGAAAGAGGTTATTCATATCTTTAACTGAGTTGATTAAGCTCTCTGCACTACCATCAGTCCATAGAATTCCATAATCTCCGAGGTAACTCTTATAGTGTTCACTCTCTTTCAAGATCGCAGGTCTCCCACTAGATAATCCTTTTAGAGCTTCTTCTGGAAAGGCATTTTCACTTACGTCAATTATGGCCCTAGCATTCCCAAGAACAGGAGCAATTTCTCCAGAGCACTTAACACCTAAGAAACGAGGATCTCCCGATCCATACTTCATATTATCTAAGTGTGAATCTTCTCCGAAGAAAATAAATTTAAAATCATATTGAATTAAAAACTCAGCTAGCTTCTCCGCACATTCTTCATTCATGCCCTGTGCGTTTATAGCAAAGTAATTAAATTCCTTTCCCTCTTTTGGAGTCAAAGGATAATCCGCAATATTAAAAGGAGGAGCAATAACACGAACAGGCCCCTCGTAGAAACTTTCTACAAAGTCTTTCACACTATTATTTGGAACCCAGATCTCATCGCTCATACAAAGTGCCGCTTTAGACCACTTTGCTATATACGATTTAAAGAGTTTCTCTCTAAGAACTTTCTTCTTTCTATTTAGATAATAGTGATCATAGAAGTAAGTTATAAGCTTTGTGTTTTCACACTTTCTAATTCCTTGAGACATACCATTTGAAATATTGATGATGAGATCTACTGAACAAGGAATAAAGAGGTTACTTGCTGCATTTGGAATAAGATATGAATTTCGAGCGAGATGTTCTCGGTCTTTAATTTTATGAGAGAGATAGGTTGAGCGAATCTTTCTAAGCTCAACTGTTCCAAGCATTGCTTTTTCTTTATGCACGAGTGTGTAGATTTCAGAGTCTTCGTAGACGAGTCCAAGAGTTTCTACAATTTCAGTATAATGATCTCTAACTAGTAAATCGTCACAACTAAGGGCTATCTTCAAATCACACCTATAATGTTTTGAAGAATTCTGTCGTTCTTCTAATTCCCTCTTCAAAGCTAATTTTTGGACTATAGTCACTTACGCTTTGAAGTTTTGTTAAATCTGGACGTCTTCTCTTAGGATCATCTTTTGGAAGATCTAAGAAAACAATTTTAGACTTACTTCCAAGGGCCTCTATTATAAATTTTGCAGTCTCTAAGATAGTGTACTCATCAGGATTTCCACAATTAAATGGTGTAGGATCATCTGAGAACATAACATTATGAATGGCATCGACTAGGTCAGTAACAAAGCAAAATGATCTTGTCTGGCTACCATCACCGTAGACAGTAATATCTTCGTTCTTCATGGCCTGATTGATAAAATTTGGAATTACCCTTCCATCATTTGCTCTCATTCTTGGTCCATACGTATTAAAGATACGTATGATACGAGTATCTAGCCCGTACTTTCTGTGAAAGCTCATAGTCATTGCCTCAGCGAATCTCTTAGATTCATCATAGCAACCTCTAGGTCCAAGGGTGTTAACGTGACCTACATAGTCTTCAGTTTGTGGGTGAATTTCTGGATCACCGTAAACTTCACTTGTAGAGGCCTCTAGAAATCTAGCTTTCTTCTCAAGGGAAAGTTCTAGCAGAGCTAGTGTTCCTTCACTATTGACTCTCATGATTTCCATTGGAATTAATCCAAAGTCAATTGGAGACGCGGGAGAAGCTAGTGAGAAGACGTAATCAATATCTATTCCCGAGAAGTCAGGAAGAGATTCATAAATATTACATTCATGAAATGTGAAGTTTTCATATTTCTCTAAGATTTCAATATTTGATTTACTACCCGTAATGAAATTATCAAGCCCTATCACTTTGGCATCAAGGTTTAGGTAGAACTCGCAAAGAGTTGATGGAACAAATCCCGCAGCGCCTGCAACAAGAATTGTTTTTCCTTTAAGAGTTGTTGGTAGTTGTACCTTTGTACTCATTCTATATCTCCGAATTTATTCAATAATGGCGTAACTGTATCACAGTTGACCCGATAAGTAATAATACCCCACCTAGAATCTGTTGAAAAGTGAGTGCCTGATTTAAGAAAATCCAATTAACTATCACTGCACAAAATGGGAAGAACATCTCTGCCAGCGCTCCCACTCTTGCGGAAACAAGTTTTAGACCTTTATAGTAGAAATACATTCCAAGAAGTCCTGAAATCACGACCATTGCAAGGATCTTACCCCAAGTAAGAGGATTTGAATCCATATGAATCTCTCCTGTAAGGAGAATGGGAATTAGACAAATAAGTCCCATGAAGAATCTTCCGGCCATAATTTCTTGCTCTTTGAATCCACAGCTCGAGAGCTTCTTTCCAAATACAGTCGAGCAGCCCCAACTAAAAACCGCTAAGAATGTCAGTCCGTAACCAATGAGAAATTTTTGATCGAGAAGACTTCTATCAAAATTAACTTCTTTTAAACCCCAAGCAATATCGTTGTATGAAATAAGTCCTCCACCAATGAGGCAAACAATTGCCCAGAGAATAAAATCCTTTCTCATCTTCTCTTTAAGAACAATAGAGGCCAAAGTAATGGCAATAATTGGTTGAAATTTTTGCAAGAGAATAACGAGTGAAGGATTAATTAGTGAGAACGCTCTCGTAAATGCAAGAGTTCCAATAGCTGAGCCTAGACCACCAATAATAAGAAAATAGAACACATAGGCAACACGCGCTTGCCAAAATACTTTTATCTTTTTTACAAAGAGAGGAATGAAGAAAAGAGTGAGAATAAGATGTTCTGTGAAAACAATTCTACTGGCTGAGACTCCCTCTCCCAAGAGAGGGTAACGAATCAGCGTGTCTATCGCCCATAGCGTACAAGCAATTAATATATAGAAAATACCCTGCATCTACTTATTCTCATCCATAAATTGATCAAAAGACTCTCTAGCGCGAGCGGAAGCTTTTGCTTTCTTTATTTTCTTTCTAAGCTTTCTATTCTTTCTCTCTTCTTTATTAAGAGCGACTGTTGGAAGAAGTCCAAAGTTAATATTTGAAGGACTTGGCTTATGAACAGTCATAATATAATTAACGAGGGCCCCAATCCCTGTATCAACAGGCCATGCAACGGCTGGCTTACCTTCAAGCTTTCTTAGAACTTGCCAGGCAACATAGAGACCCATCGAAGCGCTTTCTGTATAGCCTTCAACTCCAGTAATTTGTCCAGCAAAGTGAATTGACTCGTACTTCTTTGAACTTAAGTCAAAATTTAAAAGCTTCTTTGAATTTAGGAAACTATTTCTATGAACAGAACCTAAGTGAATGAAACTCGCTTCAGCGAAACCTGGAATTTTTCTAAAAACACGAATCTGTTCTTTATAAGTAAGCCTCGTCTGAAAACCAACAAGATTGAAAGCACTTCCAAGTAAGTTCTCTTTTCTAAGTTGAACACATGCGTATGGGAGTGTTCCATCTTCTTTTTCAAGACCAATTGGTTTCATACAAGAAAATCTCGCTGTATCTACACCACGCTCGGCCATAATATCTACAGGTAAGCAGCTCTCAAAGAATTTATAATCTTCAAACTTCTGGGCCGGCACTTTCTCGGCCTCAACAAGTTCTGCAATAAAGTCTTCATACTCTTCTTTAGTCATAGGAGCGTTCAAATAATCTGCAGACTCCCCCTCTTCTTCGCTAAGTTCTTTATGACGATCTTTATAATAGAGTTTTGAATAATCTAGTGAATCCGCATCAACGACTGGTGCAATTGCATCGTAGAAGTAGAAATCATCTTCCGTTAAGTCACTTGTTAACCACTTTTCAAGTTTCTCTGTTGTAAGAGGCCCAGTGGCAACAATTGTATAAGAACATTCAAGCTTCTCTTGAAGTTCAAGCGGATTCTCGGCCTCTACTTCAATGACTTCAATATTTTCGTGAGACTTGAGTCCCTCAGTTATTGCTTTTGAAAAATCTTCTCTATTCACAGCTAGAGCGTCACCAGCTGGAACCGCATATTCCATTCCCTTAGACAATATATAAGAACCCATTGCATTCATTTCATACTTTAAAAGTCCGTGACCTGAATCAGGGTTCATGCTCTTAAGAGAATTAGTACATACCAGTTCTGCAAAAGTCTTCATTTTTTGCGCAGGGTTAAGGGCCAATGTCTTACACTCAGCAAGGACAACTTTCACACCGTTATTAGCCAGAAAAGTCGCCGCATCTGTTCCCGCCAGACCTGCACCAATTACCAGAACTTTCTTACCTTCAAATTTCATTTTCCACTCTGCTGTTTTTTCGTCTAAAATAGGATAAATACAAAGCGAGAATTTACCTTTTAGGACACGTACATGCAAATAAACATCCACCAAACACACCACACAATTGGTGATTTTGATGCCATTTTTACATATCTAAAAAATATTACTGAGAATAATAAGAATTCCTCTGAACTTCACGTCTTTCCTGAGCTCTTCCTAACTGGCTATCCACTTCAAGACCTCTGTCTACAAAGGTCATTTATTGAGAGATATGAAGATCTACTCAAGAAAGTAAACGCACTGCAGGACAGCTCTTCACCAACTCTTCTCATCGGAGGGCTAGACTATGAAATGGATGAAGATGGAATTCCCTTTAAAATAAAGAATGTCATTTTTGAGTTTGGCCCAAAAGGGCTTAGGCCAATTTATACAAAGAAGCTTCTTCCTAATTACGATATTTTTGATGAACAGAAGTATTTCAGCGCTGGTTCTGAGAATTGTATTTATCAATTTGAAGACAAATCGTTTGGACTCTTAATCTGTGAAGATATGTGGATGAGCAGTATGCACTCTACCGATCCAGTGAAAGAATTATTTGAAGAAGTTGAAAATTCAAAAATCAAACTTGATGGAGTTATCAACCTCTCGGCCTCTCCATTCTACTTAGGAAAGGATAAGACTAGACTCATACGCTCTTCGGAAATCTCTAAACTCTTTGGCTGCCCTTTTATCTACACAAACCGCGTAGGTGGGGAAGATGAAATCTTATTTGATGGATCAAGTTTCGTAGTAAATGGAGCGAAGGTCACTCATAGAGCTAAGTTCTATCAGCAAGATATCTTGAACTATATTCTTGAGGACTTTGATGGAGAAAGAGACTTAGAAAAGGCCCTTAATGACAAAGTCAACTCTTGGGAATCTCTCTTTAAGGCCAATATTATAAGGAATGACAATGGAGACTACAGGCTTCCAGAATTATCAGATGAAGACTGTGAAGAAGTTCTCCAATCTATTCGCTTTGGAATTCAAGAATACGCTAAGAAGTCCGGGTTTAATAAATTTGATGTGGCCCTTTCTGGTGGAATAGACTCCGCTCTCGTCCTTGCCATCATGAAACTCTCCCTTCTTGAAGATCAAAACCTCGAAGCTATTTTTATGCCAGGCTTCTTCTCCGCAACAATGAGCTACGACCTTTCATTTGAAATGTGTAAGAAGATTGGAGTGAAGCTCTCAACTTTCCCAATTAAATTTGCCCATAGCTCACTTAGAAACCAATATAACGACGTCTTCAAAGATCCAATGGAAGGCCTTTGTGATGAGAATATTCAAAGTCGCCTTCGTGGAGCAATTCTCTACGCAAGATCAAATCAGAGAAACTCCATGGTGCTCAACACCTCTAATAAGTCTGAGCTGAGTGTTGGGTACTCCACTCTTTACGGAGATAGCGTAGGAGCAATTAGCCCACTCGGAGACTTATATAAAACCGAAGTCTTTGCATTATCTAAGTATATTAATAAGAAATATGGCAATATTATCCCAGAAGGAATTATTTCCAGACCTCCATCTGCTGAGCTGCGAGAAGATCAGGAAGACTCTCACTCACTTCCGGAATATGATGTGCTAGATACAATTCTAGAGGGGCTACTTTCCTACCGCTTAGGAACGAAAGATCTCATCGAAATGGGATTAGATTCCGAAGAAGTAAGTAAAGTTTTCAACCTTTATTCTCGAAGTGAATATAAGAGAAAACAATTCTGTCCAATTATAAAAATAAAAGCTAAAAGCTTTGGAACAGGATACCGAATTCCAATTTGTAAAAAGAATTAACCTTAGGAGTAACAAATGGATTTTAAAGTTCAAGATTTTATGAAGCAATTAAAGAATATCGGAAAGGATATTGAAGAAATTGTAAAAAACAACGAGCTAAAAGACGTACAAAAACAAGTTAAGAGTTTTGTAAAGAAAGCTGAAAAAGACGTAAAGAACCTTGTCGAAAAAGATGTAAACTTACTTCTTTCTAAGTTTGAAAAAGAAAAGAAGAGAATTGAAAAAGTCGTCGATAAAACTGTTCAATCAGAAGTTAAAAAGGCGAAATCTTTCGTAGACGAACAAATGAAAGAGCTTACCAAACTTCAAAAGCAAGTTGAAAAGTTTGTGTCTTCAAAAACTGGAGCTACGACAACAAAGAAGAAGAAAGCACCTGCTAAGAAGAAAGCTGCTGCAAAGAAGAAAACTGCTAAGAAGACGACTTCAGTAAAGAAGAAGGCCGTAGCGAAGAAAACAACAAAGAAAGCTGCACCTAAGAAGAAGCCTGTTGCAAAGAAGACTCAGTCTAGTAAAGCACCCGCTAAGAAAAAGTAATTTAAATTTAGTTTAGATATAAGAAGGAGAGGTTTATTACCTCTCCTTTTTTTTAGCCCGCGGCCTTAATCGAATAATCTTCGATATACTTTAAGAAATCATCTCGGAGGATAGGCTTTTCAAGATAATCATTGAAAGTGGATTTATTAATCTTTTCAACCTCATCTTTAGAGGTGTGTGCCGTCAATGCACATATAAAGAGTTCCTTACCATTATTTGAATCTCTAACCTCGCCTAGCACTTCAAAGCCGTCTTTCTGAGGCATTTGAATATCGAGAAAGAAGAGATCAAAGTTTTCTTTACTTATATAATCTAGCGCGACACTAGAGTCCGACACCATGACGAATTCATCGGAGGACTTTTTCGCATAGAGTTTTAGTAAATTTAAATTATCCACACTATCATCTAAGAGTAAAATGCGCATAATCTACCTTCCCTTATTAAATGTTAAAGTAAATGTCGTTCCCTTATTTTCCTGACTTTCTACTTCTACTTTTCCACCATGTTTTTCAACTATATCTTTCACAATACTTAATCCTAGTCCTGTACTTTTTTGTCCTTCTAATCCTATTCTTCCAACTCCCGACATCCTGGAGAAGAGTTTCTCTAAATGCTCAGGAGCAATACCTATTCCGGAATCTGAGATACTACACTTTATGGAGTCCCCTTCTTCCCATATTCTGGTCTCAACTTTACCACCAATTGGAGTAAACTTATGAGCATTAGAGTAAATATTTGAAAAGACCCGGCGGAGCATGGCCTCATTGCCAAGAATGATTGGCTTCTTCACATCAAGTGTGAGTTTATATTCAAGATCTTTCTTTGAGATCCCTTTTATCTGCTTTAGTATATATTCTATGATTCTTACAATCTCTATTTCTACTGACTCAACTTCACCGCTTAAATGAACCTCACTACAAGTGAGTAAGTCATTCACTAAAGTGAGTAAGTCTCTCGAGGCATTATTTATAATCTCAACCATTTCAGTCCCATCTTCACTTAGAGCAACATCAGACTTTAAGACGTCTGAGTATCCAATAATAGAATTAAGAGGGGTCTTTAAATCGTGTGAACAGACTGCAAGGAATTGATCTTTTAGATTACTTAGGTTCTTCAATTCTTCTATGTAAATATTTTGTGACTTTGTATTCTGAGAGCTTTCTAGCTGCAGCTTCATCTTTGAATAGAGTTCTTCTTTTAGAAATGGCTTAGAAATATAATCATTTCCTCCACTTCTATAAAACTCTAAGATCTCTTCCTTTTCAAGTGTTGAAGAGGTGAAAATAATGGGCAATTCTTTTAGCCCTAATTCATTTCTAATTTTTTGAGTGAGTTCAGCACCATTCATCTTGGGCATGAGATAATCAACAAGTAGCAAATCAGCAGTATCTTTCTTTAAAAACTCAAAACACTTCTCTCCTGAATCAAACCATTTTACAGAGGATCCCATATTTTCAACATAGGAAGAGACAATGCGCGCAGAGGTCTTGTCATCTTCGACGACTACTACTCTTGCCCCCTTCCAAAGAAGATCTGGCTCTAAGAGATTTCTAGAAATTTTAATAATTTTTGCAATATTAGTTCTCTCAACAAAATCACTTCCACCATTTGAAATAGATTCTACTCGCTGAGAAATACTATCACTCTCACCAAGAAAGAGAATTGGCGTTGCCGATAAATTGTAATCAATCACTCTAGAGCTTCGAATAAACCTTGCAATGTTGAAACCTTCTTCACAAGTAGGAAGAAGAAACAAACTCGGACACTTTGTCTCGACAAAGTTTTCCACACCCTTACGATCAGCGCAAGTATAGACACTATAGCCTTTACTGGAAAAGGTCTCCTGGATACGCTCCGTTGAAAAATTTCTGTGGTTTATTATTAGTATATTCATTGCACCCTATTCTATCGGTAAACCTAGATTAAACTAAATTAATTTTACCACATAAGAGGCTGAAAATACTTACTAGTTAAGGAATCTTTAGGAAAAATTGTTATTCGAAACACTAAGTCATGGCAAAATAGAGTGGTGCTTATCTAAATTCAGATAATTAGAATTTAAGACGTAGGAGGTGCTCGTGGAGCCATTTACAGTAGAGATAGATGATGACCTAGAAGATATAGTTCCAGGCTTTCTCGAAAATAGAAAGAATGATGTTTTAGAACTACAGAACTTCTATGAGAAACGTGAGTTCAAAGAGATTGAGCGAATTGGACATAAAGTCAGTGGTAGCTCAGGAGGCTATGGCTTCCATCAATTGGGAAAGATAGCCAAGGAAATTGAGCTTAGCGCCGGAGAAGAGAATGAGGAAAAGGTAAGAAAACTTATTACTGATTTTATAGATTACGTCGATAACGTAGAGGTAAAGTTTATAAAGGTGGATTAATTGAAAGAGACCAAGAAGTATATTCTCATAGTCGATGATGATCTAGATATTCTAGTTTTCTGTGAGAAAATTCTTTCAAATATTGGAGCCGTCGTTCTTAAGGCCACTAATACCGAAGATGCTCTCTCTAAAGTATTAGAGTATGCACCACATATGGTTTTTCTAGATATTAATCTAGAAAATGAAGCGGGCTTTGCCTTATTAGATGCTTTAAAAGAAAGAGAAATACTTAAGCACTTAAAGGTTTATATGATCTCTAGTGAAAAATCAAAAGAGTCTATTCTTCTTTCAAAGAAATATGGTGTTCAGGGATACTTAATAAAACCACTGAGTAATAATACCTTAATAAATACAGTACGAAAGTATTCTAAAGAAAAGGCCCTCCCAGAACTTACAGCGATGGATGAATACAAAGAGGCAAAAGTATTTGTTCCAGGAGAAATAATTAAATTTAATGAAATCTCCTTTGTCATAAGATCTAAAGTAAAATTTATGACTAAGGAGAAAATTGAAATTGAAAGTAATTTCTTCAATGAAATGAATGTAAAAAAAGGACATATAAAAATCTATCAGAAATCGAGAGATATTAATCCTGGAATTTATGATACCGTCATGCAGATGATTGGTCTCCCAGAGTCAATACTTCAATTAATAAGAAAGCGCCAAAAGAGAAGGGTTTAATTTGGATAAAAAGAAGATTCTCACCATTGATGACGATAAAGATATAAATGTCTTTCTAAAAGATATTTTATCGGCAGAGGAATACTTTGTGAGAACAGCTCTGACTGCTTCCGAGTTCTTTGAAGAATTTAATAAATTCACGCCCGATCTCTGTATCGTAGACTTAAATCTAGAAACATCAAAGGGCGCTGGCTATGAGATTCTACGAGCAATTAGAAAGAAGTTTGGAAATCAAATAAAAATCGTTATTGTCTCCAGAAGATTTGCAGAAGTGGACATCCAAAAAGGTCTCGACCTAGGAGCAGACGATTACATCACAAAACCTCTCGATAAAACGACAGTACAATGTAAAATAAATGCTGTTCTAGGTGATATGTATAAAGAATCGTCTTCTCTTCCCTATTTCGCAGTTCCTTCAACATCTAGAGATTCATATATTGAACTAGACCTCAATCTTGTCTCACTAGACGAAGAAGGTGTTACTTTTAAATCATTTAATTTCATTTCTAAAGGAAATAAAATTAAAATGACGGGAAAACTCTTCCAAAGTATTTCATCAGAGAAATTCGTCTATGGAACAATAGAGTCCTCAGTGAGAGAAGAAGATTCTATTAGTTATCTTATTACTGTTAAATTTGATTTTGATGACTTAGAACTTATGGCAAATGTTAGACGTGTTCTTCTTGGAATAGATAAGATCTAAGTAGTATGAGTCATCTTCTTAATGACTGATTGAAATGTTTCTTTATCAAAGGGTTTATTCATAAAGTAAGTATTTCTTTGATCTGCTTCATAGAACTCTTTTACATATTGATTATTAGCAGAAATATAGATAATTGGAATTTCAATTTTTAAGATCACTCGAAGCATATCTCCTAACTTAAATCCATTAATATGCTTTAGATTCACATCAATAATTAAAATATCTGCTTTATTTTCAGAAACATATTCCATGGCCTCAAATTCATTCTCAAATGAATGACCATGTCCTAAGTTACAATTCTCTATATACTTATTAAGTAGAGCAACCATTTCCGAAGAGTCATCAATGACGATAAATTTAAGTTCCATTAGCAATTCCTAGTTATGCACTTTCTGGGAGTAAGTAGTGCTCAAGCTTATACTTCTTGAGATAGTAGTTAACATTAAAACCATTACTATCTCTTATAAGTAGAGGTATTCCCTTTGAAAGCAGATACTTAAATAATACTTCATTCCTTTTAAACACTGCAATCATTAAATAAGTTTTCCCGTTAACTCTTCGATTTAACGGAGCTCCTGCCTCGATTAGAGTTTTTGCCATTTCTAAATTGCCTCTAAAAATGGCAAAATATAAAGGCTCTCTGCCATCATTATCTTTCACTGTGAGTTTAGCACCTTTACTTAGAAGGTATTCTACGATTTCAAGCTGATCTTTTATAACTGCAAAGTGAAGGGCCGTGTAACCTCCTCGGCACATATTATCAATCTTCTCTCCATCACGAAGAGCTTCTTTGATTTCTTCTAAATCTTCCAAGAAGACAGCAATCATTAGTCTTGTATATCCCTCATCGGTTCTCGCTAGAGGTCCTTGTGACTTTAACTCTTCTAATTCGTTTAAGTGTTTTATTTTTAAAATTTCTCTATTATTTATATGAGAATTCTCGCCAGAAATAATCGTTATATGCTCATCACTACTTTCTGAGTTTTCTCCAGAAACAATATTAACCGCCTCAGTAAGATCTTCCTTCGTCCCTCTAACTAATTCACTTCCACTATCTTCTTCTAGAAATCCATCTATATGAAAGGACTCCTCACCTATATCCTCACCTTGGCCTTTTACCAGGTGAATTTCTTCATTTGGATTAAACTTTGTCGCTCCATATTCAAAACCTTTATAACTCGATAAGAGATTTACAATTTCTTTCTTCGTAAAAGGTTTTGCCAAGCAGTCCAGAATATTAATATTCTTCTCTACAATTCTTTGGCAAAAGACATCAGTAATATGAGAACTCATGAGAAAAACGGGTCTATCTCCACTATTTTTCAGTATCCGATAACTTGTTTCATTATCTCCAATAATTATATCTAGAAAAATAAAAGCGATATCGTCGTGTTCTAAATGAATAAGAGCTTCTTCAACATTTGTTGCAAAGTGAAGCTTAAGATTTAAATCTTTAAAGTGAATCTTAAAGAGAGCATGAATGTCTAAATCATCATCAACAATGAGAATATGTTTCATAACTCTATTTTCGGCATTTTTATTTATTTAGTAAGTGATTCTTTGAAAATTCAGTTTTTCTAAAGATTCACTCACAACTTCTCCGCGACGCGCAAAATGATTTTCTGACTTATAAACTCTTTTATGTCAGAATATTAGACTAAATCAGAGAGGTATTGTGAAAGCACTTGAAAGAAAGTTAGGACTAGTTTCAGTCGTCGCGATAAGTATTAGCGCGATGCTTGGAAGTGGAATATTTGTTTTACCCAGCTTGGCCATCGCTCAGACGGGTCCATCAGTTTGGCTTGCTTACTTACTTGCTTCACTTTGCGTACTTCCAGCCTCCATGTCTAAATCTGAACTAGCCACGGCCATGCCTACTTCCGGAGGAACCTATGTCTACCTCGAGAGAACATTTGGTCCACTCGCTGGAACAGTTGCTGGTCTAGGTCTATGGCTTTCTCTACTTTTAAAAGCGGCTTTTGCTCTTGTGGGTTTTGGAGCTTACTTAACTATTCTCGCAGATGTTCCTCTAATTCCGACAGCGATTATTTCACTTCTCTTTATCACTATTTTAAATATATTCGGAGTTGGAAAAGTCAGTAGTGCATTAATGGTTGTAGTTGCTATCGCTATCACATCTTTAATTGCGCTAAGTGGTGTGAGTATTCCTATTTTCAATATGAATATGATGACTCCATTTATGACTGGTGGAGCTTCTGGACTCATGTCATCGACCGCCCTCGTCTTTGTCTCCTATGCAGGAGTCACTAAGGTTGCTGCCATTGCGGAGGAAATCAAATCACCAGAGAAAAACCTTCCAAGAGGAATATTACTCTCCCTAGCTCTTGTAACAGTCATTTACTGTGTTACAACATTTACGCTTGTTGGGAGTGTGCCAGCCTCTGAACTTATAGGAAATTATAAGCCTCTTTACACTATGGCACTCACCGTTGGTGGCAATGGTTTTGCTATCTTTATCTCAGTAATAGGTATTCTCACGATGATCTCAATGGCCAATGCTGGAATACTCGCTTCTTCCAGATTTCCTTTTGCGATGGGAAGAGACAGACTACTTCCAGGAGCCATTGGACAGCTTCACAAAAAATACCTAACTCCTGTTTGGAGTATACTTCTATCTGCAATTATTGTGGCCATGGCGATTCTCTTTATGGATGTCACAAAAATTGCCAAACTCGCCTCTGGCTTTATGCTACTCATTTATGTTTTTGAAAATATAGCAGTCATTGTTCTTAGAGAAACAAGAGTTCAATGGTACAAGCCACAATTTAAAAGCCCAATGTATCCATTCCTTCAAATTCTAGGGATTCTTAGTGGTGTAGGACTTCTCTTTGGAATGGGCTTCATCATCGTTACCGCAGTTCTAGTCATTTCTATTCCTGGAGTAGTCCTCTTTCTCGCTTATTCAAGAAAGAGAACAACTAGACGTGGAGTTGTAGGAATTCGAGGAAAGAGAACAGACCTTGTTGAAGATAGTTCAAGTCTAACTAACTTCTATGAAAGTATAGATCTTACAAAAGATGCAAAGGTTGTTGTCTCCCTTTTTGGCAATGAAAGAAGTCCTGAAACTCTCATTGAAATGGCCGCCGCCATGAGTGAAGGAGAGAACCTCGAAGTTGCTCACTTTACAGAAGTTCCAGAGCAAACTGAGCTAAAAGACCTTAATACAGAGACAGTTTATCTAAGGTCACTTAGAAGAAGAATTATCGCCATGTCTGTGGAGCAGAATATCCCTATTACTTTTGACCCTATTGCTAGCCACGACATTTCTAGAAGTGTTTTTGAAATTAGTCAAAGGCTTCATTGCCAATGGCTCTTCAAAGAATGGGGAGGAAAGAAACGTGGAAACTTTACGGTACACAATCCTGTAGGTTGGCTTCGAAATCACTTGCAATGTAATCTTGCAATCTTTAGAGATACAGGTGTTCGCTACATTCGAAAGGTTTTAGTGATTGTTAATAATAATTGTGATTACGAATTAGTCGTTGATACAGCTGATCACTTTGCGGCAATGAATAAAGCGGCACTACACCTAGTGAAAGTATTTCCAAAAGATACTTCCCCTCAAGAACTAAAATCTGCAGAAGAAAGATTATCCCTTCTAAGCCAGAGTACTAAAGTGCAATCAAAATCGAGTATTATAACTTCTAATGAAGCGGTTGAAGATATTATCCAACTAACAGCAGAGTACGATCTCTTTGTTTTTGGAGCTTCCAATCACTCTTGGCTAAAAGACCTCTTCGGAACAGATGATGATAGGCTTATTGCAGGAGCGTCTTGTTCAGTAATCTCAGTCCAGAGTTCACAAATCATTCACGAGGGTAAGTAGAATCAATTTGTGGAGATTTCAGAGGTAAATGGTCTCCACTTCCCTTGCCAAATACACAGAGACCCTTCTCGCAAAGTTGAAGTTTCTTTGTGTATATCTAACATACAATAAGAAAGACATGTTGAATCTTGGTGGAGTCCTGCATCTATTGAAGGAATTGGATTCCATGTTCCTGTGTTAAAGTAATACTTTCCTTCCGGAAACCTTCTCCACTCCTGTAAATGGGTGTGCCCCATGACAACTGTATGCAAAGTAATATTTCTCTTTAAAATACTCTTCGCCTTCTTTTCATAGCGTGGATAGATAGTTATTTGTTTTAAGATTTTAAGAGAGGTTTTGAAGTTTCTATTGTCTTTAATATAAGTATCAAAGTTACTTTCAATTAAGTATTTAATAACAATAACAGACATTTTTAAGAAAAAACCTAGATCATGAAACAAGCACCACTTGATATAGGCCCCCATCGGTCTAACTTTATCTAGGTAAGGTCTATCTTTCTTTAACTGAGGCAGTACCGAAATACAAAATAAACTTCCCCAAGGTAAATTAATGATTCTCTTCCCATTAGGACCCGTTGAGTAATATCTATCCTGGGGAACTGAGTTTATTGCTTCAAAGCGGTGTCCATGCTCAATATGAACTCCATGATCTTCAAGTACATGGCAGAAGTGGACATTACCATCGACACGCATATTTAAACGCATTTGAGGTAGTTCAAAATCCATTGAAGCATCGTGGTTACCAATCACATAACTTACTTTCTTGTTAGGAGTTGAAAGAAATAATTTCAGAGCATCAAAGAATATTGGATGTCCCTTAATAATTTTTTTTAAAGCTAGGTCCGCTCTTTTTTCATCAATAATATGCGTGAAGACCCCTTCAAAATCAATTTGAATAAGATTTAAAATATCTCCATTAAGTACTAGATGAACTTCTTTTGAATAGAATTGATCAGATGAATAGAATTCACAAAATTCATAGAATCTCTGATCTTCAAAGAAATCTTCTAAGATATTTAGTTGACCATTTTTTAGAAATTTGCCCTTACCAAGATGTAGATCGCTTAAAGATAAAATTAACATTTACTCTTCCTCAGTAAACATTTCTCCAGCACAACAAACCTTGCCTCTTCCGGATTGTTTTGCTTTGTACATCATTTTATCTGCGAAACTAATGATCTCCACTCTAGTCTTTGCATCCTCAGGATAAGTAGCAACACCAACGGAGACTGAAAGTTTAAAGGTATGAGCGCCATTCATTCCCTTCTCTTCTGTGACATAGAATTCTTCTTTAGAGATACCATTTAAAATTCTTATTCCTACTTCTTTTGCATTCTTAGCATCACACGTTGGAACGATGATGACGAATTCATCACCTCCATAGCGATAAGAAAGATCACTTTCTCTCACCACTTTGTTTAAAACTCCTGCGATATCAGAAAGAAGCTGAGTTCCAACAAGGTGCCCATGTCCATCGTTCACACTCTTAAAGTGGTCAATATCTATAAAAATCACAGAGAAAACTTCTCCTGTCTCATTATATTTATCAATACTATCATCTATGTCTTTTAAGAATTTTCTTTGGTTATATAGTCCTGTTACATCATCTACATGTACAAGAGACTTAAGTTTGTCTGCTTCACTAAATTTCTTAAACTTATTAGAAGAGTTAATGAGGTAAGTAACGAGATAGTCTAAGACTTTATCAGGTATCTCATCTTTCGACTTAAACCCTGCAAAGAACTCTTGCTCATAAGACTCTCCACAAGAAATGATATAGAAGTTCTTCTCTGATACTTTCGAGATATTCTTCCAGGTCCCTTGAATGCCTTCTTCGCTTCGTATAGTTTCTTTAAAGAGTCTTAACTCTGATTCAGTTAACGCGTCTACAAGCTTCTTAGGTCTCCATATCTGACGACATGATCTTTCATTTGGATTCTTTTTAAAAACACTAAAGACATTTAAAGAGGATGAATTAAATTCATCGATCCAAAAGCTATTTAATAATTCATAGACTTGTTTTATTGAATCAAGCTGATCACATTCAAAGATGAAATCTAGCAAATTCTTATAATATTTACTTAAATTTTCTTCGCTCAATTCTTATCCAAGTCAGTTGTATTGTCGGTTTCTAAAACTTCGAGGTCATCTTCAATCAGCTGTATAGACCCTCTTAAGGTCTTCATAATCTTGGCCAATCGTTCCTCTAGTTTTGATTTGTCTTCTCTATGTTTTTGCTCTCTAATTGAAGAATTCTCCATATTAAACTCTAATGAATCAATCTTTCTCTTTAATTCAAGAATTTTCATATCTCTTGTCTGGACTTGAGAGTCTGAATCCATAACGACTAGTTCGAGCTTACTTTCTAGCTCTTTCTCTCTTTGCTTAACTTGATTAAAGTCAATTCTCACTTTCTGATTCAAGCGGTCAAATTCCTTGTAAAGACTCTTATACTTCATTTCATAAACATCTTTCTTTTCATGACTTAGATTCATTTGATATTTCATCTCACTTACTTCATCGTGACTTCTCTTTTTAACAATCTCAAGTTCAATTTTAACTTCGTCTAATTCGGCCTTTAATCCCAAATTATCCTGAGAGAGCAATTGCTTCTCACTAGTTAAAGAATTAATACTATTCATTAGAGACTCTCTCTCCTCTCTCAATTGTCTAATCGTCCCTTGAAGTCGAAGCATTTCATCTTCGTCGTAACTTCTTGCTATATTTTCTACTTTTGGAGTATTCGTCTCTGCGTAGGAAACTTCTTCAACTTCATTTTTTAACATGTCCGCAACGACAGTTTCTCCAGTATTATCAGGACTTAAATTTGATTCAATCTCATTTGTTCCAGTTTCATCACTAAATGAGAGCTCTTCTGCCTCATCAAAACTATCATCGCTTAAGTCTTCTCCACTTTGTGCCATGAAATCACTAGTAGTGAGAGTTGAAGTACTCGCAACAATTGTTGGATTGGTATCATCGCCTAGGCTATCATCTATGTCACCAAAATCATCATCTTCAATTAAAGCACTCGTAGAGAAACCAGAAGTTTTATAATCAAACTCCTGCATCTCCTCTTCTTCATCGTCTATCACATCGTTAGCAATATTTGATAAATCAAACTCACCTGTTGAATTCTCATCAGAAGTAGAAGGGGCAACAATGGAGCTTATTGTTGATTCAATATCACTTGAGGTATCAGACCCCATTCCTGTTTCATAGGACGGATCGGTAGCTTCAACATCACTAAAATCTACGCCAGAATCTTCTTCATTTGCGCTGAAGTCTAAATCATCATTGCTTGATACTTCTATATTTTCAGATTCTGTTTCATAGGACTCATTAAGATTAAGTCCTTCATCTTCGTCGTCGTCAAATGAGAGTCCATCTTCTTCATCTATATTAGAGCTACGAGAAGAGTCTTCCCCCTCTCCTATTAAGAGATCGTCACTAGAGTCTTCATCGTCGAAACTAAGACCTGTATCTTCTTCTACCGAATTATCTGCTGCACTAAAATCTTCTTCATTTACGCTGAGATCAAGACCACCACTTGTCTCTTCAGAGAAATCAAGATCGTCAGAGTTTTCTCCCTCAGTAATATCGGTAGCCGTTTCCTCATCACTACCAAGATTAAATTCAAGACCACCTTCTATCTCATCTTCCTCTTGCGAAAAACTTAAATCGTCACTTTGATCTTCAGCTAAATTGACAGAGTCATCACTTGGACTTTCACTATCAGGAATATTAAACTCAAGTCCTACATCTTCTTCTTTATCATCCGACATTTTAACCTCTACCAAAGGATCTTTGGCACTCTCTGCCACTTCACTATGTTCTTCTCTCGCGGCATCGTCTTGTGTAGAGTCTTCCGACCCAAGATCAAAACTTATTCCATCATCATTTATTGTCTCTACTTCCTCAGAATCAAATCCCTGAGGAGTAATATTAAATTCTTCTTTTACACTCTCTAGATCAGAATGATTAACTCTTTCAAAAACAGCATCAAACTTTCTTTGAATTTCATCATTCACTACATTATCAAAATTTGTTCCATTAGACTTATGTGAATCAATAACATCGCGAACTTCTGAGGCCACCTGTAATGTACTTGCTTTAAAATCAATTTCTTCTTCGTCTTCTTCTGAATCCTCTTCCTCAACTTCTATATTATCAAGTTGCTCTAAGAGGTCTTTCTTTACTCCAACAAAAGTTAGATCAACATTAGAAGAGCCACTATCAACACTCTCCCCACTATCATTAGCAGAGCTCAGAGCAATTTCAAAATCATTAATAACACCATTTAAAACCTCTACAGCAAGAGGCTTAGCAAGATACGCATCACATGCATCTTCTGAATTTTGAAATTCTAAAATTTCTTTTAAACTCATCTTTTTACTAATTAAAACGGTATTGATTGTTTCAATACTCGCTAACTCATTACTTAGAGAAGAGCATTCTAATTCATCACAATCAAAATCTAGAAAAATAACACTTTGCTTTTCATCAGATAAATGGGTCTCTAGCTCATCGAGGCTAGCACATAGGAAAGAGTCATCGACCTCTATGGACGAGAAGAACTTTTCTACTGACTTATCTGTGGAATAAAAAATTATTTTCATGCCTAGTGTTAAATCCTTTCAATTAACATTGTTTTCATAATTATAATAACTTATCGGAGAAAAAATCTCCAACTAAAGGAAATCGTGTCCCTGTTTTGTTGTAAAATAGGGTAAAATTAGATTAAAATAGTATAACTTACTAAAAATAAGAAAAACCAACGGCTTACTAGGTGATTTATGATTAAAATAAACTTGAGTGCTATTCTCTTACTTTTCGGTTTTACAAGTTTTGCGGAGAATTCATACTATCCTGCTCAACTTTTAATGCTCGATGATGACTTTGCTCATCATGTAATTATTGCAGAGAAATCAACGCACTCTCTTTATTTATTTAAAAGTCAAAATGGAAAACCTACACTCGTCAATAAATACCCTATGGCCACTGGAAAGAAGGCCGGAGACAAACTCTTTCAAGGTGACCATAGAACACCTGAAGGAGTTTACTCGTTCACTGACTTTCTAACTCACCAAGACCTACTAGATAGACATGGAAAACAAGGTCAAATTTATGGGGTCGGTGCATTTGTTATGAACTACCCAAACCCTATTGATAAGAGAAATGGAAAAACAGGTGGAGGAATTTGGCTTCACTCCACAAATGATGAAACAAGAATTGATAAGGGCCTAGACTCAAGAGGTTGCGTTGTTGCAACAAACTCAAATCTTATTGAGCTATCTAAGTTTATTGAATTAAATAGAACTCCGATGATAGTTGTTCAAAATTTAAATTACTTAGAAAAGGCTGCATGGCTCAATCAAAGAACTTCACTTAATGATGCTCTCGAGCAATGGTTAACTGGATGGCAAACAGAAGATAAGAAACTCTACTTCAATAGCTATCACCCTACAGAATTCTTTGATAAATTCAGAGGTGGTTATAAAGACTTCAAAACCTATAAGACGGCAGTCTTTAATAATCCAGGAAAGCCTGATATTCAAATTGAACATGTCTCTATTTTTAAAGCGAAAGATTATGCTGTTATAAGCTTTAAACAAATTTATAACTCAAATACAATTAGTGATATTGGTCGTAAATCACTCTACCTTAAGCAAGATGAATTCTATAACTGGAAGATTGTAAATGAAACTTGGACAAAGAGCGGTATAAAGAAAGAAGATGAAGAGAAAGTTGCTTTCCAACCTTCTATGAGATTCTTTAAGAATAATGACCCTGCAACAATTCTTGGAGCAGACTTTGTAAAAAGAGAAAGTAATTAATTATGTCCAATAAACCTGCAAAAATGTCCTTTCTAATCTATGACGATAAGAAAGGACCAGTCTTTTTAAATACAAATAGATTTGCCCTCAAATTCACTCTCTACGTCCTTCCTATTATTACGATTATTTCAATTCTTGTAATTATTGGAGGAAGCGTCTACTTCAAGCAAATTAGAGAAATGGCAAGAAGAAAGGAACCGGCAGTTATTCGAGATTTAAAACTTGCAAATAGTGATCTCCATGAACAAGTTGAGCAACTTCTCATTCTTAATAAAGATTTTGAAAAGAAGTTATCAAGCGGTCCAACAGAAGGAGTGAAATTTACTTCTCTAGCAATGTTTAAACCTGTTGCTGGTCAAGAAGACTTGAGTACAACACCAGCACTTACTGTTGATGATACAGAGTTTGATAGAAAGGAAAATAGCCTCAGTATTAAGTTCAATATTATCAATCAAACTAAGAATAGCGTAAAGCTCTCGGGCTATATTCACATTCTGATGAGCTCAACAAGTAAGATACTTCTCTACCCTATAAAAGAAATCGCTTCTGAAGATATGCTTATTTCTTATAATCAAGGTGAGTCTTTTGCTTTTTCAAGATTGCGCCATGTTACAGCAAATTTTGACTTAACAGGTTTTGATGAACATAAAGTTCTCTTTAAAATTCTAATATTCTCTCGAACTGGTGACTTACTTTATAAGAAACTCGTCGCCAAAGACTTGAAGTAATTATGGACAATATAATATCAATTGAAGAGCAGGAATTTACTCTAATAGGAAAGAAGACAAGACTAAATGGCGTTTTTAACTTCAGCGGTCTTACTCACATTGCAGGAGATATTGAGGGTGATATCCACATCCGAGATAAATCACTTCTCACCATTGAAGAAACCTCAACTATTGAAGGCAAGATTCACTGTAAAGACCTTAAAGTCTTTGGAAAAATCAAAGGTGAAATAATCTCCTCTGGAAAAGTAGAAATCTTTCCTTCTGGAAAATTATCAGGACTTATTAAGTCACAAAACTTAGTGATTCACCCTGGAGCAATGGTAAATATTGATGGTCATACAACAGGAAGCTAGTCACAGATGAGTGTGACTAGCTAAGATATTTAAAAGAATGTCTTATAGTCTACAACTTTAACTTTCCCAAATTCTTTCAATTCTTTTGCCAAACTCTTTGGTCCAACAATTACAATCGTTTGATTTTCCCAACTAAAGAGAGAGCTTAGATTTTTTCTTACGTCCTCTTCTTTAAATGCTCTTACAACATTAGGAAAGTGATATAGGGATTCATAACTCTTATGAATATCATCAAGATGCATTAACTGCTGTAAATAAGCTGAACTCCTCTCAAAACGAAATGGGAAGCTTCCAGCGAGGGCCCCTTTCGCCTTATTAAGTTCTGCTTCATCAATACCATTATTTTTAATATCATTTAAAACATTTCTCACAACTTCTAAGAGTTCTTTAACTGTTTTAACTTTGGTAAAAGTAGAAATTACAGAACGTCCATACTGCCTCTGTCCACCAGCAAAAGCACTTGCAGTATAAGAGAGACCTCTCTTCACTCTAATCTCTCTCATGAGTTTCGAAGTAAATCCACCTCCTAAAAACTCAGAACTTAGAGAGTTCAATTCTTGATTTTCAAATTCACCTTCATTTAAAAACCTCCCTAACCTCACCTGTGCTTGGTTGGCCTTAGGCACAGTGACTAAGTAGATCTCAGGAGATTTACTTGGCTTCTTAGGCTCATAAGAGAGAACTCTCTCATAATTTTCAACAGCACCCTTCCAACCACAATCTTTTTCGATAATACTCTCAAGCCCAAGAATAGACTCTGGACCTGTAATATAAACTTTCTTTTTAACTTTTGTATTAAAATAAGAAAGCTTTCTTTTTAAGTCGTTTGTATGAATGCCATTGAGATCTTTTATTTTCCCTCCAACAGGATAACTATAAGGAGTTCCCGCAAGAGATAACTCTCTAAATGAGTTTGAAGCTACTAGAGAGTGATTATTTACAACACTTCTAGCTGCATTTCTAAGAGCTCTCTTATACTTATCCATTTCCTTACCTGTGAAGCTAGCATCTCTAAAGAGATGACAAATTTTCTTCATAGTTGGGCTCATATCTTTTGCTAAGCCTGAAACTTCAAATACCGTAGACTCATGAGTAACAAAAGCCCCCCAGCTGGCGCCAAAATACTCTAGGTTATCAGAAATATCTTTTTGAGAGTATCTTCTAGTCCCACTGTCAATAAGGTCAAACATCATAGAAGTTTCACCAAGTCTCTTTGGGTGATCAGAGAGTGAACCATCAGCAAAGTGAATCATTGCTTGATAAGTAGGAAACCTATTGTCCTCTAACCAAGTAACTTCTATTCCATTCCAATTCAACTTCTTAATTCTATCTTTTCCAAAACCAAATGAGTAACCAGGTAGTGAAAAGCTACAAATGAGGAGAAGTAATTTTAAAGTTCTTACTTTCATTATTTATTTCCTTTTGGATTCTTGTCCCACACAGAGAGGAAGATATATTCATTCTTATCAAAAATATCGTGGCAAGCTTTCTTCACTTGCTCAGTCGTTACAGATTGATAAATTTCAAGTTCCTTATTGTAGAATGAGTAGTCATTGTAAAAGTTTTCACGAAGCCCAATAAAACTCGCAACGCCACTATTAGACTGAAGTTCTCCATAGTATTGAACAAGATATTGATTCTTTGTTTTTTGAACAGTTCTCTCTGTGATGGCTTCATCACAAGACTTTCTAATATCTCTTAAAATCTGTCCTTTAAATTTGTCTAGGTTTGTTCTCTTCAAGAGCTCCCCAGAGAAGAAGAAAACCCCATTATTTTTTAGAGTATAATTTGCGACTGAAATTCTTGAAAGAAGTGGCTTCTTATTCTTTACATACTTTTGATTAAAGTAAGAACTAGACCCATCACCTAAGATAGAGCTTAAAATATCGAGAACGAAGGACTCTTCCTTTCCAATTCTCATCCCCTTATAGGCAACAGTAAACATTGGAGATGGACTTTGTCCGTAAATTTTAATTTCCTTCTTATACCTTGCTCTATGAGAATATCTCTCGTCTGAATCCATTTTCTTCTTAAACTCTTTCAAGTCCTTTGATGGCTTAATATGCCCGTACTTCTCTTTAACCATGTCGTAGACTTTATCCGCATCAACATCACCGACGATTACGACAATTGCATTATCTGGAGTATAGAATTTATCAAAGAATTTTCTCATCTCATCAATTTTTAAATTCTTTACATCTAACTCGTTTCCAATCACAGAACCACCATAAGGGGTTCCCTTAAATACAGACTGCATCATAGCTAAGAATAATTGCCCCTTAGGACTATTTTCATAACGGTACTTTCTCTCTTCTAAAACAACGGCCCTTTCTTTTTCAAAGGCCTTTGGCTCTAGGAGAACGTACTGAAGTCTATCTGCTTCCATATCAATCATCGTCTCAATTGTGTGACTTGGAAGATTCTCGTAGTAAACAGTTGAGTCAAATGTTGTATAAGCATTGGTCGATCCACCGTTGCTTTCAATGAACGTATCAAATTTATGTGGCCCATACTTCTTCGCTCCTTTAAACATCATATGTTCAAGAAAATGTGTCGCACCAGTAGTTCCCGCAGACTCATACCTTCCACCAACATCAAAGAAAGTGTAATAGGAATAAATTGGTAACTGTGGATTTTCAACGACGAGTAGTCTTAATCCATTGTCCAAAGTGAACTTCTTCACATTAAGCTTTAGATTACTTGAATCACCTAAGCTCCCTGTTTTTTGAACTCCTGAGTGAGAACAACTCATAAGGGCCAGAAGTAGTAAGAGAATAATTGTTTTATACATTGAGATTTCTCCCTATCCATTTTCAAAAGAATTGGTATAGTTAATACAGGAATATAGCTTAAACACTTGAAACTGCTATGACAACTAGAGAACGATGACACAGAAAAAGAATAAGCTCACAATTTTAGGTTCGGGAACAAGCACAGGAATTCCTATGGTTGGTTGCCAATGCCCTGTGTGCTTGTCGCCTCTAAAAGAGAATAAGAGACTGCGCACAAGTGTTTATCTAGAAACGGCCAAAGGTCGCTCTATACTTATCGATACCACTACAGATTTGAGATTTCAGCTCCTCCATAACAAAATAAATAAAATTGATTTCGCCTTTATTACCCACGATCACGCCGACCACACGCACGGAATAGACGATCTTAGACCTCTGACATTCCCCCCAAATGGAAGCTCAATTCCTATCTATACCTATAAAGACTGCGCCGCACAACTAACTGCGAAGTACCCCTACATCTTCAAGGCCCATGAAAGTAGGCCTAATATAGGAGGGGGAATCCCAAGATTAAGCTTAGAGGAAGTCCCAGAGAAGGGTGTTATGTCCATTCAGGGGGAGGAATTTGAATTTCTTATGCTCAACCACGGCTACACCCAAACGCTTGGAATCATTCATGGAAAGATGGCCTATATCATTGACTGCCACGAGCTTTCCTCGGAGCAAATTCAACTCCTAAAAGACAGGAATCTCGACCTACTTATTTTAGATTGTGTGACGAACCATGAGCATAGAACACACTTATGGCAAGAGCGCAGCTTCGACTATATTTCACAGATTGCTCCTAAAGAGTGCGGACTCATTCACATGAATCACGCTTTAGAGCACGAAAAGCTCAAACTAGACGCGCAAAATACCTTCTCTTTTCCGGTCTATCCGACCTTCGATTCCCAAGTCTTATATTATTAACATACCCCTATTTTTTGGTTTCAATAACGTTTCCAAATGATTATATTTTGGAAAAAATATATTTTACCACTCTATTTAATTTAGGAGAGAGTTGATGAAAATTGGTGTTCCAAGAGAAATTAAAAATAATGAAAACAGAGTTGGACTTGTACCTGGTGGAGTAAGACAATTAATTCACGATGGTCACGAAGTTTTCGTCGAAAATAATGCTGGTGTTGGAGTAGGAATCGAAAACGAGGAATACATTAAAGCTGGTGCAAAAATTCTTCCTACATTAGAAGACGTCTTTGCTGAATCAACAATGATTATCAAAGTAAAAGAGCCACAAGCGAGAGAGATTGCTTGTTTAAAGCCTCATCATATTCTTTATACATATTTACACCTTGCTGCTGACCCAGATCAAACAAAAGGTTTAATGGAATCAGGTTCTACTTCAATTGCCTATGAAACAATTCAACCTGATGATGGATCACTTCCACTTCTAACTCCTATGTCTGAAGTTGCAGGAAGAATGGCCACTCAAGTTGGTGCTGCTTATCTTCAAAAAGATCACGGAGGAAAAGGTATTCTTCTAGGTGGTGTTCCTGGAACAAGAAGAGCAAAAGTAACTGTTATAGGTTGTGGTATCGCTGGAACAAATGCAATTAAGATGGCAATGGGAATGGGAGCTGATGTTACAGCAATCGACCTTTCAACTAAGAGACTAGCTGAGCTTGATGACTTATTTGATAATAGAATTACGACATTATTTTCAAATATCGAAAATATTGAAAATAGCGTTATCACATCTGACCTAGTAATTGGTGCGGTTCTAATTCCTGGAGCGAAAGCACCAAAGCTAGTAACGAAAGCAATGATTTCTAAAATGGAAAAAGGATCAGTAGTAGTAGATATCGCTGTTGATCAAGGTGGTTGTATTGAAACTTGTAAGCCAACGACTCACCAAGATCCTACTTTTGAAATTGATGGAGTTGTTCACTACTGTGTAGCGAATATGCCTGGAGCTGTAGCTAGAACATCTACTTTTGCACTTACTAACGTAACACTTAAGTACGCTAGAATGATTGCCTCAATGGGTGTTGAAGAAGCTGCAAGAATGGACTCTGCCTTTAGAAAAGGGATCAATGTTTACAAAGGTGACCTTGTCTATCAACAAGTAGCACTTGACCTTGACCTACCTTACACTGAATTAAAATTATAATGAATATGGGGCCCCTTACGAGGGGCCTTATTTCTTCTTAGAACAAAGAAGTTTTAAGAGTAAGAGCCCTTTCTTTACTCCATCTGGCAGATCCTTTTCGCTCATACTTGTAGAGCGATTACCAAAATTAGACATGATTTCAACCTTAGTATTAAAGCAGCTATCAGCGCTCCTATCTTTTATAAGAGAAATTGAATCTAAGGTCTTTGAAAAGTCTGTCAAAATATAGAAATCTCTATCAGAGAGTTTTGAGTGAGTTTTTATTTTTGTTATTTCACTTTGTAATAATTGAACACTTTCTTTCTGTTCTTTAAACGTCTTATTTTGTGCAATGACTTTAATTTTACCATCAAGAATATGGCCATAGTCCTGTGAGAAAGCATTTAAAGAGAGTAGAAATATTAGTAAGTAGTACCGCATGAATTCTTCTCCCCTTTCTCTATTTGTTTTAGATCGCCATCAACTCCACCGACTCCATTAGACCCAGTAATATATCTTGCAACTTCATTTCTTCTCGCATTACCACCATTATAGCGGTGTTTTATGACGTAGCTCATGTAGTTCTTAAAATCATCATTGGAAAAATTAGAAAAACCTGAGACTTTCTTTTTCTTATTTCCGTCCGGATCATTATTACTATTTAGAACTTCGATTGATCCCATTTTTATTTTCTCAACAAGTCTCTCAAATGGCCCACTCACTCCAGCAACACCACCATTATATGACCATCTTGCAAGAATAATAGAGAAGTCATTAACCTGCTTTGTCGTCATATTAAGACCCTGCTCTCTATTTTCTTTTTCAAGCATATATCTAAAATATTTCTTATTATACATATAGTAAATTGCGGCCATATAGAACCCTTCATCAGGATTCTTAGGCGCGCATAGCCTTATATTTTCTCTATCTCTTAAATAATCATTGGCGCTAGAAGTACTACTCTTTGCCGATGAAGGTAGCTTTACTGGATTATCATAGAGCTGCTTTAATCCACTACACTCCTTCATATTGCCAGTCATCTTATCTTTTAGATCTGACAGGAAATATGCCGTGAGGCGACTCACTTTCTTTGAGCGAGATGGACTGTCTTCATAGTTCTTATAACCTTCTCTCGTCGAGAGTGGTTTTGCGTATTCAAGAATACTAGAATTAGATTGAATCATATCTTTAGCCTGATTCATTTTATTATAAAAGTCTAAGTAGTTCACTGAGACAATCTGTCCAACACCAAGAGCAAAAGTGGGACTAATTGTTTTTGGTTGAAAGTGAGACTCATGATTAATTACAGGAAATAATTCCTTTGCATCAATTCCTAAGCACTTCGTCATATCAACATAGCGATCAGCTAAGTGAGTAGATAACTTCTTAGAGGCACAGGCCTTAGGGGCCTTATTCAATAATTGCCAACCAGCGAACTTTCTCTTTCCACTACTTGTTCTATAAGTGGCCTGCCTAATTCTTCTAGGGATAATATTTCCATTACCATCTTTAGAACAGCTCGGGTTTGAACTTCGATTTGTTCCATGTCTTAGACTAAGAGAAATACATTTTGAAAATTGTCTCTTCTGTGAATCTTCTAAGATTTTATTTGTTTGATTATTACTTAAAGGAATTTCTCTATCCATATAGTCATTCGCCGCAAGAGTTTTCCCTCTATTATTCTTAGTGCTTTTTGCTCTACACACCTGCCACTCTATATCACCAATCTCTGGAGTATTAACATCATCCTCACGGACTTCATCATGACATTCATAATCGGGCTCAACTTCAGAAACCACTTCATTGATTCTTTCATCTTCAACTATTCCAGTGACAGTATCTAGAAGATTAATTGAAAGCTGAGAGTTATCATTTAATTCGTCTAAGTCTTCATAGGGAATGCGATATTCCCATTTTTCATTATTTCTCTTAACAATGTAGTCACCATTAGAATGCTTTCCGACAACTGTTACAGAATCCTTTGCATCAAACTTATATCTCTTCCCCGTTCTTCTTCCATATGCATGAACTGAAGCATCGTCTCCCAGCTTAAACTTCACACCATCTGTTAATGAAACAGTTTCACTTGGAGCTGCGACCTCAGTTAAGAAATCTGGATGTAAATTAGATGGGAAGGTAATAACTTGATTTCCATAAATTTTTGCATTTAAATTTGACTCTTTTGGCAGTTCTAAAATTTCGATAGAACAGGTAACTCCACCGGTCTTCACCCTTACAGTAGAACCTTTTGGAACTCCTAGAGTTTTCTTTTCAGAGTTTGTTACGTTTATATATCGCCCTATTTTAAATGTCTTTCCATCGTCAGGACACCCATTATAATCATTAGAAACCTCTACACCGTCTGATAGTTCATCATCGCCAATATTCTCTTCAACATCTTGATTCATTAGCTTTTGAACGAGAGAGTCTAAACTATCGTACTCATAGCCACTAGTTGGAGGCCTATCAGTTGTTTTAACAAAGACAGCTTCTGTAAGAACGCCATTTTTCTTATAATCAAGGTAAGAATTATTTCCAAGAATTGCTCCGCCTTTCACTCCAGACTGTGATTTAATAATTTCAATTTTCCTCTTCCATCCATCAACATCTAGAATTTTTATTTCATCTCCTGGAGATAAAGTGACTTTTTCACCCGTAGAGAGTTCAACTTCAATTGTCTTTGTGAGGAAGTTATTCTTATAACTACTATTAACAATAGCGAGACTATTATCAGAGAGATGCTCTTTATAGGTTTTCTCACCCATATAGGCCTCTCCCGAAACAACACCATCAGCAATGGAAGAAATAATTTTTATATTTCTCTTCCAACCTGAATTTTCCTTTACCTGGATTAGATCACCCGTTTTCAAGAAGACTTCTCTTCCATCTTGAATGACTTGAACACTATTATCTTTTGTCACAGAAACAAATCCTGGATCGGCCATGGTATGGACGCAAAAGAAGTAGATAAATGCGAGAAAGAATATTTTCATAACTAATTTATCGGCAAATACTTAGAATTACTAAAGCGAAAAGCACAGGTTTATCAAAGCAATAAATAAGAATAAAAACAGCGTGTTAACTAAATATCTTAGGCAATATGACGATAAGTTCCCATGAAGTTTATAACCGTTCTATTCTTTTTATTCACAGCTCTTTTAATCCAAAGTGATTATCAGCGCTTTAAAGGTAATAAGCATAGAGAAGTGGCCTCCATCTTAGGTGAGTCCTGTCACGATCACGCCAATAATATTATCATGAATAAGGTTTGGAGAAGTAGAAGCGTCGATAAGCTCATTGAAGAAAGAGCAGAGCTTAGAGAGTATTATTCTCAATTTAAAAGTTCCATTGATGATTTCAAAAAAATAAAAGATCAAGCAATTAAGGCCGAAGTGAAACTCTTAGTCGATGGAGAAACTTCTCTTGCAGCAAAAATTGGTCTTATTAGAAAAGCAAAAGAAACCTTAGATATTTCCTACTATATTTTTGAAAACGATGAAGTTGGAAATATAATGCTCAACGAAGTAAGAAAAGCTATCAAGCGTGGAGTCAATGTACGCTTCCTAGTAGATTCAACAACGGCCATGAGCTTCAATTTATTTTCAGATCAGTATAAAGCGATTATGTCCCTAAAGAAGCTCTCCCAACATAATAAATCCTTTGGAAATGCAGAAGTCGTAATCTTTAATAACTTCTTCAATCCAAGGAAGTCAGTTGAAAGATTTATTAACCGTGTGAAAAATCTCTTTCGTCCAGACGGATATAAGATTCCCATTAGCCAATCAACTGTCAATCGAAGACTACATGATAAAATTATTCTCATCGATGCAGAGAACCCTAAGTCTTCTATGGCCATAATTGGTGGAAGAAATATTGCAAATCACTATCATACTCTAGAGTCTTTCAAAGGAGAGAGTTTTGAATTTGAAGATATGGATGTTTTAATCAAAGATACAAAAGATATATCTCAGCGCTTAGAAAAAGAATCTCTCAATATGAAGATTCAATCCTATTTTGATAAAATCTATTACCATGCAGGAAATAATCATTTAACCAATGCTCTAGTTAGACTTAGAAGAAGTATTTATCGAAAAGAAATTCAAAGAATGAGTAGAGTTAGTAGAAAAACATTTAATAAAAACCCAGACTTTAAACTTCGAGTTGAAGATATGATCGAGGGAGACTTCTTTGATGAAGGTTTTGATACTGGACTTGTCAAAGTTGTAAATGAAATTCAAAATATTCACTCTCCTTGGGGAAGAGTGAAATATTCGTCCTTAAATGAAATCAATCCAAACTCTCTTTCTAAAGAAGTAAATGAAATGATTAGTTCTGCAGAAAACTCTGTTGATATAGTGACTCCCTATCTCCATTTAACTGACAAAGAAGTGAGAGAGCTACATAAGTGGTTGGCGGAAGATAAATCAAGAACACTTAGAATTGTAACAAGCTCTATCGTTAGTAACGACACTTTAGCATCTCAGGCCTTAATTGATGGGGACCTTCTTCCTAAGTTAATGAAGACTGGCGATTTAGGAATTGATAGTGATCAAATTCAAGTCTTTCTCTATGGAAAGAGTGATGACGTTCTCCTTGGTGGAGACAAAGAATACGGAAAACTTCATGCGAAATTTGTTATTGTCGATCAACATAAGAGCATGGTTATGACATCAAATCTAGACCCAAGGTCTAGATCCCTCAATTCAGAAATTGGAGTTCAAATAACAGGAATTGGCAAAGAGTCAAAGACAGCGAAAGAGTTAACGGATAGAGTCGACTATCTACAAGAATTAAGCCATAGATATAAGTCAGCGGAGTGGGAAGAAATTCAAAGCAACCCTAGTCTTCGTTGGAAGAAGAGTATGACAAGACTCATTCACATGATTGTTTCCGCTTTTAATTTAGAGAGAAATATTTAATGCTCAAATACATTTTACTCATAAATTTAATATTACTCTTCTCCTGTTCACATACACCCGAACGAATTATCTACCAAAATAAGTTAGAGAAACACCCTCTCTCCAAACTCTCAGCTTGGCAGTGGAGCAATAATAGAAATATAGAGACCAAGGTAACTTCACAACTAACTGGGCAAGAAGAAGAGCTCCTTGAGATTTTAAAAGGCGCCCATAGTCTCTATTCTCCACATAATCTAATAAAGTCTGAGATAGCTTCTCAAAATTTTCAACACGTTTTTCGCTACTCTCTCCTCTCTCTTCCAAAAGAGTTGAAAATATTTTTAAATAAACACTTAAAGAGAATTTTCCTTGTTAAAGGTCTGGGAGTCTCCACCTTAACAATTCAATTGCATCAGTCAGAGAAAGTAAATTCAGGACAATTTATAAGCTTCTTAGATATTGATGTCCTAAACCAAAAAATTAATGACTGGTATAAGTGGAGAGAGTCAACGGCTTTTAAGGCCGATTCATCTTACACCTTTAGCCCTTACCTCTCTCATGAAAATACTGTTGTCGATACGTCTCAGATGGCCCTCTCATATCTTGTAGCTATTATTTTAAACTGGAACCCAAACTATTTTCCAACATCAAAAGAGAATTACTTCTTAGCTCCTGAGAAATACCAATTCTTAAATCAATCGTGGAAACTTACGAACGGAATCGTTACACCTAAGAGAGACGATCTTAATGAAGATCTACACTATCTAAGATATTATTCAAAAGGAGAACCTCTCTTTTCAAATAAAGATCAACCAAAATTCTATCAAGAACTAGAGTCTACTAATTTCATTAATCTCTTCTCTTTGATGGGAAGTTCAAAAGACTTCATTGAAAGTTTCGCAAACTATATCTACGTTGAGAAACTAGAACACCCCTTCTCCATTGATTTCTTTAATAATGGCGAGCTTACTGGAAGTTTTGGTTCCTGTTGGCAACAAGTAAGATGCCAACAGAAGAAGAAAGTCATTGAAAGTATTTTAAAGAAAGAAGTCTATTCTATAAATGACTAGATATTCTCTTATAGACAAATGGCATTCTCATAACATCCTCGCCAACTTGGAATCCTCCAATATAGCTGCAGTTATTTCCTTGCTCATCACACGTATTTACTCTTCGGCAGTAATTATCTTCATCTTTTACTGCATCAGTTTTCCCACGAACAAGAATCCCTTCCACTAAACCTGTCTTCTCATTAAAAACAGCTGAGCCAGAATTCCCCTGAAACGTATCTAGGGCCGCAGTAAAGAAGTACTTCTCATTATTGTGTAGAACTCTTCCTCCCATCGCCACTTTTGTTGGAAGCCCCCATGGAGTACCAATAACAACAAGCTTTTCACTATTAGAGACTTCTTGAGCTTTATTAAAAGCAAGTGGAGTTCTTTTAAGTTTTCGGCTCAACTTTATGGCCGCAAAATCAACAGTTCTATTCATTGCAACTTCTAGCACATCTTCACACAGAACTACGTCTTCCTTATTGAATTCAATATTCTTCGTATTCTCAAAACTCTTTGCTTGATAACCAAAGACCCATGCGTACTTTCCAGAAGAACAAATATCTTTCATTTCACCACTAGCACAGTGACCAGCAGTTAATAACACATCACCTCTTACAAGAAACCCAGAACAGGTTGAGATATTAATTTGCTCTTTAAAGCGGACATCACTACAAAGTCCTAGCTTTTCCCCCATGGATGTTTCTCCAGTTGGAGAAACTTTATAGGTGTTAGATTCTTTATCAAAAATTAGATTATCTAGAGAAATAAGCGCAGCCGTAGACTTCGCCTTGTCTTGCCAGAGCTTTGAAGCAGAGAAGACCTCTACACGGCCATCTCTTCCGTAGAATACTTTTTCGTTTGCCCATGAACTAGAAATAGATAGAGCGAGAACCACAACACTTAACAACTTCAACATTTTTCACCTCTTGAGCCGGAATATGTATCGCATCAAACGCAATGTTTCAAAAAGTCATTTCTTTCAATAACTTACAAATCACATTTTCAAGCACTTACCTATTTACAGTGGAAGAGTTTTCAAGGCTTTATAGATTTCTCAGTAACTGATAGAATTAAGGAGCTAAGGAGTACAAACATGACGGGAAATAAGCTCGTAGATAATATTATACTCATTCTCTCTTTTCTTGCGACTGCCGCCTGTGTCGGCGTATTTGTTTATACAGAGGTAGTTTACCAAAAGCCTCTTCCCGATGGGCAGGCCGAGCTTGGAAAATTAATTTCAGACAATAAGAAAATGGCCTTTCCAGCACCTTTTAAATTAGACCCACTTATTATTAATTTAAACTCTCGAAAGACTAGACTTAGATTTCTTAGTGTAGAGGCCCAACTCGTTCCCTTTAATCACGACTCAGATGATCGTTTTGAAACCCATAGGTCAATGATCAATGATGCCATTATAAATATTGCAGGTCATATGACAGCAGAAGAACTTAATAGTATTTCAGGGAAAATTCTCTTGGAAGAGAGGATTAAAAAATCTGTAAATTCAATTGTTAGAGGACAACTCGTCAAGGGTGTACTCTTCACTAAATTTGTTATTCAATAATTTGTAAAAAAAAGGCCTTCAGATCGAAGGCCAAGATTATTTATTCTACAGTAACAGAATTACGTCCGTCTGCTTCTTCAGTAGTCGTTAAATTAGCACCGTCGTCTGGTAGACTCGTAAGAAACTTCTCAACTTCTGCAGCCGTCAGCTTACCTTCAGCAACTAGCTTATCTCTTAATCTCTTATCTAACATTTTATCTTCTAAGGCCTTACTTAGTCTCATTTTTACCTCTAAAATTAGTTATTGATGCGAATTAAAGAGCAATCTAACACTTTTTAACTCAATTCGTAAAGATTATTGCCAGTATTTTGGTGGCTTTTCATCATCATCTTTGACGATTCTAAGGTTCGCTTTACTCTTTGACCTCATTTCCCTCGATTTTTCATGCTTAGCAGCGAATTTCTTCCATTTTGGGGAAGAAATCAAGTGCATCCAGCCATAGCCAAATGCCATCGCTCCTAAGTGCCCCCAAGCGAGAACTTTTCCCGGAGTAAAGAAACCATTAAAGAGAAGCATTCCAACCAAAATCATGCAGAAGTATCTTGCTCTCATTGGAAAAATAAGCATGAAAGTAAAGATTCTATCTGGATAGAGAACAGCATAAGCAAGACAAAGTGCTGAACCTGCTCCGTGCATACCATAAAGTGGATAACCAAAGAGCCCAGAGTCCGACAAGAAGACTGTTGCCACTAATAAGTAGACAAGTCCTGCCCCAATTGTCGAAGTAATGAGAAAAGAAATGTAACGAACAGCTCCCCACTGAGATTCAAGCTCACTTCCAATAAACCATAGTAAAAGCCCATTAAAAAGTATATCGAAAATCCCACTTCCAATTAATGGGTAAGTTAGAATTTCATAAAGATGACCCGAGAAAAACATCGCAGGCGAAAGTCCAAGATAAGTGACTAGCCCTATCCCACCAGAAGCTTTCATTATACTTGAAAGTAAGAAGAGTACTCCCATAGTAACTAGAATATATTTATTAACTTTTGATAAAGTTGGAATTTGAATTTGTGATTGATTCATACCTATGCCTTTTTTTCAGAAACCTCAATTAGGACACCGCCAGTAGACTTTGGATGAATAAAGTTCACTAGACAATTATTAGCACCATCAATTGGAGATTCATTAAGTAGCGTGTAGCCCTTCTCTTTTAACTCATTACATTTTGCCCTAACATCGCTAACTTTGAAACAGAGGTGATGTATTCCCTCTCCTTTTTTTTCTAAAAATTTGTGAATCGGGCCACTTTCTCCAAAAGGACAAAGCAATTCTAAATGGGCGTTAGTATCCATTTGTGCGAATGCAGTAGTAACACCTTGAGATTCTACAACTTCTCTTTCATCCGAGAATTTTAGTCCCATATCTTCCCAAATCTTTTGGGACTTATCTAAATCTTTTACAGCAATGGCCACATGATCTAGTACACAATCTTTTCCTATCATTTTACTCACCCTCTTGTTCGTAGAGATCTTTTAATATCAAATCCATCATAATTTTTATTCTAAGTTGGTTGTCTGTGTATTGATCAAACGTCTTCCAAAACTTTGGACCAACTTTTTGATCTAAGACTTTTTGCTCACTCGCTCTAATCAATTTTAAAATTGAAGATAATTGAGTCGCTGAGTAGTCTTGTAAGTCTTTCTTTCTCACTTTTACCAAGTACTCTGGAGACTTTAAGTACTCAAGCTTCTTTAGCTCTTTTGGACTAAAGAGTGGTGTTGTCGCTAAACTTATAGCGGTCAATGTCACAATGGTACTTATCATTGTGACATTCTATAGGATATTACACAGATTTTCTAATTGAATGTTGGAGGATTAATCGCCTCAGAACAGTCCGGATTACTCGGATCAAATGCTGGGACAGGCGGAATCTCAGGAGGAGTACATGTTCCATTAGTACAATCTCCAAAAGTTGGAACATTGTAGCATCTAAGAGCACAAGTTGGTTGACCAACGTTATTGGCCCCCGTTTTAACGATGAAACAATTTGGAACGTTTTCTTGTCTACACCACTCTTTTGCCACACAAGACTGACCAGGCGACTTCGAACAAAAAACTTGTTCATCTTCAGTATTTAAATGGACCGCACAACTACCAGTTGTTTGATTACAACAAATACTTGAACACTCATAGTCTGTTTGACAACTTTCTCCAACGCCTTTATTTCCAACAACAGGAACATCTTCAAGACACTGACTTACAAGTTCTTTAGACCAGCATCTATTATTAAAACAACACTCACTTCCACCACAAGTCTGACTTGATGAACACGACTTCATAGAAGTATAAAGAACTTCCTGACCTCTATAGTCTGTAAGACTTGGTCTAATTAGTTGAAGAACAATATTATTTGATTGAGTGATTATTGTCTCTTGCCCTGTCGCATCTTTTGTAAAGAGTTCTACTCTAGCAGTAACATTACAAGAACCAATTCCCTCTTGTGTATTTGAATCATAATTCGTTGCTCTCATACTACAACCAAAGAGATAATCAGACTCTCCACTTGCTGTTAGAAAAGTTGTATCAAAAGAAGTTCCCACAAACGGAGTCGCACTTCCAATATATTCAACACCAGATTGAAGCTCCATCTTCCCAGCTCTTGGAAAGAGAAAAGATTCGTATCCATTGACACCAAATGATTTCTTATAAATTCCTGTTGGCGCAGTTGCGGCACTTGTATCAGAGTAAATTGCAGCTCCCGAAATTTGCCAACTACTTCTATCAATGTCTCTATAAGGACCATAGTAAGTATAGCAATCTTCCCCTGGATCATCGCCACACACACCACCGTTTGTATCGACTTTAACTCCATAACCAAAGCCACCTGTAAAAGTGACTCCTAAGACTTTTTCATTAATTGCTTTATCAATTGTATCCGGAAGACATCTCTTAATTGAATTTGAAAATGGCTCTGCCTCATAGTCATTACTAGCAAGAGCGACGTGTGGCTCAGTTGGAGCAAACGGAAGAGACGCCGTATCAGTATCATAGTAGAGACCGATATCTTCAACTCTAGCGTAAGTATACTTACAAACTTCACCAGCAGTGTCACAAGAACTATTTCCAACTCCACTTTCAAAAGTCTTATCATCTTTTGCGTGTAACCCTCTACAATAAAGACCTGGATCTCTTGGATCACTAACAACATCGGCAAGACCATTTGCACGACCTTCATCGGCATACTCGTTGTAATCAAATAAATTATAAGAGAGACGCATATTTTCAAATGGATGATTGGCCATATCAAGAATCACAACTTCCACGTCAGTTTGTGGAGTAATTCCTGGAGCACGACCAATTGTCGCAGCAACCGTTACTGGCTCATACTCTTTCCCAAAAACAAATCTCGCGTAAACAAGTCTGTCAGAGAGAGAAGAAATATTTAATCCCGAGAGATAAAGTAAACCTGTAAAGTTCTTTGGAAGTGTTAATTTCTTTTTATAAGTTCCATCAAATGGATCTACTAAGTGCATGAGTTCAACCTGTGAACCTATGGATACACCACCATCTTCACCGATAGTATCGCCACTTCCAGGAGTTGCTCCAGAGTTTCCACCGGTATCTCCACCAGTTCCACCATTTAAGTCTGTAGTGCTATTATTTGAGAAACGAGTTTTACGACCAGATCCACCCTCTCCTACACATGATGTAAAAAGGAGTGCACTTAATGTGATCAATGTTAGTAATCTCTTTGTCTCTGCCATGAAACTGCCCTTAAATTTCAACTCAAATCTTGAGTTCTCACTGACTTATCGACTTCAAGTACTTATCACTTAAATCTTTCTCTTATTTTAAGGTCTTATGGACTCTGAGGGGCAAAGTTTTACCTCTAAGAGTGAATTAGAGGTATTTTCGGGGGGTTATATAGATAAGGCATAAATAGTTTTCATTAATTAGGAATAATTAATCGACTAATTCTGTAGGCGAAATAGAATTTTTCACCACTCGTCCCTATTCTTGAAATTTTCTATACAAGAAGACTGTCGCAATAAATAAGTAGATATTTACAATAACCACTAAA
Organism: Halobacteriovorax sp. JY17; assembly: GCF_002753895.1. NCBI lineage: Bacteria > Pseudomonadati > Bdellovibrionota > Bacteriovoracia > Bacteriovoracales > Halobacteriovoraceae > Halobacteriovorax > Halobacteriovorax sp. JY17. Next base: position 212,998 of record NZ_NJER01000001.1, on the reverse strand, counting down.
ATATTTGAGGCGAGCAGTAGACTATAACGTAAAGATTCGCTCATCACCTCTGCCTGTAGAAGGCCCATAAACCAAAAGTCAAAGGCCATAAGAAGTAGAGCAATTACTGATAACCCAAAAATACTCCAAGGAGATTTCTTTGCTAAGAGCCTACTCTGCTTGAAGTAATCTGAATGTACTTTTCCTTCGAGGGCCATTACAGGAGCAAAGAAGAAGATCGTGAGAATATATAAACCAGGCAATACTAGAAGTACCGTTCCTACAAAGAAGAATATTGAATAGAGAATATTCACTCTTAGATAGGTGAAGAAATTTAAAGTGCTAAATTTTGTTATTTCTAGAATGGAATTTAGAAAGAGAGCATAGAATAAACTAGAACCTAGGATATCAACAATTCCTAGAATAACTTGGGCCCCTTGCGCAGTTGACGATATTTGCTCTCTAATAAGATCCATAAGGACAGTAAAGAAGAGAAAGAAGAAAACTGTGACAAGATTGTCTAGAATTGTTTTCTTTAAGTTAAGCGCAGAATACTTTAGAGAATCAACTAACATTTAAAGGCCTCAAATGTTTTCTTATCCCTATTCTTTCGAACGCCAGGAACAGCGAAAACTCTATTGTGAAAAGAAATATAAATTCCAGGTTTTAAAAGTTTAGAAGCAAGTAGGGCCTCTGTCACATTTTGTCTGGCATCACTATCATCAAAACCCATCGGCTTCATCGCTCCCGTAAAAACAATTGGACTAGAGACATTTTTAATTTCTTGAAAGCAGTACTCTGCAGTTTTGGCCATTGTATCCGTTCCGTGAAGAACAATAATTGGCCACCCTTTCTCTAGCTGAACACGAAGAGACTTTGCAACCATAGCGCGATCAAAGTCAGTCATATTTAATGAATCTTTTGAAAGGATCGAGTGCACATGAAGCTTTGTATAAGGCATGCGTAATTTTTGCAGAATGATATGTTTAATAATGCTGTCTTTATTTTCAAGAGACCCGTCATACTCGTCGTAGGACTTTTCAATTGTGCCACCGGTCGTAAGAACAATTACATCTTGCGCAATATTTAGAACATCATTTTCAAAGTCTGCAGTCATAGAAACTCTCTAACATTTCAGATACTTAAAGCACCATTTCACTAATAATTTAATTATCCCTATATATCCCTCAAAAAGTACACCTTTGTAAAGAAAGTGCCCTTGACGCTGGAGAATTTACAACCATATTTAAGGGGTAAATAAATATCAATTTTTATAACTCATACAAGGAGCAGACATGACTGAGAGAAAAGGAAATATCTCCGTTAACACATCCGACATCTTCCCAATTATTAAGAAGTGGCTTTATTCAGAGCACGATATTTTCATTCGTGAACTTGTGGCCAATGGAACAGATGCCATCACAAAGAGACATACTCTTTCAAGAAATTTGAATACTGAAATCCCTGAAGGAAGTATTAATATCTCTGTTAATAAAGATAATAAGCTCATCACTATTTCTGATAACGGAATTGGTATGACTGAAAGTGATATTGAAAAATATATCGCTCAACTTGCATTTTCTGGCGCAGAAGAATTTGTTAAGAAATTAAAAGATGAAGGCGCTGAAGACGGACAAGATATCATTGGTAAATTTGGACTTGGATTCTATTCTGCGTTCATGGTTGCTGACAAAGTTGAAATCGAATCTCTTGCAATGACAGAAGGTGCGACAGCTACGAAGTGGACTTGTGAAGGAGACACTGAATATACATTCTCTGAATCTACTAAAGACACAATTGGAACGACAATCTATCTTCACATTAATGAGGAAAGTGCTGAATTTCTAAATGAGTGGAAACTTACTCAGACTCTAAGAAATCACTGTGATTACATGCCATACGCCATTGGTGTTCTAGATGAAATGAAACCACCACAAAAACCACTTAAAGAAGATGGTACTGTTGATGATGCCGCCCCAGCGATTGCTGTGACTCCGACAATCATCAATGAAACAAAGCCAATTTGGAAGAGAGATCCAAAAGAGCTTACAGACGAAGACTACAAAGAATTCTATAGAAAGCAATTCCCTATGGACGGTGATCCATTATTTTGGATTCACTTAAAAGTAGATCATCCATTCACTCTTGAAGGTGTTCTCTTCTTTCCAAAATTTAATCCAGCGAAGCCTCAGAATGAGCACAATATTAGACTTTACTGTAAGCAAGTATTTGTTTCTGATAACGTAAAGAATGTTATCCCAGACTTCTTATCACTTCTAAAAGGAAGTATTGATTCTGTAGATATTCCTCTAAACGTTTCAAGATCTTCCCTACAAGGTGATCCAAATGTTCAGAAGATTTCTAACTACGTTGTTAAGAAAGTTGCTGAAGCACTTAAAGTTCTTTTCAAAAAAGATAGACCTAAATTTGAAACAATTTGGGAAGATATTCACCTCTTCATTAAGTATGGTTGTGTAAGCGATCCTAAATTTGATGAGTTAATGAGAGAGAGAGTTGTCTACAAGGCCTCTAATGGAAAGTATCTTACTCTTGGAGAATATATTGAAGCCACTCCAGAGAAGTACAAAGAAAAAATGAAAGGGAAAGTCATCTACTTCGAAAAAGACAAGTCAGATGCTTCACTTAAGAATCAACTTCTAGCAGAAGAAATTCTTGCGATTGAGTGTGACGATCACATTGACCCACACTTCTTCCAACATACAGAAACAAAGAAAATTGGAGATGAAACTCTACAATTTGTTTCAGTAGATTCTGAAATTGGAAATCTTCTTGAAAGTGAAAATACAACTGAAGAAGATATCAAGATTAAAGATCTCTTTAGCAATATTCTCTCACCTAAGAAAGAAGGAGAAGAAGCTTCTCCTCTTGGAAATGATGTAGAGATTTCAAAACTATCTGGTTCGACGACTCCTGCTTACTTCAAAGTTGATGAGCAGATGAAGCGTTTTGCTAAGATGGCCCAAAGTATGGGTCAACAAGGTGGAATGTTTCCAACGAAGAAGACTCTTGTAGTAAATCCATCGAGTCCACTTATTCAGAATGCTTTAAAGATTCATGAAAAAGGCGGAAATGAAGCACTTGTTGAAAAGCTCTGTCATCATGTTGAAGATCTAGCACTAATTTCTAGTGAAGGTCTAAAGGCCGATGAGAAAGAACTCTTCATCACAAGAACTCAGGACTTAATGCAAGAACTCACAACTCTTGCTCTCTAAATTCTAAATGAAAAAGGCCCAAGTGTATTAACTTGGGCCTTTCTTTATTTTTCTAATATTTTATTATTCTTACTTACAATCACCATCTACTTTTAAATTAAAGTCTTTAGTCTTTGGACTAGTACACTCTCCTGTATCAGGATTATAATACTTGGCCGTAAAAGATAGATTCTTATCCGTGAGTTTGAAATTAGAAAAGTCACAGTACTTTTCATTAAATATTTCTGTCTTCTTACCACTGCAGTTTTGAGTAACTGTTAACCTTCTCCCCTTACTTACGGGCTCACCTACATAGTCTTTTATAATTGAAAGGTTCTTATTTGTGACAGAAATATCTATATTCATCTCTTCACCAGCTGATATATTTACAGAAAAAATAAATAGAGTTATTAAAAATATATTCCTCATAAATCCTCACAAGAATTGAATTCCAATAAATGAGCCTAACTTAGACCCAATCCTATAATAACACCTTTATAGATACATAAGAGGAATTTTTAAAAAGTGCCCACTTTTTGTTTCACTCAACAAGGTGAAAAGTATAAGACCACAGGAAAATTAAAATACTGCTAAGCTCCTAAACTTATTAAATGATTTTACTAAAAGGAGTCACTAACTGATCTAAAAATTCCTGATAATAAAAGTTTTCTTTTAGAAAAAGAGCCCCTACTCCTACAATGGAATAAATAGCTTAATAAAATATTCAAATATTACGATAAGGGATTTAATGAGAAAGGTAGGGATTTTAGTTATTTTAATGATTGCGGGTTGTAAGGACTATACAAATAGCCCATATAAACCTTTTCCGAAAGACTACGAACCTAGAACTCCTCATGAAAAGCTGACAAATTCTATTTACACTGGAGATAGCATCACTGGTGATGGCTTCTCTCAAGACTTAAATACCTTCATGGAAGGACCAACATCTAGCTTCTTTCTATCTGATAGCAATAGCCCAAGTTCAACCTGTGGGCTTACCCACTATGAAGATAGTGAAGTCGATAGTTCCACAGAACAAATGAATGGCTTTCCTCTAAGTATTTCCGATAAAACTTCAGGATCAATAAAAGGTGAACCGCAAGTAATCTGGGACGAATGTAAAGGAATCAGATCTAATTACGATGACGGCGAGCAGAGTGCGACTTGTAAGAAGAGAAAAGTTTCAAAAGAATATATAAATTTCTTTGATGATAATTTTGCTAAGTGTGTTCAAGTTGCAGCGAAAGGTTTTAAAGCTGGCGGAGAAGGAGATGTTGAAAAAATACAATTCTCTCACGCAGGTATTGCTGGAGACCCTAGACACTCTAATAGAAGTTATCACTCAGTAAATAGAGCAATGGATATTAGAACGATTTCATTTACCCAAGATGGTAAAACTATAAATTTAAAAGTTTCAGACCAAAAGAAATCCCCTTCTAAAGAGTTCTTTGAACAATTTAGAAAGTGCTGGGGGGAGCAAATTGTAGCTTATAAAGATAATTGTCCAGGAAGCAGTAACAAAGGCTCCATTGGACATGAAGATAAAGATCATCAACATCACCTTCACCTATCACTGCCTTACTGCCCTAGAACTAAGAACGGCAGCACTTACTACTATAAATAAGAAATAAAAAGTCCCAAGTAAACTTGGGACCTTCTAGAGAAAATAGGGGGAGATATTTTATCTTTACTTTATTCTGCTATTACCTAGCAAAAGTCTGTGTGTTGAAATTTTCATTATTAGAATTTGAGTGAAACTTCACTACATTATCATCACCTGGATTGATATTTACCAAACTAGGATTAATACTTCCGTTTAAGATTTGTTTTCCAAGAGTGTGACTCTTTTTCTCATAGAGAACGTGTTCCTCACCTCTTTCTTGTTCTTCCTTACAGCAGATACAAAGGTCTGCAGTAGGTCTAGCAAGTAATCTTGTTTCAGAGATCTCATCTCCACATTCATTACATTCACCGAATGTGCCATCTTCTATTCTTGCTAGAGCGGCATCGACTTTCTTGAGATAGAATCTCTGTCTTCCTTGCAGCTTTAGTATGAGCTGCTCATCTCGCTCACGAGTTGTTTGATCTATCTCATCACCTGACTTAGCTGACAGGTTTTGATCTTGGTCTCTTCCTAAGCTTTCAAGAGCGCTGTTTCTCTTGATTTCGTTAAAGAGTGCTTTAAAGTTTTCTAGAGTTTTACTTTCCATAATATGCTCCTATTTTCCTTAAATTTTCCGTCCTGGGTGTTACTCTAAGAGGTCATCCTGATCTCTTTTACTGAAATCCTCCATCCTAGTGGTTTCCAGTTACTCCCTATTATCCAATAAGCGTGCCAAGATTTATGGACTAAACCTGCTCTTTGCGAAGTGTCATAAAGTCTTTTCTGGTCAATTTGATACTGAAATTAGAGCAAAATAGCTCCAACGAGATATATTTAGATGAAATTTCAAAGGGTTACTTGCGACAGCTTCCCTTCCCTTGAATTATACGCCCATCTTCACAGAGTGTGATCTCCAAGTGATCCCCAAAAATTATTGAAGCAATATCATATTCGACTCTAAGTGGGATCTGCCTCTTCTCTAAAATAGGCCATGTAACCGTAACAGTTTTAAGTCCATTCTTTAGGTCGAGTCCAAAGTGCATTCCGTACTCACTCTGCGATGGTTGAGGGCCACTAATATATTCGGCCCAGCGTTTCTGTGTGAAATGTTCTGTTTGAAGCTCAACTAAAGCGCCCCAACCGTGAATATTTGACTTAATTCCATCGAGGTATATACGAATAGACTTTCTTCCCTCTCTTGGAATGATATTCTTATAAACATAGATTCTTCTTGGAAGATCTGCTTTTCTCACGTTACTCTGTCCCGTAATAAAATCCATTCTTCCATCTCTATCAATATCTAAAGTAACGATCCCTGCAGGATTTAAAATATCTATCTTTCCATCCTTGGCCACATCACTAAAGCCATGATCAGGCTCTTGAACAAAGTAAATCAAGCGGGTGTACGGAGGATAACCTGTATTTTCAACTAAGATATCAATAAGACCATCATTATTAAAATCAGAGAAAACAGACCTCTTGTCACTATGCGACCAAACTCTTCTTCCATTATCCTGAACATATTCAGAACGAAGAAACTTAGGAGGAAAGTCTCTCTTGCTTCCAGTTAAAAAAGATGAGCGGTCTCTATTTTCAGAATCAAAGGAGTGAGAAACCTCTCCAATGAGAATATCCATGACTCCATCATTATTATAATCCGTACAAAGACTATAGAGAGAGTTTCCCCCTCCCCTTGGGTCTAGGCTCCCAAAAGAGTCATGATCATAACCTGATTCATCAGCAAAGTTTTTAAAAGTCCTATCCTTATGTTTTGAATCGTAGAGATTCATCCACATCTTATTTGGATGTCCTCCAGAAGAGCTTGTAAGGATATCAGGAAAACCATTTTGATCTAAGTCGCATGTACTCGATGAAAATGAAGGCATTGCATTTACATAGGCATTATTCGCTTTTGAAAATCTTGATTCATCTTCGAGTAAGTAACTTACCTCTTGATAGTCAAAGTTCTTCTTTCCCATGTAAAGACGGTCTGGTGAAGACTTAGGAGTTGTCTTTGAATAATCTAACCAATTTGCTTCAAAGAGATCAATGTATCCATCTAAATTAAAATCTAAGAGAGAGACTGATGACGTAGGCCTAGCTGTTCTCTTCTTCGTTGAGGTCATCTGCTCATAGACTACACGGCCTTCAACTCTCTTACCTCTGAAAACTTTAAGAGGTTCTTTAGCTAGAGCAGATTTTTGATTTAAAGTTCCTGCGAGAATATCAAGAATACCATCCTTATCAACATCAAAGAAAGTCAGGTAGCTTGCACGAACAACTTTTCCAAATGGATTATAACTAAGTTCTTGGTACTTCTTTGTTTCAGGAACGTAGCTAAAGAATTTAGGTCTTGAGTAAAAGAGAGGGAGCGTAACTATATCAGTGTAGCCATCGGCATCAAAGTCTACTGCGTAGACATGGGTAGCGACTTCACCTTCGAGTCCAACTTCTTTAGTTATATCTTGAAAATATGTTCCAGTTCCCTCGAGAGAAGGACCTGGTGGAATTTCTACAACTTTTCTCTTCGTCGGCTCTTTCTTCTTCTTAAAGAGCTTTGGTATCTCTTTTAAAGTCGAACAACCTGAAAAGAGAAGAGTTGCTGATATAACTAAAGCTTTCATCATACTTAATAATCTATTATATCTAATCCGTAACCATCATAGTTACAAACTGCTGCTGATACTTCTGCCGTTAACTTATCATAGTTATTAGTCATCTCTTTGAGATTCGCTACAAAGTTTTGTCTCGACTCTTTAATGACAATTTTCGTTAAACCTAGAACATAGTCTTTCTTATCTTGTGGTACTTCTGGCTTTTCAAGAATTGAAGTTGTTCTAGAAATTACACAAAGAATAACATAGAGCTCTACCGCCATATTAGAAAGTCTTCCCTGAGGATATTCATTTCCAATAATTTTCTTCCCGTGCTTAATGAGAGTATTTTCAACTTGAATTGCAAAAGAGGCCATCATTGAAGAGAAGTAATTTGCATACTCTTCTAATTCAGGGTGTGCTTTTGTAAGCGCTCTTGAAGCAATCATTTTTGAAATACGCTTCTTAGCAAAGTCCGATAGTACACCTAGAGACTTAATTGGATCTTTAAGAGCAGAAGAAACGTCTGAAACTTTCCCTAAATCTTTTAAAGAGTCCGATGGTCCTTTCATTCCAGATAGAGCGAGGAAACATCTAAGAATTTCATTTGTTCCTTCAAAGATTAGATTAATTCTTGAATCTCTCATGATTCTCTCATAAGGGTATTCTTTCATATAACCATTACCCGCGGCGATCTGGAGACCTGTATCTACTACAGTCCAAAGAGACTCTGATCCATAGATTTTACAAATTGCTGTCTCAAGGAAGTAATCATTCATTCCCTTAATCATATTTCCAGTTGTCATATAGACAATACTTTCTGTGGCGTAGCAACGTGCGGCCATAAAAGCTAGCTTCTCTTGAATTAATCCAAAGTCACTTATAGGAGCACCGAATTGCTTTCTTCCCTTCGCATGCTCTGTAGAAAGTTTAAGAATTGTTTTCATTCCCCCTACACAACCAGCACCTAGAGAAAGACGCCCAGAGTTTAAGACATTCATTGCGATCTTAAATCCCTTACCTAGCTCTCCTAGAATATTTTCTGCAGGAACTTGAACTTTATCAAGATAAACAGCTCTTGTTTCAGAAGCTCTAATTCCCATTTTATTTTCTTTTTCACCAAAGCTTACGCCTTCCATACTTTTTTCAACGATGAAACAAGAAATTTTCTCTACCGTCTCACCATCTTTTTCGTGATCAGTCTTACAAAATACTGTATAGAACTCAGCAGTCCCTGCGTTAGTGATCCAAAGCTTCTGACCTGTGATCGTATAAGAACCATCAGCATTTTTTACTGCTTTTGTTTTAATCGAATAAGCATCTGATCCAGAACCAGGTTCAGTTAAACAAAATGAAGCTAACTTCTCACCTGAGGCAAGTGAAGGAAGCCATTTCTCTTTTTGTTCAGGTGTTCCTTCATTTAAAAGAGCACGGTATCCAATAGATTGGTGAGCTCCTAGCATAGTTGCCGTAGATCCATCCATTGAAGCAACTTCTGCGAAAATTCTAGAGTATAAAGAGTAATCTAATTGCATCCCACCGTATTCTTCTGGTACTGCAAGTCCGCAAAGACCTAACTCGGCCAATCCCTGAATAACTTCATCAGGTATTTTCGCATCATCATCAAACTTCTCACCATCTATAGCGGCCTCTCCATACTTTGAAACAGCAGAGCACATCTCTTTTGCCATTTCAACCTGTTCACTACTAAAGTGTGGAAAAGGAAAAATTACATCTTCATTAATCTCGCCAAAAAATAAGCTGCCAACGACAGAATCGAATTCTTGTCCTTCTTGGTCAACATTGTACTTAGCGTCCTTACTTTCGCTCATTCGAAAATCCTTTTTGATTCGTGTTAAAAAATTAGTAAAATTTTACATCTTTATACGTAGTTGTGACAACCAAGAAATATACCTGACAACTAAGCTCAACATATAGGCAAAAAAAACCTTAAGAAGTTACTTGAAGCATATAGTCTAACACCTTAAAATAATAGATAATGCTAATTATACGTATTTTTTAATACTTTACAGAAAAGCTGGATCTTTAATGACTAAAAAGAAAAATGGAATTTTCTCAAAGATCAAAAATAAGTTTTCTAAGAAGTCTGATGAAGACGAACTTGAAAATGAATTTGAAGATGAACTTGAAGATGAGTTTGAAGAATCAACTGATGAATTCTCAGTTGATCCCGAAGCGCTTGAGGGCCAAGCAATAGAGGAAGAAGAGGAAGACGTAAACGACGTGGACGACGCCGACGAAGATGAAGACTCATCGATGCCCCCTCTTATAGAAGAAGATCATAGTGAAGAAGTTTCTTTTAGTGAAGAACAAGAAGAAGATGATATTGAAGAGCTTCTAAATAGTAGAAGTGACGATCAAACCGATGACGAAGAAGACTTCGAAGAGGAAGAAGAGTTCTCTGCACAAGAATTTTCTATCTCGGATGAAGAAAAAGAAGAACTCGAAGACCTCTCTACTCCCCTAGAAGAGTTTCATCCAATAAGAGAAGAGCAAGAAGAAGACTTCGAAGACGACTACGATGAAGACTTCTATGAAGAACCTAAGCCTAGTGTATCTCAGAGGTTTTCAAGCTTTCTTGCAAGTATTAAAGATAAAGTTCCATCAAGAAGTTCACTCTCTATAAATAGAGAATTAGATAACGATGATCAGGGAATCAGTCAATTAAGTGAAAAGTTTAATCTCTCAAATCTTTCGTGGACTGCTTTTGTAGATAAGGTTTTTTCTCCGGATTCGAGGCACGATATTCACAGAGGTTTCCTTGCCTTTATGATTTTAGGAACTGCCTACTTCGGCGGAAAACTTGTGGCCACAGGAATCTCATCAAAACTAGAAAATAGTATTAAGAAAAATAGAGTTACAGCTCTACCTTTCTCTCCAAAGAAGAGAGTTGTTCTTTCAAAAATAGAAAGGTCTAACCTCTTTAATACGAAAGATCCAAATACCTCAGGTGAAGTCATTGTCGAAAAACCTAAGCTCGATGATAACTTGGTTTGTAGAACTTCAGATAGAAAAACTCAACTTGGAATTAAACTTGTAAACACTGTTGTCCTGCAAGACTCAGTCAAGTCAATCGCTTCTGTTCAAGTAAGAGGGAAAGATCAAATTCTAGACCTTAGAGAGGGAGAGAAAATTAATAACGACGCCGAGGTAGGGAAAATCGACCGCCTTCGTGTTGTTTTTAAGAATCTAAAAACTGGTGATTGCGAGTACGTTGAAAACCAAAGTAAAGAACCAAGAGAAAAGAATCCAATTCGCGTGGTTAGCCCATCAGTAGGAAAAGGTCTTTTAAATAAGTATAAAGATGATCGAATAAAGAATGTTGGGAATACTTTTAAAATCCAAAAGAAAGTTAGAGATGAAATGCTTGGAAATATTAGTGAAGTCCTAACGCAAGCACGTGCAATTCAAATTAAAAATCCAGATGGAACTCTCGCCTTTAAAATGACTGAGATCGTTCCTGGTTCTATTTATAGTAAATTGAATATCCAAGAGGGAGACACAATTACGGCAATTAATGGAAAGAAGTTTGGAAGTTTAAATGAGATTATGAATTTATTTGGAAAGATTAAAGAAATAGATCGTTTTGAACTTTCAGTGAAAAGAGATGGATCGACACAGAACTTAGAATATAACTTTGAATAAAACTCCAGGGATCGGAATTTATGAAGAACAAAAAATTAGTAATTAGCTCATCACTCGTAGCACTCATGGCACCTCTTCTCATTGGTACTACGGCTGCGCAGTTTAATGATTCAAAGTACAAGGCTAAGACGAAGTATAATACTTCAGAAAAATCAGCTGCAAGCTTAATTAAAAGCAATAGCAAGAGTGATGACTTCTTTGGAAGAAGCTCTGATAATACAGCGATTGATGCGAGTAAGGATAAGAAGTATGTAAACTTAAATCCAGAAACAGCATTTGGGCCAGAAGTTATAACAAGCTTTGACTTCCCTAATACATCTCTTACAGACCTTACAAAGCATATGCAAAAACTTACTGGAATTAATTTAATTCTCGATAAAGACTTAAAAGGTAAAGTTTCAATTATGGCACCAACTGCTATCACTGTTGGAGATGCTTGGAGAGCTTACCTCACCGCTTTAAATTTAAATGGATATACTCTTGTTAAGAGTGGTTCATTCTATAAGATCGTAAATGCTAGAGATATTAGATATACGCCAACAAAAATTTATACTGGAAACTTTACTCCTAATACAGATAACTACGTGATGAGAATTCTTCCTTTAAAGAATATCAATTCAACAGAAGTTACAAGATCATTTAGACCATTCATGTCTAGATATGGTCGTATCATTGATATTAAACAAACAAATACAATTATTGTTCAAGATACTGGTTCAAATATTAATAGACTTACACGTCTAATTAAATTCATCGATGTTCCAGGTCACGAGGAGTCTCTACAGATTATTCCTGTTAAAAATTCATCAGCGCAAGAGATCGCCAAACTTCTTGATAAAATTTTCAAAGGAACTAAGTCTTCAAAAGTTAGATCAACTACAACGACAAGCTTAATTTCTGAAATTAAGCTTATTGCGGAGCCTAGAACAAATTCAATTATCGCTATGACTAATGCTGATGGAGCAAAGCAGTTAAACGCCCTTATTCAAAAGCTAGATGTTAAGCTTGTGAACTCAAGTTCTGGTCAAATTCATGTCTACTACTTAAATCATGGAACAAGTGAAACTCTAGCAAAGACTCTCTCTTCACTAGTAACTTCAGCTCAGCCAGCAACGACGACTCGTTCAAGATTTTCGAAAACAGCTTCTGCAGATGACTCTAGCTCACTATTTAATGCTGAAGTTAAAATTACTGCAGATAAAGAAAATAACGCAATTGTTGTAACAGCTTCCCCTACTGACTACTTAACAATTAAAGAAGTTATTAAGAAGTTAGATAGACCAAGAGATCAAGTCTTCGTAGAAGGGATGATTATGGAAACTTCTGTAACTAAAGATAAAGGTTTTGGAATTAATCTAATTGGTGCTTACGGTTCTGGTGCAACTGATAAAGCTGGATTCATTGGTAATGGATCAGATCTCTTTAATGTAATGTCTAATAATATTACAGCGCTTGGAGGTCTCTTTGTTGGTGGTGGAACAGGTAGCTCTGTCACTCAGACAATTGGTGGCCAAGAAGTTAAAATTAAATCTGTATCGGGATTAATTACTGCGATTGCAGCAAATGCTGGAACAAATGTACTTGCAACTCCACAGATTATGGCACTTGATAATGAAGAAGCTGTATTTGAAGTTGGTGAAAGTATCCCTACTCCAGAGAGAACAAATTCTGCCAACGGATCATCTTCAGTTTCAATTAAGCAGCAGAAAGTTGCTCTAACACTAAAGATAACTCCTCAAGTGAATAAAGTGACTAGATTTATTAAACTTAAAATTGATCAAAAAATTGATGACTTCTCAAGTAGATCACTTCCTTCAGGTGTTCAGAGTGACGGTGTTGCTACAACGACAAGAAGTGCTTTAACTACTGTAGTTGTTAGAGATAGAGATACTATCGCCATGGGTGGTCTCATGAGAGATAAGGAAACTGATGTAACTTCAAAAGTTCCTCTTCTTGGAGATATTCCTGTTCTTGGTTGGTTATTTAAGAATACAAGAAAGAGTGTTGAAAAACTTAACCTACTCTTCTTTTTCACTCCTAAGATTATTGATGTCTATAAAACAGCAAATGCGAAGAACGTTCAAGATCAACTAAATAGAAGAAGTACTCACTTAAAGAATGCTCTTGGAGAAAAGGACCCATTTGCGACAACAGCAAAAGGTCTTTACGAAAAAGCTAAGAAGCAAGAGCAAGGACCTCTCTACGATCAGGAAGAAGCTGATGAGTATAAGAGAGAGAATGAAGGATCTGGAATTGGAAATGAAAAAGAGAAAATGGAAGATCCACTTCTTGGAGCGAATGAGCCTAATTACAATGTAATTGTTCAAAAAATTAAATCAAAAGCTTCGGCAACAAAGAAATAAGGGGTTGTTTTGAAAATTTCAGAACACATGCTAGAAAAAGTTGAAGGACAAAAGGAGATGATCGGTCAGCTCCTCCTTCAATATACTTCTCTAACGGAAGAACAATTAAGTGAAGCTCTAAATATTCAAGAAGAGTCAGGAATGCTCATCGGAGAAATTCTTTTAAAGAAGAATTATATTCATCCTCATGACATTATCAAAGTGATTTGCCACCAAGTAAATATCCCTTTTATCACTGATATAAATGTCGATGAAATTGATCCTAATATCACCTTAAATATTCCAATAAATTATGCAAAGTCTCATGAAATTCTTCCAATACTAGAAACTGATCATACAGTCTCTGTTGTTTTAACCGACCCATTTAACTTTGATGCGATTAATGATCTTAGAGAGCTCTTTAAAAAAGAAATCAAGCTCATTGTCGCTCATCCAATGAAAGTTTCAGAAGCAATCAATAGAGTCTACGAAAAAGCGAATAGAAATATTGTTGATTCATTAGAAGATGAATTCGAAGAGGCGCTAGATCTTGATGGACCAATTGATATCTTAGATGCTGGTGCCGATGAAGCTCCTGTAATCCGCTTTGTGAACTCTATAATTTTTAGAGCAGTAAAAGAAGGCGCTTCCGATATTCATATTGAGCCTTATGAAAAAGAAACGGTTTACCGCTTTAGAATTAACCGAGTAATGAAAGAAATTCTAAGACAACCTATTAAAACCCACTCCGCAGTGAGTTCGCGTATTAAAGTTATGTCTAAGCTCGATATTGCAGAAAAGAGACTTCCTCAAGATGGTCGTATCCCAATTAAGATGGCCGGAAAAGATATCGATATTCGTCTATCAACAGTTCCAATCCAAAGTGGAGAAAGAATTGTTATGAGGATTCTAGAAAAGAATAATACTATTTTAAAACTAGAGAACTTAGGTTTTCACGGAAAGGTATTAAAAGATCTTCAAGAGCTAGGCTCAAGAAAGCACGGTGTTGTCTACGTTTCAGGTCCTACTGGTCACGGAAAAACAACCACTCTCTTTGCCATGCTAGATGAAATTAACACTCCAGATAAAATGATTATTACTGTTGAAGATCCTGTTGAATACGAAGTTCCAGGGATTTCACAAATTCAAGTGAATAGTAAAATTGATCTCTCCTTCGCTATTGCGCTTAGATCAATTCTTAGACAGAACCCCGATGTCATTATGGTTGGGGAAACGAGAGATAAGGAAACAGCAGAGATGGCGATTCAAGCTTCTCTTACTGGTCACTTTGTTCTCTCAACTATTCACACTAATGATTCTTTCTCCGCACCTGGGCGACTCATTGATATGGGTGTTCAACCATTTCTTATCGCCTCTTCTCTCGCTGGCGTTTTAGCACAGAGACTAATCAGAAAATTATGTAATCATTGTAAAGTCCCCCACAATATCACTCCATTTGATATGGAGATGATGAGAGTTACCTCTGTTCCAAATGATGCGACCATCTTTACTCATAAAGGATGTCCAAAATGTAATTATGACGGCTTTAGTGGAATGACAGTTGTGTCTGAACTACTTGTTATCGACGATATTATTCGCCCACTAGTTCTTAAGAAGGCCGATTCAGGCTCAATCAAGAAAGCTGCTGTAAAGAGTGGAATGGTTACACTTAGAGGTGACGCACTATCAAAGGTATTTTCAGGAATAACCTCGGTAGATGAAATGGTTAGAGCGATTAACGATGAAGACCACCAAGAAGACGAATAAGGTTTTAAATAATGGCAATATATAGCTACAAAGGTCTTGATAAGACTGGAAAAGAAATTAAGAAGACAATTGACTCCGACAGCTTAAACTCTGCGAAGGCAAAAGTTAGATCAATGGGAATAATGCTCATTGAAATTTCTGAACAAAAGGCACAGAATAAATCTTCTGGTGGAAGTAGCTTTAACTTTGGTCCAACTGTTTCGATTCAAGAGTTATCTTTAATGACTAGACAGCTCGCCACTCTTATAAAAGCAAAAATTCAAATTGTTGAAGCTTTTAACGCTCTCGTTGATCAAACAGATAATCAGAAATTTAAGTCCATACTCGCTGAAATAAAGCAGAAAATTAACGAAGGTTCCTCCCTCGCCAATGCCTTAGCGGACTACCCAAAAGTCTTTGATAACGTCTATGTAAATATGGTCGACGCAGGAGAAACATCGGGAACATTACAAGTTGTTCTACTTAGACTTGCTGACTTTACAGAAGCACAAGTTAAATTAAAGAATAAGATAAAAGGTGCAATGACCTACCCTCTTATAATGGCCTTTGTTGGCGCAGGGATGATGGGGATTATCTTTATTTTTGTTATTCCTAAAATTACTCGAATATTTGAAACAATGAAAAAAGACTTACCACTACAGACAGAAATTTGTATTTGGATATCTCAATTTCTAAAGAGTTACTGGTGGGCAGTTATTATAGGAACTATTTTTGCTTACACATCTTTTAAAAAATATATCGCGACAAAGAATGGAAAATCAAAGTGGGATAGTCTTTTGCTCAAGCTTCCTATCGTTGGAGAACTAGTCACAATGATCAATGTCAGTAGATTTTGTTCAACACTAGCAACTCTACTAAATTCAGGTGTTCCTATTATTGCTTCACTTAAAATTGTAAAAAACCTCATTGCCAATGTTCATATGCAAGGGGCGGTAGAAGAAGCGAAGATAAGTGTCTCTGAAGGTGCATCTCTTGCCGGACCACTCGCAAGATCTGGACTATTCCCTACTATGGTAACTCATATGATGACACTAGGGGAAAAATCGGGTGAATTAGAAGATATGCTAAAGATCATTTCCGAAAATTACGAAGACCAAGTAGAATCAAAACTTAATGGACTAACTTCCGTCTTAGAGCCTATAATGTTGGTTGGGATGGGTATCGCCGTAGCATTTATCATCTTTTCAGTGGTAGTGCCAATGATGCAATTAAATTCGCTCCATTAATAAAAACTCATAAGGAGATATAATGAAAAAAAGAAACATGTTTCGTTTTCTTAGACAATCAGCTGGTTTCTCACTAATTGAAATCTTAATCGCTCTAACACTACTAGGAATTGCGGGGACTTTTGTTGCTGGACAAATCTTTTCTCAACTAACTGAGGGACAGATTAAGGCCGCGAGTATCCAAATGAAGAGTTTCAAATCAATTCTTCAAGATTATAGAAGAAAATGTGGACTCTACCCTCTTACTGATCAAGGACTAGATGCCCTTATTAATAAGCCTTCAGGTGGAAAAGAGTGTAAGAGCTATCCTGCAGAAGGATTTATGGATGCAGAAGAAATTCCAAGAGATCCATGGGATGAGGAATACTTCTACGAATCTGATGGTAGAGACTTTAATATTTGGAGTTTAGGTCCAGATAGAGTTGAAGGCGGAGAAGGTACAGACGCTGACATCTACTTAAATAAAAAGAAGTAAATAAAATAGATGAAAACTATTGTCACAGGTAATAATAGAGGCTTCACTCTCATTGAGATGTTGGTTGCCCTATTGCTTGTGACAATTGTCCTAACTGTCGTTTCCGGTACTAGTTTTTCAACTCGAAGAAATTTAGATGAAGCTCTCAATGATATTGAAAGAGCTGTTCGCTTCTCCGTAGATGAAGCGGCCCTTAGAAATTCCATGATCAGAGTAAGGTTTAAATTTGATGAAGACCCACAAACTTGGTCTGTTGAATTTGGACCTAACGGTAACTTTGTTCTTCCCCCTCTTAATAAAGACGTTTCTAAGAGCCGATCTGAAGAAGATAGCGAAAAGAAGAGCAAGGATACACTCAATAAGAAATTTTCAAAAGTTAGAGAATTTCAAGAGAGCGATAGAGAATTCCCATTTGGTGTAAAAGTTGTAGGAATTGCAACAACCCTAACCCAGGCAATGCTCCTCGATGGAGATAATTCACTCTATATTTATCCCACTGGCGAAAAAGATTCTGCTATAATAATAGTGGCATCAGATGATGAACTCGCTTCACTAAAAATATCTCCTTTCACCATGGATATCGAAAGGGAATATTACACTGTTGACCTCTCAAATGATGTAGATATTACTGAAGCTCAAATAGCGTTGGCCGAGAGAATTTATCAAGAATGGCAAAAGAACTAAGAAAAATATTCACCAATAAAGGATTTACTCTTGTTGAAGTGATGATCTCTCTAGCAATATTTGCTGTCTTTGCGTCTGCTTATCTTACTGCCCAAGGATTTAATATTACCGACAGTAGAGTGATGCGAGAAGAGCTTGATCTCAAACGATTTGCTGAAATGAAAGTGAATGAATTAATTGTCACTCCCCCAGAATTAAAAGACTCCCTTACTCTAACTAAAGAAGCTGGAAAATTTGAAGAAGATGAAAATTTTACTTTTTCAATTGAGTATAAGAAGTTCTTAGTTCCTGATTTAAATAAAATAACGGGTGCCGATGCTGAGGCGCAAGACCCTAACGAAGCAAAGATCTTTGAAAATATAAAAAAGAATTTAGAAAAAATAATCTGGCAAGTTGAAGTTACAGTAAAGAATGAAACAAGTGAGAGAACTTACTCTGTTAGTACTTGGCTCTATAATCAACAGGCCCAAGTAATGTTTGAGCAAATGTGAAAAGTAACTTAAATAGAGAATCTATTTTAAAAAACGATACAGGCTTCACTCTCATTGAAGTCCTTGTTGCTATTACAATACTCTCAATGCTCATGGCCACAATGTATACGATTGTAAATGATAGTACAGAATCAAAAGACCAAATAATTGCAGAAGATAGAGATGCTCTCCAATTAGTCACAGCTCTTGATCGTATGGAACAAGACTTTGCTCAGTTCTACTCTCCACTCTACTTTAGTGCAAAGTACTCACCTAAGAACGCTGATCAAAATCAACAATTTGGAGATATAGAAAAGAATGATTCCCAAAAGCAAATTGACCCATTAGCAAGCTATGAAGCTTCTGAGAGATATCCTGCGATTAGTACTTCCGGAAATATTGTTCCAAAAATTGAAAATGAATCTAAGACGGAACTCTCCTTTCTAACAACAGCAAATAGAAGAATTTTAGAGGACTCCAAGCAGTCTAGATATGCTTGGGTAAAGTACGCTCTAAGAAGTTCGACTAAAGATGACTATGAAAAAAAAGAAGGCGCTGACTACGAATTAACGAGGGCCATTGAAACTGAGAATATTTATAAGAAAGATTTTAACTGGGAAAATGTTAAAGAATACCCTCTCCTAAGGGGTATTAAGTCTTTTCAATTTCTCTTTTGGAATTCCAAGACTGAAAAATTCGTCGATAAGTTGGACTTACTCTCAACTGATAAAGAAACTCCAAGATTAGTTAAAATTCTCATGGTTTGGATTAATAGCGATAATAATGAAGTAAAGATCGAAAGAACTTTTAGACCTCTATCACCTTTCTTTGACACTGAAAAAGATGAAAAAGAAAAAGAGAATGCCCTAAAAGGTAATCAAAAACCTGGCACTCCTGGAGCTCCCGTTGATAACGAAGAGGAGGAGCTATGAGCAGAAAAGTTCTAAACAACGATTCTGGAATGGCGATTATGATGGTAATGTCTGTCATTGCAATCATGGCCTTCCTACTGGCCGACTTCACTTTTGAATCTAAGGTTAATAAAATCAAAGTTTACAACCAACAAGATAAACTTCAAGCAAGGCTCAATGCTGAAGCTGGATTAAACTTTGCTCTCGCCAAATTAAAGCTCTATCAAGAAGGTAGAAATTTAATAGAAAAGAATAAGCAGTTAAAAGAGCTTATACAACCCTCCGTTATAGAGTCTGTTGTTACAATGGAGTTCATCTACCCCATCCCTCTTCCCGCCAAATCTGATGTTCAACAAAGATCTGCACTAGAAGAGTTTGAAAAGAATAATCTTATAAAAGGAAGAATGGGAGTTACTATAAACTCCGTCTCAGGTTTTTTAAATCCAAATAACTTACGAATTTCAAAACCAAAGCCCGAAGGTCAAGAAGATCGATTTGACGATCAAGAAAATACGGATGAGAAAGAGGTCAAGCCAGAAGTTTTCATCGAGCAAAAACTAGTTGAGACATTGAAGCAGGCCCTTGATTCAGAAAAAGAGTCTAATCCTGACTACGATATTATTTACGGAAACGTTGACCCTGAACTTCTTATTAAAGAGCTTAAATTCTATGTAAACGATCTAAAGAACTTTAATGATTCAGAGAGAGCAGAAATTGAGGCCAATTATCTAGCAGCGGACATCACTCCCAAACATGCCCCACTAACTTCAATAGACGAACTCTACTTACTTCTAGGTTGGAGTGATAAAATTATTGAACTTATAAAAGACAAACTCACTGTTCACGAAGTCAGCATTATTGCTGTAAACGAGTTAACCACTGATCAATTAAAAATACTCTTCCCAGATATAACCGACTTTCAACTGGAGCAATTCTTCAAACATAGAGATGGAGATGAAGAACTTCAAATTGAAGCGCAAGAATTTAAATCAGAAAAAGAATTTAAAGACTTAGTCGTCGGGAAATTGGCAATAGTTGATGATTCTACTTATGAAAAGAGAAAGAAAGAACTTGAACAGGCCGGTCTGAAGATTGCGGTCGCCGGAAAACTTTATAAAGTAGTTTCAAAAGGCTTCTTTGGTAGAGCAGAATACAGTATTACAGCTTTTGTAGACCTTCCAATTAAGCCTACACCTGAAGTAAAGAAAGATCCAAAGAAAGAAGCGCAGAAGAAGAAAGCTGAGGACGAGGAGTTTAGTGAAGAAGACCCTGACAATCCTGCAATAGATCAAAGAGAAGATCCGAAAGAAGATGATAAGAAGAAAGAAGAAGTTCCTCTAGAGCTACTCTCTCCACGTGTTATTGAAATAAGGTTACAATAACCGACTCTTTTAATTCATTCAGAAAATGAAAGTATTTTCCTACAATTTTTAGACACATTTTTATAATGATTCTGGTAATATATATGTATGAATATACTCGCAATTGATTTAGGTAGTTACTCGGTAAAATTCTATGAATGCCGACTCGAAAGAAAACAACTCAAATACTTGGGCCACCGAGAAGTTGTTCTCTCAAAAATTCGCTCACAGTTCTCACCAGAAACAACGACTAATGAAATTCACAATGAAATCATTAGAAGTTATTTAAGACAGAGCCAATTTGAAGGTAAAATTATTTATCAAATCCAAGATAATTTCACGAGTTCAAGATATTTAGAGCTACCGGTAAATAATAGAAAGAAAGCTGAACAAATGATTCCTTTTCAGCTTGAAGAAAATATTCCCTATTCATTAAAAGATATTCACTACACCTCTACTCTAATAAAGAATGGAGAGAATTTCTCAGCTCTCGTAAGTATTACTCAGCTAGATTACTTTGATAATTACTATAGCTATCTAGAAGAAACGGGAACACTTCCGGCCATCTTAACGACAGAGATGGGAGTAATTCAAAGTTTTATAGATCAAAAGCCTTATTCAGGCTCTTTCTGCGTTGTTGATATTGGACATGAAACAACTAAGGCCTACTTCATACATAATAAAGAAGTGATCTCTTCTCACCTAACTCACTTAGGTGGTAAAGCGCTTGATGATATTATCTCTGGAACTTATCAAATCCCAGTCGATGAAGCCGTCATATATAAGCATGAAAATTGCTACTTCTTAACAGAAGAGCAACTTGATGATGTAACAGAAGAGCAACGAGAGTTTGCGAAACTTATGCATCAAGCGATTATGCCTCTTGTGCTAGACTTAAAGCGCTGGGAGCTTGGATATAGAGTAAAATTTGGAAATCCAATCGATCATATCTATATCACTGGTGGTAGTTCTAATATCAACAATATTGAAAACTTTCTAACCTCTGAACTCAATCTTAAAGTGAAAAAGTTTAGCCCTCCAAAGATGGAAGGAATAAAAGAACAAGAAAAGCCTCAATACCTCCTCTCCTATATGATGGCAGCTGCGCAGAGGTCTTCCACCACTATGCCTAACTTTTTAACTGGCAAGTATACGAGTGGATTCTCTGATACGATCTCTCTTCACTCTGTTTCATTTATTCTATCGAGAGCTGTAATGATACTTGTTGTTCTCTCGGCATTTATGATGATTGATAGAGTCTTCTTCTTAAACTCTCAAAATAGTGACTTAGATAGTAGAATATCCAAAGTTTTGAAAGTTGATAGTTTAGAAATTGCAAGACGTGATCAAAGAAAATACAAGCGAGAGCCTGAAAGTATTCTAAAAATCATGCAAAAAAAGAACCGCATGGTAAAGCAAGAAGTTAAGACGATTATGTCCGCAACAGAAGTTAATGCAACAAATGCTCTTATTCAATTAAGTGAATATATTTCAAGAAATGAATTAGTGAATATGGAATTTTACGAAAATAAGAATGGTAGTGTTCGAGTAATCTTCAGCTCAAAAGAGCCAAAAGAACTTGAAGTCTTACAATCGCACTTAAAGCTTGGGCCATTTGAAAAGCTTGAAGTAAATTACAAAGAAAACGCAACTAATATGACTATAAGTTTTTTGGATAATTAAATGAAGAAAATTATAACAAAACATATTGATGACTTTATTTTTAAACAACTAGATGTTTTCAAAGAAAGTGAAGTAAAGTCAAAAATCAATGATGCTCTAAACACTCTCACAGAGCAGCAACACAAGATTTTCAGTCAAGTTGGATCATTTCTTCTCATTCTAATTCCATTTGTTGTTCTCACTATTGTTATGATTTCAAACTCAATGCTAAAGTCTGAAATTTCGATAAAAAAAGAAATTCTCTCAGAGATTAACTACTTTAATGCTAAGAAATCTGAAGTAGAGAGCGTTGGCAGACAAATTATTTCTCCTCATTCGATCAAGAATACAGGGGATTTAGATAAGAGACTTCAGAGAATTACTTCACAAAAAGGAATAGACTCAAGTTCAGTAAAAGTCGTTAGCTTTGAAGTTCTTGAGAAGTCTGGCGCCATTGAAAAGTCTGAAGCGACTATCAATATTTCTAAATTAACTTCAAAGAACTTAGCCGATCTCTTACAAAGGCTACTAGACTCTGAGAAATTAAAAATTTATGAAATGAGTTTAAAACGAGACGACAAACTAAGTCTTATAGACGGAAGTATTAAGTTTACTCATTATGCAAAGGTTACGAAGTAATGGTTAAACTTAAAGTTCACCCTAATGAATTACCTGAAGAGATATACTTTCAAAAAAAGTCTTTCTATTTCAAAGTCACAATCGCAGCAATGTTTCTCATGACTATCGCCTTCATGATGAATTTCCCTATTGGAAAAATCATTAAGGCCCAAGCAGAAGCCGCTATTACCTCTAATCCGGCCTGTCCAATAACTTATGACGAAATGAAGTTTGAATGGTTTATGCCAAAAGTTATTCTAACGAAACCAATCGTAAATGGAAGATGTTACAATAACCCATCTTCTTCATTAAAACTTTCAGACCTAGCTATTAGTTTTCAATCTCCAAGCTTTTGGCCACTTGGAATAAAACTGCATACAAAAATTAAACACAAATTATCTGTTATAAATATTTATCCAACTATTGGTTTAGGTGGGCAGGTAATCAAAGTAGAAAAGTCCTCAATATCTCATAAAACTCTAAGAGAGTTTCTGGGTGCTAAATCTCTAAGCTTTACTGGAGACATCGAACTAGAGTCTCTAATTAAAATTGATGGTGGAAAAATTGCTGAATCTGATTTCTTAATAACTTCTACTAATCTTTCTATACCTGCTCAAAATATCGGAGGCTTCGACCTTCCAAACCTTCCGATTGGCTCTGTTCAATTAAAGGGAAGTATAAATGCGAAAGAATTACTAGAGATTCAAGACTTTCAACTTGGAGCTCCTACCTCACCTGTTCTTGCAGAGGCCTCAGGTACGATTAAGCTCAATTCTCACAATATCCCTAACTCTTCACTAGACCTCAATGGTGAGATTAAATTCACACCAGAGTTTCTAGAGAGTTTTGCCATTATCAACATGATGCTAAGTGGCAGAGAATCTACAAGCAAGGGCTTTTTCAAGTTCAAGGTTGGCGGAAAATTCTCTGCTCCAATACCAAGTTTCAATTAAGCAACTTTTCAAAAACATTATATTTTGCTAATTTAACCCTTCAAAGGAAGGGTTATGAATATTGAACAAATCGTTAGAAATATTGAAAGTCATTTGGAATTAGTTATTCCAAAACACCCTTTTGCAGAAGTTTATCGCTACGGTGTCCTCCCTCCAGGAAAAGCATTCAGACCGCAGTTAGTGGCAGCACTCTACGCTGACTTTTCAAATGATAGAGAAGATTTAAGTTTTCTAGATAATCCAAAGAATTCAATTAACTACTTAGCTTCGGCGGTTGAGCTTCATCACGCCTACACTCTCCTACACGACGACCTCCCCTCAATGGATAACGACGATGAAAGAAGAGGAAAGGCCAGCACTCATATTAAATTTAACGAATGGAAGGCGCTACTAGCAGGTGATGGCCTACAGACAGCTTCATTTGCCCTTCTCTCAAAGTTTGAGGGAGAAGCCCTACCCGTAATGCTAAAATTCTTTAGCTGGGCCCTAGGACCTAAAGGACTTATCCAAGGACAATATCTTGATTTAAGTGAAGAGATGACAAAAGGAATTGATGAATTGATTCTCACTCATCAATATAAGACGGCTAGACTCATTCAGACATCTATCCTTCTAGGATTTTGGGCCAATGAAAATAAACTTTCAAGAAGTGAATCTTACCGAATCTCAAAAGAACTCTTTCGACTAGGCCACTGCGTAGGAATTGTTTTTCAACTCTTAGATGATCTTACTGAACTTGTCGACGAGGTACTCACAGAGCATGAACTGGCTGTTAATCCATGGCTCACTGAAAATTCAAATAAATGCCTTCTTGAAATTATAAGTGATTTAGAAAAAATTGATTCGATAATTGAAAAAGAGCAATTGATTCAGACCAAGAGAGTTCTATCAAATTATTTTCAGAAGATTGAAAACCTTCTCACAGAAGGAGAAGGTAATATTACGAAACACTCTAAGGTAGATTTAGTGCCAATTATTTCTTTGCTTAATAGAATCAACAGATGAAATAAGCGAACTTAATTTTGCCTTGGCCATTACAAGCTTTTGAATATCTGAATCAGATAAGTTTCTTGTGAATCTCTCTCTTGAAACTTTCTCAACTGAATGGTCTTCAGTTTCAATAAGAACTTCAGTCTCAGTTGAAATTAACTTAAGGTCTAACTCAGCTCTTGCCTGTTCGATACTCATCTTGTCTTCAAAGAGAAGCTTTTTGATAAAGGCTATTGCCTCTATGTCTTTGTGTTCAAAAAGCTTCTGACCTGATGATGATAACACTGGAGAGATATGATCAAACTCACTTTCCCAAAATCTTAGAACATACGGCTTAACGCCTGTTAAAGAGCACACTTCATTTAATTTAAAGTGTGACTTATTTGGAATCTCGATCTGGTTGCTCATAGTATCCCCTTAAGGAACTCTAAGCTCCGTTAGTGAGCTAGAGTCTAATCAAAATCAAGGTCATCGCCATCGATGTCCTCAGTATTATTCATAAACGAACTAAGCGCTCTAGAAGATCCTTCCTTTGCAGGAAGAGATGTATCTTCTTTCCCTTTGTCATCCAGTCTGTGTGAAAATCTTGCTGTAACGTCTTCTTTTAAAACCTGTGAAGGTTTAAAAGTAAGAACACGTCTTGCAGAGATCTCCATGGCACTTCCTGTCTGAGGGTTACGACCTACTCTCGTTGCCTTGTCTCTAATTGAAAAATTTCCGAATCCAGAAATCTTAACTTTTTCGCCTCTCGCTAGAGTGTCTTTAATGACCTTGAAAACAAGATCAACTAGGTCCGCAGCTTCCTTCTTGGAAAATCCCGCTTCTTTGTAAACACGCTCAACAATGTCGGCTTTAGTAAGACTCATACTTCCTCCGTGAATTAAAGTCTAATACTCAAAATCCATATATATTAATAGGTTAACAAAGAACTGAAATGATTACTATAAAAATATTAACTAGATACGCATTTTTTATTTTATTTAGTGGTAGAGCTATTCTGGACAAAATAGATGGGGCATTTTTTGCCATTTCAGGGTCTTATACTACCTTTATTTGACCAAAAAAAAGGAGCACAAGGCTCCTTTTTTCATTTTAAATTTATTTTCTTTTTACAGCTTTCTTCTTCGTTACTTTCTTAGCAGATTTCTTCTCTATTTTCTTTCTAAGTTCAAGACGTTCTCTGTCTTTTGCTTTTAACCAAGCTGTTAGTTGATCACCCACCTCCGTAAGTTCTTCAATTAACTTCTTCTTGATCAATTTATCCGACTTAGCAATCTTTGAATAATCCGCTAGAAGTTTTGTATCTTCTTTAATCATAAGCGCGCGCTTAGCGACTTCCTCTTTCGTCATTCTGTAAATTGGCATATCAGCAAGGTAGTCGTTATAAACATATTTCTTAGATCCAAGGTAGTCTACGAATGTCTTTCTATTCTTCGACTTTGTAGCAACTTCGTACTCTTTCTTCTTAATGAATTTTATGATTTCATTATTCTGTTGAATTTTATCTCTTAAACCTTCACAGCGAAGTTCATATCTTCTCTTAACAACAGCAAGTCTTTGGCCAGAGAAGATTTCAATAATTTCTTCTGGCTTATCAAAAATTCTAACCCCTCTCTCAGAGATAAGAGTATAGTTTGGAACTTGAGTTGAAGCTGTGCCCATTTCTTTTTCAACTTCTTTCAAAGTCTTTTCGGCACCTCTTTTAAACATCAATTCAATTTTAACGTCGTTATCAACAGAAGAGTCCACAAAGTCTTTTATGAAGTCTGCATCCATAAACTTTGTAAGATACTTGTAAATTTTTTGAGCATCATAACCACGAGGAAGTTCCGTGATATAGATTGTCCCATCAATTTCTTCAAAGCCCATATTGAAAATAAGTCTTCCTCTTTGATCTCTTTCAATTGGAAGAGTGTAGCCATTATTAAATGGCTTTAACTTCTTCGCCTTTCCAGATTCAAGAAAACTAATCATTGAACTTATAATTTCTTTATGTCCAAAACTTGGAATGACTGACGAGAAACCTGTTCCAATCCCTTCTGCACCATTAAGTAGCATAAGAGGAAGTTTTGGTAAGAGGTTAAGAGGCTCCATAACTTTTTCATCGTAGTTAGGAATCATCTCAACTTGGTCCATATCATCGAATAAGAGTATTTGAGAAATTCTTCCAAGCTTACATTCAATATACCTTGAAGCTGCCGGAGAAGTTTCCATTCTCTCTCCGAAGTAACCCTTCTTATCGATTAATGGATAATTATTAGAAAATGTATAATCCTGCGCCATATTTACAATGGCAGACTCAACAGAAGCTGGTCCGTGAGGGTGAAGCGTAAGAACTAAGCCTGTTGCCGATGAAACTTTCATCAAACCCTTTGATTGATTCTTCCAAAGAGTGAAGAGAATTCTTCTCTGGCCAGGCTTTAATCCATCTTTTAAATATGGAATTGCTCGGTCCATTAACGTATAGATCTGATAAGTTCTATATTCCTCTCTTACAATGTCCTCAAGAGGAATACTGGCCATTGAATGTAGATATGTTTCTTCCATATTCTATATTTTCCTTATTTCTTCTTCTTACCAGAAGAAGTAGTCGTTTTCTTTTTTGCTTTCTTAGCAGTAGCCTTCTTCGCAGCTTTCGCTTTCTTCTTAGCCGGAGCTTTTTTAGTAGAGCCCGAAGAAGAAACAGAAACACTCTCACCTTTTGAGGCAGATGCTCCGTCCATTAGAAGCTCTTTTCTAAGTGATGTATCTTTGCCAAAGCAAACATTTAACATTTCTTTTGCCTTAGAAACAGAGTCTGCAGAGATTACCGTAAAAGAATCCCTAGAAAGAACATGCTTCCATGCCTCTGGAGACATTTCCCCTAATCCCTTATTTCTTTGAATCTCTTTAATTTTAAGCTTTGTGACCTCTCTAAAGTCCTCTAACTCATCAGGAGTTTCGATGTACTTTGTCCCCTTATCAGTAATAACCTCAAAGAGTGGAGCTTTTGCAATACAAATAACTTCCTGATCAAATAGCTCTGGCCAAAACTGGAAGAAGAAATTTGTAAGAAGAGTATTAATATGCCCACCATCAACATCAGAGTCGGCAAGAAAAACAATTTTTGAATATCTTAGATTTGAAATTTCAGCTTCAACTCCTATGACTAAACCAATTGACGCCATAATATCTGAAAATTCCTGATTATTTAAAATATCAGAAATCGCCGCTTGAGCAACGTTCATTGGCTTACCTTTTAGGGCAATTCCACCTTGATATAATTTATCTCTAGCTGAACGAAGTCCACCAATGGCAGAATCCCCTTCGCAGATAAATAGTGTACAAAGATCACGTTTCTTTCTTTCGTTAGCATCAAGTAATTTTTCAACTCTTTGCTTTTTCTGCTTACGAGCAATCTTAGAAGCGTCTTTGAGTTCTTGATATCTATTTCTAGATTTTGCTCTCTCCATCACTGCTTCTAAATAGTCTTTATTCTTTCTAAGAAATTTATCAAAGTTCTTACTCATTAAGTCTTCAATACCTTTTTCTAAATGAGTATCACGAACAAGCTTTCTCTTTGTTTGTGACTCAAATCTAGGATTTGGCATTGTTACACCAATAGTAAAAGTTATCCCTGATAAAATATCATTATCAACTAAAGTTAACTTTTCTTTCTTAGCATTTCTGGCAAGCTTTTCTTTTATGGCATTCACATAGAGACGTCTTACTCTATCGTGATGAAAGCCCCCATCAAAAGTAGGAGTTGAATTAACAAAAGAGATAAATCTCTCTCTTTCTTCTGAGCGAGGTTCGATATTTAAAGCAACAGATAAATCGATTTTACCTTTTACTTTCTTGCCCTTTGTATTTTTAGACTCATAAATATAGGCCGTAGAACCAAACTCTTGAGCAGTAGCAGGATCTATCCTTTGTGCTAGCTCTAGAAGTCCCTTCTTATAAATGTATTTTTCTTTATTAAAGTAGAATGTTAGACCTGGGTTATTATAAGCTAAATCAATAACTCTCTTTCTTAAAAGTTCTTCATCTATAATTGCATTCTTATAAACTTCTTTTGAAAGAGTTAGCTCAATCTTAACGCCAGAATGCCCTTTAAAAGGCTTTGGCTTTGACTTCTTAACTTTTAGAGCACCGTCGATAAAAGTATAGGTCTGCTCTTTCTTAGAATTATAGTGCCTGACACGAACCTTAAACTCATCACTTGTTAAACAAGTTGCAGCGGCTCCAAGCCCGTTCTGCCCAAGAGTTCTATGTAAGAATCCTTTCTCATCCGTCTCTTCATCTTTGAATTTAGAACCTGTTCTAAACTCGCTATAAACCTGAGGAACTTTCTCTACTGGAAAGCCGATACCGTTATCCTCAACCATAACATTCTTACCGTCAGCTGATAACTCACAGTGAATCTCTGTGACATGGCCTCTATAGTATTCATCAATACAATTATCTAATATTTCTTCAATGGCCTTACTTTTAGCCTGATGAAAATCAACTGTTTTAAAATTAAGCTTACCGTCATCGTAAGTGTAAGTTTCTAATTCTTCTACATCGTTTGACCCAAAAACTAAGGTAATTCTGTTTCTACAGTGCCACCTCTGGTCTTTACTCTCGATTGCAGCTTCCTTGGCCTTACCTTTTCTTTTTACAGCTTCAATGCTCTTACTCATGCGTCATTTTCCCTATCATTTAGGTTTTCGTCTTTTTAGTATATTATTGAGAGTAATAGGCCATATTATTCAAGAAAAGGTACGATGCGTTACATAAAACAATATATTTTCACTATATTAGCCCTTATTCAACTCACTCATGGCAAGCCTATCCTCCCATCGAATGCCCCAATTGATGCCTCAAGTATCGAAAAAGCTGTAGGAGAATCGGTATGGAAAAAAATATTAAGCGGCGATATATACACCAAGTCACAAGTCGAAGATTTTGAAATTTTTAAACAAAAAAAACAGAAGCTAGATTTTTATATTGCAGGGCTACATAAGAAGAACTGCCGTTTTGCCCTTAAAAAACTCTCACACTACGAGTCATTTAAAGATCATATTGGCTATATTAAACGCAGCAATTATGACGATAAATCAGAAAGAGTAGATTTTCTGCTCTCATCGAGTCTTCTTCCATACAATATGACTTTGAATTTCAAGATTCCAAGAATTAGAAAAGTTGGGAGCTATCCCTTTCTATTTGATAAAGGTTTTCTTAGGAATTTAAAGGGAACTATTACAGCAGTAAAATACAAGAATCGTTGCTTATTCTATACAACTGCCCACTGGGAAGGCGCTCATTCGGGAATTCCCAACACAATCTTCTCCTTTTTTTCTAAGGCAATGTCACAGCTTGCGATGGAAAACCTTTTTAGAATTTCAAGCACTTACTAGCCAGAAAGATTATTTTCGTGACAATGCTTCCTATAGTACCTATAAAGACTCACACTCTAAAAAACCCATAAAACACACTAAAATAACTATGAAAGTACTAAGAATAAATGCATCAGATACGTATCAAATCAGAAACCTTGTTCTAAGACCAGGTAGACCTGTCGAAGATTGCCACTTCGATCACGATGAAGATGAACAAACTTTTCACTTAGGAGCGTTCATTGACTCACAACTTGTGAGTGTTGCTTCTTTTTACTTTGAAAGAAATGAAATCCTAGAAGACCAGTACCAATACCGCTTAAGAGGTATGGCCACTCTGCCAGAGCATAGAGGACAAGGGCTCAGCTCTTCCCTACTAAGAACGGCTTTTCCAATAATTAAGCAAAACTTCTGCCAGCTGCTTTGGTGTAATGCTAGATCGGAAGCTCAAGGTTTTTACCAAAATGTTGGTTTTGAAAAAATCGGAGAGGAGTTTGAAGTTCCAACAATTGGTCCACACTTTCTCATGTTTAAAACAATTTCTTAGAAGACTTTATTTACGCAGAACGCCTTATTAGTTCTTCTATAGATAAAACCCATATAAGCGTCCGTACAATCTTTTAAAGTCTTATACTGCTTAAGTGGCGCGCATGAGAAGAAAACATTTTTGTTTTCTTTTTCAATCTCTCTCTTTTCTTCACAGTTAAAAAAACTAGGTAGATTTACACAGGCAAAGTGGCGATCCTCACAGTCATAAATGAGAAACCTTCCAAGGTAGTACTTCTCGCTAATTCTAGGCTCAAGCCTGCGCCTTAGAACCGCATCCTTCTCTGCTTTATTTAACATCTCTTGCGCTTTCTCAGCCGTTTGAGAAAACACAGAATGTGAGAAGAGAAGTAATAATAAAAAGCCTACTACATTACGCATTATAACCTTTGCATTTCTAAAGATTTCAATTAAGTATATCATAAGTACTACAATTTTTTACCAGAGCTATTTATGACAATTTTACACAATAATATCTTAGAAAACCTCGCAGAAGCTATCGATTTATCAATTAAATCAAATTTCGAAGAAGTGGCACTTTCTAAAGAGCAGATTTACAACCTTATTTCTATTGCGCCAAATATGAAGATGGGACACTTTGCTTTCCCATGCTTCCCTCTAGCGAAGGCCGCCAAATCAGCTCCAAATATTATTTCGGAAAAATTAGCTCAGTCAATTGAAACCAAAGGTATTATTGCTGCAGCAAAAGGCGTTGGACCTTACTTAAACTTTACCATTAATCCTAATACTTTTGCAGGATCACTTACGGATGAGATCATCTCTGGAAAATTCTTTGAAAAAGAGCTCGTCAGTGATCGCCCAAAAACAATGATCGAATATTCTCAACCAAATACTCATAAAGAACTCCACGTTGGGCATATGAGAAACCTGTGTCTTGGAAATGCTCTCGTAAGAATCAAGCGTTACGCTGACCAAGAAGTTGTGGCCGTAACATACCCAGGTGATAGTGGAACTCACGTTGCCAAGTGCCTCTGGTTTTTAAAGTATCACAATCAAGAAGCGATACCTGAAACAAATAAAGGTCCATGGCTTGGTAAGATTTATACTAAAGCAAACCTCATGTTAGAAGACCAACTTGGTACAGAAAAAGAGGCCAAGAACCGTGAGCAGCTAACGGCAATTTTAAAAGAACTTGAAAGCGAGAAAGGCGAATACTTCGATCTTTGGAAGGAGACACGTCAGTGGTCACTGGACATGATGGAAGAAGCTTATAAGTGGGCCGATGTGAAGTTTGACCGCTGGTTCTTTGAATCAGAAGTAGACTCTCCTTCTCTAGAACTTGCTAATAAACTCTACCAAGAAGGAAAACTAGTTAAAGACGACGGCGCAATTGGAATGAACCTAGAAGAAGATAAATTAGGTTTTTGTATTCTTATTAAATCAGACGGAACAGGTCTCTATGCAACTAAAGATGTGGCCCTTGCTGTAAAGAAGTTTGAAGAATTTGGTGTTGAAAATAATATTTACATCGTCGATACCAGACAAGCTTTTCACTTTAACCAAGTCTTTAAAGTTCTAGAGAAAATTGGCTTTGAACAAGCAAAGAATTGTCACCACCTACAGTATAACTTTGTAGAACTTCCTGATGGAGCAATGAGCTCTAGAAAGGGAAATATCATTCCACTTAATGACCTAGTTAATCAAATGGAAGCACATATCTCTAAAGAGTACTTAGAGAGATATAGTGACGAATGGACAAAAGAAGAAATTAAAAGCACAGCTTCAATCATTGCAAAGGGTGCCATTAATTATGGAATGACTCGTTTTGATAATAATAGAAAGATTGTCTTTGATATGAAGGAATGGCTAAAGCTAGATGGTGAAACAGGTCCTTACCTTCAATACGTCTTTGCCCGAATCAATTCTCTATGTGAAAAGCTTGGGTACTCAAGTGAATTAAGCGCTGATTTTTCAAAGCTAGAGAAAGATAGTGAAATTGCTCTGATGATTAAGTTATCTGCTTTTAATGATATTGTTGTTCTATGCCACGAAAAGAATTCGGCAACAGCTCTTTGTTCATACTTATTTGAATTAGGAAAATTATTTAATAGCTTCTACGCGGAATGCCCAATAGCTAAAGCAGATAGTGAGGAGCTCAAGAATGCGAGACTCCTTCTTTCAAAGGCCGTAAGTCTTGTTATGAAACAAGGTCTTTCACTACTTGGAATTGATGCTCCAAATAGAATGTAAGTAAATAATTATAGCTCCATAATGTCTTCAATCATTGTGGAGAATTTTTCCTGCCGCTCTTGCATAATATCAATTTTACTATCTCTAAATATTCCCTTCTCAGTCCGTGTTCCCAAGTCATTTTTAAGTAGCATTGGAAGTAGAATCTTATCACCAAAGTACCCCAGGGCCTTATTCACAGGCTGTTGCGCGGTGTCTGTACCACTTTCTCTTCTTGTGCGTAAATTACTCCAAAGGAAATCCTTTGTATCGTAACCAAGCATTGAAGCAATTCCCGATGAAGCAAAGTTCTTCGGTCTCTTCTCTTCTAATTTCTTTTGAACAATTGCTCCCGCCAATGTTTCGACAAAGCCTCCCACTCTCGTATCTTTGGCCAACAGATGCTTAACATCAGTAACGATTGATTCAGGAATATCTTTACTCCCCTTACCTGCAAGCATAGGCGCAATAAATTGCTCCTTTATTTCTGCTATAGCTTTCTTCCCTTCACTTGTCTTAAAGATTGGGCCAAGAATATTCTTCGATCCTAACTTTTCAATTGTTGCAGCATCTACACCTTCTTTACTTAGAGGCTCCTTTGCTTCTTTTTTTACAAAGTTTGCAATCTCCGCCTCAATAACGATATCTATTAAATCGGACTTCATGAGAATACTCTTTAAGTCATCAAGAGAGAGTTCTCCCTTAACTTTAAGTTCCGCCCGGATCTGGTTTAATAATTTATCTAGTGCAGCTTTAGAGCCCTTTTCATCATAGTCGTGAAGTTTCTTTAGATACTCTCCAATCATAGGCATATACTGATCTAGATAAGTAGAGAGAGTCTCTAGCTCTAGTTCTTCACTTACTGTAGAGTTAGATTCAGTTTCTTTACTTTCCATTTTTAGCCAAAGGCCATTTTGAAGAGTGTCTTTTGCAAATTGCTCAACTTTAGCTATTGCGTTGATTGTATAGAGCTCTTCACCTCTAGATAGAGATAACTTTTCACTTAGTTTTCCTGATTGTCTAAGAGAGCTTAAAACTTCAGGAACTGCTCTGCTCAGTCCACAGACCTGCACGACCTCAATGGCCCAGTCAATTTTCTTCTGAGAATCTTCACTTGGAGAATTATTAAAATACTCCATCCAAAAATCTTCTCTCTTATCTATTTTTGCATATAAACTCTTTCTACTTGCTTCACTTGATTTAAGATCAGCACTATTTTTTACGAGATCGCGCTTCTTATCTTCAATACAAACTCTAAAATCTGATAAATCACTTTCCGCAATATTCTTTAAGAAGTCTGTCGTTTCACTTCCCTTTACAACCAGCTCACTGACTAAATCAAAAATAGACTCAACCAAACAACCATTAACGGCATCAGTATATTCTTTAGCCAGATTTCCTTTAACTTCTGTACATCTTTTAAAAACGCTTAATTCAGTATTTAAAAATCTATCTTGAACACTCTTATTTTTACTTAGTAAATTTAGAAATGGACGGACTTTATCTGCAAAGACAAGTGAAGTTGCTTTAAAGCGAGCTGCATTGATACATTCTTCAGTATTAGCATCGGGCTTTCCCTTCAGTGATTCTAAACAATTTTGTAATTCATCATTTGCAATATCTGCCACAGCATTGGCCTCAGTAGATTTAGCTAAATAATCTGGAGAGGACTTATTGATATTTCCAATATAGAGATCGTTAATAGATTTTCTTAGAACTTTCTCTCCTATAACACTTGTCGCTTCAAGAGTGAACTTCGATTGGAGAGCTTCGAGATTATCGTCTTTATAAGACTGATTAATTCCTTCTCTAAGATCTTCATTTATAAACTTCTTATAGACTACTTCTCTTTCACTATCTGTGAACGCTTCAGAATAAGGACCTGTAAAGAGAAGTTCTTTTAATTGATCATCAAATACATCATAAGTAACAGAAGACTTCACTTTTAAAACACAGCTATCTAGATGGGTCTTTAACTCTACTGAAGGCGCTCTCTCTTCGAGGCACTTCTCCATATAATTTCGTCCATTCTTTGCAAGCTTTTCAACATCTTCATTAGTTTTTAGAAGACCCTTTTCTTGAAGCTTCTTTCCCTCTGCGCGACTTGCATGCTCAGTTAAGTCTACAGCAGCAATCTCAGTCATATGATTAACAATGAAGTCTAAGTCTTCCTTACTCTTTGCTTCTAAAAGACGAGGTCTAAAATTATACTTCCCTTCAAATAGCTTCTCTCTTAATTCTTTAGAGATCTTCTCACTATTTTCACCTGGAACCATATCGTGAACATACTTATCTATTGTTGAATCAGCAACGAGGTAAGTCGCCTCCCCCTGAATTTTCTTAAACTCAATCACCACTTCATCAAGATTTAGATCCTTTTTCTCTAGGGCCTTTGAAACATTCTGTCTCATTTTATCTACAATATCCCCACGAGTCTTATCAATAATTTCTTTATCCACACCACTATCTTCAAGCATTCCGGTAACAATAGGAGCTAAGATATCAGAACTTGCAGAGTCACTCATAACAAGCTCGACTGTACACGCCGACTGAATTTTATCTAGAGAACTAGAGACTTCCGTTACAGAATCATAACTTGCAAGCTTCTTTTTAAAGCAACTCTGAATCATCTTAGCGTAGTAATCTTTCTTTTGATCACTTAAAGAAACATTTCGATAAAGTGGATCACTTGCAAAAACATTTGCTAGCTCACTTTGTCCGAGGTGATATGAGGCCCAAACTACACTCTCTTTTAAACACTCTGCGGACTCTTTTTCAAATCCATTGGTTCGACCTTCCGATTCTATTAATTCATTTCGTGCAGCACTCTTTAAATCTTCAAAACACTTAATATGCGGAGCCTTATCCCTTATCATAAGGTCAGCCCAAAGATCGTTTCCTAACTTATCTTTAAGTGTCTTTGTTATAACGAGATTAGTAGCTGTAAGAGTCACAAGGTCTGCACATAGTCCGGCCCTTACAGTAGAGAATTCACCTTTTGCAGCCAATCTCTCGGCCATCCCCTTTTGAATTTCAATACAATTATCATAACCACTAACTAGTGTCGTATTTCTTATTTGGTCTTTCTCACTCCCCTTAATATCCATTGCATCAAGCTCATGGTTTACAAGAATTTGAGAAACACTCCTTCCTACGACTTGTTCGATACGAGAAGAGCAACTAAGTAGGTCATTCTTAAATTCGTCAGTCCCAAGAGAATTTAACTTTCTTTGATTATAATTATCTTTGAATAAGCGTGGGGCAATATAACCTTTCTTCTCATAGCACTCTCTTAAGTCTTTCCTAGCTCTATCTAGAGTTTCACTGCTAACATTAAGGGTTATATTCTTTCCGTTTTTCTTGTAGACATTCTCCATATCTTCTAAGGATACGGACACGACTCTCTCTAAACCTTTATCTACACTTGTCAAAAGAGCTTTAAAAACACAACCTTTAACGTAGGCCATATCTAGAGTCGCATCATAATTTTCTTTAATACACTTTGTATACTCGCTTACAGATGTCGCCGACAAAGCTTCCTGATCATTTACTTTCAATTGGAACTTTAAGACTTCCTCTCCTATTTTTATAGGAGCTTCTTTCATATAAACTTCCATACAATCAGCAGCAGCTTTTTCATTAGACTTCTCAGATGCTTTCTCAAGACACCTATTAAGAGAGAGCATTGAAGCGTTAGTTATATCTGAGTAGAATTTATCACTCTCCCCAGGAAGAAGTTCTTTAACCATTTTAGGAACGATATTAGAAACAAAATTCTTATATGAGTGCTCATATGTCTTCGCTGTCAGCTTGCCCACATCGGCATTAAGCTCTGGAATATCTCTCTCGACATCGTTTACAATATCTAAAACGACCTGATTTATTTCACCTTTGTTTAAATAGACTTTCCCATCTTTGTTAATTGATCCTATTTGACCATTCACCGCACTTTGAATTTCATCTGCGAGTTTCTCTCTCTTAGAATCTAAGCTAAAAAAGTTCTTAAAGAAGAAAGATTTAACTTCTTGCCCACTCCCTCTAGAAATGTTCTGAGGGTAAGCATCATCTCTAGAACTAGAAAGTTGTATTTTCTTATCTGCCTGAGTAATTCTTCCCTCAGAAAGAGAAATCTTATAAATATTCTTATCATAAATATCTTTGCCCTCTCCACTTCCACGAACGTAGACAGCAACGCTATTTCTTCCATCGGCAGACTTTTCAGAATCAAAGAAGAATTGATCTATCTCTTCTTTGTTAATTGGGTCAGTTGCAACTATTTTAAAATAGGCCTTTCCATTTTCAGTAACTCTCTTAACTTTAAGTCCATCTCTCGTGGCCTTTTCTTCATCAAGAAAATCAACACCTATTACTTCTCCGCTGTTATTCACCTTCAATTTAACATTATGAGATTCATTTAATGCAGATATAGCAAAGACCATCCCTCCATCTTGAAGAATAATCGGCTTACTAGAGATAGCGTTCTCTAAGTAACTGCCCCATAACTTATCATTTACTTTTAAAATATTGGCGATATTACTATCGAGATCAGGAAGTAGACTTTGCAAACTCTCTAGACTCTCACAACTTTGAATATAGTAATCATCAAAACTCTCATCAAATTCATTCTTACTATAGAGCCCTTCTCTTTCAAGTTTATGCTTTAAATCTTCTAAATTCTTGTCATCGGAAACAGGAAAGAACTCATCATCTTTAAGAACACCATTCTTAGATGTTTTTAAGTAGAAAGACCCGTCATTGAAATCAAAGTAGAGATCAACTCTCTCTCCATTTTTTATAACAGACTTAACTAAGCTCATATTTGAAATCTTTGTACTTAGAGCATTCTTCTTCTTATTTAATTCATTGATTAATTCATTTCTCTGATTTTGACTGAAGTCATAAGTTCTCACAATTGAGTTCATAGAGGAAAGGGCCCTATCAACCTTCATTGGAGTACTAATATCTAATTCTTTAGAACTCTTAGATGATAGTGAGTTTACGAGATCTTTTGGAAATGAACTGACCTTAGGAAGGCTCAACTTAGAATTTCTACCCTTTGCAAGAAGAAGCTTACCACTCTTATCAGAGAGAATAGCAAAGCTCTTCTGAGAACCACTACCACCACCACCACCACCAGGAATAACTTTATTACTTCCACCTTCAAAAATGGCTAAATTTACTTTTTGAATTAACTCATTACCTGCTGCTCTAGGAATTCTCATGGCCTTCTCAAGCTCAACTTGAATATCAGGACTAGACTGATGAAGACTTATATTAATTTTTTCTTGGGCAATATCAGGCCTAAGCTTTGAAAGAGGATGATAGAAGCTAGCAAAAGATTTTACTTCTTTTGGAAATTCGTAATCTCTCGCTTTTAATTCACTCTTAGAGAATTGATACTTTTGAATAACGAGATCACCTGTGACTTCATTTAGGTAAACTCCTGTTGCTATATTATTCGAGCTATCTTGAGTCTCATACACAAGTCTATGGGCCAGCGCTGACTGAGCACTTAGCACACTAAGAAAAATAAGAAGAATTAGATTCTTTACTTTCAACTTAAGAAAACTCTCTTTGCTACCTTTATTAGTAGCTCTACCTCAAATACTTTTCGGTAAGCCGAGTGTTTTACTTTAGTTTGTTCTAAAGAACTAAACCTCTGTAATTACTTTATTCTAATGATCTCTACTACCCATGTAATTAATGGAAGAGCAAACGCTAAGAGAGAGAAAAGCCCAATATCTCTTATTGAAGTACTTTCTTTTGAATCTCTGGCTCCATAGAAGATCCCAAGAAGCATTCCCAGAGTTAGACCAACGGCGTGGGCCATATTTGCAATAGCAAAGACAAAGACGCCAACTAAACAGAGAAAGAACCAACCAATCATTAACATAACATCACTCTTTGGAAGTGAGAATTCTGCTTCTTTATTTATACGCTTATACATCCACAAGTAACCTAAGAGTCCGTAGACCACTCCACTCATTCCTCCAAAGTTTGGACCAGAAATAAGAAACTGAGAAAAGTTAGAAAGTGTTCCAATAATAACTATAAATACGAGAAGAAAATTTGAAGACTTCTCTCTTTCAATAATTTTTCCAAGATCTTTCATCCACATCAAATTAAAGAGAATATGCATGAAGCCAAAGTGAAGAAAAATTGGAGTGACGAGTCTCCACACTTGTCCATTTCTTATTTCTGCTAATTCAAAGTTTGCATTCTCAGAAATCTTCATTACTGAATAAAGCTCCGGCATAATCTTAAAAGCATCCAGGGCGTAGACAATAACACAGAAGAGAATTACAACTTTAGTTGTAAGCCCCATTGGAATGGCCTGTATCTCTGTCCACTCCTTAGAAGGCTTGAACTGCTTTGGTAACCCTAACATCACTCTGTATATATCAGTTGCTTGTTCTACATCTTCTTCTTTTAATACACTTAGAACATACTCATCACTAAGCCGGCTCACTTCAATAAATATTCCATGCTTCTTTATTTCTGTAGCAATTTTATCGGCCATATTCTTGTCAGCGAGACTTGCAAAGGGGATCATTTATTACCTATCTTATTAACTGATTTAAACTATTTAAAAATTATTAGTGAAAATTTTCTATAATGATCTATAATACCAAAGAAAATTGGAAATCTTCAACTCTGATAGTTAAACTTCCACTCTTTTTTCCGATAAGTACAGTAAGTACGCAATCTGTTTAATATATATAGATTTTGCACGAAGCACAGGAGACTAAATGTCACAAATTAAATCACAAATACTTTCAAGAATTGAAAAACATACTCACTCTAAATCAATTCAATTAGATTTCGATTACCTAATGGAACTTCAAAGAGAGCAGGCGCCAACTCTTAGAAGTGATTTAGTCGAAGTTTGTGTAATAGAAAGTTTTGTAAAACTCTATGAAGATAAAACTCTAGACTACCTACTCTACGAGTACATGGATCAGCAATCGACAAGAAGAACTGAAAGAACTGCTGCTTAATCTAGCTTCCTGAAGGGAATTTCAAGCATTCCCTTTAAACTATTTTCTTCTTCTCCCTCTAACCCACACTTATAATTTGAAAAATCTATCCCCAGTCCACTTTGACTTGTTTTAAATATGTAATCCCAAAATGATAAATTAAAACCAAAATTAGAATTGTGAAATTCTTTTTCTGGATGATGATGAATGACATGGAAATTTGGAGTGACTAGAAAAAACTTTAAATACTTCTCCACAAAAATGGGAAGCTGAATATTTGCATGATTAAATATGGCCATCGAACTCAGGATAAATTCAAAAACGAGAACGACATCTCCCCTTACACCTAATACTAGGATGGCCAATGATTTCACAAAGAGTGAAAGAAGAATTTCAATCGGATGAAAGCGAAGAGCTGTTGTTGAATCTAAAAGATTATCTACGTGATGAACTTTATGAAATCTCCAAAGAAAGTTAAATCGATGAAAGGCCCTATGTTGAAAATAAATAATTAAATCTAAAAAAATCACTCCAACAATGACTTCGGCAAAGAATGGAAGCTTTAACCAATTTAAAATTCCTATTTCATGGGCAGAAGCAAACTCGCTACTTGCCATGGGCGCTACTCGAATAAATAGCAATGAAAATAAAGCACCAACAGACAACAGAAGAAAGTTTGATAATTTCCTACTCCACCTCTCACCTAGAGGATTAGGATCGTCTCTTCTCTTTAGATATAATTCTAAGAAAGAAAAAATGAAAAGAATCGATAAGAACGCTAGAAGCCGATAGCTCATACTTCTCCCTAGAATTGAAGCTAGAAGCTCCATTATAACCTACTAAAATAACGTAGAAGACCAATTAATTTGGGCCATCAAACAAAATAAGTCAAAATTTACCGTACTTTTTGCCCTATAATGAACAATATAGGTTTCTTTTTAACTTATATAAAGGTATATGTGTGTAATTATTTGAAATTAATACATTTTAATAACTTAGGATAGCAAATGCTAAAAGTTAATAAAAAAGTTGAATACGCTTTAATGGCGTTAAAATTCATGGTCGAAAAAGGTGGCGATTTAACAAGCGCTCGTGA
Organism: Halobacteriovorax sp. JY17; assembly: GCF_002753895.1. Lineage (NCBI taxonomy): Bacteria > Pseudomonadati > Bdellovibrionota > Bacteriovoracia > Bacteriovoracales > Halobacteriovoraceae > Halobacteriovorax > Halobacteriovorax sp. JY17. The sequence goes on along the minus strand of NZ_NJER01000001.1, from coordinate 172,316 downwards.
AGTTTGCGATCACTTTAAAACTCCCTTTGATACAACCGCAAAAGTTATGCAAGTCATGAACTCTCACGACATTCTATCTTCTGTAAAAGGAATCAAGGGCGGATACACAATTAGTGCCGACCTCTCCGAGATTAGTTATTTAAAATTAGCAAGAATCATCGAGGCAAAAGAAGTTAAGTCAATTTGCCAAACGAATAAAGGTCTCTGCGAACTTCACTGTGATTGTAATATTGTTAATCCAATGAGTACGCTCAGTGAAAAACTCAATCAATTTTTAAATTCACTCTCCATTCAAGAATTACTCTTTGGTGAAGAGTTCAGTGATACAAATCAACTTTGTCCAATTAAGGATATTGTTAAAGACTTTACGACAAATGGAACACAGGTATGAGCGAAGAAATACTATCAGAAGAGTATAAGTACGGCTTCTATACAGATATAGAAACGGAAGAGTTTCCTAAAGGTCTAAACGAAGACATCGTTAGACTTATTTCTAAAAAGAAAGAGGAACCGGAGTGGCTTTTAAATTATAGACTCAAGGCCTATAAACTTTGGACAACAATGAAAGCTCCAAATTGGGCCAAGCTCGATGTTCCGGCCATAGACTTTAATGACCTCTACTACTACTCGGTCCCAAAGAAGAAGGAAACACTTGCAAGCCTAGATGAAGTTGATCCAGAGCTCCTAGCAACTTTTGAAAAACTTGGAATTCCTCTAACAGAACAAAAGAGAATTTCTGGTGTTGCCGTAGACGCAGTCTTTGACAGTGTTTCAGTTGCAACGACTTATAGAAAAGACCTTGAAGAAGTTGGAGTTATTTTCTGTTCGATCTCTGAGGCCGTAAAAGAATATCCAGAACTCGTTAAAAAGTACTTAGGCTCGGTTGTTCCTCCGTCTGATAATTTCTACGCTGCTTTAAATGCTGCCGTTTTCTCGGATGGGTCATTCGTATACATTCCAGAAGGTGTTACATGCCCAATGGATTTATCAACTTACTTTAGAATTAACGCCAAAGAGACAGGACAATTTGAAAGAACTTTAATCGTTGCCGAAAAAGGAAGTTACGTAAACTACCTTGAAGGCTGTACCGCTCCTCAAAGAGATGAGAATCAACTTCACGCTGCGATCGTAGAGATCGTTGCTCTCGACGATTCTGAAGTAAAATACTCGACAGTTCAAAATTGGTACGCCGGTAATAAAGATGGTCTTGGTGGAATTTATAATTTTGTAACTAAGCGTGGAAATTGCCTCGGAAGAAACTCAAAAATCTCATGGACTCAAGTTGAGGCCGGTTCTGCAATTACTTGGAAGTATCCTAGCTGTAATCTTATTGGCGACAACTCTCAGGGAGCTTTCTACTCGGTAGCCCTAACAAATAATAAAATGCAGGCCGATACTGGAACGAAAATGGTTCACATCGGTAAGAATACGAGAAGTACGATTATCTCAAAAGGTATTTCAGCAGAACAGTCTGAGAATAATTACCGTGGCCTTGTTAAAGTCATGCCTTCAGCAACAGGTGCTAGGAATTACTCTCAATGTGATTCAATGCTTGTTGGTGACAAATGCGCGGCGAACACATTTCCATATATTGATGTAAAAAATAATACTGCTACTGTAGAACACGAAGCCTCGACGTCAAAGATAAGTGAAGACCAACTCTTCTATCTGCAACAAAGAGGAATGGATATGGAGAAATGTATCTCTATGATCGTAAATGGTTTCTGCTCAGACGTTTTTAAAGAACTCCCTTTAGAGTTCTCAGTTGAAGCAGTGAAATTAATTGAAATGAAATTAGAAAATTCGATTGGATAAGGAAAATAGCAATGATTGAAATAAAAAACTTACATGCAAAAGTTGAAGAGAAGGACATATTAAAAGGTATTGATCTAACGATTAAGGCCGGTGAAGTTCACGCGATAATGGGACCAAATGGTTCAGGGAAGAGTACTCTTTCAAAAGTTATTGCAGGTCATCCAGCATTCGAAGTCACAGAAGGCTCTATTGAGTACAATATCAATGGAAAGAATACTGACCTCTTTGAACTAGAAGCTGATGAGAGAGCAAAGAATGGAATTTTCCTTGGCTTTCAATACCCTATTGAAATCCCAGGAGTAACAAACTTTAATTTTCTTCACGAGTCATTCAACGAAGTTTCAAAGTCACAAGGTGCCGCAGAAATGGACGAGGCTGCATTTAGAGAATTTCTTATGCCAAAGCTTGAACTATTAGAAATGAGAGAAGAATTTCTTAATAGACCTGTTAACACTGGTTTCTCAGGTGGTGAAAAGAAGAAGAATGAAATCCTCCAAATGGCAGTACTAAACCCTAGACTTGCTCTTTTAGATGAAACAGACTCAGGTCTAGATATCGATGCTTTAAAAATCGTGGCCAAGGGAGTGAATGCTCTTAAGAATAGATTCAATGCTGTTGTCCTTGTAACTCACTACCAAAGACTTTTAGATTATATTATTCCAGACCATGTTCATGTTCTCTATGAAGGGAAGATTATTAAGTCTGGTGGAAAAGAACTCGCTCTAGAACTAGAGGCAAAAGGTTACGACTGGTTAATCAAGTAAGGTTTAAAATGAAAATTAATGAATTAACAGAAAACTATATTAAGGATCTAACGGCGCTGGCAATATCTCCTGCTCAGAAGTCTTCGCTAGATTTCTTTAAAGACAGAGGTCTTCCACACACAAAGATGGAAGATTGGCTTTATACAAAGTTAACTGATGTACTTCCTGAAAACTTTGAAGTTGCGACAGTTAGCGATCAACAAGAGGAAGCCGCACTCTTAGGTGAATATGCTCTCTATTTTTCAAATGGACACTTATTAACATCTAAAACAAAGCTTCCAAAAGAAATTACAATTGAAGAGACGTCTACTGCAGAGCTAAAGCTAGAAGACTATGGTGATGATAATAAAGACATCTTTGCCATGCTAAACGCAACTGTAAGTGAGAAAGTAATCTCTATCAATGTGGACCAGAACTTTGTTCTAAAAACGCCTTTAACAATTATCCATGACAGTAGCTGTGAAGGCGCTTTCTCTACTCCAAGAATTCATATTCAGATGAATGCATTCTCAGAATGTAACTTTGTAGAAGTATTCAAAGGCGCGGATGAAGTAAAGTATAACCAAGCAGCGGTAACGAACTTCAAATTAGAAGCTGGTTCAAGAGCAAAGCACGTAAAAGTCCAAATAGAAGGAAATATGTCTTTTCATGCAGGAAGTGTGAATGCAACATTAAAGAAAGATTCTCACTTTAAGAGTTTCACATTTAATACAGGCGCTCTTAAAGCAAGGCATAACCTAAGTGTTGCTCTTTTAGAAGCAGGTTCATTTGCCTCTGTTGATGGACTCTATACACTCGATGGTAATCAACACTGTGACAACTTCTCTCTCATTCACCACGTTGCCGAACATACTGACAGCTCTCAGCTTTTCAAAGGTGTTCTAAATAATAGTTCAAGAGGGATTTTCACTGGAAAAGTCTTAGTTGCTAGAGATGCACAAAAAGTAAACTCGGAACAATTAAATAAGAACTTACTCCTGACAAAGAAGGCCCACGTCGATACAAGACCACAGCTTGAAGTCTATGCAGACGACGTCAAATGCGCCCACGGAGCAACTGTTGGGCAAATGAGCGACGAAGAAGCTTTCTACCTACAATCTAGAGGATTAAGTAGAGAGAGAGCACAGAAGCTTCTTATTCACGCCTACTGCGCTGATGCTATTTCTAAAATTGAAGATGATATTATTGAAAACTATCTATCAAACGTTCTATTTGAATCATTTGAAAAGTCTATTTTTGAAAATTTAGATCAAGGCGAAAAATAATGGATAACTTTGATGTGGCAAAAATTAGAAAGGACTTCCCAGAACTTGAAAGAACAGTTCATGAGAAGCCATTAATCTATCTTGATAATGCTGCAAGTACTCTTAAATGTACTCCAGTTATAGAAGCACTTAATCTTCACTACTCTCACGAAGCGGCAAATATTCATAGAGGTGTTCACTATCTAAGTGAGATGGGAACAGTTAAGTATGAAGAAACTAGGAAGTGTATCCAAAAGCTAATTAATTCGGAAAATGACTACCAAGTTATTTTCACGAAGGGAACAACTGAGTCACTAAACTTAATTGCTTCTACATACGCGAGAAAGTTTCTAAAGAAGGGAGATCAAATTCTTCTCTCTACTTTAGAGCATCATTCTAATATTGTTCCTTGGCAAATGGTTGCCGAAGAAGTTGGCGCAGAAGTTGTAGAGATCCCAGTTAATGATCTCGGAGAAATTGATCAAGACGCTTATAAGAATTTATTAAATGATCGTGTTGCTATTGTTTCTACCAATCATATTTCGAACTCTCTTGGAACAATCAACCCTATAAAAGAGATGATTAAACTTGCTCACGAAGCTGGAGCCATCTATGTTGTTGACGCTGCTCAGTCGATCTCTCATGAGAAAATTGACGTTCAGGACTTAGATTGTGACTTCTTGGCCTTTAGCTCACACAAAATGTTTGGGCCAACAGGAGTTGGAGTTCTCTACGGCAAAGAAGAACTTCTAAACAAGATGCCTCCTTACCAAGGTGGCGGCGATATGATCGATGTAGTAACTTTTGAAAAGACTACTTATAATGGACTCCCTCATAAATTTGAAGCAGGAACTCCACATATCGCAGGCGTCATCGCACTCAAAGCGGCTGTCGACTATATCCAATCAATTGGTTTAAATAAAATTAAGGCCTGGGAACATGAATTACTTGAATACGCAACGAAGAAGCTCTCCGAAATTGAAGGCCTTACTATTATCGGCACGGCTAAAGAAAAGACATCTGTTATTTCATTTACAATTGATGGTGCTCATCCACACGACATCGGGACGCTCTTAGATAGACAAGGGATAGCGGTTAGAACTGGACACCATTGCACACAGCCATTAATGAAGAGATTTAACATACCTGCAACAACGAGAGCATCTTTCTCTGTATACAATACAAAAGAAGAAGTTGATGCCCTAGTTGCTGGAATAATAAAAACGAAAGAATTCTTATAAAGAAAAAGAGGTATATATGGACATTCAAATCCAACCAACACCAAACCCAAATGCTCTAAAGTTTATCCTAGATAAGCCTGTTAAAATTGAAGGTAATTCAAGCTATAGATCTCCTATGGACTGCGGAGATAATAACTTAGCACTTACTCTCTTTACTGTTAGAGGAGTTGATCAACTTCACTTCTACGACAATGTTATTACAATCACAAAATTTGGTTACGAAGAATGGGATGCTATGGAGCCTAACATTATGGAATACATAGAGTCTGAGTACCCTAAGCACGATCCAAATTACTTTGACCCTGACCCAGAGGCCGAGAGAAGAGCGAACCTTACTCCAGAGCTAAAAGAGATTGAGGCCATTCTTGATAAGACTATTAGGCCAGGCCTTCAAGGTGATGGTGGGGATATTCAAACAATCTCTTTTGAAGACAATATTCTCCTTGTTCAATACCAAGGAGCCTGTGGGACTTGCCCGTCTTCTACTACGGGGACACTAGAGGCCATTAAAGGTATTCTTAGAGATGAGTATAATCCTGACATAGATGTCTACATTGCGCCTAGTTATTAAATAACTTAACACATTGAAAATATTAAAAAAAAGCACTTTACCAGAAGTGCTTTTTTTATACACTTGACTTTAGTTTCAATAGAGATACAATAGTTTTACCTATCAAACATATTGATCCGAGGTAATAATGATAATTCGCAACTGCTTTGAGCTCCTATCAGAACTAACTGAACTTGAAAGAAAAGTTCAAGAAAAACAAGAACTGCTAGAACAACTTGGCGTTGAAGTAGATTGTGAAGAATTACTTCTTCAATTCATTTCCAAACAAAGAGCGTTATAGCCATATAACCACTCTTTCCTTTCTAATCAGTTTTGGGTGGAGGTATGAATAATACCTCCACTCTTTTTCTCTCTCTTTACTTGACCGTAGCTCCCCGACATAAACACAAAAGGCCTTCTTTTTTTTAAGTTGTAGGAAAATATTTCCGAAAAATGATTTAAGCACAGCAATTAAAATTCATTGGAGGAAAAATGAACGCATTTATTCACGCAAGAAAATACTCTTTAGTATTTCTTTCACTTTTAGGATTACTCTCTTTTACTTCTTGTAAATCAGAAAGCTCGAACATCGAAATTGAAGGTATTGATGGACCACATGTTCAGCTACTAGAAGATAATCTACTTATCTCTATGGTTGTTGAAAATATGGTTCTAGATGGTGGACTTAGATACAATATTCCAAAGTATCCAAACTCGTATGTTGAAATCTCACCAGACCTTCAAAGTTCAGGAACACTACTATCTGTCTCAGTATCTCTAGACGATGTATTTGATGACAGACTAGGAAATCTTGATCCACAAAGACTTCCAGGAGGAAGAGCTCTTCCAGGTGTTGCAGGTGGACAACTTCCAGCAGTTGCTTTTTCAATTCAGAAATTTCACAATATGAGTCTCTACGTTGGTCCAGAAGTATTTGGAGTTTTCGTTCCAGCTGACCTAGGAATTGATGGAGCTATCGCAACTTTCAGTTACTACATGAATGATAAGAAAGCTGGAAATGTTTCAGTTGTCGGAAATGATCAAGACGGTGAAAACGGTGGTATTCTTCTACTCCTTAACATGAAAGGAAAGTTGAAAAAGAAACTAATGAAAAGAGCAAAGAAGTATTAATTCAAAATTGATATTACAAATAAAAAAATTGCCCTCAACGAAAGTTGGGGGCTTTTTATTTGTAAACTTCTCTAGAAGTAATGCCTCCTAAGAACAAGGAGACATAGTCTTGTCTTTAATTACTTATTGCTATCTATAATATCTTTCAATGTCTCGTAAGAGAATATATTTCGTTTTTTCTGATCTTCTTCTTTCTTGGCAACACTCTCTTTTGCCTTTGCCTTCTTCTTTAACTCGTCTTTCTTAGAGAACTTCAGAACCTTTCCATCAGGGAACTCAATATAGACTTCTTCCTCTGGATTACTTTCTAAAAGCTCTTCAATTTTCTCTCTCTTCTCCTCTTCACTCAAGTCAGAGAATGAAGCATCTACAATGATAGGCCTTATCTCTCCTAAGTTGGAGTTATCTATTACCTGAACATCATCACCAATATTTCTAAGTGAAGATAAACTAATTCCAGAAATTGATGAGCTTTCATCTCCTGAGAATCCAGTATTAGCAATCGTTCCTCCACTACTTCCAGAGCTAGAACTTCCTGAGGATGGTTGATCTGCACTTGCAGAATATCCAGAGGCAGCACTTCTTCCATTTGTTCCCTCTCCAGCTCTGGTCCCAGGCTCATCAGAAGAGTTTCCTATGAAAGACTTATCTAGAGCTGACGCTAAAGGAGACTTAAAGCTTACAGGCGAAGAAGGAGCATTACGAGATGACGGCGTAGCTTCTGCAACAGCAACCTCTTCCTTCTTCTTAGAAAGCTTGGCGATCTCTTCACTCTGCTTTCTAAGCTCTTCACGAAGCTTTGCTAGCTCTAAACTTTCTTTTGTCGAAGCAAGCTCATCACTTAAAGCTTTCTCTGTATTAATTTTGTCTTGTTTTAAATTATTTATTCTCTTTGTAATGTAGTCATCATAAGACTCTTCTCTATCTCTTTGACTCTCTTGCCTCTTATTCCTAAACTCATTAGCTCTTTGCGAGCTCTTCGCCGTCGGCTTGAAACTACTTGCTCTACTCACTTGATTGAAGTAATTGTCTCCGCTCTTTCTAGAAGATGGAGCTATCGATTTAGAAGTGGTGGCATTATTCCCTTTCTCTTGAATTATTGACCTAGAAGAATTCTTACTCTCAATAGTATTTATACTTGTAGATCTAGCAACAACAAATGATGGTATAGAAGACGATTTTCTTGAGGAAGATCTATTTCTGGCCCTTTCAATATTTCTTGATTTAGCATTCATCATTTCAGATATTGATTGCCTCCCACGACTTGACGAATCAATCTGACTAAAAGCAATAGTTCCATTATCATTGACTGTTGTTTGAACACCTTTATCTACCTTCCAAATTTTAAATCCCATTAGTGCATAACTAAGAGCATCTTTATTCATATCAAATCCATTCATAATTGCAAGCTCAAGCTCCTCGATTTGATTTAAAACACTCTGAACTCCTCCATCATCACTCGAAGATGAGGAACTAGAAAGAGCCGCTAAGAGGTCTACACTTTTTAATGTTTCTAACTTAGCAAGCGCTAACCTTAAAGGCTTATTTGAAGAGATCGCTGCAGATCTTTCGCGAAATAGATTATACTTTCTACAGTAAAAAATATCTTTTTCATGCTCAGCTGGACCAATCATAGCAAATGTAGAATTCATAGACGATATTGATGAGCTTACTTTACTAAGTCTATCCTTACGATCACTTTCATCACTTGATTTACTTAAGTAACTTTCAGGAAAAAAAGTTACGAAGTTAGAAGTAATCTTATCATTCAAAGTAGATTCCTTTTTTACCGCAGCATAAGACAATAGCTTACGACACCCACTTCGCCCCTTTTCTTTAGTTAAGTTTGATGAAACTTTGTTAATAAAAAATTCATCAGGGTCTACACCAGACTTAATTTCATGGAGATGAAAAGATACGTACTCGTTAATAATTTCTTCTTTAATATCATACAGGGCTTTAGCATCGTCACTACGAGCTTCGGTAGTATTTTCTAACCTACTTTCTAAAAAAAACTTTTCTCCAGTCTGTTCTGACACTTTTTTAGAAATGGCCATTAGCTCATCATTTGTAGGTTTTGCAGACTTAAGTTCTTTGAGCATACGATTGAAAACTTGGTGCTGCCTATTAAGAGTATTATTAGACTCTCCTGGAGCTTTCTTATTTTTATCTCTATTATAATCTGCTCCAATAATTCTAAAATAAGCATCATTGTTACCAAAAGAACAGCCACCTATTCCCATTTCATCATACATTAAGTTTAAATCTGTCAACTTTGTAACCATAAGCTGCTTCGGTTCAACTGTAGACTCATCAAGAGATAATGCCATTTGCATCTGATTTTCTAATTCCGTCATCATATAACCATCATAAAACTCATTTAACTTTTCTTTATCGAATCTCTTGTCAATGCAATTGCAAACCTTCTCAGCTGAACTAAAATTAGAGCAGCCAAGCTTTTGATTAAGCTGGTCCATTACACCTTTTTTGTCACTATCTTCAATACACTTCTTTGCTTTCGAACTCAAAAAAGACTCTGCTTCTTTACTATAAATTTGAATTTCATTATTAGATGAATATGGGAATCCATATGACTGAAAAGCCACAAGGAAAGAGAAAACTAAATTATAAAATATCTTTTTCATTTTCTACCTATAGTAAATATTCTTTTTAATCTTCTCGGAAACCCGACCTTTTTACTTTAGATTAATATTATAATGAAATAGCAATAACTTATAGGTTTTTTACAAAGTGACTGAAACTCAGAATATTTTGTCAAATATCGAAGCCACAAAAATGGGGCGCTTAAGAGAGAATTAAATTGGTGCTGTAATAATAGAAGGCCAAGGTATAGAAACCTTGGCCAATAATTTTGAAATACTACTTTTCTTGTATCCAGTTTAAAATATCATCTTGACCATAGTCACGCCCAAGAGGATTATCAAGCAGTAAATCCATTTGATCGTCAGTTAAATATTTCTCACTTACTCTACCTGATGTTCTAAAGTCGACTAAACACTTTGTTAGTTTCTCCATATTACTACACAAGTTTTTGTCGTAATACATTTTTTTAATTCGCTCGACGAGGCATATATTATAAGACTTTGCATCAGCATCGAAGTGAAATGAAGTTCTTCTCCACACGAGTCTATCAACTTCTTTCCACCATATTTTCCCCATAGAATTCAGTCTATTTATCTTTTCATTAGTTAAGTCAAGAGCTGTAAGCATTTTTGTGGCCTCGCTTCCACTTTTAAACTTCCCGTTAGTTTCAACTCTTTCTTTGTCACACATATTTGCCATCTTATCGATACGTTTATAAAGTTTTTTTAAGTTAGCTGGCAGATTTTCTTTTTTATTTTCATAATTTGCTACTTGATGTAATTCAAGATCTCCAGCGATGGCCATAAGTGAAGCGAGTAATACTTGCTTTGTTTGTTTTATATTATGCTTAACCTCTCGGTAGGAATCATAACCAAACCGATCTCTCATCTCATCTTCCATAACTTTATATAGATTATCTACATCATCATTACGATCCCACCCCTTTCTGTGATACTGTGGAACTTCTTCTCCGTCAGGAAGATCAAGATAATCAACCTCCTCGGCATGAACGCCCTCAATTAAAAATATACTTCTCATAATATTAAAAGCAGAGGTTTTCTCTTTAAAGGCAATGTAGATATTTTTATTAAACTCTCTGTAATACTCTATAAAGTTTTTAAAATCTCTGTTTGGAAGCATCACGAGTTTATTTTTAATATATACTTGTCTCTTTTCTAAATCACTTAGGGAAAAGCGCGCAACTTCACCTTGATAAGTAAGTCTAATCTCACCTGCTTTACTCATCGTCATCTTTGGGAGTTCTTCCTTTGAAATATTAGGAAAGATTTTAAAAAAGAATTTCTTTTCAGATTTACTTAGTCCTAAAGAATCATAGTACTCCTTAGGTTTATCTTGAAGTGTTTTAAATTTTTCAAGTCTTGTTACAAACTCTGCAGCGAGAATTCTTCTGACTTGCCTTTCTGTGAATGTATTAACTTTCTCTTTAATTCCAAAGTTTTCTTGCCCTAAGCTACTAGTCATCAATAAGAAAGAAATTAGTATAAATCGCATCAAAATCTCCCAATAAGTTTAACTACTTATCGGGATATAATAAGAGAATATTAAGCTATTTTTCTTTACTTGTGTTAATCCACTTCAGAACATCATCTTGCCCATGGTCACGCCCAAGAGGGTGATCAAGTAGTAGATCCATTTGATCGTCGGTAAGAGTTTTCTCACTAACTCTCCCAGTTGATCTATATTTGATAAGACAATTAGAGATTTTCTCCATATTTCCACAAAGATTCTTATCTTCATAAATTTTCTTTATTCTTTCAACATGACAAATATTATAAGATTTTGCATCTGCATCGAAATGAAACGAAGTTCTTCTCCATACAAGTCTATCAACCTCATTCCACCAAGATTTCCCCATGGAATCCAATCTATTAATTTTTTCATTAATCCGATCAAGTGCCGTAATCATTTTTGTAGCATCATTATTTTCTGTGAATAGTTTTGATTCAGGCTTAGCTAGTTCTTCATCACACATATTTGCAAGCTTATCAATATGCTTATAAAGCTTCTTTAAATTCGCAGGTAGATTCTCTTTCTTATTCTCATAATTTGCGACTTGTTCTAATTCAAGGTCTCCAGCAAGTGCCATAATTCCAGCTAAAAGAACCTGACTTGTCTGCTTAACATTATGCCTGAACTTTTCATCACTATAAAGATTATCAATTATTTTATCTTTAGGGCTATAGCCCTTTCGATGATAGTGAGGGACTTCTTCACCATCAGGAAGATTTAAATAGTCAGATTCTTGAGCATGGACAGAAGGAATTAGGCTTAACGAGTTAATAAACATCATGAATGTGGTCTTTTTATTAAAGCCCTCATACATATTATCACTAAAGTCCTTAAAGAATTGTCCAAATTTATACTTTGTCATTTTCGGAGTTTTAATCTTCACACCGTTTATATATACTTCTCTACTTGCTAAACTTTTAAATGTGAACTTTACGACATTACCTCGGTCTCTTAAAACTAAAATACCTGACTTTCTAATTATTAACTCTGGTAAACTATTTTTAGTAAGTTCAGGAAAAATTTTAAAAGCTGCCTCTATTTCAGAACTTTCGATTCCAACAGATTCAAAATACTCTCTAGGATTAGCTCTTAAGGCATTGTAGTTCTCAATTCTACTAACAATCTCTTTTGAATAGATATCTGTTATTTTTCGACTAACAAGTCTATCAACTTTTTCTTTGATACCAAAATTCTCTTGCGCGAGAGAAGAGAATACTGAGAGAGTTAAAAATAGAGTTAGAATAATTTTCACTGTTCACCTTTTTTAATACAAATGTATATCGGCTATTCTAAGCAAAACTATAGGGTATTCGTTAAGAATATCTCTAAGATATTAAATATACGTAAAAGAAGTGTGAAAATATCCCCACAATTAATTGGCGAATTAACTAAATAAATCTAGAGTTTTGAGAAAATAGACTTTTAGATCGCTCCTATTGCTGTATTAGGAACACTAGAAGAAGGACTCACAGTAATACCTAGTTTTTCTTATCGTAAAAACCTTCAATCGGCACCATTGGAGTATCGCATTCAGGGCAGTTTTCTTCGTTTTTGCTCGCCAGTTGATAGTCTTTAACTGTTTCACAAGAAGGACAAATATAAGTTACACCTCCATATTTGAACACTTTAGGGTATATGAAATAAAAAAAAATAAAGCAGAAAGGAATGCTCACTAGCCAAGTTTGATAATCTAAAGTAACAAGCTCATATCCTTGTGGCCCTCGACTTGGATGAGAAGCATAAGACAATACTACTGTGATAATAACAGAAAAAAAAAGTTTTTTAATCGTATATTTTACTCTATTTAAGCTCATCTCTTACCTTTTCAACAAATCTTCTTCCTGTTTGAAACCAGTTAACAAAAGTATCAGGAACATTAGAACTTGGTGCCTTCCCTTTTCCTTTAAGCAATACTTGATTTGCCAGCTCAACACCTTCCTTAACGGCTTGTGGATTTTGAGCTGCAAGTGTCATTACTGAAGCATAAAGAGAAGGACCGTAAGCGTATGCCCCTGTGGCCAGTACAGCACTTCCAATTATCCCCATACCAATATTACTTATTAGTCTATCCTGTTCCATTATACTATTTATTTGGTTTTGATCGATGGCCATTGTTGCCCAATCAGCTTCTCTTTGTGTATTAAAAGTTGCTCCATCATAATCATTTGAACCATCTCCTGCACTAAGAGAATATGATTCACTGTAATACCCACTAGGATCAATAAAATTCACAGGATCACCATTGCAGTAGACAAGAGGATTCCAATCTCCTCGTCTACTCACTAGAGATAACGGTTCCCAGATATAAGCAGGGTCTAAAGTCATCCACTCTCTTACCTTTGGAGAATAAATTCGTGTCTTAGACCAATAGAGATGACTTACTCCTGGAACTTCAATCAAACCAGCAAAACTAAAAATTGTCTTACTCTCGAGAATTCTCGCTTTGTTATTAGAAGTATAGATCAAACTCTTTACTCCGTAAGCACTATATTCTCTTTCCCATAGTAACTCTCCATCTTGATCAAACATTGCAACAACGCTTCCGAGATGATCAGATAAAACAGGGTAGACTTCATTAGTGATAGAGACTGCTACAATCTTCCCTCCAATTTTGAATGAGTGAATAATATCATTTTCAACTTTAAAAGAGTTATTATTTATTTTTTCAAAAACAATTCTTTTCTTATTGGTAACTATTCTAAGCTCTTCGTTCTCAGAGTAAAAGAAGCTTAGATTGTCGGCCTGACAAAGTAAATTATAACAATAAGAAAACTTACGCTCTTCTATTGATACGACTTGCCCTTTCTTGTTCCTTTCAAAAGTGCTTTCTCTAAGAGCTGATATATACTGAGAATTAGCATCATAGTGATATGTATTCTTAGAACCTCCATTTCGAGAGGTTCTATTTACGGAAGTTATCAAGTTAAGATCATTCTGTTTGACCTTAATATTGTATTCATTATTGCCAGATTTAATCATAGAAGTTTGAATAAGCCTCAGACCATCGTATGAGAAGCTTATCTTTAATTTATCATTAAAGATAATATTGCTAACCAGACCATGATTATTATACTGAACATTGTTCACATAAGGCTTAAACGAGAGAATATTACCTAAGTAATCCTCCTCTCTTTCATAAGACAAGCCTCCAATAGACGTTTTGGAAATCTTACCAAACTGGTCATAATCAAAACTGAGTTCATAATCCTTTGACACCACTTTTGAAAGATTAGATTTTTCATACTCATAATAAATATTTTGAGAGAGCCCTTCTGTCTTTATAACTTCTTCTTTTAAAAGTGTATCTTCGTAAGAATTTTGAACTTTATAAAATCCTCGGCAAGCCCCGCCTAAACATTTTGTTTCCAAGAACTTTCCACTTTCATTATTAATAAATGTTGAGTTCAACCCTAGGGCCATATCTGAAAGAGTAAAGCTCGATAAATTTGTGGAAAATGTCCTAATAAAATCAAACTCAACTCCTTCTCCTTTAACTTGACTCAAATTAACTGCATTTTCTCGATTATAACCCCATTTAGTATCAAACAAGTTCCCCTTAACTCTTCTCATTCTATTATCTAAAGAATAGCTCATCTCAACAGAGTTTCCAAAAGTAGCTTCAAAGTTAAACGAATAACCTTCATTATGATCAGAAGTAGTTATTAAGTTCCCGTTTAAATACTCAAGTCTTCCTTCTATAGAATAAGTGTATTCTTTATTAGAGTTTCTTAAATGATCAATTTCTTGTACTGGCCTTGAAAACTCATCGTAATACCTCTCTAATGTAATTTGCTCTCCTGTAACTTTTAAAAACTCATCTCCACTTTTATCGCTTCTAGATTCCATTATTTCCAAAGAAAATGGCTCAATTTTCTGACTAGTTTTAACTCTTCCCCATGCGTCCAACTCAATATTCTCTATATCATTCGCTCTTCTCAACTTAACTTTATTGTCGCCGAGATAATCAGAATTTATAATCTCGGTATTATTTTTCATGACCCTAATAAGTCTGTCACTAGAGTCGTACTCATACTCTACAGTATCACCTACTAGCGTTACTAATTCTAGTTTTTGTCCAGTTATACTATCACTTTTGACTTTTACTCTATTATCATTACGCTCATAAGAAGAAATCAAGTTGGTGTCCTTAGTATATTCAAATGAGTAGTAATCTGTATTATTTCTTAAGACGTTTGATAATCGCCCGAATGAGTCGCGATAAAGACTTTCACTTTGATTCTCATTAGTATACTTTTCAACTATATAACCAAGTTCTACATCATATATATTTCGAATAATCTTTTTTATATTTATAAAATCATCACTTATAATTTCTTTTTTTACAAACGTCTTTAAGCGACTCTTATCTTCAGAGAACTCTTTAACAGTACTAAGACTATTCTCACTAAGGTGTGAAAATAGTCCTAACAATCCCCCCTCAACTCTTGTTTCAATAGACTCATAAAGAAAGTTATCCTCATTGAATTTATACTCATTAATTAAAGATTTATTTCTAACAATAGTGTTATCAAAAGCGATACTATCTGTTTTCTTACTCTTATAAATAAAGACTTGATCATCACTAAGGTTCATAAAAGACCAATCATTATGAACAATATGTCTCTCACCTTTATTGTACTGAACAGCATCGTAGGAACCACTAACTTTCTTTCTTAAGTATCCATAGAGTTCGTCTTTTCCCCAAGAATAAGAAGAGGAAATATCGCTAATATTAGAAAAAATAAGTCTTTGATATTTATTTTTGAAGTAATCACTATTTTTCTTATTCTCAATATCTACTATTGAAAACCCCTCAAAAAGACCGCTTTGATTATTTAAAACAGGCGTAATGTAGTTATAAGAACTAGTCTCTACTAACTCATCCGAAGAACTTTTAACTGATGAAACAACCCACTTACCTTTATAATCATAATTAACAGTATGAAGTCCACCATGAGAATTTTTAATTTTAGATAATAATTTTGTATTCGTATCAAGTCTTAAATATTTAAAATGATCATTAAAACTATAAACGGATTGATTCTCTAGTGGAGACCTAAACTCTCCTTCTCCCTCGACAAATCTAATCTTCTTTGTAGCTCTATCAAATGAATAAATAAACTTCTTATCTTTTACGCGAGTATAATCATCAACATTAACAACTTTATCTAAAGAGATACTTTTCTTTTGAAAATATCCAGAACTATTATCTCCAAAATAAACTTCCGATCCATTTATAACATCAATACTTCCATCTAGATTAATATCAGCAAAAATCGAATCACTATGACATTTTAAATTAATATCCCTTCGTAATTCAAAGTTTAAAAATCCATTAGTCTTCTGAAGACTATATACTCTAGCTTGTGAAGAATTCTCAGAAGGATCAACTCTCCCAGTTCTTGAGTACTCAAAGATAGAATTCTTTCTTTCTTTAGAATCCTCTAATGAATGAGACAATTTATCACCGCCGGAACAAACAACTAACTCTGCTACATTATCTTGGTCAACATCCAATACTTTCATGATATTAGTGCTGTAGTTAAGCCTATACCTAGATCTTCCATTACTATTCACTTCTTTTACGAAAACACTAAATGGCCTTTCTCTAAAATTGGATTGATACTCTTTCTTTAGACCAGACTCACTTAAGAATATTTTCTTACCTAAAGATATCGTATCTATTTCACTTTGAACTTCATCTATATTAGTTGAAGAATTTAACTCACTATTAGAGATGGATTTAGAAAAGACTTCAATTACTTTTCTTAAGTAATCACTCGATTTATAATATAGCTCATCGCTATAATTATCCCCTTGTAGATCAAGAAAGAGATGAATATTCTTGTTCTTCTTATAGAGACTAGGGGTAGACAGAGAATTATCAAACACATAGCTAGTATTGTGTTCGAATTCAAACTTTGGCTCTTCTTTAGATACAAGATCAGCATATTCTACATCTAGAATAGCTACTTCACTTCCTACTTTCTTAACGCTTTGAAGATAGCCTGACTTAATATTAAACTTATAAGTCGCAGAACTTCCCTTACTCTTCACTTCGACTCGCCGAAGCTCCCTCTTATTAACAAGGTAATTATAATTTACATAAGGAAGATCATCGATAGTTTCGTATTCAAATAAGGCCTCACTAGAGGTTGAGAATATTCTCTTAGGAAAGTCTTCTTCCCACTCAATTTGAACTCTATTATTAAAAGAGTCTGAGATAGAGACAACAAGACCTCTTTCATTTAACTTAAGATAGCTTCCGTCTTTCTTTATTATTAACCAAGACCCATCGTCAAATCGAAGATACTTATTAAAATTCCCAATTTTACGAGGGATATAAACCCTATAGCTCTGAGTAAGATTTAAATCTTGTAATCGTTGCTCAAATTCTGGGTAGTCGGATTCACTTCGAGTCAGCTTATCTACATACTGAAACCCCAAAACAACAAACTCATACTTCTTCGGTGTCGATTTTTTGAATATTATTCTTGGGAGATCAACCTCCCATCCAACTCCAAAACCAGAATTTTTGTAACTTGATGATGAGTAATTAAACTTAACCCTATCGAAGTTTACGAGATTCTTAAAAATTTGAATTGAGAATGAAGTTGAAAAGTTTCCAAGGTTTTCTTGTACTTTAAAAGATGGAATACTCTTATGATAAATATCGCTATGGTTAATACTATTTGTAGAACTTGAAATATCTTTCGCGATTTCCTCAAGATCTAAGTCCTGAGAAAATACGCTCTGAGAAAATATCAATATGAATAATAAAAATTTATTCATGAACAAGTAATGAACCTGCTTGTCCATCATGTAACTTACTCTCTAATAAATTAGAATTATAAGTAGGTGAATATAAGTTTGGATTGGTAGAACTTAAGTATGAATTATAGAATACATCTTCAGTGTAGTTAGCACCAGACACCCCAGATTTCCCACCAACATTACTTATAAGACTGTCTTTCAATCTTCCTTTTATCGTAATATTTCCACCATCTCCACCTCTACCTGCAAGACCTGGAGAAGGCTGCTTAAGAGTTACTACGACACTACCATTATCAATAACGGTACTAGTTCTAGAAGTGCAGTTCCCTTCTCTTCTATCATAACAGAACATATCAATGGTCTCACATTCTAGTTTAAACTTTCTTTCAAATGTTTTTCTCATCACTCCATTATCAAAAAATAATGACGAATTACTTTGACCATTCTCACCTCTTTCACCATTTGCTATAAGTGTGATTTTTTTAATACTTGGGGCATTGATCGTAACACTCCCAGCGTTTAGACCATTTCTTCCATTAAGATTGAGAAGAGGGCTAGAAACGTACCCAATAAGGCCTTCGTTTCTAATACCTACTTCTGTGACCTTTGTTACTTGTCCCATTATTTGCGCACCAAAAGTAGAGCATGCTCTATTAAAACTATGACTTTGATCTTGATAACTTCTATCCATCACTAGTTCCTCTTCAAATTGCTCTGGTAGCGAAGGAAAGTATTTCTCTCTTAGAATAGATTCTGCATCAAGAGTCTTTGTGTTCTTTTGAGTTGGGACTGTATAAATATTGAGACCAATAATATTTACGGAATCGACTTTAATATTCTTTCCATTAGTAACAATAAGAGACAAGGGGTGACCCAAAACGCCTTCTTCAAAAGTTATATCCAAGTGTTTATTTTTTATTCCATAAACTCCTGGAGCGATAATATTTAACTCTCTAAACTTTACTATTACTGTTTCATCTTCAACATCTACTTCATTTCCAAATAAATTATCTGAAGAAGAATCAAGATTAAACACATTATCTGATTTGTAGTTTTTGTCATAATATGAATTTAGAGCACTTGTTATAGATTTTTTAATTTCCTTATTTGCTTCAGTGCTTGAGTCAGTTCTTAGTCTAAACTTAAGCTTTTGAACTTCTAGTAAGTGCAGTCTGTACTCAACAGAACGATCAGTGAGAGCTGATTTCAATTTTTCCTCTATCACTTTTGAGACTTCATCCACTTCCAATTGACTACTCAAGAAAGGAATATTCAAAAAATCACTGAGTAAATTATCCTTTGAACTCTTCATTTCTTCATATATTAAGAGATCTAAAAACTTCAAAAATTCTTCTGTATCTACTTCAGAATCAATAAATCCATACGAAATAAAGAAGAGATTAGAAATTTTATTCTTTAAGGAGATCTCCTGCCCGTTCTTAAGAAAAACCTTTATCAAGGATAATTCATTCCTATTTAATTCAAATACTAATCGATCTTCATCTATCATCTCTATTATAATAGAAATATATCGCTCAAAGTGCTTCTCAACTCCCTGAACGGAAACAATTGATTCAATTTTGTAACTTCTTACAAATTTATTAAGAACTTTATAAAGTGAGTTGTCGCTTAACTTTTCAAAAATACTCTTATATAGATTTAATCCTGTTGAAATAAGCTCATAACTCATACCTCCCCTTATAGAGAAGCTATTTAATCTATTGCTAAGCAAGTTAAGAGTCATTCTACTATTTAAAAACTTCTCTTTCTCTTCTTCGCTTACTAGTTCAAAAGCAACTAGGTCATAAATGATTCCTTTCAAAGAATCTGTCTCTAAGTACTTTCCTCTTAACTTACTAGCTAAGTCAGCTGCACTTGAGACACCATCACACCCACTTATCGAATAGAGTTCACACATTACTGCGAAGTGATTCTTTCCCTTAACCATTTTTACAATATTAGAAAGATCTCTTATGTGTCCTAGAACCTCCGCTGTATCTGACCCTTCAGACAAAGTTACTTTTGAAACTTCTTTTTCGTATAATTTTCTGACGACAGAAAACTTGTTACTATCTAAATCTGTTTCTTCAATGAGCTTAGTAATCTCGTGCCTATTATCAACCTCAACAGGAGAATTATCACTATCGGCTACACCATCGTTTGAGTCACTAGTATCGACATGTTCAGTTCCATTCACTACAGGTGCTGCAGCAGGAAAAGTCTCTTTCTTACAAGAAACTAGAAGTAAGTTTAAAGCAATAACTGCCAAGGCCATCTTTCTCATTTTTTCTCCAAAATAATTACGCACCAAGTCACAAATATCATCTACCCAATAAATAACAAGTATTTTGCATTATTTACACAGTAGTCCTTCAAGGAAGACCTATAATTTCAATGTATTAGGTATTACCTCTTCCCTAAAAGAGATTCAAAATCAACCTTCTCAATCCCTGCGTCCTGTAACTTCTTTGAGAGTAAGCTTAGATATTCAGTGTTTGCTTTTAATTGATATTGCTCAAGAAATACACGTCCCTTCTTATATTCCTTCTCTTCTTGAATCTGAACAAGTTCCTCAAGAGCAGCAACTGGAACTTTTTGAAAGACGTAGAGATTTAATTGCAAAGTCACATGTTTAAAATTTGATTTCATCGCTCTGTAGACAGTTCTCTTCTTTTTCTCACTTTCTAATTTACTAATCATTAGGATTAACTTCGATGAGAAATCACCATGATGAAAGTGAGGAAAGTCATTACTCACGATCTTCTCAATAAGATCGAGCCTCTTTACCGCATCTTCAACAGTATTGAATTTAGCAATGTAATCGGTGAATTCTTCTACATTAAAATTCTTAATTTTAAGTAGGTCGAATTTTCTAGAAATTGGTAAATCTACTAATTTAAAGTACTCCTCTTCAAATTTAGCGTAGCCCTTTGAAGCCTGCGCTTTCTTGAAAAGTAATTCTGTATAATTATTTTCTTCTAGAAATTCTCTTGCAACTTCTGCGGCCTCGGGATTACTCGCATCTCCAGACTTTTTAGTATATTCACTGATCATGGCGATTAATTCATTTTGATCAAGGGCCACTCCTTCAAAGAGTTTATAGACTTTCTGATCTTTGTCTTGATTCTTTAAACTTGAAGTCCCACACGATACGAAGATCAAACTCATCAAAGTGATTGTTAGTATTTTTTTCATCTTTTGCTCCCTTTAGCTCTTAGTCTGAATATTTTAAAACTGACTCACTAAGAGCAATTACCTTGCCAAAGAGATTGAATGTAAAATTAGGGAGATAAGTAGAAGTGTTCCAAATTAGGAACACTTTATTGTTCTAATCTGAGAGGGCTAGACCCAATTCATAGGATAGTAATACTTAAGCATTTCTTCATGAGGAGAATTGGCCTTAGGTGCGTATTTGTAACTAAATTTAACTCTCCCTGGAAGAGAGATGAGAATAGAGTCTGTTCTTCCATTACTTTGAAGTCCAAACATTGTTCCTCTATCATGTAAGAGATTAAACTCTACGTAGCGGCCTCTTCTATGAAGTTGAAAGTCTTCATCTTCGTCCGTAAATTCTTCACTGACTCTCTTATCAAGAAGAGGAAAGAATGAATCTATAAAATGATTAGATAGATCTTTCACCATGGCAAGATCGCTTTCAGTGTCGCCAGTGTTAAAGTGATCAAAGAAGATTCCACCAACTCCACGCATCTCATTTTCACGGTGCTTATTTACAAAGTAGTCATCACACTTAACTTTAAATTCTTCGTAATTACCATAAGGCCCGCAAGCGTCCGCCCAAACCTTATGAAAGTATTTAAAATCTTCAGTATGTGGGAAGTAAGGAGTTAAGTCAGCCCCGCCACCAAACCAGAATTTCTCTCCGGCCTGAATCATTCTAAAGTTTGCGTGAGTTGTAGGAACTTTAGGATTTCTTGGATGAATGATGAGGGAAATTCCCGTTGCCCACATCGTCTCGTCCGTACTACCAATTTTCTTAGCAAAGTCTGGCGCAATCGCACCATAGACGACAGAAGTATTCACTCCAGCGTTCTCTATAATATCTCCAGCGAAGGCCCTAGTGATTCCCCCTCCACCATCATTCCCTTTGAAGTCAGCGCGCTTCCAATTATCTTCTGTGATCTCAATTGAAGGATCTCTCTTCTTAAGTTCTTCAGTTATAAGGTTCTGTAACTGACGCACATGGTCCACGAAGTTTTGTTTAAGGTTATCAAGCATAATTACACCGTAAGTTGTTTATAAATTAAGCTTTGCATGGTATCAAATTGATAAAACCATATAAAAGAAGCTAATTAAATGAAGTATCTATTTATTCTACTTTTATCAATTCAATTTGTCTTTGCAAATGAAGTTGATCATTTAGATAACATAAAACAAGCGGAAGTAAGACCAAAGAAATATCAGTATACATATATTGATAGAGATCATACTCAAAGAGAAAACTTGCTCAATATAGCAGGTGTCTATGGAGTATCTTGGTTAGTTTACCCCCTCTCTCAGCCGGAGACTTTCTTCGATGAAGGAAGTTTTAAGAAGTATGGAGACAACTTTGGAAAGTTAGTCTTTGACCAAGACGAACCATTTTGGAATTGGATTGTTCATCCTGCTTCTGGTTCTCAACTCTTTCTCTTCTACAGGGCCAATGGTTACAGTCGTATTGATTCTCTAACAATGTCCTTTATTTCAAGTACACTCTTTGAATTTACAGTTGAAGTTTATACTGAGCCCGCGAGTATTCAAGATCTCTATCAAACACCAATTCTAGGAGCGGTTCTAGGAGTTGGTATTGAAAACTTATCACTCTACTTATTAAATACAGGAAATATGTTTGGAAGGTTTTTAGGACATCTCATGAATCCTTCAACACTTTTTTGGTACTACGAAGGAAAGATTCAATTACTTCCAACTTACAATGGAAAAGATAAAGTGGGACTTTATTTTTCAATGGATTTTTAATGAAGTACTTATTTCTAATCCTATCTATTCTTCTTAGTACAAAATCTTTTTCTTTTGAAAATGCTTTCTTTTTAAAGGCCGGTCTAAATGCATCGATCAATAGAATTGGTGTTTTTGAAAAAGATGAAGATGACGACGATGACGAAAAAGAAATACAAGGAAAGAACTTCTTTGGAGGAGTTGGCTTTAACACTCACTTTGGTTACCGCTGGGATCGATTTGAAGTGACAGCAAGTTCAACTATTTTCTTTGGGAAAGTTAAAGATTTGGCCTTCGTTATTAATGAAAATAGTTTTGAAGGAAGTGGGAATTATCAAAACTTAATCGTTAGCCCAAATGTTCGATACTTTGTTCCTTGGTCACCACTTCAACAGTGGAGGTTCTCATTTGGTCTTGGGCCTATTTGGTCTCAGCAAACTGTGCGTTTGAAAGAATTTACTTCAAGCGGAGACTACGCCGGAAAGAAATTTAAACTTACATATGACTCTATTGGTTTTGGAGTTGGAATTGGTATTGAAGAGAAGTTAAAATTAAAGAGTCTACACCCAGTCTTCTTTGAAATTGCCTACGTTAGACTCTACTCAATTAAATCATATCTCGTCGATACAACCGACAGCACGAAAACAAATATCTTAAGTACCTCAGAAGCTAAGAATGACATCGGAACAGAGGCCATTCTCTTTAGTATGGGTATTATTTTATTCTAGGAGAAAGAATGCTTTATTATCACAATCCAAGATGTAGTAAATCAAGACAAGGACTAGAACTCTTGTCTAACGCTGGTGTTGAACCAAAGATTAAAGAGTACTTAAAAGAAGGGCTCACAAAGAGCGAAGTTCTAGAACTTATGGAAAAATTAAATATTTCTCCTCTCGAAGGACTCATTAGAGTAAAGGATAGTCTTTTTAAGGAATTAGGTCACACTAAGAGTGATGATTTAACTAATGATAAATGGGCCTCTATTATTTCAAAGAACCCTGCTCTCCTAGAGAGACCAATTCTCGTCAATGGAAAGAAGGCGCAGATTGGAAGGCCTGTAGAAAACCTTAGTAAAATCATCTAGTTCTCATACTACTGGCACAAAAAATTATCGCCACTTTTTTTGTGCCGTAGAATTTTCAACAAGTTAAATCTTCATTTCCTACCTAAATAAACTCTCTCAAGTTTAGAGATATAATAGACGAATAGTAAAAGGGCTATCTGCCTAACTTAACTAGGACTTAGGGAAGAAAAATGAACTTTTTACAAAAAATCTTATTAATGACTACTCTCCTACTTTGCGTCGAGCACTCTGCTTTGGCCAATAACGGTGTTGCAAAAGCAATTATCCTTAAAGGAAATGTTGTCGCAGAAAATCCAACAACCAAAGAACAAATTTCTTTAAAGAAAGGTTCGTGGGTCAATGAGGGATTCATTGTAAAAACAGAAAGTAAGTCCTTTGTTAAATTTCTCTTCATTGATAAATCACAAATGAACCTTGGTCCAAAGTCAGAAATGGCAATTAGTAAGTTTCCTAAAAAAGAAGCTGGTATTATTACGCTAATGAAAGGTTCACTAAGATCTAAAGTTACAAAGAATTACCTAGATAATAAAGATAAAGACAAATCTAAATTATTCATTAAAACAAAAACTGCAGCTATGGGTGTAAGAGGAACCGACTTCATGGTTACTTATAATCCAGTGAACGAAAATACTGCTCTTGTAACATTCTCTGGTGCTGTTGCGATGGCCCAGCTAAGTGATGCAATAAGAAACGTACAAGTCTCTCAGAGCGCATTAGAGAAAGTTGTCTCTAGTGATAAAGCCGTTATTGTAACGAAGGGTCAGTTCTCAGGTGTTTCACCAGGAACAACTTCAAGAGCGACTACTCCTGTAAAAATTAACCCAGGTCAACTTGAATCAATGCAGTCAAACGACGGTTCTAAAGAAGCACCAGACCAGGCAGCAACGGATACGAAAGGACCTAAGAAGAAATTTAGAAGTGTAATACCTCCGGGCGTAGATGCAAAAGGATTTTCAAATAAAGCAAAAGTTGCAGACCAAGTTGAAAAAGTTATTGGAAAATCTGCAACGAGCGCAGTTGTTGACAAAGTTGATAAAGAGAAAGCTCTAGGTGCTGCTAACAATCCTCCACCAGAAGGCTCTGTAAACTCTGCGACAGGAGAGATTGCTCCGCCAGCAGGTGGCTATATTGACCTTGCAACAGCACAGTACATCGCTCCACCTCCAGGATCAGTTTTTGATTCGGCAACAGGAACTTATATTCCACCAGCAAACTTCGGAGGATTTAATCCTACAACTGGTCACTATGAGAATAAGAATTTCACTCTAACTAACGACGGGAAATTTGTTCCTACAGTAGATGGAAAAAGAGCACCAGCGAGTGTTAATTCTGATGGTAGTTCTACTGGAAAAGGCACAGCTTCTGCCGGAGGAGACGCTCCTCCACAACTTGCTCCAATGGATAAACCAATGGAAGCAGCAATATCAGAGGATTTCTCTTCAGATGCAGGAGACTCAAGCATAGACGGTTCAGACGGCAGTTCAGGAGACTTTGCAGGAATAGATCAGGCAGAGTTAGACGAACTTGTTGAAGATGCTCAAGATACAATTGATGAGACAATTGAAGATGCACAAGACGAGAGAAACGAAGTACTTAACAATAGTACTCGGGTAAAATTTAATATTAACAATTCTAATTAGAGGAATTTTAGTTATAATATAAGTCACTAATATTAATACTTTAGGTTAAATGGATTTGGCCCAATGAAAAACTACTGTGCACTTGTATTAACAGGTTTTATTCTCACTTCAAATGTTTCAGCTAATGAAGCAAGTACGATAAAGAAATCACTCGAATTATTTGAAAAGGGCTCCTACACGAAAGTGATAGAGGGCCTCTCTTCTCTTCGTGAAACAAAATCTATAAGAAGTACTAAGTTCTACCTCACTGCTCTTTCCTACAATAGGCTTCAAGAGTACGACAAGGCGATCCCTCTCTTTATAAAAGCAATTAAGGCAAAGAGTGGAGCTAAAGATATTTACTATGAGTACGGACAGGCTCTCTACGCTAATAACGATTTAATAAAAGCCAGAATTGCATTCAAGAAATCTGCGTCTATGGACTATAAGAAAGATTCATCAATCTACTATGTCGCTCATATATCTCAAATCCTCGAAGAAAATAAAGTTGCAAAGACTTACTACACGCAAATTTTAAATTCTGAGACTGCTGAAAAGAACTTGAAACAAATTGCACGCTTTCAAACGGGAGAGGTTCTCCTCTCTATGGCCCGTGAAAATGAAGATGCTCAGAGACTAGTAAAACAATTTGTTCTTCCTCAAATGGATAAAGCAGTTGAAGAAGATAGTAAGTCCTCACTTGCTAAGGAAATTGGTTCTAGAAAGAAAGAAATTGAAAGAGAATTTGGACTCGATCCAAATATTCTTTACAATGGAAAGAGAATTTCTTCTAAGAGATGGAGCTTATCTTTTAATCAAGACTTTACTTACGATAGTAATATTTCTCTAACAAATGATCTACCGTCTTCGGCAGCTTCTAGAGAGGAGTCATTTGTTTTAAAGTCTAGAATGAATACAGGTTATGATTTTATTTTAAAGAAGAGGTTTATAGTCAATCCAGAATTAGGAATGAGTGTTAAGAATCATACAAATAGAGATTCTGATACTGTAAAGTCTGAAGACGCTTACGACATCTCTCCTACTCTAAATATGTCTTATGAGCATAAGGCCTTTAGTAACCCTGCCTCACTTTTTTTTAATATTGATTATAATTACAATGGTAAATATAAGACCGCTCTTGCTAGAAAGGCATTCTACTCAAGATCGACCACTTATACTTTTGGAGAGAAATTTAAATTCTTCACGAAGGGAGACACGAGCTTAAAGTTTAAATACAAGGATTTAAGCTCTCATACGACGACACTTTTTAATAAAACTACTTCATTCTCAGTCGATCAGCTCTACTTAACTTCCAATTCGACAATCTTTATGTTTCTTCTCTCTTACGATTCATTAGATACCTATAATAACCAAAAGAATTCAACGGACTCAACTCTTATGAGAGTTGATTATATCAATCCAAATATCCTTCCAAAAATCACTCTTCATATTGGAGCTTCAATGACATTTGTAAGCTATACAGATGCCAATGAAAGTTCTATTAGAGGTACAGAGAAGACATTTACCCCTAGTATCAAGTTAACCAAGAAAATTTCTAATCACTTAAAATTCTCTGTTGGATATAACTATACTAAGAACTCTTCCCTTAAAGCGGATTACAATTACACAAAACACGTAACATCATCTTCAATTAAATACTCCTTCTAAAGTAAGGAGAAAGGTTTTTTATGTGGTCTAAGATCATAAAATACCTAGGGTTTATCATTATCATCTCTTTCTCTGCTCTCAGTGTATTTTTCTCACTGACAGAGAGAGATATAGAAGACCCTAGTATCAAAGAGAAAATTTCCTATACTACATTCTTTGAAAATAGATTCTTCGATTTTCGAATGAGACAAACTCTTGATAAGAAGAAGTTTGATAAGAAATTAGTTATGGCAGATATTGATGACTACTCTCTAAAAGAATTAGGGCAGTGGCCAGTAAGTAGACAAACGTGGGCCGATGTAATTGATAAGCTAAGAATTTTTGGCGCAAGAGTTATTGCCTTTGACGTCTTCTTTGCTGAAAATAGTATGAGCTGTGGTGAAACCTCGGTTGACGATATCATGGCGCAATCGATTGTGAACTTCCAATCTATTCCAGGAAATAAAGTCATTCTCCCCTATTCTCTCGACACACAGGGAGCTGACCACTTTGAAGAACTTCCCGATCAACTCTACAACTTTGTTATTGATACAAAGAATAGTGAGGGAATAGAGCTTAAGCCTAAGAAAGTCTCAAAGGCTGTCTGGCCAATCCAAACTCTTTTAAATACTGATGTAAGTCTAGGTCACATTCAAGTTGAAGCCGACAGTGATGGTATAATGAGACATTATCAACTTGTTGGTAATATCGATACGCTATATCTTCCTTCCTACGGGCTCCAGGCCTACACTGATTACACAGGCGATAGCCCCGTTCTTGAAATGCTTAATATTGGTGATTACAAATTCAAACTGGCAAATGGAAATATTGAACTTAACTATAAAGGTGAAGCAAATGTTAAATGGTTTGGAAATGAGGAACAATTTCCAAGAGTAAGTATCGCTGACATTGTTAAAGCCTTTCCAGAAGATGAAAAAATGAAGTCCGTGTTCAATAACACGATTGTCTTCGTTGGAGCGAGTGCTTACGGTGCTTATGACCTTAGGCATACTCCAGTTGATTCTATGTTACCGGGAGTTTACTTTCATATGAATATGACTCATATGCTTTTAAATGGTGACTTCTACAAACCTCAGCAAAATTCAACGTTCCTTTCTTGGGCAATTTTACTCGCTGGATCGTTAATCATTCTTCTTATTCAATTCTTTGGGAATGCGATCTTAGATTTACTCTCAACTGTTCTGCTTATTGGGGGAATTTACTACTACGATACTTACCATCTAATCCCTGCAGGCTATGAAGTAAAACTCTTCTTCTGCTTCTTCTCCATTATTTGTAGTTACTCGTGGAATACTTTCCTGCACTTCTACTTGGCCAACAAAGACAAGGCCTTCTTAAAGAATGCTTTCGGCTCTTATATTTCGCCTGAACTTATTGATGAGATGTACTCTACGGGACAGCATCCTTCCCTTGGAGGAGAATGTGGAACGAGAACTGCGTTCTTTACTGACATTCAAAGTTTCTCAACATTCTCGGAAAAACTATCTGCAACTCAACTGGTAGAACTTCTAAATGAGTACCTAACGGCAATGACTGATATTCTTCTCGAAGAAAAAGGAACATTAGATAAGTATGAAGGTGATGCCATCATCGCCTTCTTTGGCGCTCCTATGCCTCTTGAAGACCATTCTACGAGAGCTCTTACGGTTGCAGTAAGAATGCAGCGAGCTCTATTGAAGCTGAGAGAGAAATGGGTATCAGAGGGTGACAAGTGGCCGCAAATTGTTCATGAAATGAGAATGCGTATCGGTATCAATACAGGTGAGATTGTAACAGGAAATATGGGTTCAGCTTCTAGAATGAATTATACAATGATGGGCGACTCAGTAAATCTTGCAGCAAGACTTGAAGAAGCCGCAAAACAATATGGTATTTTCAATCAGACCTCTCACTTTACTCTTAACGATTGTGAAAAAGAAAAATTTCTCTTTAGAGAATTAGATACTATTCTCGTAGTTGGAAAGTCTGAACCTGTGACGACTTATGAAGTTCTAGAGACAAGAGAAGATGCCTCTGATTTATTAATCAATCTTCAAAAGAATTTCTCAGAAGGACTCTCTTTCTACAAGAATCAAGAATGGGATAAGGCCCTCGATTGTTTTAAAATTTCACTTGAGCTAGAACTGGAGCGCTTCCCTCTCTTAAGAGAGAAAACCAATCCATCAAAGATCTACATTGAAAGATGCGAGAACTTTAAAGAGATACCTCCACCACCTGATTGGGATGGTGTTTATACTCTTACTTCTAAGTAATTATCGTCGAAACAATCGTTTCAAGTACAACTTCAGTAATGGAGAAAATTATTGAAGATGGAAAGAACGCTGTCACAAAAGGTAAAGACAGAGCGCAAGAGTGTAAAGTTGTTCTCGATGAAATTATCAATAATGTTGATAACGTAAATAGAAAAGTCGCAGAAATTGCCAATGCCTCTAAAGAGCAATCACAAGGTGTTGATGAAATTTCAAGAGCGATGGAACTTCTCGATCAAGTTTCTCATCAAAATAATGATGTTGTTATTAGTACAGAAGCTTCTTCAAAAGAGCTGCAAAAAGAAGCAGATGATCTGACTCTAGTCGTTGAAAAAGTTAGAGAATTAGTAAATGGAAAGAGAAGCGCATAAGAAATTATAGGCAGAAGGAATTCCTTCTGCCTTTTTTTTAATTTAGTAAGCGAGCACTTCTCTAATAGCTGTAGTAACCTTATCAGCATTTGGAAGAACAGCCTTTTCAAGAATTCTATTAAATCCAACTGGTGTAAATGTTGAACCAACACGCTTCACTGGAGCGTCTAAATCTTCAAAACCTTTTTCGTTGATCATGGCAACAATCTCACCACCGAATCCACCAAATACTTTATCTTCATGAACAACTAAACACTTATTAGTTTTAGCAATTGATTTAAGAACTGTTTCTTCATCTAAAGGTATGATCGATCTTAGGTCAATAACTTCTATGCTTGCACCAGTCTCTGCTTTAATCTTCTCAGCAGCATCAAGACAGAAGTGAACAGTGTTTCCGTAAGTAACAATTGTTAAGTCAGTTCCCTCTCTTCTAATCCTTGCTTTACCAAATGGAACTTCAAAGTCTTCAGGAACTACTGTCATCGCTTCCTTCGCATTATAAAGAGTCTTTGGCTCTAAGTATAACGTAGGCCCTTCAGATCTCATTGCAGTTCTTAGAAGTCCAGCAGCATCGTCTGCAAATGCAGGACACACAATTCTGACACCAGGAATACCAGCGAGGTTACCTTCAAGGTTTTGCGAGTGATAAAGACCTCCACCAATATATCCACCAGAAGCAAGTCTTATTAGGATATTTGGTGCAAACGCTCCATTCGATCTCCAATAGTCGTGAGAGCATTCTACATATTGCTCCATTGCTGGCCAAAAGTAATCTGCGAATTCTGCACCTTCAACAACAACTCTAATATCTTTGTTAAAACGTGAGAAACCGTTTGCTGTTCCTAAGATATAATCTTCAGCAATTGGGCCGTTGAAAACTCTCTCTTTTCCAAACTCTTGTTGCATTCCTTTAGAAACATTAAAAATCCCACCCTTATCTTTGTTGGCCATATCTTGACCCCAAATAAATGTATCTGGGTTATTTCTAAATTCTTTTTTAAGTTGTCCATTAAGTGCATCAATGAACTTAACTGGCTCACCACTTTCGTTGTGAGTCCCATCAACGTACTTCGTAGGCTTATGCGGCTCAGGGCTTACGAAATCAAAGATAGATGCAGGGTCAGGATTTGGTGCTTTCATCGCTAGAGAGTGGGCCTCAAGAACTGACTTCTTAGACTCATCATCAATCGCTGTAAGATCTTTCTCACTAAAGATTTTTTCACTAAGTAAAAGTTTTCTAAAAGCAACGTATGGGTCTTGAGCAACTGCATCTGCAATTTCTTTTTCATCTCTATATAGTTCGTGCTTGTCTGAGTTGGAATGTGATCCCATTCTCACACATTGAGCGTGTACAATGACTGGCTCATTATTTTCGATTGCATGTGCTCTGGCTGAAGTCATAGCATTCATAGAATCAAATACATCTTTACCATCACAGTGAATAATTCTTAAGTTCTTAAGCCCTGTGAAGTTATCAGCGACAAATTCGTTGGCGCACTGATCTCTTTTTGGAACTGAAATCCCGTAACCATTATCTTGAAAAACAAAAACAACTGGAAGTTTTTCATTAGAAGCACCGTTAATTGCCTCATAGCAATAACCTTCAGATACTGAAGACTCACCCTGAGAAGAAATAGCAACACCAGTGTGCTTATATCTCTTCATCGCTCTGGCAACACCAACAGCGTGTAGAGTGTGGTTACCAGTACAAGATGAAACATTATGAATATTCCACTCAGGCTTAGCAAAGTGGTTAGACATGTGGCGCCCGCCAGAAGCAAGATCAGTTGCTTTTGAAATACCATTTAGAATTAACTCTTCCGGAGTACATCCAGCTGAAAGCGCTGTTAGCATATCCCTGTAGTATGGAAAGAGATGATCTTCATTAAGTGTAAATACTTGTCCAATAGCTAATTGAATGGCGTCGTGACCAGCATATGGTGCGTGGTATGACCAACCAATGGCCTGCTTTAAATAATTAGGAGCTCGAAGATCAATGAGTCTTCCCACAGTCATCAGCGTGTACCACTGCTTAAGTGTTGCCTTGTCAGTCTTTTTCAAAGAATAAGTTTGTTCAGTTTTTTTAAGCATAATTATTTCCTCTAGGGATTTCTAAAATTATATATGTGTTTGAGAGTGGCTACTTAATCATATTTCTAGTGATTTGAAAACTCTTGTCGAGAGTTCGCGTCGCACAAAGAGGTCGTTTTTATACACATTGCATGGTGAAAGATCAGATTTTATAAGGTTAAATGTGGGCACAATCGAAAATTAGTAAATTTTACAGGAGAATATATGCCAATCGCTACTCACGAACAATATTGCGCAATGCTAGATAAAGCTAAGAATGAAGGTTTTGCTTTTCCTGCAATCAACGTAACTTCTACTTCTACGGCCAATGCAGCCCTTGCTGCTTTTGCGGAAATGAAGTCAGACGGAATTATTCAAGTCTCAACTGGCGGTGGAAAATTTGCTTCAGGAGTTGCTGTTGGTGACGAAGTAATGGGAGCAATTTCAATCGCTCAACACGTTCATTTAATGGCCACAAAGTATGATGTCTGCATTGCTCTTCACACGGATCACTGTCACCCTGAAAAAGTAGACTCTTTCCTCATTCCTCTAATTGAAGAAACTGAAAAGAGAAGAGCGCAAGGGCTTCCTAACCTCTTCAACTCTCACATGTTTGATGGATCAGTTCTACCAACAAGTGAAAATATTGAAATGAGTAAAATGCTTCACGAGAGATGCGCAAAATCAGAAATTATTCTTGAAATAGAAACTGGTGTTGTTGGTGGTGAAGAAGACGGTGTTAATAACGAAGACGCCCCTGCTGATAAGCTCTATACAACACCAGAAGAAATGGTTGAAGTAACAAAAGCTCTTCGTCCTATAGGAAGATTTATGTACGCGGCAACTTTTGGAAATGTTCACGGCGTTTATAAGCCGGGTAACGTTAAGCTGAGACCAGCTGTTCTAAAAGAAGGACAAGAAGCTGTAGAAAAAGAACTTGGAAAAGATGCTACTAACTGGCTTGTCTTCCACGGAGGGTCTGGTTCAGATTTAAGCGAAATTCACGAAACACTCGGGTACGGTGTTATTAAAATGAATATCGATACAGATACTCAGTACGAATACTCTAGAGCTGTTGTTGATCATATGTTTAAGAACTACGATGCGATGTTAAAGATCGAAGGTGAAGTAGGAAATAAGAAGTACTACGATCCAAGAGCATGGATGAAGGCCGGCGAGCTGAATATGACGAAGAGAATTGCAAAAGCTTGCAAGGACCTCAAGTCAGGCGGAAAATCCATCCTTCTCTAAAAAGTACTCTAAAAAGTACTACGCACCTTACGTTATGAGACTTGCGTCAGTAAGGTGCTATTTAACTACTTAACGCGCAACTCATAACACCAGGTACGTGGTACCTTTTGGGTTTAAATTTGATTTAGAAATTTAAGTAGTGAAGAACGCTCTTTTTTAGAGAGTGCCTTGAATTTTTCTCGAGTCTTAGAAGCCTCTCCTCCGTGCCAAAGAATCGCCTCCTCGACATTTCTCGCTCGTCCGTCATGTAGTAGATTCGTGTGACCATTCACTTTCTTAAGACTTCCAAGTCCCCAGAGAGGAGCAGTCTTCCACTCTCTTCCTGTGGCCTTAAAGTCTTCTCTATTGTCGGCGAGCTCTTCACCCATGTCATGAAGTAGAAAATCGGAATAAGGGGAAACTTCTCTCCCTCTCACTGCATAATTCGCTGTATGGCATTTTACGCAACCAATTTTTGAAAATATCTTTCGTCCAAAATCTTCTGACTTAACGACCTCAACTTTCGGTGGAGCAATAGACTTCAAGAGAAGATGAATAAAGCCTATGTGATCATCACTAATTTCAGGCTCTCCTCCATTTAAAATAGAGTGGCATTCAAGTTGAAGCTCTCCACAATTTTCCAAAGGTGCAAGAGAGCTAGTAATCCCCATATCACCTTGAAGGGCCCCTGCTATTTGATCTAGAAGAGTTGGAACATTCGCTTTATGTCCAAAACGCCCGACCATTAGCTTATTCTTAGATGCGCTCCAAGAATAATTAGCTCTTCCACTAATACCATCTCTATCAAGGTCGAACTCATCGACTTGAGAGAGAATATCCTCTTTGGAAATTGCATCAATAAAGCCAAGACCTGCAAGTATAGGACTCGTTCGCGGAGAGATATGAATTAAAGAATCAAAAGGTCCATAATTTAATTTAGAAAAGTTGAAAGAAGGTTTTCTAAGCGAGTATGTAGTGCCATCAGGATAAGTTCCAGAAATGCTAGTATAATGAACAGAGACTTCTGCCTCTCTTTCAATCTGAATGAGTGACTTCCCCTGAAGTTGCAATCCATAAATGGCGTCAGGAACAGGACCTCTCTCACTAGTATTACCGGTTGAAACCCTAAAAAGAATTGAGTGATCAAGACTACCGTCACTGCGAAGAGGGTTTCCCCTTCCCATGCGAGAGTGGCAACTCATACAGCTTGTAGCATTGAAGTGTGGTCCTAGCCCGTCACGAACTCGAGTTGAAGAAGGTGCTGCAACCCAAGGTTTAGCAAAGAGAGAAAAACCGGCCTTAACTTTGGCCAACTCACTTGAACTCAAACCTTCAATAAGGCGAGCGAAATCTTTAGGACCAGTGAAACTTAAAGTCCTTGCTTTAGCACCACTACTTATAAGAATTATTATAAGTAGTGGTAGTATATTTTTAAGTCTAAGACTCTTATTCAATCTCTAGACCTAACTCAAGAGCTGCTTCTCTTAGAAGCTCATCAATTGCACCCAAGTCGTCAATGATATTTTGAATCTCAACTTTATTAGTCGTTAGCGCTCTATCAAATGGAGTGTTGATATTTCCAATTTGAACTTCTCCACTTCTAGACTTTTTGTAAAAGAAATTAATATTATTAAAGAGTGACTTAAATTTTGTCGCAATCTTCTTATCAAGAGCTGGATTTACAAAAGCAACGAGATCGCTAATTCCTTTTCCATTAATTTTCTTATCTAAGTTTTGTGCTGAGTATTCTCCAAAATAGATATTCTTCACACCAAGAGCATTTGTATAAATGTCATTAATTGTCTGATCAGAAAAACACGAATGCTCTTCCTCTTGATCTTCTAAAAGAAAGGCATTTTCAATTCTCTCACTCTTAAGCTCATCACCGGCCATGGAAGTCATAGAAATAAAGATATCAGTTAAAACAGAATTCGTGTCTCTCTTTAGGAATTCAGTTCTGTAGTTAGTTTCTCCCTTTACCCATTGATTAGTCACTGAGCTTAGGTGATCATCTAGGAGATCAATAAGAAGAGAGAGGTATGTTCTTCTTCTATCTTGGTTTTTAGCAGTTCCACCAGTGACATAGTCAGTATATGGTCTAGTTCCTGCCGTTTCTAAAGATCTATCTTGTCCCCATAGAAGAAATTCAATTGCGTGATATCCAGTTGAAATATTCTTCTCACCTTCTCTCTCGTTCATTGAAACGATAACTTCTTTAGTTAGCTCAATCCCTCTATTATTTACAAGTCCTGCGCTTGAATCTTCCTTTACATAGTCGATGTAGATTTCATCAAGAGGCCACGCATTCATTAGGCCTTCTACACCTTCAAAGTTAATTGATTCTAAGTATGTCACTACTCCGTCATCAATTGCTTCAAAGTCAACTGGACCATTGTAGAATCTAAAAATTTCAGATTGTCCGTAAGGAAGACGAGCATCAATTGACCATGTTTTTTTAACCATTTCAAATTGCTCTTTTGCAGAAACTGCATTCTCTTCAGCTAGTTTTATAAATTTTGCAATTTCACTCTTAAGCTCTCTTGCTCCTGCAAGTGAATCGTTATAGTTTAAAAGAGCAAGTTCACTGTAATTTGAGATAACTTCTCTATTTAAGACCTCATTATTTTTAAATGGTGCTTTTACAGCGCTTGCAGAAAAAGATGCTACAAGTAGGGCCGACGTAAGTATAAGATTTCGCATGTATCCTCCAGCGTACTTTTGTTTGACTATTGAAACTAAAATACATATATATAAACTTAACCAAGAAAGCAACAAACCATCAAAGAATTTATATGAGAAAGCTTATATTATTTTTCACACTTCTATTTCTCCAAACAACTATGGCGGACATCGACCTTGAGCTCGCTAAGATTATTAAAGACAATAATTTACAGCCCCTTGAAAGCCCTACCCCCTCCCCAAAAGTTCTAGTTAATTTAGGGTCTCGTCTGTTTATGGAACCACTCTTAAGTGGAAACAAAAATATGACCTGTATGCACTGTCATCACCCAAGACTAGGCTCTAGTGATGGACTTCCTTTCTCTATTGGCGAAGGAGGTGTTGGAATTGGTCCAAACCGAGAACAAAATGGCCGCGGTAGAGGCTTGGTTATTAGAAGAAACTCTCCCGCCCTTATCAACTTAGGTTATAAAGATGAAGTGACGGTGATGTTTCAAGATGGCCGCGTAGAATATGATCCCAAAACAAAAGCTTACAGAACACCTGAAGTTGCACTTAACGGAAAGAGTCCAAAAGCTGCATATATAACAAAGAGTTTAAGTGGCGCTCTTTCCGCGCAAGCTTTATTTCCTATTACAAGCCCAGAAGAGATGATGGGAAGAGCAGAGACTGCAGAAGTAGATAATGAGTTTATAGGGATGGACTCTAACTTAAAAGTTTGGAAAGGAGTAATGGACAGACTTTTAAATGGAAAGAAGAGTGAGCTCTACACAAATTTATTTAAATCTTCTTTTCCAGATCAAAAAGAATTTAATATTGGAAATGTTGGAACTGCATTAAGTGCTTTTATGAAAGATGCTTTTAGCTTTGTTGAAACTCCTTATGATCATTATTTAAAAGGAAATTTAAATGCAATGACACTTAGTCAGAAGAAAGGACTAAAAGTTTTTGCAGGAAGAGGAAAGTGCATTAATTGTCACGCTGGAAAGCATCTGACTAACTTTGAATTTAAAACAACTGGAACTCCGCAAATTGGAATTGAAGGTTCAAACCAAATTGACGACAGAGGAAGGTTTGAAGTCACAGGAGAAAAGAGAGATCTTTATAAGTTCAAAACGCCTCCTCTAAGAAATACTGCACTCAATCCTCCGTACATGCACTCAGGTGTTTTTCAAACTCTCAAACAAGTTATTGATCACTACGATAACGTAAAAGATACACTTGGTAATTTTGAGATGACTTCTGAAATTCAAAAGTTCTATGAAGACATTCTAATTGTTGACAAAGACAAGCTTCGAAATAAGTTCAGGTTTCAATTAATGAGTATTGGAGAACTTAGAAAAGGTTTAAAACTAACAGTAACGGAAAAAGAAAATCTTCTAGATTTTATACAAAATGCTCTTACAGATAAGAGATTTAGTAGTAAGGAATTTCTAGAAGATGAAACGATCTGGCCAACGCGACCAGAGAACTTCGTTATTCAATAAAGTTAACGGTGCCGCTATCATATAAGATTTTACTGGCGCCACTGGCCTCTTCACTTAAATTTTGATTAGTTTTTTTGACCGCTCTCTCATAGGCTTTTTCAATAAGCTCTCTCTCATATTTTGTTAGAGAGATCCCCTTCCCAACGCCAAGATAGAGTTCAATGCTTCCTTTATTTAAAGTAGATGGCATTCTTGTACCTAGTGTAATCTGAGAAAGCTTCTTGTAAGGAATTTTCTCACTAGATATCCCTACAATTTGTTTTCGAAGCTCTTTTTCCACCAATTCCCCTTGAGTGGCCAAGATTGTTCTCTTCTCACTACTTACACCTGGAGGAATAAAACTAAGTCTATATTGAGATGGATTATCTTGAACTCTAAAAGCATTGATAATGGCCACTTCATCTCCACGTTCTAACTTAGAACTTGGAATAACGACACAATCATCACCCGAGCACTTTGACTCGTAGAGAACTTTTCTCTTATCAAAGACGTCTTTAACTGTTGTAGTGAAATTGTCTTTTATTTTATTGAATGTTTTTGTAACTTGTTGTTCTCCAAGTCTTGTCACAGTTAGAACTTCTTCAGCGTTAACAGACTTAGCGGTAGCAATATCTCTTGCTACTTGTTGAATATTTCGAGCCCCCATTCCAGTGACATCTCCTGAAAAACCTCCAAAGTTTGCCTTATCCAAACTAGCACTTACTCTAACCTCTTGCCATAAGCCAGGGGTAAGTCCATCTAACTTACTTACATACTCGACTAGATCGTGGGCCTCTTCATTAGATAGAACGACCCCAAACTTATCAGACAAGGCCTGACGAGAGTAGTCTGCATCAAGATTTTTTTTAATATCAAGATGAGAGAGATGATTTAGACGTCCAGAGAAAATTCTCTCAACTTCATCGATTCTTGCATTACCAGTAGACTTTCGTATTGTTTCAATAACCTCAAGCCTAACCGTCTTTACTCCTGTTCCAGCGACGACTTCAGTAAGTCCAGCTTTCTCTAAAGACGAATTACTTAATTTTGATGAGTATGACTTTATACTTTCTAAATCTAGATCAACTAATCTTCTAATGTCATTAAAAGAAACAAGCCTTGGTGCGACCCTATTGATCACTCGAGACCTCTTAGCCGCTTGTCCAGCTCCATCTGCAGTGGCGGCAATTCCACCTTCAAACCAGAGAGCGGGAGTCTCAGCGCCAAGGCCATCTAAACTCTGAACCATTTTTGCGTACTCACCATTAGCTTCTTTATAAACTGTATTTAGTTCTTTTAGAAATTTCTCCT
Organism: Halobacteriovorax sp. JY17; assembly: GCF_002753895.1. Lineage (NCBI taxonomy): Bacteria > Pseudomonadati > Bdellovibrionota > Bacteriovoracia > Bacteriovoracales > Halobacteriovoraceae > Halobacteriovorax > Halobacteriovorax sp. JY17. The sequence goes on along the minus strand of NZ_NJER01000001.1, from coordinate 133,963 downwards.
CTACACTTTTAGGAATATTTTTTGGAGTAAAAGCAAAGCGAAGAGATTTAAAGTCAGAGTAAACTTCAAAATTAATTCCATTAAATTTCTTAGACAGCTCATTTATCTTCTTAAACATGACTTCTTTATGAAGATTCGTCAAAGAAGTCACAAGCTCCTTATCCCCTAAACTATCATTAAGCCTCTTCAGTGCACTATTTTCAACATCGAGATAGAAACTAGCATTTGATTTCTTCGCATTATCAATCCATCTCCTATTTAAACGAGGAGTTGTTAAAGCGTAATCACTGTAAGCTCTTTTTAATTCACTCACACTTGAAAAATTCTCTTTCAATTTAGGAGTAAAGTTTCTTATTTCGCTTAATTCAATTTTTGATTTTCTTGCTTCAAAAGTATTTTCGATACTTTTCTTAGATCCAACATAACTATTCTTAGCAATTCTTGCTGCTGGTCTTAATAAATTACCCGCACTTCCAACGGCAACAAAAGCGAGAGCAAGGTTTCGATCACTTTCAGCACTTTCTATAGCATCCACAGTTCCAAGACCTGATTCAAATGATAGTCTTGAGTTATTCAACTGATTTTGCTGCATGTAGAGATCAACTCCCTCAGCTACAACTCCAACACCAATGGCACACCCAATTCCCAAAGTCCCAAGACAAATCCCTCCGCCAACAATCGCCGCTCCTCCGATATAGAGAGAGGCCATAAGCTTATCAGTTTCAACCTCATCATAGAGGGACTGAGCAATATCGCAACTCGCCTTAGAGACTCCTTGCGTACTTAAATATCCTTGTACTGAATTCTTATTCTTAATTAGATCAATTAAGTCATCATCATCTTCAAGACTTGCAATTTTCTCGAATGATTCTTGATTGGCCTTTGAAGATTCTATCAATTGCTTTCTTAACTCTTTTATAATTGTGTCTCTAGGCTCATCCCCTCTAATATTTAAGCGTGCCAGCAGAGGATCTAGATTTGTTCTCTTATTATATTCTTCTTTATAAAGATCTCTTACTTTCGCTACCCCTTTAGAAGTTTCACTTCGAAGTTTTCCTTTAATAGCACGAGAGCAATTACTCATCTTATATTCATAATCAAATGAAATGCACTCATCCTCAATAGAGGCAAGAGCATCTTGTTTTATATTAAAAACAATTTCTTTCTTTAATTTAACTGCTTCTTCATACTCAAGATCTGAAAGTTTTGGAATATCATAATCAAGACTGTCATGCTCAAGGTCTTGCTTGATATTGTGAAAAGTATATCCTCTTCCTCCAACAGTGTAGAGTTCAGATAGTGCCATGGTCTTTCTATAGCTTGGAAGACTTCCTTTAATGTAATCTAGAATCTTTTCAATTCTTAATTTACAGTCAGTAGAACTAGAGTTTAAACAATTTATTGTTGAATTGATTTCTTCTTTATTCTTTTTCAGAGAAGATAGTGTGTAGTCTCTTAAATCTTTTAAAAAATTGTCACTATAGATTTTCTTACTAATTCGGTACTGTGATCTTTCAAGGTTTGTTATCGGACTTGTGATTAGTTTAGAATCATCACATGAGAATAGATAATAGTTCTCATTGTCTTTTGCAAACTTCTGACAAAGAGAAAAGTCATATTGATCAAAGGCCTCTACTTGAAACTTTCTCTTATCTGCGGCCTTCTTCGCCCTTTGCATTCTACCGTTAGCAGCAAAGCTATTAGTTATTAGCAAAAAGGAAAATAAGAATAGAAGAAAAACTTTAGCGCGCATTATTCCTTATCGGCTAAATCCTATAAATCTCGAAGGATACTTCGATTTATTATTTCTTTATCCTACTGAAATTACGTCCTAAAAGCGTCTAAAACTTGAGTTTTAAAGGAGTGGTCCCCCTCTTCCCCTCCTGTTCCGTAGCCAGAGATGGAAACTCCCCTAGATCTCTTAAAACTTTTAAAGAGAATATCCCATAGAGAAAGAGCTATTCCATAATTTCTATTGTAGAGAACTTCATCCTTAGCATGATGAATTTGATGTTGAGCTGGACTAATAAAAATATATTCAAGTGGTCCATAGCCTAGAAAGATATGAGAGTGTCTTAAGTTGCTTCCAAGAAAATTAAATAGAAAGCCTAAGAAGTTAACCCCTAAGATATCAATTCCACCAATCTGTTTATTAAATAAGAACATAAATGTTCCAGATATAAATCCTAAACTTATCACATTCCTCATCTGTGCAAGTAAGACTTCCACTGGATGATTACGATGCAAAGTAAATGGGGTTAAACTCGTCGCCGTGTGATGAGTGCGGTGAAACTTCCAAAGAAAAGGAATTTCATGCATTAAGTAGTGAAGAAAGAATCTAAAGAAATCATTAATCACAAAAGAGTAGAGAGAGAAAATCCAAATAAGTTTTTCGTCTCCCAAAGAAAATGCTTTAAAATCGCTAAAGAAGAAATAGAGAAAACTTAAGACGACTTTTGAAACCGTGAAAACGGAAAACAAAACAGGAACAATAAGAATAGCTTTAATAAGAGAATTAAAAGCATAAACTTTATAATCAAAAATGGCCGAAGGATTAAACCAGTACTTCTTTGTAAGTACTTCTCTACTTCCCTTGGAGAAAATTAGGGCCAGAACAAAGAAGGATAAAAGATATAAGTAATAGAGCCTATTGGCCGGATTACTAAAAAGAAAGAATGAGCTAGAGGCCCATTCTAAAATTTTAATCGCTGTCACCTGCTTCAAAGAATGTTCTATAACCAATAGAGTTATAACACTCAAGCGATACCGTTAAAATATCTCCGAAACAAACTTCGTCATTTTTGCTCTTAGCAATAAATTTCCCTGTTCTTCCAAAAACTTCTAATTCTGTAATATTCTCTGGAAGCCTATCGAATTTCTTCATAAACTCGTACGCTTCTTTCATTTGCTCGGTATGAACAACTGATCTTCTTCTCTTATATTCTTCAACAAGTGGTGAAGCTGCGAAGGCCGCTGCAGATATAGCAAAAGCTGAAACTATAATTAGGGTGGTTTTCTTCATATAAATCTCCAATAAGAAGACTTATACAAACATTAGTTTCAGTAGTCAAACCTAAAAGATCTGACAGACATTCTCTAATAATAACGATAACTTATTTCGTAGGACAAGGGGATCACTAAATTCTATCGACTCTTCTTTATAACTTTCAAACTCGGCTTCAGAGGCAAATCCTCTGTCCATATTCCAGTTTATTGAAGCTCTACATTTCATAAGCCCTGGCCCGCTTCCAGAGACTCCTGAAGTATCGCAGAGAAGTTGATACCTGATCTTAAGACCTACGCCCTTGGTTGCAGAAAACCTCTTGGCCAGAGAAATAGCGCCCTTCTTAGCATTAAGATCACTCACCTTAAGGGCAAGCATTGGGTCTGTCTCAAAACTTGTAACAGTGTACTGATTGGCACCATTGAATTCAGAGACTATATTCTTTGAATGAGCTGTCTCTAGATACCTATAGGCGAAGTTTTCAAGAGTGAACGTAATGAGATGGTCTAATCCACTCTCCTCTAACTCCATTCTCGCTTTTTCTTCTTGTTCTTTCTTTAGCGTTTCAAAGTCTTTATTATCTTTCAATTTTGGCTGTCCCTGTAGGAAAAATTTTATCAAAGCTTCTATCTATCATAATCTCTTTTAAAGCTTTATCAAACTTTTCACTTAATTTCTTTCCATCACTTCCCTTTCTAAATGCAAGGGTCACTTTATCAGAAGAAATAGGGCTATATTGATTGAATTTTATAACTTCACTTAGACCAAGAACATTAATGGACTCCTTTACCGTTACAATTTCTCCAATAAATAGATCGACTCTCTTCTTTTCAAGAAGTGCTAAGCAGGTCTCATCGGAGCTTGCCACAATTTTTTTCCATCCCTTTTCTTTTATAAAGTCACTAGGATAAGTATAGCCTTCTGTAGTGCAAACTTTGGCATTTTTAATTTTCCTATAATCATGTCCCGCCCTTTCAAAGACGAACATTTCTTTAGTGTAAAAATCGGAGATCGTTTCAAATGAGCTTAGACCTTTAGACTCCATAGCGGGAAATAGCCCCTCGATAGTTCCAAGCTCAAGTTCATAGTAGGCCCTCTTAGGAGGAATTAATACTATCTCGATATCCACATCACTCTTCTTAGCAAGTGCTGAAATGAGCTGGACAAATTCACCTTCTGTCTTCGATCTAACATACTTTGGAATTAGGAAAGTCCCAATCTTAACCTTACGAGGAGTTTGTCCCCAGGTAGATGTGAGAGTGAATAGTAGGATTAGAATAGTTTTATACATGTGATGATTTTAAGCTGGAATAAATGGTGGGTAAACTAAAGATTCCTTGATTAAGTTACCTAAAATACACTATTTATCATCACAGTACTTTAGATTTTAGGAACAAACAACTCAAATTACAGGAAAGTAAAATTGAAAAATTCACCTCTTTTTCTCTGGAAATAGAGAATCGAAGCTTCCATCCATAACCATTTTCTTTAGGGCCTTATCGAATTTTTGACTAATTATCTTGCCTCTCTTAGTTTCGGAGAATGCGAAGTACACCCCTTGAGTAGAGACAGGAGTAAAGCGGTCATAGAAAACCTTATCTGACAATTTTAGGGATTTTAAGGCCGCCATTATTGTAAACTCCTCCCCGATGAAAAGCTGAACTCTATTAATCTTTAATAGCTCCAAACAATTCTCGTCCGACTTCCCATAAAGAATTTCCCACTTCTTATTTTCGAGTACTTCTTTTGCGTAGGGATAACCTCCAGTCAGACAAACCTTTGGCATCGCGATTTTTTTATAATCGGAACCTTTCATTTGAAAAATAAAATCTTCTTTAATGTAGAAATCAGAAGTCTTATAAATATTCTTCGGACTTATACTATCAACACCTGGAAAGTAACCATCAAATTCTCCATCAGTAAACTTCTGAATAGCTCTCTTGGGAGGAAGAACTGTTAGTGAAATTTCGTAACCCGCTATTTCTGCGAGCTTCTTCACAAGTGTTATAAACTCTCCGTTAGTCTCAGACTGTACATATCTAGGAATTAAAAAAGTAGCAATGGATACTTTTTCCTTTGCTACGATTTGAGATGAAAGAGAAAAAACTAATAGTAAGTAAATTAATTTCTTCATTCTACAATATCCTTAAAGCCAATTACGCATCAGCATGTGTTTTAGAAATGATTTCATAAACATTTCTAGATATATCTTTTACTGCGAGAATTCTTTCTAGAGAATCCTTCACTAACCCCTTCAACTCTACTGGCAATCTCTTGTAGTCCTTAAAACTTCCGGCGAGTCGAGACGCCATTTGAGGGTTTAATTTGTCGATATCGATAATTTGATCTGTAATAAACTTATATCCATCACCAGATTTCGCATGAAACTCAATAGCGTTACTAGTAAAAGTTCCTACTAATGATCTTACAAGATTTGGTACTGACTTATCATAAACTTCACTACTTAAAAGTTCTTTAATACGCCCCAGAGTCTTCTCTCCAGAAGCACTTGCCTGAGCAGTTAACCACTTTTGCATAACAAGAGTTTCATGTTTCCATTTCGTAAAGAATTTCGAGATAACTTCTTCGCTATACTTTGATTCACTGTGAATAAGCATCACAAGAGAAGCGTATTCATCCGTCATATTTGTAGCGCTATTAAATTGGTCATAACACCAAGTCTCATATTCAGGATTCTTAGTTGAAAGTAAGAAATTTAGAACCATATTCTTAAGTTCTCTCTCTCCCATGTCTTCTGGTGAAAGAGTGTATTCTTTTTCGACAGCAAGAGACTTATAAATTTCTGCAAATTCATTTTCATATCTGGCTGACAAAGTACTTATTACAAACTCTCTTACCTTGTGTGTATTTTCAAAGTCTACAACCTCTTGCGATTGGTGAAGAACTCCTTCCGAAGGAATTCCTAGAGCAAGGGCCTTGAATGAATGATCTAGACTTGAGTCAGCAATAAGTTTTCCATAAGCTTCAACGTAAGGCTCATCAAGTTTTAGTTCAACTCCGTTAGCAGCGTCTTGAACAAGACAGAGCATTAGAGATTTCGCTAAATTTTGAGCCGACTCGTAACGATTAAATTCGTCATTATCATTTGCCATTAGGTAGACGTAGTCACTTAATGATCTATCCGTTTTTAAGTTAATAGGAGCACTAAAACCTCTATTAAATGAAGGAATTGGCTCATGATCAATTCCAGTAAAAGTAAAAGTCTCACTCTCTTGAGTTAAGTGAAGAATATTCTTTTCAATTTGAGGTTGAGCAGTAAAAACTTCTTTTAGTTTTAAAGGGAAATCATTTCCACTCTTATCAACAAGCCCCATTGCAAATGGCATAAGGTAAGGTTTCTTATCCGTTTGCCCAGGAGTTGCCTTACAACTTTGAGTAAGTGTAATACTATATTCATTAGCCGCTTCATTATAAGAAGTTTTAATTTCAACTTCAGGAGTCCCCGCTTGATGATACCAATTTTTAAACTGTGAGAAGTCATAGTTATCATTTGCGATGCTCATTGCATGGATAAAGTCTTCTGTTGTTACTGCTTGTCCATCAAAGAGTTCGAAGTACTTATCTGTCCCCTTTCTAAACCCCTTTGGCCCTAAGAGTGTGTGAATCATTCTTATCACTTCCGAACCTTTTTCATAGATAGTCATGGTGTAGAAGTTATTAATTTCAATATAGCTACTCGGCTTAATAGGATGGGCCGTCGGTCCTGCATCTTCTACGAATTGTCTAGATTTCAATGTTTGAATATTTGAAATTCTATTAACAACTCTTGAATTCATGTCAGAAGAAAATTCTTGGTCTCTAAAAACAGTTAGTCCTTCTTTTAGAGTCAGTTGAAACCAATCTCTACAAGTGATTCTATTTCCAGTCCAGTTATGAAAGTACTCGTGTCCGATAACTCCTTCTATACCAAAGAAGTTAGCATCAGTCGCCGTTTTTGGGTCCGCTAGAACATATGCGGAGTTAAAAATATTTAATCCCTTATTTTCCATAGCTCCCATATTGAAAGCGTCAACTGCAACAATCATATAAATATCTAAATCATATTCACGACCATAGACTTCTTCATCCCACTTCATCGAGTTCTTCAAACTCTCCATAGCATGACCACACTTAGACTCATTTCCTTTATCAACATAAATGCGAAGATCAATTTTTCTTCCAGTCATTGTGATAAATTCATCTTGAACAAGCCCTAGGTCTCCGGCCACAAGAGCATAGAGATAAGAAGGTTTAACAAATGGGTCTAACCATTCTACAAAGTGTTTCCCATCTTCTAAATCTCCATAGCTAATTGGGTTTCCATTTGAAAGGAGCACTGGATACTTAGACTTATCTGCAATCACCTTAGTTGTATAAACGGCCATAATATCAGGACGATCAATAAAGTATGTAATTCTTCTAAATCCTTCTGGCTCATTTTGAGTACAGAAAATTGAACCCGACTTATAAAGTCCATCAAGGGCCTTATTGGCCTCTGGGTTAATTGTATTGTGAATCTCTAAGATGAAAGACTCTTTAACCTCTTTAAGAATTAATCCTTCATCAACAAATTCATATTGCTCAGATGATAACTCGACTTCATCTACTAGAATTTTATTAAGTGACAGCTCTTCACCATTTAAGAACATATCTCTCTTTCCACCAGATAAGTCATAATTTGCTTTAACTTCCATTCTGGAAATTACTTGAGTCTTTGTATCGTCTAAATTGAATGTTAAATGAATTGTAGAAATTAAATAGTCAGAAGGGGCGTAATCCTTTAAAAAAATTGTTTTTGGAGTGGCGTCTTTCATCTATATAGTCCTTTTTAATTTATTGAAAGAGCCAATATACCTAAATTTTGCCGTTTGTCATGCTTGAGAAGGCTAAAAAATACGAAATCAGGCCCTAACTAGCTGAAAATTATTCCCTGATATCTCTTAGCTTTGTAAAAACTTAAAATTTGTTTAAAATAGAAGAAAGATTATTATTTACAGCTATTTGGGTATGACAATTAAAGACGCTAATAAAAAACATTACTTTTCCATCGTTGAATTAGACGAGGTCATGGAAGCATTTTCAGCTGCTGCAAGTGAGAACCTGACCGGTTATCTCTGGTCACAAGGCCAAAAAGGAAGTGATGTAGAAGAGTATGAGCTCATAAACTTCAGCGAAGCAAGAAAACTAAAACTAGCTTCTACAGGTGGTTTTCTAGCGAAGCTTTCAAAGTCAAAACTCACCAATCAAGAAATTTTTCTAAAAGTTAACTACAACCGATTCCAATACTTCACTTACGGTATCCTTAGGTATGACCAAGAAGAGAAAGACTACTTCATACACATCACAAAAGACGTTTATAGATCTCAACAAAGAACAAACTACAGGCTCGCTGCCAATAACTTTGTTAAGATTCAATTTAAAATTAATGAAACCGTCTATGATGCTCACGACATTTCGGCGGGAGGTACATCATTTTCAATAGATGAATCTGATCTCGAAAAGTATCCTGAAGGCGAAATCTTTCGAGATTGTATGCTAAGGCTCAATACTTACAAGTTTGAAATTCCACAAGCAAAAATTGCTAAAACATGGCCAGTAAAAGATACCGAAGAAAATCCTACAGGTGTTTTCAAAGTGGGAATTGCTTTTATTGATGTTCCCAAGGCCACTGAAGAAGAGCTATTTAAATCTATAAATGGTGAAGCCAGAGCGGAAGAAATTAGAAAGAAAATGAAAGAGAAAAAGCTTAACTCTTAATAACAAAGAGTAGAGCGCTTAACTTTTAAAATCTCTGCAAGTTTTAAAGCATCATAACCAACTTCAATACCAATCGACTCCGCCTTCTTCATATTTACTGTTGCCGCTATTTTGATGGCCTCTTGCGCACTGTAGGTCTCCGCGTAAAATTTATACGCATCCCAAATATTTAATGGACAAAAAGCCCCTGAACGCGCCAAGAACTCCTTTAAAAGAGCTCTATTTTCTGAAGCTATAATCTTCTTAGTCTGAACCTTCATCCAACCAGAATCGTAGACAGATAAGTGGATGACCGCTCTATTTAAAACCACTTCATCTCTAGATTTATAGAGTAGTGTTTTTAAGAGATCATGAAACTTTTCAAAATTTGGAACATATTCAGAAAGCCCCATAACCATGAGACGAAGCTCCTCTGAATCACTAATACTCTCCCCTTTTTCAACAAGCCAGTAGAGATCTTTCTTCTTATCGGCGAAGTAACTCTTCGTTTTAAAGAGAGCGAAGTGGTAGTGAATGAGAAACTTAAGACTTCTATTTTTAAGTAATATTTTTTGAAGAGATAAAACTCTTAGAACATCTTCATGAGCGCTTAATCCTTTTAAAGCGTAGAGAGAATGAGACTCATTCTCTCTTTCAGAAACTTTTCTAATTAGAAAGTTTATTGATTCTTTATCTGTATAATTACCAAGGGCCAGAAGCATCGCCTCTTGAACAACTGCGTGCTCATTTTCAAATTCTTTAAAGATCCATTCTTTTATTGATGGCTTTTTCTTTTTAGACTCTCTTAGAAGAGATGAAACTCTTTCACTATTTTCACTTTCAATATTTTTAAAAATTTCACTCTCACTTTGAAGGAGGGGATCAAAGGATCTTTGAGTACTCTTATTCTGTATCTCAACAGATTTCTTCACCCAGTATAGGCCAAATACCCCAGAGACGACGAGTAGAATAGAAAGAAGAAGAAGCAATTTATTTTTCATTACCTTTAAGTAATGTTTTCTACCGTTAAAAGCAAGAATTTAACCTATTTTTTATGATTTCAAGTAATTAGCTTAGATCTTGTCTAGTTTTATTGATATATAGATCTTTCACTGCATCAAGAAATCATTGACTAGCACCTCACATGGGGCTAGAAAAAATGGTCTCAAATTGAATTAGATAAACACACTTGAATTGGAAAATGCATGACATCTAGATTTGTTGGAAGTAACTCAAAAGTTCTTGAAAAAGCTAATATGCTAAAAAGTAATAACCTCTACCCTTTCTTTAGAGCAATCGAAGCCTCTGAGGGATCTGTTATTACTTACGATAAGAAAGATCAAATTATGATCGGTTCAAATAATTACTTAGGACTTACTCACCACCCTATTGTTGTTGAAGCGGCCATTAAGGCCATCGAAAAATATGGTACTGGTTGTACGGGTTCTAGGTTCCTAAATGGTAACTTAACAATTCACGAAGAGCTTGAAGACAAACTCGCAACATACCTAGGTCACGAAGCTGCAATCTGTTTTTCAACGGGAATGCAAACAAATCTTGGAACACTTTCAGCAATTTGTGGTCCAAGAGATTGTATGATTTTTGACTCTGAAAATCATGCCTCTCTAATTGATGCTTCAAGATTAGCTCTTGGCGCTACCTTTAAATATAAACACAATGACATGGAATCTCTTGAAGAGCAGCTCGCTGCTAACGTTAACAGATTTAAGAATGTCATCATCGTTGCAGACGGTGTCTTCTCTATGACAGGAAAAATTCTAAAACTAGATAAAGTCGTAGAACTTGCCGAGAAATATGGTGCCATTATCTACGTTGATGATGCTCATGGAATCGGTGTTATGGGTAATAAAGGTAGAGGAACAATGGATCACTTTGGAGTGACTGAGAAGATTGACTTTAATATGGGAACGTTCTCAAAGTCTTTTGCTTCTATTGGTGGAGTCATTTCTGGTTCAAAAGAGAATATGGACTATGTTAAGCATACTGCAAGATCGTTCATGTTCTCTGCTTCAATGCCACCATCTGCTGTTGCAACAGTAAGTGCTTGTCTAGATGTAATCAACACTGACGATACAATTCATCCAAGACTTTGGAGAAACGTTGAGTTTATCAGAAATGGGTTTAAAGAAATTGGTTTCTACACATACGAATCAGAAACTCCAATCGTTCCAGTATTTATTGGAGATGATTTAAAAGCAATGCAAGTAACAAAGTTCCTTGGAGAAATGGGAGTATTTGCAACTCCAGTTGTTGCTCCGGCCGTCCCTCAAGGAGAAGCTCTAATAAGAACGAGCTATATGGCAAGTCACTCCATCGAAGAGTTAACTAAAGTTCTCGAAGTATTTAAAGTGGCAAAGAAAGAATTTGATATACCAGGAATACATCACTAGGAAGAAAAATGAGCATCAAAATTGAAGAAGTAGACGTACTGAGAAATAAGAAAGATCAAAAACGTTTTATAGATCTTCAATGGAAATTATATAAAGGGGACCCAATTTGGGTTCCTCAGCTCAAACTCTCTTTAAAAGAACAATTTAGTCCTAAGCATCCTTTCTATTTAACTGCAGAAATCAAATCTTGGATGGCCACTAAAGATGGCCAAGATGTAGGAAGAATTCAAGCTATCATCAACAACAAACATAATGAATTTCACGGAGAAAATATTGGTTTCTACGGTTTCTTTGAATCAATTGAAGATCCTGAAGTCTTTAAATTACTTTTTGAAGCTGCTGAAGCTCACTTAAAATCAAAAGGTAAAACTGAAATGAGGGGGCCAGCGAACCCATCAACAAACTACGCAGTTGGAACTTTAATTAATGGTTTTGACGACGATCCTCAAGTGATGATGACTTATAATAATCCTTACCACCAAATTCTTACAGAATCTCTTGGTTACCAAAAATCAAAAGATCTTCTCGCTTATCAATTAGACTTAAATTTTGAAATGCCTGAGATCATCGAAAAGATTTCGGCGAGAGCAGAGAAGTCTAATAAAATCACTTATAGAAAAGTGAATATGAAAAATTGGAAGAAAGAAACTGATATTCTCTGGGATATCTACAATGATGCCTGGGAGAAGAACTGGGGATTTATTCCAATGCTTAAAGAAGAATGGGAACACACTTGTAAAGATATGAAGTCCATTGTTGACCCTAACCTTCTGCTCATCTGTGAAGTTGCTGGAGAGCCTGCTGGGTTTATCTTAGCTCTTCCAGATATTAATCAGGCATTTAAACAAGTTCCAAATGGAAAACTTCTTCCTTTTGGAATTTTCAAATTACTCAATGCTAAAAAGTATATGACTAGAATGAGAGTTCTAACAATGGGAGTGAAGGCAAAGTATAGAAAGCTTGGTCTTGAATCAATCCTCTACACAAAGACAAAGCAGCTAGGTCTTGATGCCGGATACAACGAAGTTGAAATGAGTTGGATTCTAGAAGATAACCTCAACATGAATAAACCACTTCTTAGAATGGGTGCTAAACCTTATAAGACGTATCGAATCTTCTCTAAGAATCTATAGATGAATATCCTAGTAACAGGGGCCACCGGATTCGTTGGCTCTCACCTAAGTGAACTCCTTACAAAAAATGGCCACAACGTTTTTGCTCTCGTTAGAAACCCTTCGAAGGCAAGAGAGTTTAATGTTCCAGGAACTTATATCCAAGGCTCACTCTCATCAACAGATGAGAATAAATGGGTAAGAGAGCTTCCAGAGAAATTAGATGCAGTTATTCATACTGCAGGGATTGTTCATTCTATGAACGTCGACCAATTCTATACAGTCAATGCCATGGCCACACAGAGACTTATTCTCGATCTAAAAGAAAGATATCAAGAGCTAAAGTTCACACTCATTTCTTCCCTTGCTGGTGCGGGACCATCTAATCGAAGTGAAGAGAAAGTGGAAACTGATATTCCAAAACCTGTTAGTGATTATGGTAAGTCTAAGAAACTTGCAGAGAGATTTACAAAAGAGCTTTGTCCTAAAGAATGGAGCGTTTCCATTATTAGACCACCAATGGTAATAGGCCCAAGAGACCCAGCTGTACTAGATATTTTTAAAATGATTAAGGGCTCATTTGTTGTAACAGCGGGACTAGATGGCGATAAGAACGAGTATAGTTTCGTTTGTGTCTATGATCTCGTACAGACAATTGTTAAAAGCCTAGAGCTTAATAATACAGCTCCTGAAATATATTTTAGCTCCTACCCTCAGACCATCACAACGGCAGAGCTCTACCATGAAATAAAGAAGCAATTGAATAAAAGGTACTTATTCAACTTGAAGATCCCTTCTCTACTCATAAGAATACTTGCAGGTATTATAGGATTCTTTTCAAAGTTTATGAAAATAGATATTCGCCTCACTCCTGATAAGGTGAATGAACTTCTGCCTAAGGCATGGACGTGTAATTCACAAAAATCAATAGATCAACTCTCTCAGAAGTACGAATGGAGTTTAGAGAAGACTATCGCTATAACATTAAAAGACTATAAGAATAGAAATTGGCTTTAATTAATTAGTAATTCCAAACAACAGCAGGACCATAAGCTCCATCGTGCCGAATGACTGAAATATTCGCTTCATGTTCAAATGCCCATTTATAGAACGGATGATTGTTCTTATACTTAGCAACTTTTCGAACACCTTCCGAAGCAAATGCCATTAAAAAGAATGAACCGACAACATCTGATGTGTAATGCTTGGCAGACCTCACTCGTTGCTTAGCCGCCCACATAGAAAGAACTGCAGGAGCTACCGCCCAATAAGGTCCATAGAATTGAAGAGTCTTAAAGAAGAGTCCATAGTACGGAATAACGTGCCCTGATGGGAAAGATGAATCCCCTCTAAAGCCAGTCTCCCAGGAGCTTAGATTCTCTTTATCAGGTCTATGATGAACTTGAACAAAACTTAATACCCCTGATTCAACAAGAGCTAAGTACATTGAGGAGAGATATTCCATAGCAAATTGCATGGCCTTTTTATTCTTATACTTTCTTCCATAAGCATAGAAAGAAGATTGTAGGATTGGAAAGCTTAGAACCACTCCAAAATCGCCAGCAAGGCGAATATGTCTTGGAGCTTTTCCTTTACGTTTAGCGCTTGCAAGATTATCTTCGTCTTTCTCAAAAGCATACCAAGTCACTGGCAGTGCAGCCCCAAGATAGTAGAGGTTATTCTTCGTTCTAAATTGCTCTACAGAACCACTAACAAGCCAACTCACAGAAGTTCTAATATCTTTCCAAGTAGACTCTCCAATAGGTGTATCTGCTAATGAGTATGAACTTGAAATAAGAATGATAAAAGCTATCGCGAGATACTTAAGCATTACCTAGTGTTCCTCTTCTTTAGGGCCTGTCATAGTTCTTAGAATTATATCCCAAAGAGGAGAGCTCACTCCATACTTCGCCTTCTCATGTCTAAAGTGATGCTGAAGATGAAACTTCTTTAAGTATCTCCCCACTTTATTATTCATCTTAAAGTGGTGAGTAGCATAGTGAATATAATCATAGCAGAGGTAGCCTATGACAAATGAAGACATAAAGACTTCTAAATACCTCGCAGGAACCATTAGAGAAAATAAACCATAGAGAAGTGCCATAATAATGATTGCTGGCACAGGTGGCATTACAAGTCTCGTAGGATCATTAGGATCGTCATGATGAAGCCCATGAAATAGGAAAACAAATCTCTTTCCAAGTGGTCCCTTTGCAGGAAAGTGAAACATATAACGGTGAAGTATATATTCTGTGAATGTCCAAACCAGAAGTCCAATAGCATACCAAGAAAGCATCTCACCTAGGGATAGGCTATAAGTCGTCTGTCCAGAGATCCCCCAGTAAATGGCTACTGGAACCCAGAGAATTAAAGGGATAATTGGATGCACATGAGTACAAGCTTCAAGCACAGGATTTTCAAATATTTTGATTGAGTCATATTTCTTCATAAGGGCCTTAAATTTTTGGAATTTATATAATTTAATTGCCAGAAAATATTCAGCTTGTAAAATCGTTGTGACTTTGAAATGAAGATGTTTACTAAAATCTAAGAATTGGACCAAAATAATGAAAATATTTCTTACTCTCTATGTTTTACTAACAAGTGTAGTTGCGCACGGGGCCATAAAAGAGAAAGACTTCCCTCTTCTTGAGCAGGGAAAGCAAATTCTCTACAAAGAAAAAGTAAATGCTAATCCATGGCCTAGAATTCACATCTATCAAATAGTTGATGCCACTCCGCTTGAGACTTTGGCGATCTTCCTCGCCCTTGATCATCAAAAGAACTACCTACCAAATGTCCTTGTATCTACTCCTGTAAAACATATTGGCCCTACGGAAGTATATACGAGCTATGAATTAGAGCTTCCGTGGCCCCTCTCAAACTCACACTACACTCATGCCAGTGACTTTAAGAAAGTCTCAGATACTGAATATACAGCGAAGTGGTGGATGATCACTTCAGAGAGTGCTGAGAGTGTTGAAGGAAGTGCTAAATTCAAAGCATACAAGGGTAAGACACTTATGGAGTACCACAGTCTGGTTAAGCCAAAGTCTTTTCTCGCGGGACTCGTAAAAAGCTCTATGCTGGAAGACACACTCGCTTCAATTGAAGCAGTAAGAGCTGAGATAAAGAGAGTGAAGAAAGAAGACCAAAGTCTTCTAAGAAAATATGAAAAAGTTATTACAGATTCTTTAAAAGGCATCAATGCGTACCAAGAAATCATACAAAGTCTTTCTTCTAAGAAATAAATTAACCCGAGTAAAAGAAGCCAATAATAAACAGAAAAAGTGGTAAGTTTTTAATAACGAAGACTTACCTCTAGTCGATAAAAAACCTTCAGTGAAAAAGAAAAAAAGAATGAAGATTTTCCTTTTAAAAAATTGAGGCCGCGGTTAGAATAAATACAAGGCAGAGACAAAAAAATTAATGAGCACTATAAGTCGACGATGGCAACAGGATGATCTGCAATCGTCGATTTTTTTTGCCCAATTCCTACGTTAAATAATCCCTTAAATCTTTCGAAAGCCCCTCTAATTCAGCCTCTAGAGCTTTTAAGAGAGAATTGGCTCGTTCTATATCGATAGTTCCACTTCTTCCCATTTTTTCTAACTCAAAAGAATGTTCAACACATTTTTCTGCAAAGAAATTACTAACTGCCCCCTTCAAGGTATGAGCGTGTAAGTGTAGATCAGCACTCACATTTTCATCAATTGACTTCCTAATCGGAGAGATCATATTGGGTAGTTCTGAAAAGAAAACATCAACTAACTCAATAAGAATTTCCTTATCGTCACCAAAGTTTTCATTTAATAAATTTTGATTAAAACTCGTCATATTACCCCTAAATTTAATTTATATAATTATCGGCAACAGAGAATTTTTCTTGAAGAAATTTGGCCACATGAATTGTGGCCAAGATGAAGTTATTTAAACTTTACGACACAGTAATTCTTCTTACCTTTTCTAAGAACAAGTGCTGTCTCGCTAGCAAGATCAGCCTTTGAAAGAGTTTGATCGGCCCCTTCAATCGCAATATTATTAATATAAATACCTTTTTGATCAACTGCTCTTCTCACCTCTTTCTTACTATTAAAGAGTGGTGTCTCAGAGAGCATTTCAATTACGCTTCCATCATTTAATAAATCTTTAGATAACTCTACAGAGGGAGTGTCTTCAAAAATTGAAGCGACATCGGCGTCTGATACATTCTCAATCTTTGCTCCAAAGAAGAACTTAGTCGCTCTCATTGCCGATTCGAGTCCCTCATCACCATGAACAAGTTTTGTTATATGTTCAGCAAGACTCTTTTGAGCCGTTCTAAGGTGTGGTTCTGACTCTGTCATGACCTTAAGCTCAGCAATCTCATCAAGAGATAAGAATGTATAATACTTAAGTAGAGCGTCCACGATAGCGTCATCTTGATTTAGAAGAAATTGATACATCTTATACGGAGAAGTCATCGATCCATCTAAGAAGACAGCATTTCCAGCAGACTTTCCAAACTTATTACCGTTTTGATCAGTCACAAGAGGCATTGTCATACAGTAAACTTGATTTTGATTCATCTTACGAGTGAGATCAGTTCCCGCCGTCATATTTCCCCACTGATCGGACCCACCAATCTGTAGAGAAACACCGTGTTCTTTATTTAAAGTCACAAAGTCGTAGGCCTGGAGTACTTGATAAGAGAACTCTGTTAGAGAGATCCCCGCATCACTTTCGATTCTTGATTTTACAGAATCTTTATTAAGCATTTCGCTAACTCTAAATCTCTTTCCAATAGTTCTTAAGAATTCTAGAAAGCCAAGCCCTTGCCACCAATCGGCGTTATTAACAAGAACCGCAGAATTAGCACCACCATCAAAGTCAACAAATTGTCCCAGCTGGTTTCTAATCGCTTCGATATTTTCTTTAAGCGTATCCATATCGAGAAGATTTCTCTCCTCACTCTTCCCAGATGGATCACCAATCATTCCCGTAGCTCCACCAACGAGCATAAAAGGCTTATGCCCTGCTTTTTGAAAGCGCATACAAGTTACAATGGTAAAGAGATTTCCAAGCTGAAGAGATCTTGCCGTAGGATCATACCCACAATAGAAGGACATTCCGCCTTCATTAAACTTCTTCTCTAGCTCTTCTTCGTGAGAGAGAGCATCAATAATTCCACGTGCTTTTAATTCGTCGAAAAAATTCATTCTACTTTAACCTTTCTTTTACAATTGCAATAGGAGTTAGCGCCACAACAGTTTTTAAATCTGGCCCATGGGCCCTTCCTGTCAAGCAGACTCTCATTCCCATAAAGAGTGGCTTCCCCTTTATCTTTAATTCTTTCTTTAAGTAGTCCATCCACTCTCCTACTTGATCTTCAGTAATGAAGTCAGCAGAAAGAGAGCCAACTTGAGTCGCTAGATATTCTTTCACTTGTGGAGTCGTCTCCCAAGCGATCGCTTCTTTATATTGATCATCTTCATCAGCAGCAGCATCAAAGAAGATTGGCATATGCTCTTTAATATCACTAAAGAGTTGAACCTTCTCTTTCATAAGAGCAGCAAACTTCTCCTTCCACTCTGGAGTTTGTTTTGCGAATTCGCTCTCGCTTCCAAGGGCTCCTTCAAATCCTGTTGCAATTTCTTTATCGCTTAACTTTCTAAGCCACTGCTCATTAAAGAAGTTTAATTTCTTAATATCGTACATGGCCGATGACTTTGAAAATCTTGTGTAATCAAACATCACGCCTAGCTCTAGGACATCAAAGATATCTGTCTCATCAGGATGAGACCAACCAAGAAGAGTAAGATAATTCGTTACCGCTCCAGGAAGATAGCCCATCTCTTTATATTGAGTTACAGAAGTTGCCCCGTGACGCTTAGAAAGTTTCTGTCTATCTTCACCAACAAGTAGAGAAACGTGAGCAAACTCAGGAGGTGTCGCTCCAAGTGCTTCATAGATTTGTAATTGGCGACAAGTATTATTTAAATGCTCTTCTGCTCTAAAAACGTGAGTCATCTCCATTTTATAATCATCTACGACACAGCAGAAATTATAAACAGGCATCCCATTAGAACGAATAATAACGAAATCCCCTACCATGTCTTCAGGAAAAGTTACTTCTCCTCTTACAAGGTCAGTGAAAGTCCATTTCTTACCTGGATTCTTAAATCTAATGACGTGCTCTTCACCGGACTCAACTCTCTTCTTCGCTTCTGCAAGATCGTAGTCTCTAAACTTTCCATGATAAGCGTGAGGGGCCTTCTTCTCTTCGTTCGCTTTATTGCTCAATTCTTCTAATTCTTCATTCGTTAGAAAACAAGGATAAGCGAGACCTCTTTCAACAAAGTCCCATGCAATGTCTTTATACATTTGCATTCTTTCAGACTGTCTATAAGGTCCAAAGTCACCGCCTTTATCTGGCCCTTCATCGTGTTCAATTCCAAGCCA
The DNA here is from genome assembly GCF_002753895.1 of Halobacteriovorax sp. JY17. Classification (NCBI taxonomy): domain Bacteria; kingdom Pseudomonadati; phylum Bdellovibrionota; class Bacteriovoracia; order Bacteriovoracales; family Halobacteriovoraceae; genus Halobacteriovorax; species Halobacteriovorax sp. JY17. The sequence goes on along the minus strand of NZ_NJER01000001.1, from coordinate 115,259 downwards.
AAGAAGATCAGCAATTTGTGATTCTTCAAACTCTCTCTTTGATCTTTCAAGGTCAGTATCTTCAATTCTTAGAATATACTTTCCACCCTTTGCTTTTGCGAAGAGGTAGCTATAAAGAGCAGTTCTGGCCCCTCCAATGTGGAGGTAACCTGTTGGAGATGGTGCAAATCGTACACGTACTGTCATATTTTTTTCCTTTATTCTGTAACAACTTCTTTTTTACTTGTTTTAACAAAATCATCCATAATCTCTTTTAAGTCACCTACAGATACTTTTAATTCTGCATTAGCCTGATCAACTTTGGACCAAGTGTCTTTTAGCGTAATTATTCGATTAAAGACTTTGAGATCACTCGTAGAGTCCTTATCAACAATGAAGTACCCCTGTCTTTCAAACTGGTATCTCTCTTCAAGCTTTGCTGTTCTTAAACTCTTCTCTACATACGTCTTAATTGTTTTAAGAGAATCAGGATTAATACTTTCAACAAATGACTTCTCTTTATTGCTCATAGGATTTGGAACAGTGAAAAGTCTATCGTAGAGTCTACATTCAACTTCAAGATTTTCAGTCGCAGAAACCCAGTTGATAATCCCCTTAACTTTCTTCATACCTTCTGGAGTCACACCAGCAAAAGTTTCTTTATCATACGTGCAGTGAAGCTCAACAATTTCACCATTCGCATCTTTAATCACTTCATTACAAGTAATCACATAAGCAAACTTAAGTCTTACAGATCCACCAGTTTTTAATCTAAAGAATTTTCTATTGGCCTCTTCTTTAAAGTCATCGCGCTCAATATAGATTTCTTTTGTGAAAGGAACTTTACGAGTTCCATAGTCTTCATCCTGTGGATGATAAGCACACTCAATCTCTTGAGTCCCTTCTTCCCAATTTGTAATAACAACTTTAATCGGATCGATCACACCAAAAACTCTTGGAGTAATTGGACCAAGAGTATCTCTTACATTTGTCTCTAACGTAGACATTGCAATTGTTCCATCTTTCTTCGTCACACCAATTTGCTCACAGAAATTTCTTAAGCTCTCTGGCATATAACCTCTTCTTCTCATTCCTGAGATTGTAGGCATCCTTGGATCGTCCCAACCGAGAACATGCTTTTCATCAACTAATTGCTTCAAATATCTCTTAGACATAATTGTGTACTCAAGATTTAATCTTGAAAATTCAATTTGCTGAGGGTGAGACTTTGTCCCCAATGTTTCTAAAACCCAATTGTACAATGGCCTTCTATCTTCAAACTCAAGTGTGCAAATAGAGTGAGTAATATCTTCAATAGAATCTTCAATACAGTGAGCGAAGTCATAGATTGGATAAATATTCCACTTATCACCTGTCTTTGGGTGATGAGCTTTTTTTATTCTATAAATGATTGGATCTCTTAAATTAATATTTGGAGAGCTCATATCAATTTTTAAACGAAGAACCATCTTCCCTTGTTCGATCTCACCATTTTTCATTTTCTCAAAAAGAACTAAGCTCTCTGCGGTATCTCTATTACGATGAGGACTATCTTTTCCAGGTTCAGTTAGTGTCCCTCTATATTCTCTCGCCTCTTCAGGAGAGAGTTCACAGATATAGGCCTTATCCATATTAATAAGCTTAACTGCGTACTCATACATTTGATCAAAGTAATCAGAAGCGTAGAATAAATTCTCTCCCCAATCATAACCAAGCCACTTAACGTCCTCTTGGATTGAATCAATATATTCGACATCTTCTTTTTCTGGGTTTGTATCATCAAATCGAAGGTGACATTGGGCCTTAACTTCTGCTGAATTATATGACTTCGCTAAACCAAAGTTTAGGCAAATAGATTTTGCATGACCAATATGTAAGTACCCATTTGGTTCAGGAGGAAATCTTGTAACAACTCTCGCACCATTTTTCCCAGACTCAAGGTCTTTTTCGATAATGCCTCTAATGAAATTAGTCTTGACCACTTCAGTGTTTTCTTCGGTCATTTCAGTCACCTTCTTATAAAATTTTTAAGTCCCGATTATAACGAAAAAAGAGAGGGGTGTCAGTCTACTTTTCTTACCTTTGCCTCTAAAAAAAGCCATTCCAAAGATAAAAGTTACACTTCTCCCGCAAGCTAGGAGTTTATGTGTTAAATAACCTCTATGAAACCTATTCTACTCATCACAGCGATACTTTTTAACGCACCTATGCTTTCTTCTTATGCAAAGGGAACGAAGATGCTCTATGGACAAGATGATCGCTACCAAGTCGTCAATAGTACACCTATGAGAAATTCAATAATGGCCCAAGTTTCAAAGAGTAAAGTAGATTTAAAAAACTTGAAATTTAAAAACTTTATAAGCTTGGCCAAAAGACATAACCTTTGCGCCGATGAAAAGTATGCTCAAGAGCCCTCTATTTCAGAATGTACATCCTTTGTTATTGGTAATGATCTAATTGCAACTGCCGGTCATTGCCTCTTCATTAATGGAAAAAATGACAAAGAAAACTGTGAAGAACATTTATGGGTAATGAATTATACAATAAACTCTAAACTCTCTAAAAGTGATCTATACGGCTGCAAAGAAGTTATTAGAATAGGCGCAGACCCTGATGAATACTGGGATTATGCAATAATAAGACTTGATAGAGAAATTAAAGGGGCACAGAAGTTAACTCTAACCGAAAGACTTCCTATTCTCGGAGACAACCTCACTTCAATCGGCTTTCCCTTAGGAGCCCCTATGAAGGTAAGTCCTGTTGGAAAGTACTTTGGACTTGAAGAGGATTTACCTATCTATTCTCTCGATCTCTTTCAGGGAAACTCCGGTTCGCCCATAATTAACCAAAATCAAGAAGTCTTTGCTATTCATATAATGGGTCCAAGTGATGCTATATACTACGACTCAAAATCAAAGTGTAATAGATATAATCGCTGTGAACCCAATCAAAGTTCTTGTCAGAAGAATTTAGGCTTTCCTTTTAGAGAAATTGGAATTTCATTTAAATAAACTAGATATTTTGAAGGGAGAATACAAACGGCTGATGATTTTGCGATTTAACAGGCTTCCCGTCAACAAGTGCAGGTGAAAACTTCCACTGCATTGCTGTCTTTATGGCCGCTTCATCTAGGACTTTGAATCCAGAGCTCTTAAGAATACTCACATCATAAGGAAATCCCTGCTCATTGATAAGAATTTTAACCACAACGCTTCCCTCTATTCCTCTCTTAATTGCCATTCGAGGATACCTAGGTTTTGGAGCATGCATACTGGTCTTATTAAAATTCGTTTTCATGATCGCGGCCTGAGGCTTTGAGACCTCTTGCTCAATAACAACTTCTTTCTTGGCCACAAGCTTCTTTGATTTCTTAACTAACTTCTTCTTTTGAATTGGCTTTTTCACTGCACGCTTTTGCATATTGAGCTGAAGCTTAGACGGAGAATTTGCCATTGAGACTTCTGAGAGAATTGTTAGAGGAGAAGATTTAGCGCTAAAAAGAACAAGAGCATGCACCGCCAAAGCTAAGCAAAGGCTTATTTGAAACGATTTATCTCTTGCTATATTAAACACTCAGTCTCCTATATGCTGCACCGAGAAAGTTATATTAAATAATTGATTGAATCACAATTTAAAAATTCTACACTCAATCCATATGTTTGACCAGCCGAACTAGCGCCAAATCTATAGAATTTACTTTGTATTTCCCATAGAGAAATCGAGCGCTCTCTTAAAGTCTATAATCTCGCTTCTTCCACTCTCTTTGAAAGTGTAAGAAAAATTATTTAGAAATAAATTATCTACTGCCACCCAAGAGTTTCTTCGAAGCTTCTTTCCCGACCTAAGCTCTATATCCATGACATTGAAAATAGCAGGAATTCCTCTATAAGCACCTTTCTTAGACCTAACTAAGTTCGCCTTCTTACAGCCTTGGAAACTCTTACAGAAGAGCTGCGCAGAGAGAGAATTCTCAACTCTCTCCCTATAAGAAGCTATTAATTTTGAGAGAGTATATGTCTTTAGATTTGTTTCATTAATACCAAATGTTGAAGGACAGAGGCGATGATTTCTCTCATTGGCCCTCTCCGTTTTTGTAAGGATGAGCTCAATCGAGTCTCCTTGTTGATCAACTTGGCCTATATCAATTCTTGTTTTAATAAAGTAGCTACACTTCTTTCTTTCAGAGATCGTTATGACTTTTGGTACTTCATAGACAACGAAGTTTCCAACTTTGATACTCTCATCAAGCTGAGTCACTCGCACTAACTCGGGAGCAATATTCTCTTTAGCAATTGGAGTTGCAGGAATAGGCTGAACTTCATTCTTTGACCCACATCCACTTATTAGAATTATGGCCACAGCTGAAAAAGTCTTCTTCATATACGTCTCACTTTCTTTACAAACGAGGGTTGTACAAAATTTAACGCATCCTATCAGCTAAGGTATTAAAATGTAATAAGAACTAAATAAAAAGAGATAAGCCAATGAAATCAATATCTTGAGTATGGAAAAAGTTACAATACTCACTCATTTGTAGTGAGTATTGTAACGTTAGAAATTACTTTACTGAAACAAGTTCAACATCAAAGAGAAGAGTTGAATTTGGTGGGATTACTGGAGGTGATCCAGCTTCTCCGTAAGCAAGGTTAGCAGGAATAAATAATTGCCACTTAGAACCTTCGCTCATTAGTTGAAGAGCTTCTGTCCAACCTGGAATAACTCCGTTAACTGGAAAGTCTATTGTCTGTCCTCTTTGGTAAGAAGAATCAAATACGCTTCCATTAATTAGCTTACCTTCGTAGTGCGCTTCAACTGTGTCTGTATTCGTTGGAGTTTTCCCGCTTCCCTCTGTAAGGACACGGTATTGAAGACCACTTTCAAGAGTTTTAATTCCCTCTTCAGTAGCATTCTTTGCTAGAAACGCTGAACCTTCTTCAAGGTTTAGAGTAGATTCTTTTTCCATTTTCTCTGCTTGCTTAGCTTGCATGTAAACTTGGAAACTTTGCATAATTTCTTGCATCTCTGGACCAGTAAGATTTGACGGCTCACCGTTGAATGCATCTTTAAATGAATTGAAGAAAGCCTCTAATTCAACAGTTATTCCCTGCTCTTTAAAGTCACTTCCAATTTGTTGACCCAGCACGTAGCTGACCTTATTCCAATCGACGCTCATAATTACTCCCTTTTTTTAAAGGGGCATCATAAATTATGAGCGCTCTATTGTCTAATCTATCGTATTATTTAAAAATTCTTTAACTAATCTCATATCTTCAGCAAAAGAAACTTCATTTCTTAGAACTTCTCTCGCCCACTCTCTCTGCTCTTCAGTAGAGTTGCGGCTTTCAAGAATTTCTTTCGCTGTGTTTTCTCTAGCGATACGAGCTTCACGCTTCTTATCGTAATCAATAACTTTCTTTCCTTCTTTAATCGGTTGGTCATAAGACATTCCACCAATTTGTCTAGCCGATGGAGTCTGAGGCATGAAGAGATAATCAACTCTCTTAACTCCGAGCTTCTTATTCTTTCTCTTCGAAGAAAAGTTTTTTACATAAGAGTTAAATGCTGCTCTTGGTACGTAGTGCTCAGGGTCTTCACTTAGGGCGTAACTAATAGTTCTAAGAGTATCTAATGTTCCCTCTGTTCCTGCATTCCTTGAACCGTATCTCAACGGATTAATTAAAGAAAGATTTTGAACATCAAAAACAGTTCTTAAGAAGTTTCTATGAGAACCCTTAATGCCTACTTCTCTCAGCGCATCGTTTGAAGTCGTTGTACAATTATAACCTGGAGTGATTTCTAATCCCTTCTCAGTTCTAACTTTGTGATTTTCAACTTCAAGATAGTCTCTCACATACTTTAGTTTGTTCTTATCAACACCATAAATAAATAAAGTAAATGTTGGTCTATAGTTTTGTTGACCTTGAATAAAATGACCAAAGTAACTTACAAGATCAGTATTTCCCGCAAGAACTTCTTTTGGACCTTCAAAGTAGAAATTAGAAACTTCTCCCTTGATAGACATATCTTCTTGGACTGTTCCCATTCCAACTGTAAAATGCCCGCCAGCAGCTCCAGGCGAATCTCCCTGTCTTCCACTAAGAGTAATAACTAGAACAGACTCACCAGGGTAAACCTTCTTCTTTGAGTCATAAACTGGCGCTCTAAATGGAACCATTGATTGAGAGTGAATATTCTTTGCCATCTCTTCAATGATAAACTCTTCAGGGTCACTTTCAAACCCTTGTGGTACTTGAAATTGAACTTGAGTATTAGCAGAAATTAAATCATCTAAGACAATAGCGTTCATTTCAAAAGCGTCGTCTAGATAATTTCCTTGGGCGATTATATTCTTACCGACAAATGAGTCTTTAGATTTCTGATCAAAACTAATTTTATAAATTTCTTTCGTTCTACCAAATTTAACTTTCTGATCACCGATATAAAGAGATCCATCTTCTTTCTTTTCAAGAGTTCCTACGAGTTCATCATCTCCGGCAACGATTGTTGGAGACTGCTTAGTCACAACTTTTGAATCAGTAATATCTCCTACAAATTCAAATATATAATTTGGAGAATTCAAAACCTTACTATCTAGTGTGAAAGCAAATTCTTTACTGATATCAATCACCCTAGACTTATCCTGACTCTTAAGTAGTATTTGATCTCCTACTTTAGATAGGGTTCCTCTAATTGAACCTTGCTCGGCAAGAATAGAAGGAATGAATAAAAAGCTCGAAGCCAGTAGTACTAGTAAAAATCTCATATAATCTCCAATGTCCCTTATAAAGCAAAATATGGGCCATATTTTGACGACTAAGTATTTGATATTTGCTTATACTAATCGTATAAATATTAGACAAATAAAAAGTTTTGACACTGTAATAAAGAAGCATAAGATGTATTTCTTCCACGCACCCTTTAGACCTTTCTTCACATTAACTGCCTTAGCAGCGATTCTCATTCCTATGTACTTCGTAGGAATTGTAGTTAATGGCTACTATATAAATGAAGCCTACCTAAGTTCAAACTTCTGGCATGCCCATGAAATGATTTTTGGACTCACGAGCGCACTTCTTGCAGGCTTTCTTCTAACAGCTGCTCCTAAGTGGACGCAAGGAAAAGCTGTCAGTAGCAATTGGACTCTTCTTATCTTTTTCTCGTGGATTGTCGCTCGATTAATTATGATCTATCAGCCATCTGAATTGGCCATCTATATTTTTTGCGCTCTTCCTCTCATTCTCTTAATCGCTAAATTAATTCTAATTCTCCGTGGAACTCAAAATGCTTACATAGTTCTTCCACTTCTTTCTCTACTACTTCTAAGTGAAGTATTTTCTATCTACGGAGCAGTTCATGAGAATGAATCACTATTAGAGAGTACTTATCAAGTCACGGCCTTCATCATTGCAGCTCTTCTTATTATATTCTCAGGAAGATTAATCCCCTTCTTTGTAAACTCAAAGTTTCAAACTCAGCTTATTAGTCAGAATAAGAAACTTGATCTATCAATTGTTGGTATTTCTCTGGGAGCGCTAATTTTCTCTCTTATAAATTTAAAATTTGCCACGGCCACATTGTCTTTTAGTTGCTTTCTACTTCTCTCTTTTCGTTTTAAAATATACTTTTTAAAAAAGATTCTTAAAGTTCCTATGCTCTGGATTCTCTTTCTAGGGCATCTCTGGCTAAATACTTACTTTCTTTTAAACTCTCTCGCTCTCTACCTAGGGCCTTTGACAGAGGCAAGGGCAGTCTTACATGCTCTCTATGCAGGGGCGCTGGGAACATTTGCCGTTGGAATGATGACGAGGGTTTCACTAGGACACTCGGGGCTAGAGATGAAAGCGACTAAGCTTATAATATTCTCTTTCATTTCCATTTTCATTGGAGCTCTGACACGAGTCTTCCATCCTATTTTCTTTGGAGGATTACACGGAACACTACTTCATATTTCAATGGGGTTTTGGACTCTATCGTTTATTCTCTTTTTAATTAAATTCTTTCCTAAATTTATAAAGAAGTAATATCAAAAGTAGCTGAGTCAGCGTAACACTCGTTTCGAAGCCCTGAGGGAAGATATTCCTTTAAAGAGTGAAATGAACCAATGATGACAATAATTCTTTGAAAGTCGGCCCGGCACAAGAGCTTTGCCATATGGGCCTCTCTTGCTACGCGAACTTTTGAAATATCTGGCGGAACAGGATAGAGAGCAGTTTCAGCTGGCCACTTTCTCTTATCTAGGTCAATGGCCAAGAGTTTGAGTTCCAGAGATTTAGCTCTCGTAATTAATTTCATATAGTTCTTAGTATTATATTGCCAGCGAACTCTTAAATACTCATAGAGTTCAAACTCAGAATTTTCACGCTCTTCTAAGAAGTTATCAAGTAGATACTGCTTATGGCTTTCAACCATCTCAAGTCCTAGAGTATCTCCTCCACTATCTTTAAAGCTCTGTAGAGAGTCTGAGAATATATCTCTTGCACGATCATTTATATGCCTCTCTCCAGCAAAGAGAACTCGAGAAGTGCTATCTAAATAGAAAGAGCTTAAGTCCTTCGCGTTAGCACCAAAGCAGAGGATGAGAATTAGGGTCATTATGTACTTTTTCATAGTATCAATATAGAGGATCTAGAAAAAAGTGATAGGGATTGTGTAAATTAAACAATGATAGTGTCTTATTAATATCACTATGTTAGAAATTCCCATGGCAAAGAAGAAGTTAAAATCAGGATTCCAATTAGATGGAATCGCTCCAAATATCTTATTAAAGCACGTAGAGAATACGGCGCCCTTTCTCTTTAGTGGTGAATTAGACACAAGTGGAGACAAGAGGGCCTACCTAGAAAAACTTAAATTCTATAAGAAGAACTTAAAGCAACTCTCCAATATTAATCTCACTGAATACTTTCATATCTGCCTTGCCGCTCATTGGACAACTGCCGGAACCTTTGTTCCTACTGATGTAGATAATCAAATTAGAGAAGGCCTTTGGAAGCATAAAGATATTAAGAAACATATTCAAAGAATGGCAAGACTTACAATTGAGTCTTGGTCATGGGATTATGCTCAAGTAACAAATAGAAAATCCTATAATAGAATTAATGATGAAGTGATGAGTACTCATGAAGGAACATGGCTAAGTGTTGCTATCGGAGCCTACTGTGCACTTATAAAACATCAAGAGTCAGAACTTGCCGAAGAAGTGGCCAACGTTATCCTCGCTGAAATTAAAAAAGAGGAAACTCTCCTTCTACAACTTAGAGAAGATAGAGACCATATTAATTTTCTTAGGGCCGCTCCACTCATGGCACATAATTTTGGAGACCTTGACCGAGTCATGATCCAGTGGAATATGAATATTGAGGACCCATTTTGTAAGAAGATCTTCAAACTAGGTCATGAACTCAACGATGCCTACGATCCAATTCTTGTCTTTACGGGAAAAGTGAATAAAGAATTTAGTTCCAAAGAAAATCATCGGCATATGTCCATGAGACAACCAAAATCACTTAGAAAGTCATCAGACTTCCTCATTCCAGTTGGCCCATTTATGGACCAGTGGGGAGAAGATCTTGGAAAGAGTGAGAAAATAACAATGGATGAGAAAGCTGAAATTGTAGCGGCCTTCTTTGAAGGTTATACAAGGCAAGATCAGGCCTTTGGATACTGTAGAGCGTTTGGCGCCATGATGAGAACATTTGATAATGGTGTAGATGTCTTTGGTCCCTATATGCCTTTTGACGTTCTCCATGAAATCAAAAATTCTAAATTCACTCAAATAGCAGAGAGAACACTCGAAGACTTTGAGAGTGATTATATTAAAGGTCTTGATGAATTTATCTGTCCTGTGACAGGAATGAAATTCTAATGATTACTCTTCCCTACTCAACACCATTAGAGCTTTCTATAGGTGGAGTCATTAAAGAAGAGTGCGAGCACTTTCTAGTAGATGAGATTCCTCTCTATGAACCAGAAGGTTTAGGTCAACATATCTACCTTCTTATTAGAAAAACAAATTTAAATACTACTGATATTGTTAAATCACTTTGTGAGTTATTTAAAATTACAGATAAAGATATTGGTTACGCTGGCTTAAAAGATAAGAGGGCCATTACAACTCAGTGGTTCTCCCTTTCACTTGGGGCAACAGCTGATATTGCTGAAGTATGCAAAAAGATTTCGTCTAGTTTAGAAAATGTAGAGATATTAAAATCTTCAAAACATTTAAATAAATTAAAAACAGGTCATCTAATTGCCAATAGATTCACGGTAACAATTTCAAATACGACTAAAGACTCCTTTCAAAATGCAGAAAAAATTCTAGAACTTATTAATCAAAACGGATTACCAAACTTCTATGGAGAGCAGCGTTTTGGCTCTAAGGGCGACAACGCTGATATTGGAAGAGAGGTCTTAACAGGAAAGAAGAAAGTTAAGAAACATTGGCTTAAGAAAATGTATATCTCAGCTTATCAGTCAGAACTCTTTAATAGCTGGCTTACAAGTAGAATAAGCGACAATCTCTTCAATGAATTAATACCAGGGGATCTTCTACAAAAATCGGAAGGTGGGCGCAGCTTTCCCTTTGATACCAATAAAGATCACCTACAGGAATTTAAAAGAGGTGAAATATCTTATACTGGACCTATCTTTGGTTCTAAAGTAACGGGGCCGACTCTACAAGCAGCAGAGAGAGAGGAGCTTATCTTCTCTAAAGATGAAGTCACTCTTGAAGATCTAAAGAAAATGAAAGTACAAGGAACGAGAAGATCAGCAAAGGTCTTTCCACAGAGTATAGAAATAGAAAAGGAAGATCAAAATATTATTCTATCCTTCACTCTTCCTGCGGGTAGTTACGCAACCATTTTGCTACGAGAGTTTACTAAGAGTCTTTCTTAGAAATTTCATCAGACACAAAGTTTGCCATAGAAAAACACCCCTGTAAAAGATAGCCGCCAGTTGGCGCTTCCCAGTCGAGCATCTCTCCTATGAGATAAATAGATTTACTTCCCTTTAACATAAGACTCTTATCTAAGTTAGAGAAGCGAACTCCACCACTTGTAGAGATGGCCTCATCTAATGGTCTTGCAGATTCAAGAGTAATAGGAAGATTTTTTATGGCCTTAGATAATTTGGCCATATCTTCAAAATGATCTTTTGAGACTAATTCTCGCAGCAGCTTCATAGAAAGTTTAGAGAGGTTTAAAACTTTTCGAAGATGGTTGCTTAAGGAGTTCTTCTTTCTTGGTCGATTAATTTTCTCTAAAATTTCATCTTCAGTTAATTGTGGCTTTAGATCTAAAGTTATTATCGCAGTTTTTCTCTCTGCAATTTGTCCTTGAATCAGAGAACTCAGAGCATAGACTCCTCCACCTTCAATTCCATATTTTGTAATCATCACTTCACCAGAAGTAACTTCTTTGTGAAATTTAACTTTAATATTTTTCAAGTAGTCGTCTTCAAAATCTTCTTTAAAATGATTACTCCAATTCACAGTGAAGCCACAATTCATAGAGCGAAATTCTTCTAAGTCTAAATTTAATTTTTTAAGATACCCTGTCCAAAGACCATCGGAACCAGTCTTCTTCCAACTGCCCCCACCAAGGCAGAGAATCGTATGATCAGACTTTGCCTTGAGTTCACCAATTGTATTTTCAAAGAGCAGGTTTCCTTCAAGATCAATATCAATGAGTTTATGCTTTAAATTTAAGGAAAAATTAGGGTTTTCCTTTAAAGACTTGAGCCACAGACTTAATAACTCTGCCGCTTTTAATGATTTTGGAAAAACTCTTCCACTAGAGCCAATAAATGTTTCAACACCTAGAGAGTCACACCATAGTCTTAAGTCTCTAGGACTAAATTGTCCGATAAGTTCTGTAAAGATTTTTGAGTTATCACCATATCTTGAAACAAATATTTCAAGATCTTCGGAATGAGTTAGATTAAGCCCACCATTTCCGGCCACAAGAAACTTCTTTCCCACTCCACCCATTTGATCGTAGAGTGAAACTTTGTATCCCTTCTTTAAGAGAAGATAAGAACAAAATAGACCCGAAGGTCCAGCACCGATGATATTTACACTATTCATCAGGAGAAGCCTCTATTCCATTAAATTCAACAAAACCTAGTATATCTTCAGCCTTCCAATTCTGAATATCTTCTTTTAATGAATCAATTAGCATTTGAAAGTCTTGAACTTTTCTATTGGCTGACTCTTGATTATTTAAACCAATTACTGACTCTCTCCATAATTCAGATTGAATGATTCGAGCACGAAGTCCCATGGATAGGATATCGGCCCACGATGGCACTGAGAAAGTAAAGTTAAGGGCAAGGGCTTCACTATGAGCATGAGTTTTATGCCAATAACCTCTTGGAACAAAGAGAATTGAACCTGGTGTTAGTCTATACTCATGCTGATAATTTATTGAATCAGAGAAAGGAGCTTCCATATAACTAGCAAGCTCTGGCTCAGCCTCGGTTCCCAACGTGTGCCTTGTAAGAGGATTCTTTATTGATTGATTTTCTTCAATCCACCAAGATTTCTCTCCGTGAACTTGAATGATTAAATTAATATTTTGATCAAAGTGTGTTGCTGTACCACCACCCTTAGGTGTCGCATAAATGAGATTTCTAGAAAGTGTTGCATTTGAAACACCAAGGTCTGCCGAGAGGCCATCTAGTAAACTTTGATAACACCCACCGCGAAGATTGGCGTCATTAAAGAGCAGTCCCATTCCTTTAGAGAAGTACTCCTTTGCAGAGCTAGCCTTAACTTTCTTTGTGCTTGCTTCATCTTTTAAATCTAATAGATGAACATCAACTTCTTCTTTCCAATTGGATAAGAGAGAATCGAGAGAGGAGAGAAATTTTAATTTTTTTAACTCCTCTAAGAATTTACCATCTGATTCAAAGAAGTAGACTTTATTTTGAAGTACACATTCTTGTAACTTACTTATTTCTTCTACTGGCAAAATTTTATTTAGAAAGTGATACATAGTTTCTACTTTTTAAATCGGCTAGTATCTAATTCAAGCATCTCACCCATCCAGATGGTATGATCAGTGTGATCGATATAATCATTACCCGTATCAGGGTGCATGAAAATAGTAAGCCCTTCTCTATTTTCTAAAATCCAAGGCATTGCCTTTGGAAGATCATCATTGCTAAATAGTAACTGGCAACTCCATCTTGGATGAGGTCCCACTAACTTCTCATGGGCCCTTCCCACTGAGAAGAACTCCACCTGTCTTGCTCTTTCAATAACCTCAAGAGCTTTCTCATGTGTTGATTCATCATAGTAAATATGTGCGTGATATTCTTTAAAGTTCATTTTACTTCTCTTTATCTAAATGGTTTTCAAGCAGGTCTAAGAAATGTTTTAAGTTTGTAGAGCTCTTCTTCTTTGAATGAGTTACCGCCCAAATAGGAATCTCTTTCACAACATATTGATCTAAAATACTAATTAGCTGCCCATTATCTAAGTACTCTTTTACATAAACATCGGGTAGTTTTACAAGTCCAATATGGTCTAGTGCAGCTTTTAGTAACACCCGTCCATTATCAGAGCGTAAGTTTCCACTCACTTTTACTCTTTGAACTTTCTTCTTTATATTAAAACTCCAAGAATCCCCAACACCTACTAAACAATTAAATTCAGCAAGCTCCCTTGGTGACTTTGGCTCTCCATTCGCTTTGAAAAACTTCTTACTCGCGCAGATATACTCACGTCTAGAAGAAATTTTTCTAGCATAGAGATTAGAATCCTGTAACTCTCCCACACGAATGGCCACATCTACATTCTCATCTAGTAGATCAACGTTTCTCGTTGAGAATGAAATATCTATCTTAAGATCTGGATAGAGCTTTGCCATTTCAAAGAGAATGGGAGCGAGATACTCCTCACCAAAAGCCCCTGCAACGGAGACTTTAAACATGCCTTTTGGAGACGGAGAACGATTTAAAAGCCCTTCTCTTATAGAATTGAGGGCATCAAGCGGAGCCTGACACTTTTCAAAGAGATCCTCCCCTAAAAAGGTTAATTTCACCTTTCGAGTGGATCTAATGAATAATCTCTCTCCAAACTCGTCCTCTAGGCCAGTAATAAGCTTACTAACATAGGCCTTTGATACTCCTAACTCTGTAGCAGCAGCAGAAAAGCTCTTATTCTTAGCAACTTTTTCAAATACCGAGATGGCCGAAATTACTTTTATTGTTTCCATATGGAAACACTCTGTCACCATAGTAAACTATTGTCAACTTAGTGCTAAGATAATGAGGTTTTAAAATCTACCACAGGAGATCTATATGAAAGTTAAAGCAGCTGTTGCATGGGGACCAAAGCAACCACTCACAATTGAAGAGGTTGATCTTGAAGGACCAAAGAAAGGTGAAGTGCTTATAAAAGTTATCGCGTCTGGTGTTTGCCACACTGATGCCTACACTCTTTCAGGTGAAGATCCAGAGGGAATCTTTCCAGTAATCCTTGGCCATGAAGGTGGTGGAATAGTTACAGAAATTGGTGAAGGCGTTACAACTCTAGCTGTTGGTGATCACGTCATTCCTCTCTACACACCAGAGTGTAGAGAATGTAAATTTTGCAAATCGGGAAAAACAAATCTCTGTCAAAGAATTAGAGAGACTCAAGGCAAAGGCCTTATGCCTGATGGAACTTCTAGATTCTCTAAAGATGGAAAGCCTATCTTTCACTATATGGGTACATCGACATTTGCAGAGTATACAGTTGTTCCAGAAATCTCTCTCGCCAAAATTAGCAAAGAAGCTCCTCTCGATAAAGTTTGTCTCCTTGGTTGTGGTGTAACAACAGGGATTGGAGCCGTTTTAAATACAGCGAAGGTAGAAGAAGGTGCGACTATAGCAGTCTTTGGTCTTGGTGGAATTGGACTCTCAGTTGTTCAAGGAGCGAAGATGGCCAAGGCTTCAAAGATTATCTGTATTGATATTAATGATGATAAATTTGAGATGGCCAAGAAATTTGGTGCCACCGATTTTATCAATCCAAAGAAGTACGACAAACCAATTCAAGAAGTTATTGTTGAATTGACTGAAGGTGGAGTTGATTATTCGTTCGAATGCATTGGTAATGTTGATTTAATGAGAGCTGCTCTTGAGTGCTGCCATAAAGGATGGGGGGAATCAATCATCATAGGCGTTGCTGGTGCTGGAAAAGAAATTAGCACGAGACCATTTCAACTTGTCACAGGAAGAGTTTGGAGAGGGACGGCCTTTGGAGGAGTCAAAGGAAGAACAGAGCTTCCAGGTTATGTGGATAAGTATATGAGTGGTGAAATTAACTTAGATGATCTAGTTACTTTTAAATTACCTCTTGAAGAAATCAATACGGCCTTCGATTATATGCATGAAGGAAAGAGTATTAGAACTGTTATAGATTTTGAATAGATTAGGAAGAAGAAATGATCATTGAACAAACAAAGAAGAATAAAACCTTTAATGGAGAAACTTGTTACTACAAACATAAGTCTGTAGTAACTGGAACCAGTATGGCCTTCTCTACTTTTGAACCGCGTCCCAAGGAAGAGATTGAAAATGCCATTATATGGCTATCAGGACTCACTTGTACGGAAGAAAACTTCATTACAAAGTCAGGAGTCCAAAAACTTCTCGCTGGAACAAATACAATGGTCATTTGCCCAGATACCTCACCTAGGGGTCTTGAGTTAGATAAAGAACATGAGAGCTATGACTTTGGATCAGGTGCGAGCTTTTATTTAAATGCCACAACTTCTGGTTATAAAGATCATTATAAAATGTACGACTACGTCTCCATCGAATTAATAGAAATCCTAAAGAAAAACTTTAATGTGAAGAAAATTTCTATAATGGGTCACTCTATGGGTGGCCATGGAGCTCTTGTACTTGCCCTAAATGAGATAAATCTCTTTAGTTCTGTTTCCGCGTTCTCCCCCATCGTTAATCCAAGCGAATGCTCTTGGGGAAGAAAGGCCTTTAAAGGCTATCTGGGAGAAGATAGTGATGAATACTCTAAGTACGATGCAACACTGCTTATTAAGAATAAGAATTTAAGAAGTGATAAAATTCTCATTGATCAAGGACTTGCTGATGAGTTCTTAGAAAAAGAATTGCTAACCGACAATTTCATTCAAGTATGCAATGATGCAGGACAAGAGTTAGAAGTGAATTACCGCGAAGGGTATGATCACAGCTATTTCTTCATCTCTACATTCCTAGAAGATCACATTACACACCATTTAAATATTTTGAATCAATAACTTCTAGGGTATCCTAATAAAAAGGGTACCCTATCTAAAAAAGTTTATTAATTTTTCCCTTAAAATTCCGAGAAAGAAAGAGTGGAATATATTCTAAACAATGCTTTGATTATTGGTTCAGTACTTTTGCTACTTAGTGTAGTAATGAGTAAATCTTTAAGTAAATTCGGCCTTCCTATTCTTATTCTCTTTTTATTTATTGGAATGATCTCTGGAAGTGAAGGAATTGGTGGAATTGATTACGAGAATTATGAGCTAACCCACTCTCTATCACTAGTGGCCATTTGTTTAATTATTTTCACCGGTGGTCTTCTTACAAAAATATCAGACATAAAACCTGTCATGAAATCAGGAGTTGTCTTATCAACTCTTGGAATTCTTCTTACCACTGGAATGGTCGGTGTATTCTGTCACTACCTCTTCCATATTGATTTCTTTGAAGCACTACTTATTGGAGCAATTCTCTCCTCCACAGATGCTGCAGCCGTTTTTACAGTTCTTCGAGATAAGAACGCTCAAGTATCAAAGAATGTTAAGTCTCTTTTAGAGCTAGAGTCAGGAAGTAATGATCCAATGGCCTATCTACTAGTGACCATTTTCCTTGGCCTCTATCAAGCAGACGCGACAACAACAACTCAAGCTTCCTCCTTTCTTTTATTTCTCGTGAACCCTCTCTTCGGTATTCTAGGTGGCTACGCTTTCTTTAAAATATTCAAGCTTATCAATGACAAAGTAGAACTGGATTTTCAAGGACTCTACCCTGCTCTAGCTCTTGGTTTCTTATTTCTTACTTATTCTCTAGTAACTTCTTTCTACGGAAATGGATTTCTAGCCGTTTATATATTTGGACTAAGGATAGGAAACGAGAGGATTATCCACAAGCATATTCTCACATCTTTCTTTGATGGAATTTCATGGCTCTTTCAAATTGGCCTCTTTATTATGCTAGGTCTTCTCGTATTTCCATCTAGACTCTACGAGATCGCTCCAAGTGGAAGTATGTTAGCTCTCTTTTGTATTATCATCGCTAGACCTACTATCGTCTTTATTTGTCTCATGTTTTCTAAATTTGATTTCAAAGAAAAGCTTCTCATTTCTTGGGCAGGACTAAAAGGGGCTACTCCAATAGTGTTTGCTAGTTTAGTGGCAACAAATGTAGGGAAGGAATCTCTATTTATATTTGATCTTGTCTTCTTTACTGTACTTATTTCTGCTCTAGTTCAAGGCTCTACAGTGAAGCTCCTTGCCAAGAAATTAAACTTACTAATTGAATCTATTTTTGATCCTGACTTCCCGATTGATCTCGAAGTTATTGAGAAAACAAAGAATGGAATTAGAGAAATTAAGATTGAAGATAGTGACTTTGCTGTGGAAAAGAGAGTTGTTGATCTAGGTCTTCCAAAGGGAACCGTAATTCTATTTATTAAGAGAAATGGAGGATTTATCATTCCTGATGGCTCCACGTCATTTAAATCCCAAGATAAGATACTCATCGTGACTTCTGAGAAAGAAGATCTTGAGAATTCCTTAACCCACTTTCGAGTTGATAAGACCGAGGACGAGCCTGAAATAATCTCAATGGCTTAGACTACCTTAAGAAATATATAATTTAATTATTAATCTTAAAACTTTCCCACACTTCTGACGATAAAATTAAATACACAATATTTAAACGAGGAAATTAGTGTGAAGATGTCTCTTAAAAATAAGTTAATTATAAGCTTTTTAATGGCAGGTCTTATTCCAGCTCTAACTATTGGAATCATGTCCTATAAGTATTCATCCAATTCACTAGAGATGGAAATTAAAGAAAAGCTCGTTGCAATTAGAGAATCTAAATCATTTCAAATTCAAGAAATGATAAAGATTATGAAGACTCAAGTTAAAGATCTTGCAGAAAGTGGCTTAACAACTGGAGCCTATATAAATTTAAAAGCGGGATATGATAACTACACAAACGATATTGCAAATGCTGATGCCTACCAGGCCAAGAGTGATATTGAAAAATACTATAAAGATAACTTCGTTTCTGAGTTCAATAAGAAAAATGCAAATAAGATTGATGCTAAAGTCATTACATCGACTTTAAACGACACATCTCTTCTTCTACAAAGAGACTTCATTGCTAATAATTCAAATAAAGCTGGTGAAAAATATAAATTAATGAGTGTTAATGAATCGGGTTATTCTACAGCTCATAGTAAGTTTCATGCTGACTTTGTAAAGTATGCGAAGAATTATAATTACTACAATGTTTTCATAATTGATTCTAAGACAAGTAATATTATCTATACGATTCATAAAGAAAGTGATTTCGGTGCGAACTTAAAAAGTGAGCAATATAGGAATAGTCCTCTACTCGCCGTCTATAATCAAACTCTAAAAAATCCAAATGAAGCGATTATCACAGATATCGGAAAGTACTGGCCTAGTTTCAATGCTCCCGCTCAATTTGTCGGACATAGTATAAAAGTAGATGGACAAGTTGTGGGGTCTTTAATTTATCAAGTTCCTGTTCCTAAGTATAACTCTATTCTTACAGGAAACTATGGTTGGGAAAAGCACGGACTAGGAAAGACTGGTGAAAATATTCTCTTTGGTAAAGATCTCATCGAGAGAACAACCTCCAGGTTCCTACACCAGAATAAAGACTTATTTCTAAAAGAGCTAGCTGCTATTAATTATTCAAAAGATAAAATTCAATATATTCAAGCTCAAGAAACAAGTGCCCTCTCTCTAAAAATAGAGAGTAACGATATTGCAACAGCTGTTAAGGATGATTCTCCAAAAGTTCTCTACTACAAGGACATCTCTGATATGACTCAAATTGCGGCTATACAGAAAATAGAAGTCGAAGGGCTCTCTTGGTTTATGCTAAGTAAGATTAGCCGAGAAGAGGCCTATGAAACTGTCGCCTTTTTAAGAAATCTGATGTTCATAATTGTAGGGATATCTGCAACAGTCATAGTTGTATTCTCCTTTCTCTTGTCGACCAAACTTTCCAATAAAATTTCTCATATTGGAATGGAGCTAAAGAAAGGTGCTGAAAATGTTCTTGGAAGTAGTACTAGAATTGCAGAAGGTTCAACAGAACTTTCAACAACAACGGATCAATTGGCCGCAAGCGTACAAGAAACTTCCTCTTCAATAAGTGAGATTTCGGCCATGGTGACAAGAAGTTCTGAGTCCGCCGAAAAAGCCTCGAAGCTAAGTAAAGAAAGTAAAGAGAAAGCAGAAAAAGGAAAACTATCTGTTGCTGAAGTGAAGAGAATAATTGAGCTCATTCATAGAAGTAACGAAGATGTTGTTCAAGGTGTAGATAAGAATAACGAAAAGATTGAAGATATAAATAAAGTCATTCAAGAAATTTCTGAAAAAACAAAAGTTATCAATGACATTGTTTTTCAAACAAAGCTTCTCTCTTTCAACGCTTCAGTAGAAGCCGCAAGAGCAGGAGAACAAGGGAAAGGCTTTGCTGTCGTTGCTGAAGAAGTTGGAAACCTTGCCTCTATGTCAGGAAAGGCCGCTGCCGATATTGGGCTTCTCTTAGAAGATAGTACTCAGAAAGTAAGCAATATCGTTCAAAGTTCCAAAGAACAAATGGAGAAGATTCTCGTCTCGGCCAAGAAGAATGTTGAAGATGGTATTGAGAAATCTGGAGAATGTGAAGCGATATTAGATGAAGTTTTAAATAGCTTTCAAATTGTTGATCAATCAGTAACTGAAATTGCGACTTCTGCTGGAGAACAAGCACAAGGTGTTCATGAAATCACTCAGGCCATTCAAGAGATTGATACAGCAACACAGCAAAATTCAGATGTTGCCAGTGAATCTTCAACAAGAGCAGAAGAACTTAGAAATCAATCAGATATACTTTCAACTATTGTTCTAGATATGGAAGAAATTGTTCACGGAACAAGAGAGCACACGACTTATAAGAAAGTTGAAAGAAAACCTAAGAAAGAAGTAAAGAAAGAGAAATCAACATTGAAAGTTGTAAAAAAAGAACCGGTTGTGACTAAAGTAGCTCCTGCCAAGAAAGAAGCTCAATCAATAGAGGGAATTCCTTCTGCTGATGATGATCGTTTTGAAGATATTATTTAAGAACTAGAAAATTGATTTTTCAGTGTAACTCGTAAAAAGCTCCAGGGCCTTAGTTCCAATAAGCGAGTTACCTGAAAGATTCAATTCAGGAGACCATACTGCGACAGAGAACTCTCCAGGCAAAACTCCAACAATTCCACCGCCAACACCACTCTTAGCAGGTAAACCTACCCTATAAGCAAAGTCCCCTACATTGTCATAGAGACCTGAAGTGAGCATCAATGAATTTACTCTCTTCGCCTTGAGCTTACTAATAACTTCTTCCCCGTTAAGAGGATTGACACCAGCATTGGCCAAGAATAAGAAAGACTTTGCAAGATCTTCCGTATTCATAGCGATCGAGCAATGATGAAAGTAAATATCTAAGAGTTTAATTGGATCAGAGTGAATATTTCCAAAGCTCTTCATAAAGTAAGCTAGTGCCGTATTTCTCTCCGAGTTTTGAAATTCTGATTGAGCAACCTCGTCATCAAATTTTATTTCTGGATTTTGGCAGAGCCCTCGAACAAAGTTTAAAATTTCATTATAAGGATCAGTGAATCTCTGATTAATAGCATCTGTTGTAACAAGTGCTCCAGCGTTGATGAATGGATTTCTTGGAATCCCCTGCTCAGTCTCAAGTTGAACTAAGGAGTTAAAGGCAGTACCAGATGGCTCACGCCCAACTCGGTTCCATAGCTCATCTTGTAAGAGCTCCATTGCCATAGTGAGAACAAAGACTTTTGAAATACTTTGAATAGAGAATTTCTTAGAATGATCACCGCAGGAGAAAACCTCTCCATCAATCGTCGCAACACTCATAGCAAATTGCTTAGGATTCACTTTCGCAAGCTCTGGTATATAATTGGCGACCTCACCCATTCCAAAGTATGGTTGAATATCTCTTTCAATTCTATCTAAGATGTCTTGCACTTAATTCTCCAAAGCCAATTTATACATGATGAGAATGGGATAAATACATAATTCAGTAATTTTTATACTAGTTTTTAAGCTTCTTTGTCACAATCCGGTTTAAGGAATTTGTAAAACTCTCCTTATCTTTAGGACCAAAAGGAGCTGGACCTCCGGTATCAATGCCGCTATCTCTAAGGTCTTGCATAAAGTCGCGCATAGAAAGCCTCTCGGAGACATTCTCTTCAGTATAGAGCTCTCCTCTAGGATTGATGGCAATTGCTCCTGATTCAACAATTAGAGCGGCAAGAGGAATATCTGCGGTTATGGCCACGTCATCGCTGGAAATATGATCAACTATATACTGATCTGCCACATCTGCACCTTGGTCAACGTGAACAAAGCGAATAAATGGAGTATGAGGAAAACTCATAAAACTATTGGCCACCAAGACCACCTCTATCGACAAACGAGATGATGTTTTAAAAACAGTCTCTTTAACTACTTTTGGACAGGCATCTGCATCAATCCATATTTTAAATTTCGCTTTTTCACTCATAAGCCAACTCTAGCAGAGTATTGAATATTTTTCAGTACTTAATTTATCAATTCACGACTAAAAGAAATCATGTTTATATAGGCTAAAGGAAGAACTATGAAAAAAATCACTCTATCTCTACTAATATTCTTAAGTACTAATATACTAGCGGCGACCACGACTGTGGACCCATTCTCATTTGAGTTCTTTACTCATGAATCCAAAATAAATGTGAAGGCCACTTTAGTTCAGTCTTGCCGATATGAGAGAATTGTCTGGGGAGATTCATCAGAGTACAATACTTCTTACAACCAAATTCCTCTAACTCTTAAAAATACTAACTTAAGAAATGGTCTGGTTAGACATCAGGTAAGCCTATCTACAAAGCAAGTTATGAGTGTAAGTGGAGCCTTCAAGCCAACTAAGGGTTGCAAGAGTGATATAAAGATCGAACTCGTCGATGCTATTTACTCAGTTGGTTGGGCCAATCAATACTCAAGACCAATTAACTTCGAGTTCTATGATATAGAGAGCTATAGACCAGGAAATACTGAATTAGATACTTCTAAAATTGAAGATCAAATGGGTAATAAGACTTTTAGCTACCTCTACACACCAAAGTCCTCTCAAGTGAATATTAATCTCCTTGCTGATGGTAATAAGCTCTATGGCTTTTCAAAATCTGCAGCGATAAATAAGAAAACCCAAATGCCTTTCAAACTAAGGTAGTTAACCTACTGTTTTTACAGCTCACTGTAAAAGGTTTTAACGGCCTTGAATATATTTCAAGATCAATAGAGAAAAATAAATCCTCTGATAAAATAAGTAAAAAATTATCAGAGGAAATGTCATGTCTATTAGAAAAGTTTTAACCTTCGCTTCAATTATTCTAGCGACCACTTCTATCTCAGCTGGAGAGATTACTCCAAGAGAGTTCATCGACTGCTATAAGAAAGCCGTTAATGAGAGAATTGAAGAAATAAAAGAAGATAAGCCAGAAGCTGAACTATGTGATCAAATGACAGCAACAGAAGAAAGACTCTTAGATGCTCTCTACTTAGACGCGTTTATTATAAACGGAAGATATACTAACTTCACAAGTGCTTCAATGGGAAATGCTTCAATACAAAGTCACTATGATCTAATCAAAAATGAAAAACAAAAATATGATATCTCATGCTATGAGAGTAGATTTCACCTGCTAAAGAGAACTGACTTGGACTTAATCGAAGAAGCTCTCGAAAAAATGTTCAACATGAAACTAGGATTTAAAGGTTGGTCTAAGAAAGTCAAAGATCTAGACCTTTCATATTGTAAGTAATACTGGCTTTTCATAAACTTCAGTACTAGAATTTCTAAAAAAGGAGTTCTATATGCTGAAGTTTTACGGTTTTAATTCACAAAATAATAAGAAAGTTATTTATGTCGCTGAAGAGCTAAACCTCTCTTATGATTTTCAATTAGTAAATTTAATGGAAAGAGAAAATCGTACAGAAGAATTTCTAAAAATGAATCCCGTTGGAAAAGTTCCCGTTCTTGAACATGATGGAAAGTATCTCTTTGAGTCAGGGGCCATCTGTAGATACCTTGCAGATATTTCAGACTCTCCCCTACTTCCTTCAGATAAATTCGAAAGGGCACAAGTTGATCAGTGGATGGAATTTTTCACTAATCATCTAGGTCGCTGGCTAAACTCTCTCTTCTTTGAAAGAATACTCAAAAATTTCTTAGGCCTTGGTGAAGCGAACCAAACGATTTGTGAAGAGGCTGAAAAATTTAGTTCAATACAATTAAAGATAGTTGAAAAAGAACTTAGCAAAAGGAAGTATATAGCATCAGATAATCTTAGTATTGCTGATCTCTTTGCCTATGCCTATGTAGAACAAATGGACCCACTTGAAATGTCTTTCGATCAATTTCCAAATACCTTAAAGTGGAAGAATGAAATTTCAAAGAGAGACTCTATTGCAAGGGCCCAGAAGAACTTTAAATAAGAAGGAAATTTAAGTGGCACTTAGTTCAACAATTTATAAAGCAGAGATTACTCTTTCAAACTTGAATGATCATTACTATGATGACTTCTCCCTCACTATGGCAAAGCATCCGTCAGAAAATGAAGAGAGAATGATGAGAAGGCTTCTCTGCTTTTTAAGCTGCGCTCATAAAGACCTAGAGTTTACTAAAGGTCTAAGTTCAACTGATGAACCAGAGCTGTGGCAAAAGAGCTTAACAGGAGATATTCTACACTGGATAGAGCTTGGAGAGCCTGATGAAAAACGCATTCGACAAGCCTCAGGAAAGTCTAAGAGAGTTTCAATCTTCACGGTAAATAAGAATACTTCTGAACAGTGGTTTCTAAAGGTGAGAGATAAAGTCTCTCACGAGAAAGTTAATATCTTTCATCTTGAAAACCTTACGAAAGAAGATCTCACAAGTCTTGTGACAAAGAGCATGAAATTAAGCTGTACTATTGAAGATGATTCACTTTATTTATCAAATGATGAAAGGACAATTCACTACAAGATAGATAAGAAGTTATAATTTCTGATCAAAAAAAAGGTGCTTAGAGCACCTTCAGTTTTATCTTAATTTAGAGATTACTTCATAGCTATACTTACCATGATAGTAAATTTCGGTTCTAAAGATTCCCATCGAATGAACTCCTGGATGGTAATAAAGAAACATATGCCACTTACCTTCCGGATAATCATCATCCATAGTCGACTTAGATCTTATTTCAACTTTATGGGCACCTTGATAACCATCAATATCTACTTGTTTAATGTACTTCATCGTTGCAACTTTATCTTCGTTAGCAATATCAATTGGTCCACCGCTCTGAAGATCATAATAACCTTGCTCGACAATCATACCTACTGGAAAAGAAAGGATGTAAGAACCTTCCATATACTTCTTTAGAATTCTACCAATAATCCCTTTAGGCTTAAGCTTGTAGTCAATATTTACTTGGAAGTCATTATTGAATGCTTCGAATTTCTTAATCTCAAGATTTCCATCTTTGTGATACTTACCATCTAGAACTCTATGGTGAAGAGACTCTGTGACCGCAAGAACTGATGTTGTCATAAAAAGTGAAAGGATAAGTGCTAAGAAAGTTTTCATTACGTTTTCCATTGAAATAAATAATAATTACTTTAAATGCTATCAAAGTTGAAAATAATGTGCATGATTTTTATATACTTAAGGCATCGCACAAGGATATTATTTTAAGCAAGCCCTACTCTAAAGCGCCTCTTCTTGATCTTCCCTGTCGACAGCCCTTCTAGAACTGCCCCAACTTTCTCAGTACTAATTGCAACATAGCTAAGAATATTCATTACAGTAATGTCCCCTATATCGCTTGCATCTATTCCAGAAGTCCCAATAATTGCCCCGACAATATCCCCTGGTCGAATTTTATCCTTCTTTCCTCCACTGATGAATATCGTCGTCATAGGTGGAGTGAGCTGATAGCTCCCCTCCGCTGCGTCAAAGTCATCAATATGAGTGATATTAAACTTTAAATTCATATACTCTTCAATGGCCTCAACTTTATAGTCTTCTTTTGACACAAAGAGACTAAGAGCAAGACCCTCGTGCCCAATTCTTCCCGTTCTTCCAATTCGGTGAACGTGAACCTCGGGGTCAGTAGAGAGATCAAAATTAACGACCAGGCTTAATTCTTTAACGTCTATTCCTCTCGCAGCAACATCTGTGGCCACAAGAATCAAACAACTCTTATTAGAGAATTTAGTCATAGCAAGAGTTCTATCCCTCTGCTCATGATCCCCATGAATCGCCAGAGCAGAAACTCTCTCACTCTGTAAGTAGTCCGCAACCTCATCACAGCTCTTCTTTGTCTTACAAAAGACTACCGTTGACTCCGGAGTATACTTGGCCAAGAGCTTTGAAAGTAACTCTAATTTTTCTCTATGAGAATTTAGTTCAAAGAAAATTTGTTCAATCGTGCTTTCTTCTTGTTTAGAGTCTACCTTTACAAAATGAGGACTTGTTTGAAGAGCGCTACTCAACTCAATAATTTCATCGGGATAAGTTGCAGAGAAGAGTAAGGTTTGCCTCTCTAAAGGAAGAAAAGTTTCAATTTCTCTTATTGATTCATAGAAACCCATATCGAGCATTCGGTCAGCTTCATCTAAAACAAATGAGGAAATTTCATCGATTTCAAAGTGAGCGTCTTTTAAGAATTTTAAAACTCTTCCTGGTGTTCCCACAATAATATGAGCCCCGTGCGCCAGAGAGCGAATTTGGTGATACTCGCTAGTGCCTCCACAAACAGTAGTGATTTTCACATTACTAGTAAGTCTTGCAAGCTTTCTAATTTCTTTCGCGACCTGATCGGCCAGCTCTCTTGTAGGACAGAGGACAAGAGACTGAGGTCTGGTACTATTTAAATTTAGAGAGTTCAAAACACCTAAACCAAAGGCCGCAGTCTTTCCACTTCCAGTCTTAGCCTGTCCAATAATATCAGCGCCTTCTAGTATTATAGGTAGACTCTCTTTTTGAATAGGAGTCATTGAAGAGAAGCCAAGGCCACTTAGATTTTCGATTAATTCTTTTGATAGTTTAAGTTCTTTAAATTCCATGGCGAACCTTAGCATGGGCGCAAACTAAGCACCATAGAAATGACAGAGAGCTGTAAAATAAAAGGGTCTTATACTTTCTTTCTGTGCTAGTATCGGTCACTATGAAAAACGAAAAAAGTAAGGGTCTACACCCTAGAAGTCACCACAACGAAAAGTATGATTTTAGCGAGCTTATAAAGTGTACGCCAGATCTTGAAAGATTTGTTTCAACAAAGCCAAGTGGTGAGCTATCAATAAACTTCTCAAAACCAGAGGCCATTAACCTCTTAAATAAATCTCTACTCCATCACTACTATGGTGTTGAGAAATGGAATGTCCCTAAAGGACATCTCTGTCCACCAATTCCAGGAAGAGCTGACTATCTTCATATCATTGCAGACCTTCTCTCTTCGACTAATAGTGACGAAATTCCGATAGGAGAAAAAGTCAAAGGCCTCGATATTGGAGTTGGAGCAACTTGTATTTATCCCCTTATCGGAAATAGAACTTATGGTTGGAAATTTGTAGGATCTGATATTGATTCAGAGTCTGTGAATTCATCTAAGAGCATTGTTAAAGCAAATAAGAATATAAAAATGGGTGCTATTAAAGTGCGTTTTCAAACAGAACAGGAACATATCTTTGATAATATGATCCAATCTGGAGAAAAGTTTGATTTCACAATGTGTAATCCTCCATTTCATTCTTCCCTAGAGGAAGCTGAATTATCTGCACAAACAAAGATCAAGAATCTTGAAAAGAGTGCAAAGAAAAATGGCATTGAAGTAAAAACGAATTCAAAGAATAAAGTGTCATCAAACTTTGGTGGCAATCAAAATGAACTTGTCTTTCCAGGAGGAGAGATCGAGTTTATAAGAAAAATGATTAAGCAAAGTGCACAGAAAAAACCAAATGTTCTCTGGTTTACGACTCTTGTTTCTAAAGAGGCCCACCTAGATACGATCTACCAACTGCTTAAAGACTCAAAAGTTGAGGAGTATAGAACACTCCCTATGCAACATGGAAATAAAGAAGGTCGAATCGTTGCTTGGACTTTTCAAAATGATCAGCAAAAGGCTTCATGGGCCAAGAAGTGGGAGAAGTAGTCGTTCTACTTTCTTCTAGCTCTCTTTCTCCTATTAAAGCTCTTAGGTGCTTTAATGGCCTCTACACTTGCTGAGGTAAGTGCTTCATGAAAGGGATGATTTTCAACTAGTGGAATATTTCTACTAATTTTCTTTTGAATATTTCTAAGTAATGGGAGCTCTTTTTCTACACAAAGAGAAATGGCCACTCCATCTCTTCCCGCCCTAGCAGTTCTTCCAACACGGTGAACATAGTAGCTAGAATCTTCAGGAAGATTGTAATTCACCACATGAGTCACATCACTAACATCAATTCCTCTTGCCGCAATATCTGTGGCCACGAGAACTTTAACATTCCCTTCACTAAAATCTAAGATCGCTTGATCTCTTTCTCTTTGACTTCTATTGCTATGGATTTCAGTACAGGAAATTCCACTCTTTTCCAAAATATCAACAATAATTGGCACACTATACTTTGCCTTACAAAAAACAATGACTCTCTTTGCTTTAGAAGAATTTAAAAGAGAACAGAGAAGATAATTCTTATTTTCAGCACTGACATAGTAGAGTTTTTCTAAGACTCGCTTGGCAACAGTCGACTCAGGTTCTATCTCAACTCTAATAGGATTTCTTAAAATTGACTTTGCAAGATCTGCAATCGCTTTTGGCATAGTTGCAGAAAATAAAATAGTTTGCCTCTCACTAGGAAGCTGAGAAATAATTTCATTCACATCATCAAGAAAGCCATAATCAAGCATCATATCTGCTTCATCAAGAACTAAGGCAGAAAGTTTTGAAAAAGAAACTTCCCCCCCTCGAATAAAGTCAAGTAACCGACCAGGAGTAGCAATGAGAAAATCACTTCCTTTAGAAAGTTTTTTCAATTGCTCTTCTTTACTCACCCCACCAATGGCAACAGTGGAAGTAATTCCACAACCAGCTGAATACGATGAAATATTTTGATCAATTTGTGTAGCCAACTCTCTTGTGGGAGCGATGATTAAAAATCTAACTTCATTGGAAGATAGATTAATTTTTTCTTTAAGAATCTTTTGAACAAGAGGGAGCGCAAAGGCCGCAGTCTTTCCCGTTCCAGTTTGAGCAATGCCCAGAAGATCCTTTCCATTTAAAAGGTGTGAAATACATCCGCTTTGAATCGCTGTTGGGGCTTTGTAAGTGAGCTGATTTACAATCTCTTCACATAACCCTAAATCTCTAAAATTATTCATTTCTATAAGATTCCACGCTTTACTCCGATTAGTCTCAACTCCTGTAAAAAATATCCACCGAAGCTTCAAAAATTAAAGAAATTGACTATATAACTCCTAGCAAGTAGCTCTAGATATGTTTGAACCTGACCACCATCTCGTCTTGGCCCCAATAAAGGGTGTAACGAATTATATTTTTAGAAATGCCCTAGAAGCGACTTTTGGTGGTGCAGACTCAGCAATCGCTCCCTATATCGTGACGAAAGAAAGTGGAGAACTTAATCAAAGACAACTCTTCGATGTTGATTTTACAAAGAATCAACTACCAACAACGGCACAAATCCTCACGAAAGAAGTAAGTCAATTTCTTCATGTAGCAAAACTCTATAAAGATATGGGAGTAAAAAAAGTAAACCTGAATATGGGTTGTCCCTACCCTATGGTGGCCAATAGAACCAAAGGCTCAGGTCTATTGTTACACCCTGAAAAGGTGGAGAGACTTCTAACAGAGATAAAAGAGAAATGTCCAATAGAGTTCACTGTTAAGATAAGACTTGGACGGGAGTGTACAAGTGAGATCAAGAAAATTATTCCCATTATAAATGATTTAGAAATAAATGATCTTACAATTCACGCCAGACTTGGAAAGCAAATCTATAAAGGAAGCGTTGATATAAATGGCTTTGAAGAATGTCTTCCTCTTTTAAGGACTATTCCGACTTACAATGGTGATATAAAATCAGTTACAGACTTCAATAGACTATCAAAGCGCATGCCTCAGATAAAGAAATGGATGATTGGTCGTGCCGCACTTTCAAATCCCGCTCTTCTCTCTCAGATCCGCGGAGAAGTTTTCAATGAGCAAACCTATCGATCTAAATTTATTAAAATGCATCAAATGATGAGTTATGAGTACCTAAACTCTGCTAATGCAAAATCAGATTATTTACAAAGAATGCGAGAGCATTGGCTCTACTTCAAAGATATTTTTGAAAATGAACATAAAGTCTATAAGAAAATAAAAAAGGCCAAAACAATTGATCAATTCCATGAAGTCATTGAGTGGGCCATGGACCAAGAAATTTCAGAAAATATCTTAAACTAATTAGTCCACCTCTTTATAATTGGTGAATACTCTCCTTCGCAGAAGAATCCTATGAATAGAGCGTCATCGGACCCGACATCTCCAGACGTCATAATTCTTCCCCATGAGCTATCAGAAGTACTTTGAATCTTCTTACAAGAAGCTTTTTCAGGAGAGGAATACCATTGGTCAGTATGCCCCATACAAATAGAACACTTCTCCTTCATATAATCATCTAGCTCTGTCGATGTTCCACTAGGACAGCGTAAGCGGTAATAAAAAGAATCGTCTTCGTTTACATCCCCTGAAACCTGAAGTGTTGCGCTAGAATTGAATGAGAAGTTGTACTGCTTACTGGAAAGAGGAGAATTATTTACGATAGAGCCGTTGTCAGTAACATCACGCCACCCAAAACCAAGTTGGCACTGTTGTAAATATGAATCTATTTCATTTCCAGATCCGCAATTCCCCGAAAGCCTAAAGCGATCATCAGAGTTCACATCACCTCTTAAACGAATAGCTGCAAAACCTCCTGAGTTCATATCTAAAACAGTAGACCTAAAGGCTCCTCCATTATCACTATGAGATAGGGTCATAGAACAACTTGAAGGGTAAGAGAAGTTCTCCTTCTCGCTCTCTAAGAATTCTTTATGGCATGAAAGAATACGGCTAACTCCAGAACTTTCAGGAGTTTGTCCCGAAGAGAGATTGACGACAAGGTTATAATCTTCAACCATTTCTCTAACAGTTGTTGCTGTGATTTTCTTCTCAATTACGACTCTTAAGATGGCCACATCATTAATAGAAGAAGAGTCTTCGTAGTCCCAATTTAAAGCACCATCGGCATCTGGGTTATTAAAAATCAATTTCATTGATTTAATCGTGAGTTTACCAAATTTACTCTTATCGTTATCACCTGGATTATTTGCTCCATTAAATCTTTTTAGAGTTCTACTTGTTCCTTCAATATTAGAGTTATAAAGAGAGATATCAATACCTTCTGCTTCATTATCATTTTCAGATTTCTTAAAAGTAACAGGATCTTCAGGATTACCTTTCTCACCATTTCCAGCAAGGCTCACTCTACAATATCTCTTATCGTTTAATAGTAAATGTATGGAAGACTTTAATTCTAGTTCGTCATTCTTAGATTCTGCAAAGTTTTGCTGATCACTCATATTCTTACTCATCTGCATAAATGCCAGAGATAGAACTCCCATTAGCCCCGCTACAACGATGACTTGAACAAGCGTAAAACCTTTATTATTTTTGAGCATAAGCACACCTATTTAAAATATATCTATAAGTATAACAGAAAATTTTAATCGAATATAATCTAAATTTTATTTACTTGCGATAATATCGAAGACTGACTTACAAAGAAGACCTATTAACACAAAGTTAAATACACTTTTTATAACTTTTGTATTCTCTCTTACAACAAAACTACTTCCTATGAAATTTCCCGTAATACTTGCAATAATAGCAATACTGGCAACTTCCCATGCTATTAGTCCCTTAGTGAAGAAAACAATGAATGCAGAAATATTACTCGTAAAATTAATTAGACGAGCACTTGCAGAAGCTTTATGCATTTTCATGTTCATAAAAAGAACCATTGCGACAATAAGAAAAGTTCCAGTCCCTGGCCCAAAGAAGCCATCATATCCACCAATAATTAATCCAATAAGTGAGCATCTTACGATTAAGGCCGTCGTACCAATAAAAACTTCATCAGTATCTAGAATTCTATTTCTGTAGTGATTTAGAATAAAAATAATAGGAACAATAACAATCAAAATATAAGTCATATTCTTGCTATCTAAGTGCGTTGCTAGGTTTGCACCAATTGAAGCGCCAACGAGTCCAAAAATAACACCAAACATGATGATTCGAAACTCAATTACGCCACTTCTTATGTAGCGAAAAACCGCGACGGAGCCACCACATGTACTCACAAGTTTATTGGTTCCTAGAATTAATTCAGAAGGTAAACCTAGAGCAATATAAGTCGGTATTGTAATCAATCCACCACCGCCAGCGATTGAATCAACAAAACCTGCAAAGCCAACGAAGATAAAAATTAAAACATACTGAATTCCAGATATATCCATCTCTACATTGTACTTTACAAGAATAGAATTCATAGAAGAAAATAAATTATCCTCCTCATAAATATCTGTAATTATTCTAAAATCGACTAGACTTCAAGCTCTTCTATTCATCAAATAAAAAAAGCTTATATAGGGCAAGAAAACTTAAAACTCTAGAGAGTAATTCTTATAGTACTTTAGACGTAGTCTATTATTTTTAAGCACTTACTGCTATATCTCTCCTATGAAAGTAAACGTAATCTATCTCGACAATTTAAAACTTGAAGCAAGCTTCGATGACTATAGAATCATCTCTGACCAACCGGTAAGATACAAAGGTGACGGACTCGCTCCAGGTCCCTTCGATTACTTCTTGGCCTCTTCGGCCATGTGTGCAGCCTACTTTGTAAAAGTTTATTGCAAGGCCCGTGGTATCCCAACGGAAGATATAAGAATTAGCCAACAAAATATTGTCGATCCGGAAAATAGATATAAGCAAAGCTTTATTATTCAGGCTGAACTTCCACCAACCATTTCAGAAAAAGATCGCCAAGGAATCATAAGCTCAATGGACCGCTGTACTGTAAAGAGAGTGATTCAAAATGAGATTGATTTTAAAATTGAAATCAAAGACTCTCTAGAGAGTGATGCCGGTCTTGAGTATGAAACTGAAACTACTCCAGGAACCCAGACAATGATTCTTGGAAAAGATTGCTCATTAGAAGAAACAATTGAAAATATGACAGGTCTTCTAAAAGACTTAGGAATAAATATTGAAATCGCTTCATGGAGAAACCCTGTTCCTCATGTATGGTCAGTACATATTCGAGATGCTGACTCTCCTATTTGCTACACAAATGGAAAAGGCTCAACAAAGGACTCTGCTCTTTGCTCGGCCCTTGGTGAGTACTTAGAGAGAATTAGCAATAACTACTTCTACAACGACTACTACCTAGGAGAAGAAGTTGCCAATGCTCAGTTCGCTCACTATCCGAATGAGAAGTGGTTTAAGTTAACGCCAAACGGGAAAATGCCCGAAGGGTTGATGGATAAAACTCTATTCAATACCTATGATGTTGATGGAGAGCTAAGAGCACATCATCTCATCGATACAAATTCAGGAAATAAAGAACGTGGAATTTGCGCTCTTCCATTCACTAGAAACTCTGACCAAGAGACTGTTTATATTCCAGTGAATTTAATTGGAAACTTATTTGTTAGTAACGGAATGAGTGCAGGAAATACAATTTTTGAAGCCAGAGTTCAATCTCTCTCTGAAATTTTTGAGCGCGCTGTAAAGAATCAAATCATCTTAGATGAAATAGCTCTTCCAGATGTACCTATGGAAGTCTTAAAAAGGTTTCCAACCATTCTAGAAGGCATCAAGAAACTGGAAGAACAAGGTTTTCCAATTCTTATAAAAGATGCTTCTCTAGGTGGAAAATTTCCTGTTATGTGTGTGACTCTTATGAACCCAAGAACAGGTGGAGTCTTCGCGTCTTTTGGAGGGCACCCAAAATTTGAAGTGGCCCTAGAGAGAAGTCTAACTGAGCTACTGCAAGGAAGAAGCTTTGAAGGAATGAATGATATCGCTCTTCCAACATTTAATGAGTTTGCAGTAAAAGAACATAATAATATTGTCGACCACTTTATTGACTCAACAGGAGTTGTCTCTTGGAAATTCTTTAGCTCAAAGTCAGATTATGAATTTGTAGACTGGGATTTTACCGGAACGACAGAAGCTGAGTATAATTACTTAATGAGTATTCTAAAAGAAATGGGTAAAGAAGTTTATCTCGCAGACTATGAAGAACTTGGTTCGTGCGCCTGTAGAATTCTCGTTCCAGAATACTCAGAAATTTATATGCCTGAAGACCTAGTATGGGACAATAATAATAAAGGTGTTCACTTTAGAGAAGATATTCTAAGTCTCCATAGACTTAGTGATAAGCAACTAAATCAACTTTTAGAAGATATGGATGAATATGAGCTAGACGATCACTTACCTGTGTCTGAACTCATAGGAGTTGCCTTTGATGAAGTCTCTAACTGGGGACAACTAGTTAATGGTGAATTAAAAGCAATGATCAATCTCGCTCTTGGAAATTTAGAAGAGGCCAAGGATAGCGTCGAGCTACTCAATCAATTTAACGAATACGCCCCAGATAGAAAGAAGTACTATCAGGTACTAAATATTCTTCTTGATATAGCAATTGATGACGACTTAAACTTTGAAGACTATAAAGAAAACTTAACTCTTATGTTTGGAGAAAAAGTTCTTAATGAAGCAAATTCTACAATCAACAGAGAAGTTAAGTTCTTTGGTCTACAAGAAACTAGTATAAATCTTGAGGGTATTGATAAACATCAAAGACTAATAGAGAGTTACAATAAACTTCAAGTCGCTAGAAGTAAGTATCAGAATTAGAGAGAGCGCGCTCCACCTTTTAGAGAGAAGAAAGAATCATGCCCCTTCTCTCTCAGACTTGCCACGACATCTTTAGATCTTACCCCTCTGTGACAATAGAGGGCTTTCACTCCTTTATGACTGAGAGAGTTGGAGATAACCTCTTCCTCATTTTCTCGAATATCTAAGAGAAGTGCTCCTAGCTCATTCGCTTTTTTTAGAGTTATCTCAAAAGAGCTTTCCTGAATATCAATATTTCCTAAACAAGTAGGACAATTCTCTCTTCTAAGATTCTTTATTTTCATTTGAGAAAGATTTTCAAGATTAAAAAGGTGCGTTTCATGACTTGTATTATTAGTACCATTATTTAAATAGAGAATTGCTTCATTTGCCAAGAGACTTCCAATAACTGCGACACTTGAACCAAGAACCCCAAAGTCATTACAATTTCCAACTTTAGAGTCTTTAGGAGTCTCATCATAAGCACATCGTAAACATCCCAAATTCTCTTTAGGAAGAAACGTTCTAATCTGTCCTTCAAACCTATAAATACTTGCTGAAATGAAAGACGTTCTATTCTTAAAGCAAGCGTCATGCAAGAGAAACTTTGTTGCGAGGTTATCTGTGCAATCAATAATTAAATCTCTTTCGCTTATGAGTTCTAAAATATTCTCTTCAGTAATCATTGTATTAATTGCAGTGACATTAATAAAAGGATTCAAAGTCTGAAGTCTATTGGCAGCGACGATTGCTTTCTTCTCCCCGACAACATTCGGTGAATAGAGAACTTGACGGTGAATATTTGAAATAGAGATAGTATCAAAATCTACGACTTCGATGCTTCCAACCCCTGCGGCCGCTAGAGATTGAAGAACAGGACATCCAAGTCCTCCAGCTCCTATGACTAAGACCTTGGCTTCTTTTAAGCGATCTTGATCGACCAGCTTTTCCTGTTTTTCATAATATTCTTCTTCATGAAAATGCACATGAGTATGATGGTCTCGGCAAAAGACCCATTTAGACTCTTCTTCTGTGTAGTGCTCTTTCTTCCAAATCGGAAGACGGTGCTTAATCTCATCTATAACAAAACGAGAAGCTTTATAAGCATCATCCCGATGGCTCGCGGTTGCTCCAATCCAGATCGCTGTTTCAGAAAGTTTGAGATGTCCAAAACGGTGAACACATTCAATATGGTGGAGATTAAACTTCTTCTTAGCTTCTTCTAAGATTTTCTTTCCTTCTGAATTGGCAAGGGCCTCATACACTTGATACTCAAGAGAAGAAACTTTCTTTCCTTCGTTATGATCTCTTACCCAACCTTCAAAAGTAACCAGTGCCCCTGCAGAGATATTTGAGATATCAGATATTAAGCGATCCCTTTGAATCACCTCTTGTGTTAGCTTAAACACCTCTAGCCTCCCGCGACTGGAGGAATAAAGACGATACGAGCTCCGTCGATTACCTCTCTACTCTTATCTATATATTCGTCATTAACAGCAATTTGAATCATGCTTAGAGGAAGGTCAAATTCATACTTATGATTTAATTCATTATAAAGATCCGCGTAAGTCACCGCCTTAGTTTCTAACTCTTCTTTTTCTATATTGGACTTCTCACGCAACATCGCAAAATACTGAATATAAACTCTTTTCATATCTTAACCTCTTCTAATTCTAGCGGAGTATTGATATTAGCAAGATTTACAACTCCACTCTGCAAGAGAGTCTTCACTCTTGCATTTTTTAAAACTTTAACAGGACAAGAGGTTCCTTCCTCAACAGCTGTCTTAAAAAGACTATAGGCCTTTGGCGTGTACAGAGTACAAAGTGGTTCAGCAAAGTCTTTATCACTATTTTTAAACGCGATAGCGTCACTTGATTCACAGTAATTTTCAAGTAATTGAGAAATAGTCTCTTCATTAAAATAAGGAAGATCGCAGGCAACAATAATCCAATTTGAGTCAGGATACTTTTCAAAAGCAGTGAGAATTCCAGAAATTGGCCCTTCACTCTCCTTTGAATCAAATATCGTTGGTATATTTTCAAGAGAAGTGTCACTCCACTGGCCCTCTCTTGCCGAAAGATAGACCTCATCGCAAACTTTACCTAAGACAGACTTAATATACTCAGCATGGGGCACTCCTTGATACTCGATAAGCGCCTTATCTCTTTTCATTCTAGAACTCTTTCCACCAGTAAGAACTAATCCTCTTAGAGGACGATTAAAGACAAGCCTCTTTCCTCCAGACTTCTGGAGGAGCTTGGTCTCTCCGAGAATCATTTCATGTGAGACTGCTTTGCACATATCATAAATTGTGAGGCAGGCCACAACCGCTCCGTGCATGGCCTCCATTTCAATTCCTGTTTTAGAACTTGTCTTAACTGTGCAAGTCACAATAATTTTCAAGGAATCACTTGGTTGAATATTTACCTTACAACTTTCAATAGGAATCTGATGACAGAGAGGAATTGTTTCATGAGTCTTCTTAACCGCCATTGTTGCTGCAATAATCGCCGTTTGAAAAACAGGTCCCTTCTTTAGAACAAAATCACTCCCTGTAAAGTACTCGCGCATACTCTCAGGTAATTGAATCGAACTCTCGGCCGTTGCAACTCGAGTATTAACTTCTTTAGCTGAAACATCTACCATGGAAGGCATATTATTTTGATCAATATGAGTAAGCATCTATCCTCCTATGGCATTCATCTGATGCCCTACTTCTTTGGGACGACTAATTGGCTTCATTCCAAGAAGTGTATGATAAATCTCTTCTCTTTCAGAAATTGATTTATCTTTAATTTGAAGTCCACCTTCTTTTAGAAGGCAGGCCTTAAGTTGCCCATCAGCAGAGAGTCTCCATCTTGAACAATTCCCACAAAAGGGCATAGACTCTGAAGCGATGAAACCTATTTGTGCTCCGTTATCTAAGAGATAATTAAATGAGGTTGAATCATACTCTTTTGTCACTCTCTTAAGCTCGTACTTTGTTTTTATAATTTCTATTAAATCTGTGGCCGAAATAAATTGATCATTCTGATTCTCGCAGGCAAAACCAATTCGCATAAATTCAAGAAAACGAATTTCGATTCCTGTTTTAGCCGAGTAATTAATAAAGTCAAAAATCTCATGATCATTGACTCCTTTCATTGCAACGACATTAATTTTTATTTCGAACCCCTTTAAACGAGCAGTCTCAATATTTTCTAAGACTCTACTTAGGTGATTCCCATAAGTGATTTTTTTAAAATTATCTTGATCCAAACTATCGAGACTAATATTTAAGTACTGAACTCTATTTTCAAGGAGAATATCAAAGTAGCGATCGAGAAGAATAGCATTCGTAGTTAATCCAATTTTCTTAATTGGAAGTGGAGAAATTCTTTCAATGATTTCTTTGAAAGATCTTCTCATTAATGGCTCTCCACCAGTAATTCGAATCTCTTCTAGACCAAAAGAGCAGAGATCTGTCACAATTTCTTCATATTCAAGAGGTGATAGAAAGCTCTTCTCATCCATAAAAATTGAATCCACTGGCATACAATAGTGACACCTAAGATTGCACTTATCGGTAAAGGATAACCTCAATTTTCGAACTCTACGACCGTGAGGATCTATAAGACTTTTCAAAGAATCCTCTGAGAGTAATGCGAAGAATAAAACATTCTAGTTTTTTCCATGTCCACATCAAGTAGTCAACTCAGAGGCCTATTTAAGCGCCGCGCACAGTAGACATGCGCAGCGCAAGAAAGCTATAAATGTGGGTAATCTGTATAACCAATTTCTGTTTTCGTATAAATAGTCTCAGGATTAACTTCATTTAAATCCGCCCCCACTTCAAATCTCTTAACGAGATCAGGATTAGCGATAAAAGGAAGCCCAAAGGCCACTGCATCAACTAGGCCCGAATCAATGGCCTTCTCAGCACTCTCTTTTGTAAACTTCTCATTTCCAATAAAGACACCACTAAATAATTCCCTAAGTTTTGGAGTGATGCTGTCATCGGCTTGATATTCTCTTGTAAAAATAAAAGCTATCTCTCTCTTACTAAGTTCTCGGGTCACATAACCAAAGGTTTCAAGTGGGTTTGAATCTCCCATATCATGAGCATCACATCTTGGAGCTAAGTGAACACCCACTCTATCTGCTCCCCAAACACTTATCGCTGCATCGGTCACTTCTAATAAGAGCCTCGCTCTATTTTCAAGACTTCCACCATAAGTATCTTCTCGGTGATTCGTGCTATCTTGGAGAAATTGATCGATTAAATAGCCATTGGCTGCATGGATCTCAACCCCATCAAAGCCCGCCTCTTTAGCATTCTTTGCCCCCACTTTATACGCCTCGACAATTTCTTTTACCTCTGAGGTTTCAAGTGCTCTTGGAGTTTCATATTCAGTAATTGGACGAACAAGAGAAACATGTCCATTGGCCTTTATAGCAGAAGGGGCCACTGGCAATTCTCCATTTAAGAAGCTTGAATGAGAAATTCTTCCGACGTGCCAAAGTTGCATAAAGATTTTTCCACCTTCGGCGTGAACAGCTTTGGTAATTTTCTTCCATCCCTCGATTTGTTCAGTCGACCAAATACCAGGAGTATCGGCATACCCAAGTCCCATAGGAGTTACAGAAGTTGCTTCCGTAAGAATAAGCCCTGCTCTTGCTCGCTCACCGTAATACTTGGCCATTAAGTCATTGGGGACTCTTGTCTCTCCGGCCCTTGCACGAGTAAGAGGGGCCA
Organism: Halobacteriovorax sp. JY17; assembly: GCF_002753895.1. Taxonomy (NCBI): domain Bacteria; kingdom Pseudomonadati; phylum Bdellovibrionota; class Bacteriovoracia; order Bacteriovoracales; family Halobacteriovoraceae; genus Halobacteriovorax; species Halobacteriovorax sp. JY17. Next base: position 76,281 of record NZ_NJER01000001.1, on the reverse strand, counting down.
TTATAATTCTATTTGATAAAGTTAAACTTCCTAACTTTAAAGGATTAAAAAGTGAACTCATAAACTTCTCCATTGTTTGACATTTATCAAACTATATTCTGAGACTTGTATCTTTGCAAGTTTTTTGTTAGATATATATCTAACTATGAAGAAAATAAAACAAGTTCCGTTAGACAAAATACTTAAAGCGTTGGGCGATCCAATACGACTTAGCGTTATTAAGCAGCTTCTCGATCTAGGAAAGAACGAAATCACTTGTGGTGAATTTGACTATTGCGTTCAAAAGGCGACCTTCTCTCATCACATCAAAATACTTATTGAAGCAGAAATACTCTGTCAGCGAGTAGAAGGTGTTAGGAAGTATCTCTCAATCAGTCCCGATATAAAACGTCACTACCCAGAGTTATTAAAGACAATTAAGAATTCTTAATTCTTCATGCTCTTATAATGAGTCATAAGCTCGTCTAGTTCTACAACATCTTTGCCCTTTGTACAGACCTGTACTTTCTTCTTAGACATTTTCAAAGTTGCAAACTTAGGTATACCTTCACTCTGATAACACAGAGAAAAGAGAATATTTTGATTGGAGTAAAAACTTAGTTCTGTAGGAACTGTAAAACATTTCTTAATTTCTTTACAATTTTTAGAATAAATATTTCTTCCGTTTACTAAACAGAAATGCTTTCACTCTTATCAATAAGTAATGTATCTGAATGAACTTTACTCTCAATTGCTAATGTAGTCGATGCTAGAGACCATATCATAAAACTTCTGATCACTAACCCAATATGCACCTTCTTCATAATTACATTCCTCGATCTTAGTACGATCATAACCACCACAGCTCTTACCCCATGAGTTTCTTATCTTGAATTGGCATTTACCATTCTTCCATCTACGTCCAACAAGAACACTTGCATGTCCACCACTTGAACTCGTAATATTGTTTACATTATAACTAACTCCCATAGGTTTCCCTGACGAAAGAACTTTACCAATTGTATCAAAATGCCTTCCCAACTTCTTAGTAAAATCTCTTTTCGCAGATGAACTTGATTGTCTATGTCTTCTTGAATAATTTGGCCTTGACAGGGATTTCACTTTATATTTTTCAACCTTAATTAAGTCTTTCTTGCAGTTTTGACTAATCAAATCAGAAAACGCTCTATTGATATTATCGCTTTCAAGAATAAGATAAATCTCGTTAATGTTCATATTCTTAAAAGAATCATTTCTTAAAAGAGTAATTTCAAGACATGAATTTGAAATATTGTCTTCTTTCAGTCTAGACTTAATTGACTCCAATCTTTTAACAATCATCGCTGTTTCGCCGCGCCTATTTTCATCAAAAGGAAGATCCTCTTCAGAACAAACAAACTTCTCCGAAGAAGTATTCTTAACTGCTCGATCAATCCACCCCCCTTCATAGGCCGTATCAAAGGCACCATCAGAGAATAATTGTCCGATCTTATATCCCGTCTTTAGAAATATATTCTTGTCTATTTTCTTATTAAAGATTGCTGATACATGAGTAGAAGAAATAGGCGTTTTAGCCTCTGCTGTCATTAGATCTGCAGCAGCAAATGCATAACACCAACCTACTCCATCTTGATTCTGCGGTTTACTGAAATGTTCTTGCATTTCATCATTCATTTTGTCCCGGACATCAATATCTGAACATTGAGCTTGAGGGATTTTAATATCTCTAGCAAGCAGATTAAAATTAAGAGTTAGTAGAACTGCACATAAAATAATTTTCTTCATGGATTTACCTCAAGAACAACATCACGCTCAAGGTCGTGAGTTAATTCATACTTTATTCCCTTCTTCTTTAATAATCTCTGATAAAGTCTATAATGGGATTTAGATGTATATATATAAACACTATCTAATTTATCTTGCGTTTTAAAATAAGAAAAAAGTTGAGAAACTAATTCATCGCTAAGCTCTCGGTCTCCTTTCTTTTCATCAACAGTGAAGCGAACAATTTCGCCAATCTTCTTCCCTTTAGTTCTCTCTATCTTTATTCCCGTTGCTTTTTCAAAAGGAAGAAGCTCTTTACTATTACTTGAATCAACGAAGGCAAGTCCTCCCCGTAGAGAGTTTCGACTATTTTTTTCTGTACTAACTAAGAGAGTCGTTCTATTTTCCATTTCTTTACTGCTCTTTATGAAGTCTGAAACTTCTGCTTCTGTTAAATTTAGCCTCTTCCTATATGTGTCAGATACGAAATTCCAATAATTAGAACTTATGTCAGAAACTTCACTTTTAGGACCATTTAAGTTTAAGACATAGTAATCTCCCTTTTTAGAAGAGAGTTTAAATCCAGCTTCACCGTAATTAGCATTATCTATTTTCTTATTTCCAACATAGTAAGAAAGCTCATCTAAATCCTTTACATGGAATAAGGTCTCACCATCTTTAAAACCTTTACTGAGTTTTAAAGAGTTCATGATATTTTTTAGTGATGAAAATCCTGCGAGAGAAGTTTCCGCCGTTAGAAAGAGAATATCTGAACTTAATTCCTGATTACACTCAATATACTTTTGGTATTGAACCTTATCTTTAGAAGAAATAAATCGATTAAGATTCTCTTCGCACTCTTTTCTTTTCTCTGGAATATTAATCGCATCTTTTAAAAAGAATGCACTACTTGAAATACCTGCTGTGGCCTTAGAGACACTTGCATATAGTTCTTCTCTCATTCCCCATTTCAATAGTTTTGCGCCTTTCAATCCCCATACTCCAAGCCTAAAAGCTGGACCTACAAGAAAGGGAGCTGCGACCATAGCAACCTCAAGACTTATCTCTTTTAAATTTTCAGTAGCGACAAAGTCTTTATTCTCTTGGTAAAGTGAACATAGCATTTCAGAGTCACGACTATCTTTGATCTCTCCACGCCAATCGACTTCACTTAGAATTTCCGAGCTATGTTTATCAAGAAGGTTTTTTCCACTTAGAAGTTCTACAAATTTATTAAGCCTAATATCTTTTAATTCATCTCTAGAATTCAAGGCAAAATTATAGTCTCTTTCAGATTTTCCAAATCTTTGATTAAGCTCAAATATTTTATTCTTTGCCGTAGTTAGGTAATCTGAATAAGTCTCAACAAAAGCTTTTTTAATCTTTTCTTCGTCACTATTATCACTAAGAACTGCTTCCTCAATTATAGGACCTGCAAGAATAGGTCTTTTTGATAATAGAATTAATTTTAATCTTTGAAGCTTACGAAGATGTTCTTCATTATCAACACGCATTGAGGGAGTACAAACCTTGAAACACATATTTAATTTATTAGAGACAATCTCTATCTCTTTTGAGATATCTTTTAAATTTTGAAAATCATTTCTTATTTCTTTATATTGCTGAGCATACCATTCACGACTTTCTTTAGAGTCAACATAATCATCTCGAAGAAACCTAAGCATTCCTTTATTATTATCAATTTCTGCTTCTAGAAAGGTCTTCTTTTGTTTCGCTTTTTCTTGAATCCAGGACCATTTCTTAAATGAGTCAAAGTTTAATGCGTTTGTACTCCCCTCTCTAATTTCAGAAGGAGTACATTCATTGTTAATTGAAGTCTTAGCTGTACACAGATCTTCAATAGGATTGGCCCAAAGAGCCTTCCCACTAAGTAGTTGTATAAATATTAGAATGTATTTCAATCTCACACTATTCGTGTCGGCTTTTCATGGAGTTTTATTTAGAATAAACTTTCTCAGGATTCATATAAATTCAATAAGTTAAGTTTTTTTATTTTACGTAATCTATCTCAAGTGAGCCTGTTCCTGTTTTTACATCTACCTTTAAATCCGCAGTGTCGCTCTGAATTACAGTATTTTTCAGCTGTCCTGTCCCGGACTTAAATTTAACTTTCGCGGTTTTACTCTTTGGTATTAAGATACTGATATTTCCAGCTCCTGTGTTTGATTCAAAATCACTACCGCTCAAGAGCGTTGAATATTTAATTTCAATACTCCCGCTCCCTACATCACCTTCAATTGAGGCAGAACTCGTATTTAGCACAGAAACTTTCCCACTACCTAATTTAAAGTCAATTTCCCCATTAACTTCACTCAACTCAATATTTCCAGAACCAAGCTTTAAATCACTTTCGAGGTTCTTTGGCATACTTACGGAGAAATTAATCTGGCATTCATTGCTTGAAAACCACGACGAGTCTTCTTTAACTTCAACTTTCACTTTGTTATCTTTTTTCTTAAAAACTATTTCGCAGTCTTTATTCCATTTTATTTTTTCAAAATTAACCTTTAGCTTACTTCCGCTTACACCAGTAATTTTAATATTCCCAGAAGTACTCACTAAATCAAATTCGCCATGACCTAATGCAAACTCTCTAGTTTCTCCAAATGAAACAGTCGATAATAGAAGTAAAAATAAGATTCTTTTCATAAATACCCTTTAAAATTATTAAAGAGTTAGTATACATCAAAATCTTTTTTTTAAATATTGGAAGATTATCCCCCTTTAATTAGGCTCACATGTCCAAGTGTATGTTCCATTAGTTGTCCAACAATCTTCTTTAGCATTATTTGGAATTCCATGTCTCGCCATGCACTCTCCGTGATAATAACCGCCTTCTTGACTAGTACAGCAAGACTTTTGTGAGGCTCCGACGCAACCGGCACCATTTCCTGTAGGAAATGGATTCGAACAAGTCCTAGTTCGTACATGAGTAGTCGTATTACAAGTACCCCAATCACTCCAGCCCCCATCCTTATCACATGCGAAAGTATTACAACTGGCTAACGAAGATCCATCACATCCAGCTCCTCCATTGCTAGGAGGAGGATTAGTACAGGCTCTTATTTGAGTTCCACCACCGCACTCTTTATTACATGGTGTCCATGCAGTCCATCCTCCGTCAACTGGACAACCTTGAGTATTGCAACTCTCAGAAAAATCTCCAACACAATCAGCTCCACCATTTTGAGGGGAAGGATTAGAACAACTTCTAGTATGTGTTCCTCCACCACAAGTTGCGGAACAAACTGACCATGCAGTCCATCCTCCATCAATCGGCACAGATGGAGGTGTCACAGAAATGCAATTCAAAGTTCCATCAGACTTAATACCTTTTATAGCTTCTCCATCAGGGCAACTTTGTTCCAGAAAGTCACGACATCTTCCGGCAACACATATCTTTGTCGTAGAAGAAATATCTTCATTAACATTAAGTTTTCCCGTCATGGTATCACCTGTAATATTCACAAATCTCAAATCTAAAACTTCGGTCAAGAAACGATCTAAGTACTCTGTCGAAACAGCAATGAAGTTTTTAGAACTCGAAGCCGGATCAAACTCTACGAGCTCGCACTTTCCAGCTGCCTGAACTACCCGAAGTCGAAACAGTTTTCATACACTTATGTCGTCTACTTTACGATATTTTCATGTTTAAGCATCAACAAGTATCTATTTTTCTATAAAAACTTAAAGTAAATGTCGAGTTTTCGTCAAGGAGTCTTCATGTACAAGAAGTACGATCAAAACAGTAAAAGATATTATTATAAGAACTCAAAATCCAAATGCACTTCCAGAACTTAATATTCCAAGAACTACTGCTCTTTACTGGATTAGAAACTCAAAGAAAACGATTCGACATACTAAAGAAACGAATGAAGTCTTCCAAAAAGAAGTTAATGATCTACGAAATCAACTAATCAAAGAGAGGGCAATCGTCTGCTTTTTAAAAGAAATTTTGGAATACTACAAGAAGAGCTCTGCGAATCCAGATGATTCGATTATTAATATATTACATAAATACAATAAATGGTTAAGTATCTCTTCTATGTGCCATTTAATTGGGTTTAATGAGAAAATATTCTATAAGAATAAAAGGAAAAAAGAGTATTATGATTTTAAACAAATAAGGTCCAATCAATTAACTACACATGAGCAAAAAGTATTAGTAAAAACTGCTTCAAATAAAAGACTACAACACCTATCAATAAAACAGCTTCAATTGTACTCCTTCAGGAATAATATTCTTCATTGTCACTACGATACATGGAGAAAATATATAATTCTTTTTGATATTCAAAGAAACAATAAACTCAACACTAGTAAGTCACGAAAGTATTCAAAATTATCTTCAAATAGCTCTAATGAATTTTGGCATATAGACATTACTTTTTTCAAAAGAAAAAATGGAAAATACCTATATCTTCAAGTCATTCAAGACAACTATTCAGGACTAATTATTTCTTGGTCTGTTAAGTTAAGAAAAACAAAATACAACACCATCGAACTCCTGTCAGAATCAATGAACAAAGTAACTCCTAAATATTTAATCTGTGATGGAGGAGGAGAAAATGTAAATAATGAAGTACGTTCTCTCTTAAAAGATTTAAATATTTTACAAATTACCTCAAAAGGTAGCTCTAAAAGGCTTAATTTAAAAGTTGAGGCCTTCTTTAACATTTTAAAGAACAGGTATTTAAATAAACATAAACACTACTCAAAGATGTCTCTATACAAAACAGCGAAATCCGCTATAAAAAACTATAATAACTCTCCATCTACGAAGTTTTATGGTGCAACTCCATATGAGGTATATACAAAAGACATAGATTACAATTTTTTAAAAGAAGAATTGAATACAAAGCTTCAGTACGCTAAAATTCAGAGAAAAAATACTTATAACCAAGAGGTTAATCATTCCAGAACTTCCGGAAGTTGAAACAATCAAAAATCAGTTAAACGAGATCATGCCGATCAAGGTGATTGAATGTGTTCAGTCGAAAGTGATTTCTGGAATTGCTCACACTCCTATTAATCTTACGGGTAGAAAAATCATTGCTGTTCATAGAAAAGGCAAACTCCTCTACTTTGAATTAGATAAGAATGAATTTCTTCTAAGTCATCTAGGAATGACTGGTGGTTGGAGAATTGGAAAAGAAAAACCTTCTGATCCAAATGGAATCAAACATAATCATCTCTGCTTAAAACACCAAGGTGGTTACTTAAGCTACGTTGATCCAAGACGCTTTGGTCATATGTATCAACTCAACCAAGAAGATACTCAATCAAAATTAGACGAGCTCGGAATTGATCTAAAAGATCCTGCCTATACCTGTGACTATTTAACAGAGACCATTAAGAAATATCCCAATAGACAAATTAAGGTTCACCTACTCGATCAAAAGCTCTACGCGGGAACGGGAAATTATATCGTCAATGAAATCTGCGCGCGCGCCGGAGTTCGTCCAACAAGAAGAAATAAATCACTATCTAGTAGCGAGATAAAAAGAATGCATCATGCAACGGCCGTTGTTATAGATGGAGCAACCCAAACTGGTGGAACAACATTCCAAGGAGGGTATGCCGATACCACGGGCTCAAAAGGCAATGGTGTCGGGCACTTAGTTGTCTTCTATCAGAAAATTTGCCAACTCTGCCACGAAACTCCAGTCAAAAAACTCTATCTGGCCCAGCGTGGGACATATTATTGTCCAAAATGCCAAAAGTAATACTTCATAAGTGCCTAGTATTGTTGTTAGAGCGAGAGGAAAATCAGCGAAATTGAAGACCTCTAAAAGCCCTTGAATTTAGGTTTATTCAGTAAGAAAGTTAATCAAAACTAAACTCAAATAGCAGTATTTCCGACATGTAGACTAGGATATTACTATGAAGTTTATTAAGTCTACATTGATTATTTTCATCTCACTAAGCTCTGTCTTTGCTCAGGGAGATTGGGATATGAAAGTCTCTCAGATGTATAATCAATTTGGTAAAGACTCTGGAATAGACTTCGAAGCTTTCTCTAACGGAATTACTGGTTACTATAGTTTAAAACTTCAGGGCAAGACCAGTGACTCTCCGATATTTTCCATTATAGATTTTAATGAACCTAGCAATAGGCATAGATGGCACTTCTATGATCTATCTCAAGGAAGATCACTCTTCAACGCACCAGTTGCTCACGGAGCAAATACAGGTGGCTTGATGGCACAGAGTTTTTCCAATCAAGATGGTACTCATAAGTCCTCGCTCGGCTTCTATAGAACAGGAAGACAAAAGAAAAGTAGTGAAACTAAATTTCACCGCGCGATGTATTTGACCGGCCTAGACGACGGCCAAAATGATAATGTAATGAATAGAAATATCATTATTCATAACTCTGCTTATGTAAGATACAATTTACCAGAAGGACAGAAAAACGGGAGAAGCCACGGCTGCTTTGCTGTTCCAAACGGAGCGCTTCCAGATAAATTAATGTCCCTACTTTCAAGTAGTGGTACAACGATTATCTATGCCCACCAAGACCAAACAAACTCAAAATGGATTGATAAAGAAAAGGCCCTCGCCGGTTATGAGAATTCAAAATTCTCGTCAGTTCAGTTACCACAAATTACAGAAGCTGATTTTAAAACAATGCGAGCACAAGATAATCCACAATTTGCAAATGTCTCAGGACAGACAATCGCTGCTCAAGGTGGAGAAAGCGCAGCAGGGTCTGATCTCTTTCAAAAATGTCAGCAAATTTCAAATAAGTCTTGGGCCGATCAAGTTAAATTATCAAATAGTAGTGATACAGATAAAGCCTCAGACTCATTTAGATCCTCCTATTTAGATCTTCAAGAAGATATTGAAGGAAAGGCAGGAGATAATATTACAAATGAGATGGCCGTTGATATGGCAAAAGAGAGAGCTCAAGAGATACAGGACTGTACTGCCACTTCGTTTCTAAATTCAAGAACAGCAGACATGATGCCAGGTGGAGATGGAGCAGAATCTATGCTTGGAAAAATTCTCTCTGCTCCCGGGAATTTCTTAACAAATCTTCTTAACTTATTTAAAGGCGACCCACAAAGCACTAAGTCTATTTCTTCAAATGACGGGGTCATCGAATGTGACTACAAAGGTGCTGAAGCACAAGATTTTCCAGACTGTGTAAAGATGGTTGATGAATATAACCAAATGGAAGTTGCAGAAGTTGTTCAACAAGAAGAACAAGAAGAACAATATGATAAATTAGCAAAAGAGAGAGTTGAACAAGTTAAAAATGACATCAACATTCAAGGAGCGACACAACAGTCTTTCAAAGACGCTCAGAAAACTCTTCAAGGAATGTCTAGTGAACGAGCAGCTCTTCTCGATGCGAAGATGGAGAGATTAAGTGAACTCCGAGATGCTCTTCCAACTAAAGAGTCACTTCTCTCTGAATGTCAGAGAAAAATGAGCAGCGTAAAATCAAGCGGTAAAGAGGACTTCGTGGCCTTCACTAATCAATTTCAAACTGGCGGAGATCTTCCTTACGAAATAGAAACTCCTTGTGTGAGGGCACTTGAAGCGTCAGGAGCAAATCTTGTTCAAAATAGAAAAGCTGCCCATCAAGCAAATGATGTTATTTTAAAGTACGGAGACAAATCAAAAGACTACTTTCAAAAGGCCATGCAATTTAAAGCACAGAGATCAGAATTAGATGGAATTACGTCTAGCTCATTTGATGGAATCAATATTGGAAGCTTTGATAGCGATATAGAGAAAGAAAGTTCTTCTTCTGAAGTGGCCGCAATTAACTGGGCAAAATCGAAAGATCAAGTCCGCGCCGATAAAGTTAAATTCAAAGGCGGAAACGGTTTAAAGAATTTTGGTAATTCAAAATCTAAATCAAATACAAGTTCTGATTTCAACAGTCGGTTTAATTCACTCCTTGGTGGTAATTCTAGAAACTCTAAAAAGAATGGTAATCAAAATGTCTTAAAGTTTAAAAATGGAAATAATAAGGCTCCCACCGGACTATCTGGCGGATATATAGGAGAAGCAGACCTCTTAGAACAGAGAAGGCAACTTGCTCTTCAAAAAAGAGATAGCGCCTTCTTTAATAATCAGAGAGCGATAGCCAGTAAATCCGGCGCTCAAGGAGCTACTTCTTCCGCAGGTAATGGAAGTACTCTCAACTTTGACATCAACACTAACGAAGAAGCAGACCTCTTCAAGATCATTTCAATACGCTATATGAAGAGCTTTTATTGATATCACCCCTCATTCCCACTAAAATACTGAAATAAGTACTCAGCTCACTAGTTTTTAACGTCCTTTAATGTTAGGTTGGGCCACTTTAACAAAAGGACGCATTATGAGAAACAAAACAGATTCTAGAACGACTAGAAATAGACCAAACACTTTTACAAAGGCCGGAGAGAAACCATCCGCACCTAAGAAAAGTATTCACATTACAGATGATATCACTAAACCAGTCGTCTACATCGGTAACATGAGCTACAAGAGAAATGACTTTGGTATTTTAAAACTTTTTAAGCCATTTGGTTACGTTGTAAATGTAAACCTTATTCAAGATGAAAAACTTGAGAGAAGTAAGGGAATTGCTTTCGTTGAGATGCAAACAATTAAGGCCGCAAAAGACGCAGTTAAAGCACTTAATGGAACAGTTGTAGACGAGAGAACAATAAAAGTTAGTATCGCCGAAGATAGAATTCATCCAGAACACATAAAGCCAGTTTCTGCAGATGACCTTCTTTCAAAAGGTGAAAAGAAAGCAAAACTTAAGAAAGAAAAATCCAATAATAAAGCAGGTCTTCACAATCTATTTAATCACCTAAGCAATAAATAGAACTCTTGCTTACTTCAAGTTGCTCCTCTATAGTGAGTGGGCAACTCGGAGTTTAAATGATCCTATCAAATATAATTTATCTCATCGCTAAAACCTTTAGCTTAACTTATAGATATAGATTTATCGGCCATGAAAATATAGAGAAAGCTCAAGAGCTCAGCCAACATGGAAATTATCTTTTAGGTATTTGGCATCAAAATCTTCTCCATGGAATTCTTGCTCAAACAGGAAATCCTCACGTTGTTATCGTCTCAAAATCTAAAGATGCCGATCCTGTCGCCTACACTTGCAGAAAGATTGGAACTATTGTCGTTCGTGGAAGCTCTAAGAACGCTGCTGGCGTTGATAAAGGCGGTAAAGAAGCGAAGCTTGAAATGATTGAGCAACTAAATCTTGGACACCCTGGAGCCGTCACAGTCGATGGGCCAAAAGGACCTGCAAAGAAAGTTAAGCCAGGTATTGTCGATATGGCCTTAAAGACTGGAACGACGCTTATTCCCTATCTTCCAATTCCTAAGTCCTATTGGAGCTTTAAGAGTTGGGATAAATTCCGTCTGCCAAAACCATTTTCTAAAATTGTAGTTCTCTACGGTGAGCCTATCCCAGTGACCGAAGTTTCAAAATTTGATCAATATCAAATTGAGCTTGAAAACTCACTCAACGGACTTGAGGCCGATGCAGTGGCGGCCCTGTCGAATTGGTCAAAGCTAAGTAAGAAGAATTGGAATCAAAATAAGTAATTAATAGATGTATAGATTGTATCGTTTGTTCTGTAAGCACTCCAATAGGAAGTGTTATCGGGCGATTTTATAAGTTCTGCTCCAACTCTTAGGCTAAAAGCATTTGCGATTATATAATCACCTTCAATTCTAACAATCTGATCCTTGCGAACAAAATCATAACGATAATCTAAGAGAGTAAAAATTCCCTCAGTCCACATGATTCTTCCCATGGCGCCTATTGTACTCTTCCACTTCACTGTCTCAGAGAAGAAGTCATCACTTCCTCTAGAGTTATTACTCATGAGGTGAATATAATTTAAAGAAAGAATATAACTTTCTCTATCGACACTAGCTGAAGCTGAGAGATAACTTTCTTTATCGTAATTTGGTTTAATAGAGAAGTATTCAGACTCAAAGATTCTATCGTTATCTTTAAGCTGTAGAGGATTTAGAACTTCAAAGTCATCACCAAGTTTTGCATTTGGATCAGTTACATCGAATGAGACGACACCTAGAACATCTCCAAAATATTGCTTTCCTTGAAGACCGTACATTAGGTGGTGATTCACGATAGGATTAGCGATAGCAATTACTTTACTACCATCTGTTGCCAATGAGGCCTCTGCATTTGATCTAAGATTATTTTCAGGTTTATAAATGGCGTAAGAAGAAATCGCTCCAGACTTCCACTTATAGGCCGCATTGATTCCTAAACTCTTCTTTAGAACTATATCTCCAATACTTGGTTCATTCATTCTATATTCAATTGGAACTGTCGAGCCGAGAATAGTTGTTCTCTCTGGCGGTCTTCTCACCCATTCAGAGTTACTTGTCACCTTACCGCCTTCAATTCTAATTCCAGGGTTTAAAGCTGGAATATGGAAGTAGGAAAAGAAGATTCCAAGATCAATTTCTTTTGTAACTTCTTTTGTATAGTGGAGACCTGTTAGTCCTTCTTGTTTAGATGAGAGAAGTGTAAAGCCTTGCCTTCCATTTAAATTTCCAAGAAGCCAGTATTTTTCATTCAAAGACCAATTTACAATTTTCCTACCATAGGTCCATGTTGAGTCGTCGGTTTCTGATGTGTAGTAAAGTTCAGGAAGTGAATAATTTAAGCTCTGTGGCCCATTGAAGTAATAACGTAGATTGGCCTCTCCGAAGACTTCGGTATCTCTCGTTTTATCCTTATATATTGCCCCAAGCCCAATCCAATCGACCGCTTTGGACTTTTTCTGTGGAGAATTGAGTCTTAGAAACTTTTCGTAAGAGAATTCACCCTCAATACTGGCCCAACTCGGTGTAGAGAGGGTCAAGATCATTACTAATGTACTGATTTTACTTAAAAACACTGATAAATTCTCCTAATTTCACTAACTATCTCAAATTAGAGAGACATAATCTAGAATCAATGACGCACCATGTAAATAACACTCGAAATAGCTAGAAACCTAGTATTTTGCTCACTTATCATCTAAATTTTAAGAATACTTAATTTAACAAAGATATTATGAAGAGTTTAAAAATACTACTACTCACATTAATTTTTTCAATTGTCTCCTCGTGTGGCTTTTTGAATGATGAGCCTGTTAAGGATCAGGATATCTTTGTCTCCGATGAGCTTAATGCTGCCTGTGACCTAGACCCAGATAGTTTTGGAGATATTCTAGATTCAAATATTGAAGAGCAAATAGCTTGTTTAGAAAGTAATTTCCTGCAATTTAGTAGATATGTTAGATCTAACGACAGGACAACAATATCTGAGGGAGAGCTCTCTGATTTTGTAAGAAGGTTTTTCAAAGAAAACACAGATACCATTATTCAAGGCCTAAAATTAATCTTTGAGCTTAATATGCTTCTCTTAAAAGACGAAGCCAACTCAATAAATAGAGATAATATTACCCCACTCTTTAAACTACTCGTAACAGTAAATAAAGATGCGATGGTCATTACTAAGACTCTTCGCGAGATGGAAAAAGAAAAAGACAGTATAAAGATCTTTAAGAAACGTGCAGAGCTAAAAGAAGCGTTAGAGAATTTTAGTAAAACTTCCCTTGAAATTATTAGCAAACCAGATACGCTTGCGAAACAAATAAATCTCAAGAAGTTTCTCTTAGAATTAAATACGAGGCTTAATCTCGGATCAAATGTTATTGATGAAAAATTGGCCAACGCGATTATCTTTATAAAGAAGTTATTCTTTGGTGGAACTAAAGAGATTTTAACTTCCTCTGAAATAGAGCTAGCTATAAGAAAAATTCCAAATCTGATTTTAATGGCGACAGATTTTCTTCTTCTTAAAGATTATCATTTTGAAGATAGAACTAGATATATTGGATTTCAGACAGATATCATAAACCGTTTTAGAAATACTCTCTTCCCATTAAAAGACCATGAAGAAATTTTTAATATGGAAGATCTCTATACTCTCTTTGAGAGGATCGGATCGGAAGATGATGACTTCAATATCAGAGATTATGAGAAAATCTTTAATAGTTTAAAGAAAGACCTGATTGGTGGAAATAGCAAAGTTTTTAACTATAAAGAGTTCAAGTATCTCTTAAACTATTTAAATGTATCTCTTGATGCCATGAATGGGTACGAGAAGCATAAGATCCTCGCCAAAAATATTGATTCGAAGACTTTTGAAGAGAAGCTTGCGATAAAGAAAGAGTTTGTAGGATATGTAGAAGATCTTTCCACGAAAGCCATTAATGAAATGCAAAGGTTTGGAGGAATTCCAGCGAACGTAGATATCTTAAATTTTGTAAAAACACTTACAGAAGAAATAGACTCACTTAATTTTAACGTTCAATTTATTGACGCAATTTTTGGACTAAAGATTGCGGTTGCTGGCGGAAAAAAGAACTTACTTACCAATGATGAAATGTATCTTGTTCTAGGAAAGGCAAAGAGTCTTGCATCTTTCTATTTTGACATGAGATATATGAATGGCTCTTTTGAAAGAAATAGTTCAAAGAAGTGGAACTTTCTCGCATCCACACTTGATCAAATCTTTCCTCTACTTATAAGTGATGGAGATACAGAAGCCCTTAACATAGATGATCTAACAATTATCCTAGAAGAACTTTTCCAAGAAGACGAGTCGCACTCATCAAGAGTAAGGGCCGTAAAACTCACTTCTGATGAAATCAAGGCCTTCACTAAGACACTTAAGGAACACGTTCTCACAACAACTCCAGACAGTATCAATATTACTGAGATCAAGTCGGCCTTGAAGCTCACTCAATTAGGTATGTCAGTTATAGAGTTTGCAAGATTCTACCAAGAGAAGTCAGACCTCGCCAAAACAGACCCTACTTCTGTAGAATTATTCGCTAACGAGATTGAAGCAAAAGCCAAATCACTAGAGGCCTTAATTCAAAGAGATCTTCCTACCCTGGAAGGGATTAATCACAATCTAGATTACCAAGAAATCGCTAAGAGTGTTTCTGTAATCTTTAAAAGTGATAATGACAAAGATAGTGTTGCCGATATTATCGAAAAGATTGCACCTCTAAAAACGATCCTCTTAGGTGGTACAAGACAGTTCCTAACCTTTAAAGAACTATTGAACTTCTCTTCCAATATAAGCTCTTATGCTAAGACCATTTTCACTCTAACTAACACTGATTTTAGTGAAGAAAGTGATAATGAGAAGTTCTATAAGAACTTGCTTGATTCTTTTGTACAAATCCAAAAGAATTTAATTATTGATGAGAGCTTACACTACTTTGAGGCTTCAGAGTTACTTGTCGCAGTCGATTGGTTCTTAAATAGCAATATTACCAATGAAGAAGACAGAATAGATTATACAAAGTTTAGTAGCAGCTTAGTAAATGTTAAGGGTAGAATTATTCATTTAATTCGAAATCCAGAATTGAACCCAAATGACTTTCCATCCGTTCACCTTTTTACAGCTAATAATATAGCGGAGATCTTCGAATATATTAGAAGTGGATTAGAAGTTACTTACTTTAATGAAAGAACATATAAAATCTTTGATCAAGAACTCCAAGACAGAAAACCTATAAAATGGCTTCACCTCGCTAAGGTTAAAGATTATCCAGGAATAAGACTTAATAGAATTCTCTCTCTTAGAAGAGACTTTCTAGACAGTGTTATTAAGTACAGACACTATACTTTTAAAGTTGAAAAACTAGATTTAGATGGAAAGCCAGTGACTCGCTTTATTCAATACCTTGGAACAGAGTATAGAAGAACCCGCTTTGGTCACGTTCTAACTTCAATCATTAAGCATGTTTTCAATATTGTTCTAAAGGGCTATACCATTAAACAAGATGGCCTAGATGTTGTAGATATCCCAAGAATCAACATGCTCTTTAAAGATCTAAGACCAGTGCTTGAAGAGTTTGGTCTATGGACTAGTAACTTTGAAACTTTTGGAGAGAACGTTATACTCTTATCTGATTTATTTCAAAATACTTCTAATGGAGACAATGCTCTTGGACTTGATGAGGGTGTGGAGTTTGTTACAATTGTACTTATCGCCTCTTCACTTACTGATGAAGTCATGCACGAGATGAAGGACTATTGCCCAAATCAAGGAACGGAACAAGAACCATCATTTGAGACTAGTTGTTATAGAAAGAACTTATTTGAAATTTGGCTAAATAAACTTAACTACAAAGAAATGTTTCCAAAACTCACGCGCTACTATCAGACTCAAAGTAAAGAGTCTGTTATCGACTTTATCCAAAAGACAGAGGGCTTTGCACGAGATGTTGACGATGAGAAAATTCCTATGGCCAAGCGTGATTTCACGCTACTTATAGGAGCGATGCTAAATATAGAATCTACATTTGTAAGATTTGATAAAAATAATGACAATGTTATAGATACGAAAGAATTAGATGAGGCTTTTCTTATCTACCAAGTTTCAGTTCAAAAAATGGCAGACCTAAATGGATGGAAGAAAGTTTTAACAAAGACAGTTTTCTACTATATGGTAAAGAATATGAAGATTCCAACGACTTCAGAAGTTTTGAAATATCACTTCCAATTACATTTTAACCCAATGTACGAGGAAAATATTAAGGCCCAAAGACTGAATATTGGTGCATTACTCTATAACTTGTTACAGTATAGACAGTAGAAACCTTAAAGGGGGCACTAATGAACAATGAAGTTCAAATTAGTCAATCTGTTGCCATTCTAGTTGATGGTAACAACATTGAAAGAAGTATTCATTCCGAATCTTCAAAACAATCAACAATGCTAAATTTTGATACTCTAATACCTAGACTCTTAGTTAACAGAGGGCTTAATAGACTTATCTATTTTAGAGAGGGAAAGAATATTTCTTCAAAGCTGGCCGAAAGACTCCATGATAAATACCATGGTTCTGTTAGACCATGCCATAAGAGTGCAGATATTCCACTTTCGATTAAAGCAACGCAATTAGCACAGAAAGTTGATACCATTATAATCATGTCTGGAGACTCTGATTATATAGAACTAGTAAGTCACTTAAAATCTGAAGGTGTTAGAGTTGAAATTGCGGCCATTGAGTCAACGACCCATCACCTACTTATTGAAGAGGCGGATTATTTTCACCCAATTACAAGTGAAGATTGGTTTACGTTAAAGTCTCCTAATAAGAGATCAAATAAGCCGACCGTAAAGAAATCGACAAAGAAGAAAGCTACGGTAAAGAATTCTTAAGAAGGCCTATTCCGGCCAAAAAGAGGGAGTGGTGAATTTCACCACTTCTTATTTTATCTTCAACCTCATTCATTGAAATTTTCAAGACTTCAATCTCTTCTAAAGGATCTAGATCTTGAGCTGACACTTCCCTACAATTTCTAGCAACAAAGTAGTGACAGTAATTATTCATGAAGGCCGGATTAGCGGAAACTCTCCCAAGTTCGCTCCACTCATCTGAGCAGTGACCAGTCTCTTCCAGTAACTCTCTCTTTGCTGCGGTCAAAGGCTCTTCGCTAGATTCAATAACACCTGCAACCGTTTCAAGAGTTAGATCGTCAATTCCATGCCTATACTGCTTAACTAGAATAAGTTCGTCTCTTTCATTGAAAGCAAAGACATTGACCCAGTTACGACACTCAAGAATATCGAAAGAACCCTTTAATTCACCTGTAGAGTTCTCCCTATCTGCCTTGAAGTAGTTAAAGACGAAAGTTTTTAGAATGTGCTGATAATTATTCGTTTTCCATTTCTTCAACATTTAAAACTCAATTAAAATATAAGAATTACTTCCTTGCGCCTCTTTCTCTAGATTTTGATTGAAGGAATCTTTTACTTTTAAATATTCTACCATTTTCTTCTTTCCAATAATTTTAGAAAGGTTGGTCTCATAAATCTTTACTAATTTCTCATTAAACATCTCTTCATCTTCTGACGGTGAGTACGAGTAATTTGGTCCATACTTTTCTTCCATCATTTTATGAAAAGCTTCATACCTCTTCTCTCTTTCTTGCTCGTAACCTTTTTTTAATTTCAGATACTCTTTGAGATTTCTGTCATCTTTTGAGTTCTTATCAAGAAAAACTTCTTCCATGCTCTTATACCAATCATCTTCAACTTTTTCTAAATACTTATCAAATTGAGCAGAATCAAATTCTTCTTCGACTCTAGGAGAATTTTCTTCTTTAGAGTTTTGAATAACTTGCTTATCAGTAGTGATTGGAGAAGAAATTGACGGACTTTTTTCACGATCTACTTCCATAGAAACATCTTTTCCCTGTAAGAGATAGATGACTACAGCAGATACTGAAAGAAGTAGAGATATTATAAGTATTTTCTTTTTCATTTAAAACTAAACCCTTCAAATATGATTCCATTACCTTCTCTTAGAAGTTGATGAGCCTTCTCTTTACTCGTAATGGTCCAATAAATAATTTTCTTATTCTTATAAATTTTCATCATCGCTTTTTGCATCCAAATATCTACTCCATACTCTACGGAGAAGAAATCAGGACTCAAATATGGAGTTAGAAGCATATACTTCAAAACAATTTTCTTTAAGAATGATATTTTTGATTTCTTAAAAGAGCCTACTAGTAAACCAATTTGATAATCTGGTCTCTTGGTTGAAATATGCTTAAGAGAGAGAGGGTTAAAAGACTGAATAGCAAATATTCCTTTGTATGAATCTAGAATTCGAATGAGTTCATCTTCAAGACCCCCCACAGAGGATTCATTTTTAATTTCAATAAGAAGAGGAACTCTTCCTGCGACAAGTTCAAGCACTTTCTCTAAAGATGGAATGGTGTACTTAGATTTCAAAATACTCATTTTCTCTAAGTCTTCTAGAGCTGTTTCTCTAATCTTTACATTCTGACCAACAACTCTTTCTGTATCAATATCATGGAAGACAATGATTTTTCCATCTTTAGTGAGGCGAATATCTAACTCAATTGCATAATTGGCCTCTATCGCTTTTTCAAACGCCCCTAGACTATTCTCAGGATGATCTTGATCGTGCAGCCCTCTATGGCCAATAGGAGTTTTACTTATCCAGTTCATGGTTTGTACTTTCGAAGATTTTATCGGCAGAGTCTGTGACAAAACCTTGGTAGAGCTCACCATTAGACATAGAATAACGAAGAGCGAATTCATAGTAGCACGTAGGAACCAAAAGCTCTTTATCTGAAAAATTGACTTTAACTTTACTCGCCATCGTACTCGATTGCTCCAAATAAACATTAGGACTTCCCTTAATTAAACCTCCAGAAGTATTTAGAGGAACGTGATTTCTTTGTAAAAGAGCATTTAATTCTTCTAAATTTTTAAATGACTTGAGTTCATTTACAAGGACAGTAAAATGATTTGCTCTAAACCCAAGAGCACAAAGCCAGGCAGCGTACTCTGACTCTTTCAATAAGCTTTCGTACTCAGAGCTTGAAATATTGAAAACATCTTTCTTAGAAATTAAATCAGAGAGTGAGACACCCTTAATCTTAGAAATTTCTCTTTCAATTAATGATACTGATGAATCACTCAATTCACGGTATCTAAGCTCGCTTATAAATATCTTTGGCATTTTTGGATTTTCAATATTTTCTAAATGAATAGCATTCAGCTTTTTTACCTCAAAGTCATACTGCCCTTTTACTTCATACCCAAATTCCTTAAAGAAAGAGGAAAATGCTTCAAGTCCAATTCCAGGAACGGCAAGAGTTCTAAAAGCAACATGATCATTGTAAATCGTTTCGCCTCTCTCCTCTAATAACTGGTGAATACTCTTAGCGATAGGAGTGATCGAAATATAATCATTCCAAAAAAAATCTAATAACTCTTCTAATTTCACGCAAACCTCTTGGCAGAGATAAATGATGGAATCTCTCTATCAAAGAGAACATCGACAAGGCATTTACCACAATTAAATGCCAATCCCATTCCATGCGCAGTAAACCCTCCAATAAAGTAAACTTGAGGATCAGATGGAATGGCTCCTACCATAGGTTGGCCATCGGCAGAAAAGCCCATGATCCCTGACCATCGATGAGTGATCTTATTTTCTTTAATTGATGGTATATGCTTCTTCAAGAAATCTTCCAAAGCTTCTTGGATAACATCTGTAACCTCATCACTATACCCAACCTCTGTATCTTTCTTTAATTGCCTAAAACCGCCGATAACAATTTCTCCAGTTGGAGTTTGTCTAAAGTAATCTAGAACAAAATTTGCATAACAAGGGCCTTCTAATAATTTGGGTAAGGGTTCCGTTGCGAGGATTTGTCCTCTTGTAGGATAAATTTTATCTTCAAAGAATGGGTGTAGCTGAGCTGAGTATCCATTGGTTGCCATAATAACGATCGGAGTATCTAATCGTCCTGACTTTGTATGCACTCTCTTATTCTCTCCTACCTGCTCTATATTAAAAACTTCACTATTTTCTAAGAGAGTAAAGTTCTTATCATCACGAAATTGATCGTAGATCTTATCAAGTAGTAGTACAGGGTGAACAGAGGCATCATTGATATATTTTATTCCTCCAACAAACCCCGATGCATTTAATCTATTTTCAATCGCTTCTTGACCTAGAACTTCTACTTCAATTCCCAGCTCTTTCATTATTTCGTAAGATTTCTTTAGTTCAATAAATTCTTCTTCAGTTGATGCTAAAGAAAAGCTTCCATTTTTCTCAAATTGAATATCTGCGGCTGAGCCTTTAATAATGTGTTCCTGTAAAAGAGCAAGATTATCTTCAGAAAACTTCCAAATCTCTAAGGCCTCTTTAGCTCCATGTTTTCCAACAAGTCTATTAAAATGCTCTACTGAACCACATGTAATAAAGCCTGCATTTCTTCCAGTTGCCCCTTCTGCAAGTTGTCCCTTTTCAACGAGAGCTATCTTTAACCCTTCATTTTCTTGTATAAGCCAATAGGCCGTTGAGACTCCAGCGATACCGCCACCGATGATTACAATATCAAACTCTGATATAGCTGAATTACTCGTTTTAGAACGATCTTGCCAAAGCGAAACACTCATAAATTACCTCACAATAGTTAAGCCTAGCATATGGCTCCATGGCTTGGAAGTGCAGTTAGAAGAAATAAGATTATTTTGTGAGAATTTCGATGACCGAAGTATAAAACTCCTGATTCTCGGCGGAGCTATTTTTAGCTTCTTTTTCAAATTTATGAACCAAGCTACTCTTTTGTGCTTCTGACATTGAAGAGGAAAACATTCCGATAATTCTATAGACTACATCCTGATACTCTTTGGCGGTATTTTCAATAATATGCTCTCCATTTTGATAAGCATTAATTATGGCAATAGCTGTAGTTGCAAGGCCCGTCACGACGAGATAGGGACGAAGCTCATTATAGGTCAACTCTGCGCCTCCGAGCAATCTGTACTTTGCCATCAATTCATCTAAGTTTGGAAGTATCCCCTGTTGGTAAATCTTTTCAATAAGCTCATCGCTAGGAGTAAACATTCTAAGCTCGTAGAAAGTATAGAACGTTCCAACATTATGAATCATCGTAATATTAGAGAGTAAGCTTAGAATTAACTTTGTCCTATTCTTCCATTTTGAAACTACCGAAATATTTGGTGCAACATGATTCATAAGGATTTGTTGCTCCGTTCTTTTAATAATAAAATCCCTTGTCGCAACTTTAAAAGAATCAAAATTAAGAGGAACCTCTCGGTGAGTGTTCATAATGGAATAGTACTTAAAAATAAAACGGCGGTACTTACTTAGCGTCCAATCTGAATTGAAGTCAACTCCATCTAGGGCCTTGGTTAATTTCTTAAGCATTTTCTCCGTAAGCTTTCTGTGATTATCTTGAAATCCTGAAAGGCTTGGATACTTCATTTTAAATTCAACGATGGCCTCAAGGTGAGCGATCTTATCAAGAGGACTTTTATACTCGCTTCTCACTCTCTCATTAACTAGATCGTCTAGTCTTTGCGCTTTAAAAACTTCAAAGAGGTCTTCATCAAGATTTACTAATTGATGTAAGTCATCGCTTGCCAAATACTCTTCTCTATTCCCTTTAATAAAGTTCTTCATATAAGATGAGCACGATAGATCTGAGGATATAGATGAGAGTTCTCTAAAGTTCATAGAGGAACAAGACGTGAGTAAAATACTCACAGTGATAAATAATAAGTAATTTAAAGCTTTAAAAGTCACAACAACTTATCGGCTAATAAGAATCAGTTTATATATACTTAATCATTTCGATGGCTGTACACAAACATTTTGCCGGTCCACACTTAGTGCAGTGATAATCAATTTCCGACCAAAACTCTCGGTATTCTTTAACAGGCTGAAATCCCATACTAATAAGGTAGCGCTGGGAACTATTACTAGGAGACTCTAACCAGGAATGACATATCACGGCCTTTGCGCCTACCTTTTTTAATTGCTCTATCGATAAGGTAGAAAGAGATTTTCCGATACCCATTTTTTGAAAATTCTCGCTCACAAAGAGACTTTTAAAGTAACCTACTGAGCTTGCCTCCACCTTCCAAAGATCCGTTGATAGACCTCTCATAGAGTTCACCCAATTCCCTGGAGCAAGAGTGAGTCTCACACCAGCAAGTTCTTCAGAATCAGAGACAGCTTTCAGTGATGTATTTATTCCATTCTTCTGTCCAAGGTTTATAATCTCTAGAAGTTCGTCTCTACCAAAGTAGTTCTTTCCAATCCACAAATCCGTAAAACTTAAAATATCTTCAAGGTCAGAAGTGTGAATTTCTCTAAAGTCTATATTCATCTACAATGTTTTTAAGAAGTTTATTAAGTCTTTCTTCTCTGCTACAGAATAGATTTCATTTCCATTCTTGTCTAAGAACATTTTAGTATGCCCTGTATTTCTAAGACCTGGCTTTGACGTATCAAAGTAAGCATCTTTATCTTTTAACCATTCTTTTGGAATATTCTTTCCAACTGGATACCCCACACACTCACTGTCAAAGTCAGACTCCTTATCTACCGCCGGACCTTGAATAAAACTCTTTGGCCTATTTTCAACCTTTGTTAAAAGAGCGCAAAGAGTTGGAACAGAATTATTGTGAAAGTATGGATACCTTGCCCAGATACCAACAAGTGGTGGTGGGACATATCCCTCTTGTGGTTCTACTTTAGTCTTCATCCACTTAGATATTTTGAGTTCATTCAAGCGATCAGCAAAGTGTTGCATACCTTGATATCTCTGAGGGTCTGTCCCTACATTCTTCACAGGAGTTTTCTCATGATACTTAACTTTCACTGTTGCCAAAATATCTACTTCACTAAGTTCTTCGGCATTTTCTAAGTTCCATGCCTTTTCATAACTACCATGACATTTGGCACAGCTTTTTTCAAAGACCTTCTCTCCCCTTTTTGCAGAAGAGAGGTTAATAGTTGAAGCATCAAAGAAATCTGTCCAACGAGGAGCCTTTGTAGAAAAAGCGGCTGCCGTTAATTCTCTAATTTTTTCAGTATTATTTTGCATCCAACTTTCTAACTCTTTAAGGTCCGTTCCTCTTCCTAACTCATTCCAAAGAAAGTTTGTAAAAATAGGGTTACCTTCAACAATTGATCCGTCAGAGAGCCATCGTGTTTTATATTTTAGATTCCACCAAACGGCAGGTTTTGAATCCGCTACAAAGTGATCAAGAGCATTTCTTCTTGGAAATTTCTCGAGAAACTTACTCTTAGTTGCGTACTCATCATTCTTTCTTCTAGCTAAACTCAGGGCGACTTGAGGTAGAGAAGTATCAAGGCCTAAGACTTGAGGCTCAATCGCCCCAATAGAATTTAAGTTATACTTTGTTCTTCTAAATTGAAGTCTCTCTTCCTCTGTTGCACGAGTTCCAACTTGAAAAATTTTACTAGGAATTAAAGGTACCGTTTGCTTTGCCATGTGAAAGAATTTATTTGCACGAACTCTCTTATTCGTAAGTCCCATAACGCTCTTTCCAAAGAGATTTGAAGTATGGCAAGTGGCGCAACTAAAAGTTAATCCCTTCCCTTTCTTCGTGTTCATAATCGTCACGCCCATTGGAAAGTCTGGCATCTCTCCACCTGGATAAGGTATTTGATAAATGCCACTTACTTCTTCGTTGTCATTATATGGATTCAAACCAATCCAATCATACATCTCTTGAACTGAACTAAATCCAACTCTCTTCTTCGCTATTTTTGCAACTAATCTACGAAGTGGATTCTTCTCATCAGCTTCTAAGAAATCACGTAGGGGTTCAATTGGAACTAGCAGACCCGTCACGGTCACTGGATATTGAAGAGCGTGAAGATAACCATTATGCTTAAGCTTAGCGAATTCAGCTTCACTGACTTCGTATATATTCTCCCTCGTAGACCCTATAGGTAACTTAAAGTTACGTGTCCAATCAGCACTATCCCAAGATTCATTACCCGCATAACTTAAAGATGCAGTAAATAAGACGCTACTTACTAAATAAATGACTAATTTCACAAATATTCCCCTTAGTGTGACGAATTACATCAAACTTTTCACTATTTGACCAAGTTATTGAAAAAAATAAAGGCTTAATTCTATTAAAGGGGTTACAATAAATGCACATAAACTACTGATAATTCAAGAGACCTTAAGAGATCTTAAGAGATCTTTAAATAGACCTTCATCCAGAGAGAGGATATTATTAAGAAGGCTCTAGGAGTAATGCTATGAAGATTCTATTTATATTACTTTTCTTTACAAATTCATTACTGGTCTCAGCAAAGGATTACCGAGTTGCAGCGCTCTATTGGTCGATGGATATTGAAGGCCAAGTTGCAATGAGAAAAGGTGTTGAAGAGAGGGCCAAGCACCTTAACAAAACAACTAAAGACAAAATTTCAATAGAAGCCTACGTTGCAGGTAATGGACGCGAGGGAGCAAAGAGACAAATAAAGCAATTCTATAAAGTCTTACACGATAGAAGCCCTGTTGATCTTATTATCATTCAGCCCACTGATAATTCTGCTCTAATAGGCCCTCTTCAAATGGCCAATAAATTAAAAATTCCCGTCATTGCCTACGACCAATATATTTTAGGTGGAGAACTCACAAGTTTCATCACTTCTAATAATTATCAGGCAGGGAAATTAAATGGCGAATATATAGAATCTCTCTTTCCAAATGATTATGAAATAAAGCTAGTTATTGTAGAGTATCCAAGAGTAACCAGTACTATCGAGAGGGTGGAAGGTTTTATTGATGCTCTTAAGAAAGCTGGGCAAAACTATAAAATAATCAAAACATATACTGCTGTTGAGCCTGTTGGGGGAAAGCTAGTAGGTGAAGAAATTCTAAAAGACTTCCCTAAGGAAAAAAGTATCGATGTGGTTTTTACAATTAATGATGGTGGAGGTCTTCCTATTGTTGAAGTGCTAAGTAAGGCCAAGAGAAATGAAATAAAGGTAGCGACAATTGACGGAGACCCCGTCTCTATTCAAAATATTTTAAAGAATAATTTAACAGTCATTAACAGTGCTCAATTTTGTTCACAAATAGGAAGAGAGAGTATGCAGGCCGGATATGATTTCTTAAAAGGAAAGAAAATAGCAAAGCGAATGCTCATTCCAACTTTCCCGGTAACCGCTACAACTCTTAAGTATTTCACAGGATGGGAAGACAACATCCCCAAAAGAATTTCTCTTCCATGGAATAAAAATAAGTGGAATAACAAAGTACAGAGAATAGACTAATGGCCAAGGCACTTGCTCTTATATTCCTCTATTTATTTTTGAGCTTCAATGTAAGTGCGAAGAGAACTTATAAAATTGCGCTCTCTTCCTCATGCCCCTATTACTGTACTGAAGAAAATCATAAGAAAGGCTATATCGTAGACCTACTCGACCTATTCTTTAAAAAACATGGCATAAAAGTAAAATTTGAAACAACTCCCTATGCTCGTCTCTACGATAATTTAAAAAGTGGTGTAAGTGATCTTGCCCTCTTCACTTCTCTTGATGTGAGAAATCATTCTAACTTTATTATTTACGACGTAACTCTTGGAGTAAGTTCTGCGGGTATAGTTTCAAGAACTGGAACGAACCCAGTAGTCTTGGACTTCATTGACTTAAAAGATAAAATCCTTTTTCTAACTCCAGGAAGTAAAGCTTCAGAGATAATTTACAATGAAGTTGGTAAATTGAATAAAGATTCCTCTTCAATACAACTTATCACGGGTTCTCGCATCCACGATAGACTCATCGATTTAGTTGCTCTTGGAAGAGCTGACTACGCCATTGATGACTATAATGTTTTAAAGTATTTCTATTCAAAGAGCGCCAAGAAAAACAAAGTGGTTTTAACACCTACATCAATATCGGGCTATAATCCTCTAAAATTTGTAAGTAGTAAGTCACTTCCTATTCAATCTATTATTGAAAAGGACTTAAATAAATTTGTAGAGCAGTACCGAAAAAGTGGAAAGCTGCAGATACTTTTAAAGAAATATAATATTATAGACTGGAATATTGTGCTCACGAGATAGTTAAAAAACGAGAAGCCTCTCTTCTGTCATATCAGCAATAGCGTATTTAATCCCCTCTCGCCCAAGTCCAGAGTCCTTTACTCCCCCATAAGGCATATGATCAACTCTAAATCCAGGAATAGAATTCACAATAACTCCACCAACTTCAATTTCTAAAAAGCATTTCTTAATAAAGTCCAAACGATTAGAGAAGACACCCGCCTGTAACCCAAAGCGCGAATCATTTACAAGCTCAATGGCTTCAGCGTCTGATGAGAAAGGCTTAATAAGAACTACTGGGCCAAAGATCTCTTCACAATTAATAAGATCATCATGCTGATACTTTTCTATTATTGCAGGAGTCAGAATTTGAGAACTTTCACTCTTAAGCTCTCCGCCTATAAGAATACTTGCTCCTCTTTTCTTTGCTTCAGATAGCCAGGATAGAATTCTTTCAATATGTACGCGGTCAATAATTGGTCCAACAATTGTTTCCTCTAGCCGCGGATCACCACTAACTAACTTAGAAGTTTCTTCTACTAAGCATTTCTTAAACTCTTCATACTTATTCTCTGCAATAAAAACTCTCTGTGTCGATATACAAATTTGACCTGCGTAGAGAAAAGCTCCCATTGCAATAGACTTTGCTACTTCTTGAATATTGCAAGTCTCATCAACAATTACGGAAGCATTACCACCAAGTTCTAGAACAACTTTCTTCTTTCCTGCAATACTTTTTAAATACCAACCAACCTTAGGACTCCCAGTAAAAGATAGAAGTTTAAATCTCTCATCTCTAACCAACACTTCACTGCTTTCATTACTACAAATAATAATATTCAACACCCCATTTGGATAACCTGCTTCAATGGCCATCTCTCCAAGTAGTAAACTCGTTAAGGGAGTGTAAGGAGAAGGCTTTAAAACAATTGTGCATCCCGAGGCCAAAGCTGGAGCAATTTTATGAAGAGCTAAATTAAGAGGAAAGTTAAATGGAGAAATCGCAATCACTGGGCCAATTGGAAACTTAGAAGTGAATGCTTGCCTTCCTGTAGAAGGACCGAAGTTCATTGGTACGACCTCGCCCCCAACTCTCCTCGTCTCTTCAAGCGCGAACCGAAGTGTTTCCACGCAGCGAGAAAATTCACTTCGTGCATAAGAAATTGGCTTTCCAGCTTCTTGAACGATTAAATTGATTAATTTCTTTTCGTTAGATTTAAAAATTTGAAAGAAGTTTTCTAATAATTCATACCTCTGTCCAGAAGAATACTTTGAAAATTTCTGAAAAGCTTTTTCACTAGATACAATAGATTCTTCTACATCATCATTAGTAGCAAGAGAAATCTGAGCGATCTCTTTTAGAGTAAACTTATCCTTAACGATGAGTTTATCTACTGAACTTTTTGAGAATTTCCCATTAATAAATGAACTTTGATTTTCCATAGCGTCTCCAATCTACATAGTATAAATTGAGACGCTTACTTCGGCTAGAAACTCTTTGATACGAAGTTTCTTCTATGTTGATTAAGATGTTTTAAAAAACCTAAATTCTCTAAGAGAAATTTTTGTTCACCTAACATAAAGAGTTGAATGTCATGGAGTGGACAGACTTTTATCACAGCGGTTTGTCCTTTAAAAACGCGATATAATTTAGATGCTGAGATACGAAATCTTTCGCCATTTCTAAATTCAGCATCAAGCCCTTCGGCCTTACAAACATCACACATTCTAAAGTCCTCCCACTCAAAGAATACTTCTTACTCTCTATCTTATCGCCACTACGCATTAAAAACTAAGCAAAAATTAACTTTTTCTTTACAACTCTTTAATTTAAGACACTTATGAAACATCTCTTATTACCATCATAATTTTCGATTCAATAAGATCTCTTACATATGCCTAGAAACAAATACTTAGAGTGCCAACTTAACTCACTGATATCAATGACAACTTAATTCAACACTTTATCGCAGTAAGCAACATCTAAGCCTTAACACTTTATCAAAAAGAGAATACCCTTTACCCATAAAAACATCTTCAATCGGAGAACCATAGATGAAACCTCTTAATTTAGAGAATAAATTAGCGCAAACACCAAAGAACGATCCAAAATATTCAACAACTATAAAGTCAATTGACGGAAGTGAGATGACTCTCGGTTGTCCTAAAGTAACGAGAGGCCTAGTAGCATTAATGAATCAGCACGCAGTCATTGGCGGAGCTGCTTGTCACTGGGGTGGACCTGCTGCATTTGCAGAAATGTCTTCCTCCCTACATGCAATCATGTTTAGCAATAAAAAGAGAAATTGGTTTGAAGATTATAATTTTGTAAACGATGCCGGCCATGCTGAAAACGGTATTTATGCACTTAGAGCAAATTACGGCTTTGATAATTTAACATTTGAAGACCTAAGAAAGTTTAGATCAATTGAAAGTAAATTAACAGGCCACGGTGAAGCTCACTTAAACCCTGAAGGCGTCTATCTTTCAAATGGTCCTCTTGGCTCAGGAGTTCCTCAGGCCCAAGGTCTTGCCCTAGCGGACAAACTCATTGGAAATGAGAGAACAACTCTATGTGTCCTTAGTGATGGTGGAAGTATGGAAGGTGAAACAAAGGAAAGTTTCGCAGCAATTCCAGGACTTGCTTCAAAAGGAAAGATGAATCCATTTGTTCTTATAATTTCAGATAACAATACAAAGCTCTCAGGGAGAATCGAAGCTGATTCCTTTTCTATGGAGCCAACATTTAATTCACTAGCTACTCTTGGTTGGAATGTTATTCATGAAGAGAATGGAAATGATCTTCAAAAAGTTCATAATACTTTAGAGGCTGCAATCTTAGAAGCGAAGAAGAATCCAAAGAAGCCTGTCTGTGTATTAGTCAAGACAGTTAAGGGCTTTGGTGTAAAGTCCACTGAAGAGAGTGCCTCTGGAGGACATGGATTCCCTTTAAAAGCTTACGACGAAAAACTTACCGCTTTCTTAGATGAAATCTTTGAAGACAATACTCCTGCTGAGTTTTCAGAGTGGGCAGAAGAAATTCTTGCGAGTAAACCAGCTCCTAAAGAGAGTTCTACGACTAGCTCTGTAAAGAGTGAAAAGGTGCAGCCAGGTTTTGCGAGAGCGGCCATTGAAGCAGTAGAAAAAGGTCTTCCAGTATTCTCTGTTTCATCAGATCTTCAAGGTTCTACTGGTATTAACGACTTTCAAAAAGCTTATCCAGAAAATTTCGTAGACGTTGGAATCGCTGAATCAAATATGATCAACACTGCGGTAGGGCTTTCTAAGCAAGGTCTTATTCCTATTGTCGATACATTTGCTCAATTTGCGATAACTAAAGGAAATCTTCCATTAATTATGTCCTCTCTATCACAAGCACCAATTATTGGACTCTTTAGTCACGCAGGCTTTCAAGATGCAGCAGATGGGGCTTCTCATCAAGCGACAACTTATCTTGCAGCAACTTCGTCAATTCCACATGTAACGACTGTCGTTTGTTCTTGTTCAAGTGAAGCTAAGAGCTATATGAGCACGGCCATTGAAAATATTAAAAGAGAAAGAGAAGCAGGAAGAGTTGCTGATTCTGTCCTCTTCTACTTTGGTAGAGAAAATCACCCAGAGTATTATAAAGAGTCTCTCTCTTATGAATGGGGAAAAGCGCAAGTCCTTCTTGAAGGTTCCGATGTTACTATTGTGACAAATGGGCCACTTGTTCAAAAAGCATTAAATGCAGCGGCAGAGCTTGCTAAGAAAGGAAAGTCAGCAACTGTTATCAATAATCCTTTTGCAAATAAAGTTGACCTTGAAACATTTAAGACTGCTCTTTCTAATACAAATGGAAACCTTGTTACTGTTGAAGATCATCAACTGATTGGTGGGATGGGATCAATGCTTGTTCATGAGCTTGCAATGAATGATGTAAAATTTAGAGTTAAGTCTCTAGCAAACCATGGAAAATTCGGACAATCTGCTTATATGGCCGATGAACTCTATGAACTACATGGTCTTTCAGAGAATCATATTATTGAAGCTTGTCTTTCATTTTAGATAGTAGGCCCTTCGGGGCCTTTTTTATTGCCTAAATTCTTTTCTAAGTTTGATCAATGGTAGAAGAAAAATAAAGAAGCAAATGATAAAGAGATAACCAAAGAAAGTTAAGCTCACCTCGTAACCTTTATTATCTATTAACCACCCAAGAATTGGACCAAAGAGGATGAAAACTATTCTCATTCCAAGACCAATAATACTATTCACAGTAGCTCTCATCTCAGAGCCTACCCTAGCATTTAGCGCATCTTTTAGAATCACTTGATTAAGCCCTCTACAGAGCTGAAAAGAAAAGCAGAAGAGGACACCAAGAGTTCCACCAAACTTACCCATTCCAAAGAAACCGATAACAGGTAAAATCCCAATAAGAATGAGTATATTTACACTTCCAACTCTCTTCTCAAAATCATGGGCAAAGCGAGCAACAATCCCCACAAGGAAATTTGTCAAACACCACAGATAGCCGAAGTACTGATAGTCTATGCCAAGTTCCTTCCAATAATCTTGAAAGGTCCAAACAGCAAGTAAAGTTGAAGCACTATAAATTATATTATTAAAAACGATAAATTTTATGAGTAGTCCACTCTTGAATAGTTTTGAAATAATATCTCGCCAATTATCCCCGTGCCTGCTCTTACTCATCTTCTCCCTAGGTGGCTCGATGACTGTTAGAGAAATAAGAAATGGTAGCCAGCAAATAAATGCCTGCACTTTCACTGGAGTCTCTAAATTACTCATGACAAGGGCCCCACCAACAAGGGCCGCAATTGCTTCTGAAGTTTGGGAGTAGAATATTTTCTTTCCAATTAACTTTGCTTCATTTGGTTTAAAGAATTTATCTTTGATTGCATGAAGAGAATCATAGATAATTGAAATATCTGTTCCTGAAAATAATGAAACTCCAATACCTAGAAGTAATTGAATAAAAATTAATCCCCAAAAAGTATCAAAGCTTGGAAGAAGAGTGAAACCTACTGCGTGAAAGAGACTTGCAGCAATTAAAGTATTCTTTCTTCCAATTAGATCTGCCACATAACCTGACGGCAATTCAAAGAGTAGAACAATTAGAGAAAAGAATGACTGTAGCTCAAAGACTTCCTGCATGGAAAGTCCCTTAGACCTATAGTATGGAACAATAATAGGAAGGATAATTAAAAACATCCATGCACTATTAAACGCAAATATTTTAGAAATATTTTTCTTTAGAGAAAAGTCCATAAGATATTATGGACTTCATTCACTACAGTGCCAACAACTATATATTAGCGAGTTCTCTCTCTGAACTTCCTTGATAGTAATTGTCCCCATTCTCCAACATATCGAGCTCAGGAAGTAGTACTTTTTCAATAAAACCAGTCTTTCTATTTAATTTTATTTTTACCTTAGTACGCTCACCAATTGCAGGAAAAGTGGCATTTAGAAAATTCTTAAAGAAGTGACAAGTTAGATCATCTTTAAAGAGGAAGTCTTTTACATGAATTCCATAGAAGTTTTCATACTCAATATAAGAGTGCTTATTTCTATAAAAAGGATTATCAGAGCAATACAATATAAAAGTATTTCCATTTTTATTTCTAAGAGAGAATGTGCCAAAGTCTGATGGTTCAACTTCCCCCGACTCTATCCAAATAAACTCACTCTTAATTTTTTCCTTAGCATAAACTCTTCCACTCACCACTAAAACCAAAATTGAATAAAATAAATACTTCATAGAATATCCTCCGTATTAATTTCTATCTAGCAGAAATTAAAGAGACAATAGGGTCGTATTAAACCTGACAAAAGTTCACAGAGTATTTACATCGGTGACTTATTGGGACAGCTAGTGTCTAAGTGACCCAGAAATTCATACGAAATGTTTGAAAATATTGGCCTACGTTTTGCTTTAATGGTGATAGGGACCTTTAACCAAGGATGGTTAATGAAGGATAACTGGAAGTTAAAATTAGTAGAGACTGCTCCCTATCTAATTTTGGCCTTAACATTATTAATAAGTGTTTTATATGAAAGCTCTAGGGAAGAAGAAATAAGCCGTGAGAAACACGGCTTACAAAGAACGCTTACTTTAAAATCTGACGTGAGCTCTGAGCACTTCCGTTAGAACAAGAAGTAACTCGGATTCTATTTTGAACCATCCCCTCTCTTGCTCCTGCGACACTAGAAAAGACAGAGAAAGTCTCAATAAATGTAGGCATATAAGCACCTGCTGTATTTTGAGCAAACTTTCCAATTTCTAAAATTGATCCATTAGTAGAACTTAAGAATCTATATTGATATTTTATAGTTCCGCTCGTTTGAATATTTGTTACATTAATATCATTAAGAACATTGCTACAAATTGATTCCAAGCTTGGATGAATATCAGAAAGAATATCTTCCGTGAAACTTGTTCCTCTTGGCCCTTCAAAAGTTAACTCACCAACTCTTGGGACTCGTAAGTTAACACTATAATCTCTTTCACTTGAGTATGTGTCACTTTGACAAGACTTATCAGATAGAGAGAAAATAAAACTCAATTCTCTATCCCCTCTTGTTTCGAAGAACTCTCTTTTCTTTTGAAGAGAGAGACACATATCTTTTGCGACTTTAAACTCACCTTCTCCAAGAACACGCTCTTTAGCGATTTCTTTTCCAAAGACAAATCTCTCATCTGGGTTTGAATTTTCTTTCTTCTCTTCTTTGTTACACGAAAATGTGAGAAGACAAATGGCAAGGACGCCAATCATTAATTTCATAAACCTTCCTTGGTTAGCTATTCTATTACTGTAATTTAAATTCTTCTTTCTTACCGTCTTTACTTGTATAGAAGAGTTTTGTTTCTTCCATATTGGCCTGAGGATAACTTTCTAACCAATTTGAAAAATACTCTCTTACTTCATCTAGATCCATTCCACCGTCAAAGAAGTCACCAAGTAAAATGATTTCATTGTTTTCTTTAACTATTTGCATTCGAGGAATCATCAATTTTCTCTTTAGAAATTGCCCCAATCACATTGGAGACAAGTAATATTTAACTTTCGCCACATTTCTACTACACTAAGTCTATCTTCTACAACAAACAATGTCTCATATTCAGGTCTAATAAAATCTAAAAAAATCTCTCTCTTGATCTCTGAGTCTTCTCGCGAATCTTGCGCTTTGCGCATATAAAGCTCTGTATAAGGTACTTGATACTTTTCAAGCCACTCTTCTGTTTGATTACGGCTCTCTTCGCCTCTTCCTGTCAGGAGAAGAATTTTAAACCCCTTTTCCTCCATTGCAGCGACCAACTCGGCGCACCAAGAGTTTATCTCATCAAGGCCCATATCCCGGTTAAAGGCCACCCAGTCCTTCGGAGTCTTTTCTACATGATGAACCCTATGGTCGCAATTTGCGAGCGTTCCATCTAAATCTACAATTATTGCCCTCTTCTTAGCAGAGTTCACAGAGGTTTAATCCAATATCTGCGTTAGGCCTTCTTTCAATTCTCATATTATGTACTTGTAAGTAAACCTCACAAGTCACAGCAACTTCAGCACTAAATAAGTGTCCACCACTCGTTGAGAAATCTTCATTTCCAAGAATAGTATGTAAGTGAAAGAATGGTTTTCCCTCATTGAAAGTGAAGTTTCCATTAAGGGCCAATAACTCTTTTTCATTTTCTATAAAGGTTCTATCATAAGATTTTTCACTGCAATGAAAGAAGCCAATTTCGACATTCTTTAAAGCTCCAATAGCTGAAACCTGTGCTCCTAGAAAACCGTCTTGCTTTTGAACTTCGTAGAGAGACTCAAATAGGTCTTCCCCTTTATCAATTACTACAAAAATTAAATTTCCCTCTTTCACATACTTCATTGATTCAATTCCTTTCTAAATATATTTTCTAATTCTTTAAAATCAAATTCTTCCGAGGTTACTGGCGGGAGAATTTTCAAAGTAACATCTCTCTTCGAAAATTTAAAACCTTTTAAGACTCCCTTCCCCTCAAAAGAGAAGAACGAACCCCATAGACCATCAATTACCATTGGAATAACAACAGTTGGTTGCATTGAGACAATTTTCTTAATTCCTGGTTGAAATTTTCTGAGCTTCCCATCTCTTGTTATCCATCCTTCCGGAAATAATCCAATAACATCACCATTCGTAAGACCATTTTCAATTTCTTTAAATGCGTTTACTAGCATTTCAGGGTCATCTTTCTTTGTTGCAATTGGAATCAAATGCGCCTGTTTTAACCAAAAAGTAAATCCGGTTCTATAATAGTAAACATGATCTATCACAAAGCGAACAGGACGTGGGCATGCGGCCATCACCATAATCCAATCTACAAAACTCACATGATTTGAAGCAATGACAACTGCTCCACGGTCAGGAATATGCTCTCTTCCTTCAATTTTCACTGAGTAGAAGAACTTAGACATCATCCAAAAGATAAATCTAAGTGTAACGGCAGAGTTTTGAAAATAAATGTAAAAGAAGTATAGAAAGTTTCCAACTGCTAAGATGAAGAATATCCAAGGTATAGAGATACCTTTTCCGGATAAGACCATAATACAAACAGCAGCAGAGACCATGAAAATTGCGTTCCAGATATTATTTCCAGCAATGATTCTCGATAAAATATTTCTAGGAGCGTAATCCTGCAAGAAAGTGAATTGAGGAATAATAAACATTCCACCAAAAATAGAAACTATGAATAGATCTAAAAGAGCTCTCAATGAATATTCATGGTTAAAGAATTCAGAAATATTAAATAAGTCTGAAGACGTTGAATAGCTGAAATTCATTGCAGAGTAAGACATATCAACTAAGAATATACTCATTCCAAGAGCGGCAAGTGGAACCATTCCCATCTCTGGCCTTTTCTGTGAAAGCTTTTCTGCTAGAAATGAACCTATTCCCATTCCAATTGTAAATGATGCGAGAAAGAGAGTTCCGACCTGCTCAGAGCTATTGAAAATATCTTTGCAAAGATTTGGAAGAAGAGAAAGTATCGCCGCACCTAGAAACCAAAACCATGAAATCCCCATGCAAGTATGAAAGATCTTCTTATCCTTCATCGTAATTTTTATGATCTCTAGAGTTGGCTTAAAAAATGTATAATCAGGCTTAACCTTATCATCTACTGCTTCAACAGCTGGCATAAAGAGTGATGTCATAAATCCAATAGCAGCGACAGAAATAATACCAATAGCAATTACGATAGAATTGCTCTCACTCGTAACAGCTAGTCCTCCAATAATTGTCCCAATGAGGATCGCTAAGAAAGTTCCTCCTCCAATAACCGCATTTCCAGAAACTAACTCCTCTCGCTTTAAGAGTTGGGGAATAATTCCATACTTAAGTGGACCAAAGAAACTAGACTGTGTGCCCATGAGAAAGAGAGTAATTAATAGGATATAGAAATTGCTGGTATAGAACCCAAGACCGGCCACTAGCATTATTAGAAACTCTGTAACTTTTGTGTATTTTACAAGTTTTGACTTTGAAAGCTTATCTGACAATTGCCCTGCAGTGGCCGAAAATAAGAAAAAAGGAAGGATAAAAATCCCTCCAGCAAGTGCCACAAGAGACTGAGAACTAAGTCCCATAAGAGAAATACTTTTATAAGCGATAATTATGACAAGAGCATTCTTAAAGAAATTGTCGTTTAAAGCACCTAA
This sequence comes from Halobacteriovorax sp. JY17, assembly GCF_002753895.1. Taxonomy (NCBI): domain Bacteria; kingdom Pseudomonadati; phylum Bdellovibrionota; class Bacteriovoracia; order Bacteriovoracales; family Halobacteriovoraceae; genus Halobacteriovorax; species Halobacteriovorax sp. JY17. Next base: position 40,354 of record NZ_NJER01000001.1, on the reverse strand, counting down.
GAACATTGTCCAAAAAAGTGGTGAAAACCTTCTATCAGTACTAATTAGTTTAAGTGACACAAAATACTCCTTATATAAATATTCTAAGGATTTTGCCTCACTATGTTAATAGTTATTTTATATTTGCCTGCCTTTCTTTCGTGTTCTAAAGTTAAGCTATGAAATTATATCACTACGTTCACTGCCCATTTTGCATTAGAGTAAGAATGGCCCTTGGTCTTCTTAATATAGAATTTGACTCAATAGTCCTTCCATATAACGATGAGGAAACTCCAAAGAAGTTAACAGGCGTAAAAATGCTTCCTATTTTTACATTTAAGGACACTCTCAGCTCTAATGAAAGCTTGGAGATTATAGAGAAGATAGACGAGCGCAATATTCTTCAAATGGAAAAACTTCAGTCAGAAGAGAGAAAGTCTGTTGAAGATTTACTATCTAAGCTTGGTAACGACGTCCACTCCCTTTGTATGCCCTATTGGATCTGGACTCCTGAGTTTGATAATACTTCAAGAGCTTACTTTCAACAGAAGAAGGAATTAAAACGTGGCTCCTTTAATAAATTAATTCAAAACAAAGCTCAATTTCTAGAGAACTTTAGTAAGAATTTAGAAGCTCTGATTCCACAAATTGAAAAATTCTATAAGAGTGATTCTTTAACTATCTTTGACATTATGATTGCCTCACATATTTGGGGTATGTATATCTTTCCAGAGTATCAATTTCCTAAAGCCGTTCATGACTACTTACAAAGAGTGAAGGCCGAATGTCGCTTTGATTATCATATTGATTTTTGGAAGGATTGATTACTGACTCAGTATATACATTCCGCCAAGAAAGAACATAAACGCTATTAGTAAGTAACGGCTCGGCCACTTCTTATCCACAATACACTCAAGTAAACTTGAAAAAATCGTCCCAGTAATAGCAATACCTGAAAGAGTTGCTAGATGAGCCGTTTGGATCGCCTTTAGATAGAGAGCAAGACTTAGAAAAGTCCCCATTAGGCTTCCAAAAATAAGTATTCCTTTTGCTTTAAAGTCTTGTTCTTTCCATTTTGCAAAGAATTTAAAAGGCTTCCAATAAGAGAGAAGTATAAAAGCGAAGATTGCTCCAAGACACCTATGAAAATTCCCCTCCATTGCAGTGAGGTTTGGGTTAAAATCAAAACTATAGCGAGTAATGATGACTCCTACCCCATCAAGTAGAACTCCTATGAAGGCAATTGAAATGGCCTTCATATCCCAGGAGCCCGACTTCTTAAATGACTCAAGAGAGAAGGTTGCCAGACAGAGAATACAGAAGAAAATTGCTAGAAATTTCTTTGGATCAAGGGCCTGATCAAAGACAAAGTAGCTCAGGACACCAATAAGAAGTGGTTGAAACCCAAAGATCATGAGAGTTCTTCCAGGTCCCATTAATGAAAATGCTTTTAATAGAAATATATCTCCAATACCGAGCCCCATAAATCCAGAGAGAAAGAAGAGCGAAAAGTATTTAGGAGAAATCTCATGCCAAACGCCAAAGAATGAGACGAATAGGCCAAAGGCCAAGGCCCCAACTATTGCCTTAAAACAATTCATCCAACTAGAGGAAATTTGCCTCGAATAAATTGTAAAAATTTGAGAGCCTATAGCAAACGTTAAATTTGCCCCAAGCCCGTACAAGTAGACGTCTTTCATTTTAATATTTATAGCACGAGTTTATTTTATCCCTAAGAGAAATATGATAAAAATTACTATGAGAAATTTTAATACAACTAATATCCCTAGTCCTAAATTAAATCATTTTGAACTTCCCCATCTTCCTCTTGATATAGAGATTGGATGTGGAGTCGGACTTCACCCAATTCAATACGCAATTAAAAACCCAGAAAGATTTCTAGTTGCTATTGAACATACAACAGAGAAATTTAAGAAATTTGAAAGAAGATATGAAAAACATAACTCTCCTAGTAACCTCCTCCCTATTCATGAAAACGGAATATCATGGGTAACTCACCTATTGCCTAAAGAGTCTGTATCTAGGTTCTTCTTCTTATTTCCAAACCCTAACCCTAAACCTTCTCAGCAAAATAAGAGATTTCACGCCATGCCTTTTATGGAAAGAGTTATTGAATGCTTAAATCCAGGAGGGACGATTCACTTTGCGACAAATGAGAAGTTCTACGCTGAAGAATGCTTAGACTTTATGACGAATATCTGGAAACTTCAGAACATTCAGAATAAAATACTAGATAATCAATCAGGACATATTGGAAGAACTCACTTTGAAAGAAAGTACTTAGAGAGAGGCCAAGTCATTTATGATCAAATATTTCAAAAAGGAGATAGTCATGAGTAAGAAATATGCAGTTATTCTATCAGGGTGTGGTTACTTAGATGGAGCAGAAATTAGAGAGGCAGTTCTCACTCTACTCGCGCTAGATACTCATGGTGCTTCTTACGAAATTTTTGCACCAAATGAAAAACAATTTCATACTATTAATCATCTAGAAGGATCAGAAGTTAAACAAGAGAGAAATATTCTAGAAGAAGCGGCAAGAATAGCTCGAGGAAAAATTTCTCCTCTTAAAGATTTAGACTCTAGAGAGTTCTCTGGATTATTGATCCCCGGAGGCTTTGGTGTTGCAAAGAATTTATGTGACTTCGCTTTCAAAGGCTCTGGAGCTAAGGCCAACTCTATCATAAGCGGAATTATTACGGACTTCTTTGCGGCCAAGAAGCCTATTGGTGCCATTTGTATTGCACCAGCATTAGTCTCCCTTGTTCTTGGAGAACATTCAATTGAAGTAACTATTGGAACAGATGAAGGAACTGCTGCGGAGATTGAAAAAACTGGCGCCAAGCACATTAATTGTACTGAATCTGAATTTCACTTAGACATAGAAAATAAAATTGCCACAACTCCCGCCTATATGTTCGATGATAACAAACTTCATCTTGTTCAACAGGGAATCTACGGTGTTGTAGAGAGTGTCATTAAGTGGTCTTAATTCCTATTTTTCGGTAGAGAGATCTTAATACCCACAGAGGACCTATTAAAAGAAAGAATAGGTCCTTTAAAAAAGAGGGCTTCTTCCCTTCAATTCTATGGCCTATAAACTGCCCCACCCAGGAAATAATAAAGAGTCCAACAAAGCCGTAAATAATTATTCCACCAAAGTTTACTCGAAGATAATTAATCACCACGAGCATTGGAATAAGCATTAGAACAGAGCCTATAAAGTAGCGTGCACTTTTTAATGATAAATAGAATAATAGAGCAAAAGCACAAAAGAGAGTGGCCCAATTCAAGTAAGGAATACTCCAAAAAGATGATGGTGTTGGTATTAACCATAGGATACCGAGTAGTGAAAACTCTATAGCGGGAACACAGACTTTGTGAATGACCTGATTCGTTTTATTTCTATGGCTCTCGCCGTATTCACTCAACCACTCATCTATTGTCTTCATTAAACTCTCCCTCATACTCAATAAAACCATTATACCTCTGTATAACTTTTCCACCATGTCTAAATTTTAGACACTTTTAATAAACGCAAACCACTGATAATACAGAATATTTTTTTGGTATATATTTTGCTCTTATATCTGTATTAAATCATTTAGGGGAATAAGAATGAGACTAGTATCGCTACTACTACTTCTGGCGTTCTTTACGAGCTGTGGTGCTCAGAAGAACAAGAAACACACTCAATATCTTGAGGGAACTAAGCAATATGCAGTAAGTGCAAATGCTTTCTCTTCCTATATCACTGCCTTTGAAAAAGAAGCCGCGAAGAATTTATCAGAACCAAATTTTAAAGTTGGAGACATCCCTATAAATTTTGGAGACACAACAAAAGATGAATTTGATGGAGTTTGTAATACCTATAGTGATGGAACAAAGGAAATTCTCATTAAGAAGAGTTGGTGGGAATCAACAGATAAGACACAAAGAGAAATCATGATCTTCCATGAACTTGGACATTGTAGACTTGGAAGAGATCACGATGAAGAAATTGTCACGACAAGTAGTAATAAGACCTATAAAACATCTGTGATGAATCCAGTTATTCCTCACTCAGATATTTATTTAGAGAAAAGATCTGCCTACCTAACAGAACTCTATCTTTATAATAAAACGGCTCTACTGGAATCTTTCGGCATTAACTAGAGAGGAGCTTTGATTAAGTTTCTCTTACACTTCTTACTACTAATAGGTTTATTAAATTTTTCGCCGGACGTTTCTCTATCGACAAGATAGCAGTGACCGGCATTCTTTCCTTTTTCTCGGTGAAAAATATACTTTAAAAATTTTGGAGCACACTTCTTTAGAGGAGCTTCAATAACAAAACCATCATTTCCTTTCTCTACGTCGACTTCAAAACATTTTCCATCTAGCTTCTTAAAATTGTGCCAAATAAACTTCGTCTTCGCGGTCCTACACTTTTCTTTACGAATAGATCTCTCTCTGACATTACTTCCTAAAGTTCTCATCTCCACACACTTTCCGCTCCAACCATCGTCTTCTAAGACCCACTTTGGCTTCGCTCCCGTATCCTCACACTTACTTAAAGAAACTTTTCCTACATATAAATTACCATTTGTTTTTAAGTCACTCTCTACACAAATAGGATTTCCATATTGATTTGGAAGAAGAGAATATTGAAAATCTTCAACTTCTTCTCGACAACTACTAGTCGTAATGACTTTGGCAAACCTCTGTCCACCAGTTAATTCGTCTACCAGTAGACAGGAACCTCCAAAGCTAGACGTCCTTTTAAAGAAGTTCTTCGTCTTAAAATTAATACATTTCTTGAAATCAACTTTTCGAGAAGATACTTTCTCATTGATAGAACTTCTGACTTCCAAACATTCACCGTCAACTCCACTCTCATCACTCTTCCACATATAATTAGGAGCCGCTGAATTAAAACAATTAGACCTGCTAACTCTTCTTGAATAGCCTTTAGGTCCATTCTTTAAATCAACTTCATAGCAATAGCCCTGTTCTCCTTCTCTCTTCATATGAAGCGTATAAGAAGTTTCACTAGGTTTACAGTTTTCAACACTCACACTTTCTATATACCCTGCTGGTCCTTGCAAAGAATCTATTGCAAAACACTTTCCACCCCAATCACTTGCTCTTGGTACCCAGTGGTGACTAACTTTCTTAGGAGCGCAATTGTCTTTACTCACTTTTCTTTTTAAGTTTCCGTCAATCTGATAACACTCTCCTGAAGTCTCCGATACAAGCGCCCAAGAGTAACTAACTTCTTTTGTGACACAATTACTAGCAGAAGATGGTATAACAAATTTTTCTCCCTTAGTTTCAGAGTCAACTTCATAGCACTTTCCGCTAACACCCTCTTCACTTGGTACCCAAAGGGTTTCAGTCTTTTCAGGTCTGCACTTACTCTTCTTTGCTACTGCTTGAAATTTCTGACCACCAGTTTCAAGATCATATTCATAACAATTTCCACGATAAGATTTCTCAGGATCAGAGACCCAACTAAAGCCAGTGACTTTCTTATTAATTAAATTTGCGGAAATATTTAAGGAGAGAAATAAAATAGGCCCAAGTATAGAAAACTTGGGCCCAATTATAAAATTTAAAATTTGATTAAGCGGCTTCTTGATCTTCCGACTCAACTTCTGCAACAACCTCAGCTGTTACATCAGTAGTTTCTTCAGCAACTACTTCTACTTTTGGAGGGTGACAAGAAACTACGTTTGTTTCCTCACCTTGTGCCCATGTAAGTCCCTTTGGACAAGGAATATCTTTAAGAGCAAAATGTCCGTGAATACCTAGAGTAGAAATATCTACAGAAATAAATTCTGGCATATCACCTGGAAGACCAGTTACTTCAACTTCGTGTAATACGTGTTGAACCATTCCACCTTCTTTCTTACCTGCAGCTTCACCTTCAAAATGAATTGGTAATGTTACTGTAGTTTTCTCATTAGCAGAAATTTTGTGGAAAGATACGTGAAGCATTCTATCTCCCATATGATCCCATTGAACATTATCAAGTGAAACAAGATGCTTCCCTCTTCCTGCAACTTCTACTTCAAAAACTTTTCCTGAATGATGTAGGAACTTATTGATAGCAATAGATGGAACTTTAAAGTTCACTGACTCCATTCCTTTTCCATATACTACACCTGGAACATAACCTTCTTTTCTTAAAGATTTTACAGGTTCTTCTCTCCATTCAGCTTTTAGTAATTCGTACACTTAGTACCTCCATGATTGTATTGATCCTAATAAAACGGATACATATTAATTATAACTAAAATTAGTTTCTAACGCTACGAGGCAACAGTGTCCTATCCCCTGTGACTTGTCTCTCTTCGCCTTAATTGGTACAAAACTAAATATGATTTCTTCTAAATTCTTTGAAAGTACATTTTTGCCTGCCAAGTTTAACGGACCAAAACGTTCAACTAAAATAATGATTGTCATGCATGGCCTTGGTGATCATAAAGCCTCTTATAAAGACTTTGCTCTTGAAGTAAATGTTACTTGCTTAGACTACTTATTAATCAATGCCCCCACTCCTTACTACTTTGGATTTTCCTGGTATGACATTCCACCGGGTGAACCTAGAGACGGAATTAGAAACTCTATTGATAAATTAGAATTACTAGTAAATGAACTAAACCAAAAAGGTTACTCTGACGAAGATATTATTCTCTGTGGCTTCTCTCAGGGAGGATGTATTTCCTTACACAGTTTTCTTAGTTGGAAGAGAAAATTTGCAGGAGTCGTTTGCCTAAGTCCTAGAATCTATCTTGATAAAATGGAAGTTCAAGTTAAGGACATTCATTCAACCACTCCTATATTTATGGCCCATGGACACTTTGATCAGGCCATTGACTTCAATGGCGTAAAGTCTCAAATGACTCGCTTAAAAGATGAGGGATTAAATATTTCTTTTCATGAATATGAAATTGCCCATGAAATTGATATTCATGAAATTAGAGACCTTGCTTCTTGGGTGAACGAATTACTTTAAAGGTTGGCACTTTGGGACAAAATGACAACTTACTAGCTTATTGAGTTTTTGAATCCTCATTCATTAAAAAAACATCTAACTATCTAATATTAAACGATATTTAACTTCTCGGTCATATTTTAAGTACTTAAGAAGTCATATGTAGCCGAATATAAGTAATGGGATATTTTGCATATTCCAAACTTACGAGGTTTAAATGACTAAGACCAATAGAGATTCACCACAAATACTGGTAGTTGATGATGATATTAATATTAGAAACTCGCTAGCAGATCTTCTCGCTACCAATGGCTATATTGTTGTCCAAGCTGCTGATGGACTTGAAGCGACACTAAAAATGAAGAATCAAAATTTCAATTTAATAATTACTGATTTAAATATGCCGAAAAAAGATGGAATCAAGCTTACCAATGAAATCATTTCATCTGGCGGGCCTCCAGTGCTTTTGATGACAGGAGAGCTTGATAATTATGAAATAAAGCTTAAGAGCCTCAAGAATGTCATGTTACTTCCAAAGCCTTTTAACCCCAAGATACTCCCCGCCTTGGTGGCAAAAATATTAAGTTCAAAGTAGTAGACATAAAAAAGGCCCACTAATTTAGAGGGCCAACATTATTTAGAATTTCTTATTTATTAGTGTTTTTCGTCGTGATCGTGGTCATGATGTCCACCGCCAATGATATCATCGTCGAAAGTCTTAGTTGCTATCATTAATGAGATTGGGAACATCGCCCAACAACCAACGAGACATAACGCAACAAATACTTCAAAACTCATAATACTCTCCAAAATTTAACTAGAACTCCGCTCAGTATAGCTTAAAATCTATGGCCAGACTAGTCCTTCTGGGCCAAAAACTCACTATTCTCGATGTCTACGGTCATGATCTTCTGAAAGCGACCGCTAATTTTTCCCGTCGTTATATGGATGTCATCAACATCTTTACTCACTGTTCCAAGATGCTTTGCAAGCTTATTCCATCTCTCTTCGTAGCGATTAAATTCATCACCGAGCTTATTTATCTCTTCATGCATAACAGACATATACTTATTCCTCTCGAGGTTTAGAAGGACACTTTGAACCGTGGTAAGCGTCGCGAGAAAAGTCGTTGGAGAAGATAACCAAATCTTCTTCTGATTGGCGTAGTCGACAATTTCTGAGTGATAGGCATGAATCTCTGCAAAGATTGCTTCAGCGGGAAGAAAGAGAATTGCCTGATCAGCAGTTTCATTAGTGATAATGTATTTATTGGCAATATCATCAATATGCTTTTTTACATTCTTCGCAAACTCTTTTGCAAAGACTGCTCGCTGGGCTTCATCATTTGAAGTGCTAACTAACCTCTTATAATTCTCAAGTGGAAACTTCGAGTCCACACAAATCAATCCAATTGGTTCGGGAAGGAAAAGGGCCGCATCAACAATTTTACCATTACTTAATAAATGCTGTATTTTATAAACTTTTTCGTTTCTCTCTCCAAAAACAGTGCTCAATAAATTTCCAAGCTGTACTTCTCCAAAAATACCTCTACTCTTCTTGTCTGTGAGAACATCTTGCAAGGAAACAACATTTGTAGAAAGAGATTCAATCTTCTTTTGAGCTTCATCAATCTTAGCAAGCCTTTCAATCACACCTTGAAAAGTTGCATTTGATTTTTCAAATCCTTTCTCTAGGTTTTCTTGAACCTTATTTGAAATAGAATCAAGTCTAGACTCTATAATCTTGTGTAGTCCTAGCATGCTTTCTTGTTGCTGCTTAAAGAGGTCACTTTTAAATTCGTAGAGATCTTGTTGTTTCTTTAAGGAGTCCTGATTGAGTTTTTCAACAATCTGTTCTTTAAACTCATAAAGACTCTCTCTATGGTTAATAGACTCTGAATTAAAGTAAAGCTTCTTTAAAATAAAGCATAGAGCAACAATTATTAGTGAGAGAAGTAGTAGATTGATAGACATTTAAACTCCAAAATTTTATAAATCTATTTTCTCATAACTTTTACTAGAAGCAAGAACTATTGTATTTCAATACTAAGCTCACGGTGACATAATAAATAAAAGGATAATTATATGTATAAAGTTTATTTTTCAATACTCGGAATTTGTGCAGGACTACTTGTGCCATTCCAGGCCATCATTAATTCCAAACTCTCATCAGAGCTAGGTCATCCCCTTATTGCTGCGTTTATTTCATTTACAGGGGGATTTCTTGTTTTTCTTCTACTGATGTTATTTGGCCCAGTAAAATTTCCACCAATTGCTCAATTGGCAACAGTTAATCCCCTGCTACTTTCCGGTGGCCTTCTAGGAAGCTGCTTTGTCTTTGCTGCTATTATTGCTGTTCCAAAGATTGGATCTACAGCGTGGATTTCTCTTATTATTGCAGGACAACTCTTAATGAGTTTAGTACTTGATCATTACGGCGTACTAGGGCTTCCAATCAAAGCAATAAATATTTATCGCTCACTTGGAGTTTTGATGCTTTTTTCTGGAACTTACCTCATTATAAAATTTTAATTTAGATTCCTTCACTAAGAAGGGAAAATCCATTTATCCAGTGGTCATTTACTCTTACACCCCAATGAAGATGTGGGCCACTTGATCTTCCAGTATTTCCAGACAACGCAATGATTGCTCTTTGAGGAACGATATCGCCCTCCCCGACTTTAAATTCACTAAGGTGACAATACATAGTCATAATCCCCATTCCGTGATCAATAATAACAGTTTTACCTGTAAAGAAGTGATCTCTGGCGAGTACAACTCTTCCTCTATTAGCTGCTGGTATCTTTGTTCCAGGTCTTGCTCTAAAATCTACTCCAGAATGCCAAGAGTGTTTCATATCATTAAAGACTCTCTTCGATCCATATACTGCGGTTATTTTAGAGTTAAGTGGTTTTACAAAGGGTTTAGTGAACAAGGCCCTATCAGTTATCGCAGCGGCATAGACGAGATCCATATGAGCAGTCTCTTTCTTCCATCTCTCTATTGCTTGATCGCTAAGCTTCGCATACTTCTTTGCTACCGTTAGAGTTCTAAGGGGATAGTTTGAATCTATAATATTAAATTTTGCAACTGCCACCTTCTTCTCTATTTTATTAATTGTAAACCTATACTCACACCAAAAACTACCTGTCTCCTTGTGTCTAGAAGACGAAATATAGACATTGGCCACTCCATCTTTTGGAGAACCAAGTGCGACCTCATGACCAGCACAGAAGAGTTTTGCTTTAATTTTTTGAAATGGATAAATGAGCTGAACTTTTTTGACTGCGCCATTATTAATTGATGAAACTAAGGCCTTAGGAAACTTCAGACTCTTCGATTCTACTTCCTGCTGCGAAAGAGGTGATTCTTTCTTTAAAGTCGAACAAGAAGTAATGACTAAGACAAGCATATATATTATTTTCTTCACAGTGAGCTCCTAATACTATTTATTATAGGAACTCACTAAACACACGTCAATTAAACTTCGAAATAACCTATACGGCCATATCGAGATGGTCCGGATGATTTTTATTAGAAGTTGAAATATCAGAAGTAGAGTCTGAGTTTTCTTTACTCTTACCATTAACAACACTCATAAGTTTTATAACTTCCTCAAACAGTAGCTGAGACTGTCCTTCGAGAATGTCTGCCTGCTCATTTGCTTCGTTTGAAATTTGATTATTCATATGAGTCACTTCATCTAATTGCTTCATGGCCACATTTATCTCTTGAACGCCTTGAGACTGCTCCACAGAAGCATTTGCAATTTCTGTCACCTGAGCGTTCACTCTTGAAACATTTTCTACAATTCTATCAAGCGCGTCTCCACACTTATTCGCCAGGGTTGCTCCCCTCTCTACCGTTGATCTTCCCTTAGTGATAAGGCCATCTACTTTATGAGAGGTGCTAGAGATAATATCTTCAACAGTTTTCACGCTTCCCTCTAGCATTTCTGAGATTTCTTCAGCTGCTTTACCTGACATATTAGCAAGATTTCCCACTTCTTCTGCAACCACAGCAAAGCCCTTTCCATGTTCTCCAGCTCTCGCGGCCTCAACCGAAGCATTGAAAGAGAGAAGTTTTGTTTGAAAAACGATATCGTTGATTACATTGGTTTTTTCACCAATTTCTTTAATGAGTTTAACAATATCACCAATTCTCTTATTGCTATCACTCATCTCTCCAGTAATTTGAGAATTACTTTCATTTATATCATTAATGGCCTCGATCATTTCAGTAATAGTCTGCTTTCCATCAACAGCAACTTGTCGACTTTCCTCTGACGCCTTCTTCGATTCATTTGAAGCTTCAGTATTTCGATCGATCATGGCACTAATTTCATCAACTGAAGAAACTGTCTCCTGTAAACCTGCAGCTTGCTCAGTGGTTGCAGAAGCAAGCCTTGAGCTAGAACCTGCAATTTTCTTTGAAGCATTAGAGACGTCTTCAGCGTTATTAAAGAGCTTATTACTAATTGCTAGTATTGGTCTTGAAATTTGATTTCCAATTCCAGCGGCAATAATGAAAATACTTACACAGAAGATTATTGATAGCATTCCAATAAGCTTCTTAAAGTCAGCAACGGCTGTTAGTGCTTCGTCTTGGGATTGTGTTGAAAACATTGCTAATTCAGTATCTTTAAACTTAAAGAAAGAGGCATATGCAATTTCAGTAACTCCTGTTGATCCTACTTTAGTCACATTAAAGTCTTCTTTCTCTTCAAATATTTTAGAAATTGTAGAACCTGTCTTTACATCTCCAATTGGACCATTCTTTACAACTCTATTAGAGGCATAAATCGTTTCTCCATTTTCTTTCTTAGAAACTAAGTAGGTCTCCCCTGTATCTCCCATTCCAATTCGACTATTTGCAACTCTATCAATTTCAGAATTAGGTAGAGAGAGAATAATTGTTCCAATACTTTCACCAGCTTCCCAGCGACCTCTTGCAGAGGAGTTCTTTGCAAACTTTACAACTAGAAATGATTGGTACTGATTATCATATGTCGCATACTTTTCAAGGGAGGAGTACGAAACAGATTCATCTGAATCACTTGTCTTCGCTCTCTCCCACGCTTTAAAGAGAGGTGTCCCTTCAAATTGATTCATATTTGAAGTTATAATATTTTGATTGTTGATTGATCCAATTATCTTTCCTTCATTTGTCACAAAGGCCATATCATCAAAGAGTGAATGAAGATTAAGACTTTCAAAATAAGATTGATATTTTTTAACAGAGGACCAACCTGATTCGTCTGCTTGAACAAAAATATCTTGTAATTTTCTTGAAGAGGAAAGTAAGTAAGCATTTGAATACCATCTCGAAAAGAGATTTTCTAATTGCTGAACTTTTAAGCTCTTAGTCGCCTTAATTTTCTCATGAACTTCTTTTACAAGAGCTTCACTACTCTTATCTACTGCAATATAACTTGATATAGCGAAGGGAATTATTCCAACGGCTAGAAAGCATAGGATTAACCTAAGTTTTAAATTCATATAAACTCCTTATAACTTAATACTCGGAATTCTAGCAGATAAGCTATATTGAAATATGAATGAAAAACAGGAACTTAATGATAAATTGAATTTGGAAAAGAAGTTTTATGGAAGTATTGCTACTTCCATAAAGTATGATATTTACGCTAGAATGTCGTAAGGTCTAATTGTTTTTCTACCATTGGCAGTACACTTCTTCTGGGCCTGATCAATTAGCCAGTAAACATACTCATTCATGGCCTCTAAAGTATCAGAAGATACATTGTACCCTTTTCCTTTTAAAGCTTCCTTAGTCTTAGAACCTACTAGGAGCATGTCTTTTTTCTTTGCTGTTGTTTTCTTCTTTGGTGCAGCTTTTTTAGCAGCTTTCTTCTTTGCCATTTCTTACCTCATGTAAAGTTTAAGTTGAAAAACTATTTTATTTTTAGTCAGCCGTTTTCGTCAACTCTCTAGACAGAAAATCTTAAGAAAGTGATTAAAAGTTAGTCACCTGTATAGAGAGTTTAAATAAACCCCTTCTAAGTAACCTATAATTCAAAGAATAAAATGGCCTCGAAGTTGCTTATAGTTAAGACAAATAACTGACTAAAGGAATCTACTATGAAAAAGCTATTACTATTAGCTACCCTACTCATGAGTTTTGCAAATACTTCTGCAAATATTAATACTCCAAAACCATTAGAGTTCTATCAAGACATTTCTTGTCATGAGATGACAAATCTCTACTCTGAGGATGAGTTTATAAGATTTGCTGCTAATGAGATCATTACTGATTTAGGAAAAGACATCTGCTCAAAGGTACAACCTCTAGACTCTCTTGAATTTGGAGAAGAAGCTAAAGAGGGACAAGTTTCTGCTGTGCAATTTGGAAAATTAGTTGAGAGTATTCATACATTATATACATCAGAATATTAAAGTTTTTTCGGCTACTGTCTTTTCTCCCCCTAGTGAGGCAGTAGCCGTATAGTCCTAAAAATTTATTTTCTAATTCCGATAAACTCTAAAAGGGAGTTTACCGTGAAGAAGATAATTTTAATTCTATTATTAATTAGTACTAATATTTACGCAAAAAACCTCGGACACCGCGCAGGTGGTGGAAAGAAAGAGTTCTATAGTCACTTACCTGAAAATTCTCTAGCTGCCCTTGAGCAATCACTTCTTGAGCTGCAATTTGAAGAAGACTTCCTCTATCTCGAATTTGATATTCAAGAAACAAGAGACGGTGAAATTGTTGTCTTTCACGATAAGACCCTAAGAAGAATGGTTAATAGAAAGCAAAACAAAGAAGCATTAGATAAAATTTCCAAAGAAAATGGATTTTCATATATAAAGAAAAAAATGAATTTAATTCATATATATGATCTTACGTACGCTCAACTTCAAACCCTACATCTGACAGATCATCCGGATCAAAAAATTCCAACACTAAAAGAATTTCTAGAGCTTTCAAAAGAAATAGGCCTTAGAAAACCAATGTCTGTTGAAATCAAATATCTCTACACCACAAGAGTAAAAGAAAAAGTCATCAAAGTATTAGAAGAGTTTAGAGAAGACTATATGGACAGCGCTGATATCATTTTTGAAGAGAAATACGATATGCCATTTCGCGTAGGTTTTCTTGGTTTTAAATCAAAATTTAAAAAAACCTATAAGGACAAAGATCACTACTGGTGCAACAAAATTAAAGATGCTGGTCTATTCGGAGTTTTCAAACCAGGAAATCATATCAATCTATGTGACTCTTTTTAAGAGTCACATTAGCATCGTTAATTTGTTCATTTAAAGTCCAAAGATCGTAGAGGATACCTATTCCAAAGAGCCCTCCTGTCAGAATATAAATTATCCCTGTTCCAATTTTTCCCATATAGAATCTGTGAATACCAAGAACTCCTACAAAGAGCAGTAATAGCCAAGCAATACTATATTCGACGCGACCATCCCAATATGTCCTATCTGCCTCATCGTCCATACTTGGAATTAAAAAGAAGTCCACAATCCATCCGATACCAAAGACACCTGCAGTAAATAACCATATAGTTCCAGTTATTGGTTTTCCATAATAGAATCTATGAACGCCAGTAAAACCAAATGCCCAGAGAATATAACCAAGAAGTTTACTATGTGTATCGATGACTCTCTCTTCGCCTTTCATTATATATGTGGCCATTACTTTTCATCCTTTTTAATGAGATAGATTCCATCTCTAATGGGTAGGAGTGTTTTTATTAAGTCTTCTCTCTCAGAAATATAATCATTAAATTCTACTAGATATTTTGTACTCTTGTCTGCTTCAACTTCTTCTATAAAGTCTGGAACAACTCTTCCCGACCACAGAACATTATCCACAACAATGAACCCTCCTTCTGCTAAAAGGTCTAAACACTTATCGAAATAGGCTTGGTAATTCCTCTTATCTGCATCAATAAAAATTAGATCGAATTTCTTATTTAGAGAAGATAGGACCTCAAGGCCATCTCCAAAGAGTTGATGAATTTTCTTACCATGTTCAGATTTGTTCCAAAATTGATTTGAAATGGTAGATATTTTCTTATTCTTATCAATGGTGATTACCTGTCCATCTTCAGGAAGAGCTTCGGCCATTGCCAAGGCCGAATACCCAGTAAAAGTTCCAAGCTCTAAAATATTACGAGCTCCGCTTAAATTAATAAGAAAGCCTAAAAGTGATGCTTCTAACTTACCACAGAGCATACGATGAAGAGGGTGATTTTCAATTGTAAACTCTTCAAGTTCATTACACACTTCGCTTGGACTCGACGACTTTTCAATTGAGTAGTTTAAGATTTTATCGTTTAGAAAGTTCAAACATCCCCCTATCTTTGGTAAAAATCATTTAGAATATAATTACTTTAAACCATCGAAATCTCTGCTGCAAGTGCTGAAAGTTTTATAGAATTCTCTCTATCTGCTATAATAGTTAGGCAATGAAACTATATATGAAAATACTTCTCTTATTCACCTTGGTCGCTTTAAGTAGCAATACTTTCGCAAGAAAGGAAATTATCGTTGGCGGCTACGAGTTTCCTCCCTTCGTCTCTATTAATGACGGGAAGCCCCAAGGTATGACTCTCGACCTCATTGAGCTGCTAAATAAATCTCAAAATAAGTATTTATTTAAATTCACTCTTACAACTTCTAAGAGAAGATATAAGGATTTTAGTGAAAATAAATATAGCCTTATTTTCTTTGAAAATATTATTTGGGGCTGGCAAGCAGAACCCATTGCTCCATCTCGCGTAATCCTAAATGGTGGAGAGGTATTCATAGCGAAAGCTATTCCAGGGCGTGATGAGAGCTTTTTTAATACATTAAAAGATAAAACAATTCTTGGTATTATTGGCTACCACTACAAGTTTGCAAACCTAGTGACTAATAGAGAGTACTTACAAAAATATTTTAAAATGGAGCTTGGTACAGGACATAGAGAAAATATTAATTCTGTAATTGATAGAGATTCCCCTACGATTGCAATAGTGACAAAGTCCTACTTGAACCTCTTTTTAAGTAAGAATCCAACTCTTCGAAGTAAATTACTTATAAGTAGTAAGTTTGATCAAATATATCGCCATACAATTCTTGTGAGACAGAATACTGCTCCAGGAATATCTGAAATAAATGAGCTCATTGATAAATTAAAAAAGAAAGGTGAATTAGATAAAGTTTGGCAAAAATACGGAATTAAAAATTAGCGCCCAAACTTGGGCGCCAAAGTAATTACTTTTCGATATTCGCACCAACAACAGCTGCCATTTGCATCATGTTGATAGTCTCACCTTCTTTCATACTTGTAAGGTCAGTTAGTTTTCCAGACTTACTAGTAGACTTTGTATTCTTAAAAATTGGAAGTAATGTCGCATCAGCTACAATGTACTTTCCTGCATTTTCAGGAGCACCATTTTCAGTTTTTGTTTGTAACTTATTTTCTTTAATATAATCCCAAAGTTTTTTAGTGATTTCAGTTCTAGGTAATTCTGTTGCACTTAGCATTGCTGCTAAATCAGACTTTAACTTAACTGGCTTCTTTAATCCTTTTTCTTCTGACATTGCTAATCCTTTAATCTATTAATATTGAAGAAATTGTCCCATAACTAATTAAACAATGCCAAGAATGTAGGGCCTAAAGTGCATTTTTTTAGATAAAAATACGAACGACTCGCTGCACACTCCCTATTTACTCGGTGCGCACTTAAATATCTTCTCCCCTAGGAACGTACCAACACTTAGGTCGCAGCCCTCTAGTATGACCAGCTTCAACTGAACAATTCCCCTCATTATAGAGTTTTAAAGAAAAATCATTATCAATTTCCTCACTCACTTGGCACAAACTCCCTGCGAAGAGTGTATCTACTCTACATTGTGGATTGGGATAACCATTAAAGATAGTAAACATTCTTACATAAGGATCAGGAGTATTAATTGTTGGGAGAATTTCGATATCAGAAATAGCTTTAAAGGTATTGGCCATATCCCCTATGGCCAAAGATGCTCTTAAACAAATAGAGTACTCCTCAGAATGAATTGAGAAGCTCTCAGCACACTCTGACAAGGCCAATGGTTCAAGTGGAATACCTTTAATAATACTTTCATGGTCTTCGCCTTTAATGACCTTTCTAAAACACTTAGCTACAGAGAAGTAATCCGCTTGTCCTTCAGAACTTCCATCATTAAAAGGCTTATAGGTTGGTGCTCCACCCACAAGGTGCCCCACCTCATGACAAGCAACGAGAAGAAAGGCATCATCCGTAATAGTTTCAAAGCGGTAGAGTCCTCCATATATTTTAAAATTATAAGAATTCTCTTTCTTCCAGGCAGCAGCATTCACCTGAGGATTTTGCCAATCTCTAGTAACAGAAAAAGTCTTTCCAAAAGATTCAATATAATTCCTATATGTATTTTCCACTTGATCTATCAGAGCATGAAATCTTTCTTCTTGAGCTTGCGACTTATCTGTAACAGGTCGTAAAATACGATTATCAGGAATAGAAGAGGCCAATGAAGCCTGAATAAATAAAAGTGAAATTAGAATCTTAAACATAAATTCTCCTAGGAAAGAGAAATTCATATCATAAGATTTTTTGAAATTATATGAATAAACTAAAAACGTGCTGCAATATTCTTCACGTCCAACACGGTAAGAACATGATCCTTCTCTTCTCCACTATTGAATGTGATAACTTCTTTCAAATCGCTTCCGAGGCGACTCTCTAAGTCCCTTGTGACAATTTTAGGGAGAATTATCTTCGAGTTAATATCAATGGTCACAATACTTTCTAATGAATCAACAATTAACCCTACCAGCTTAGAATTAGCCTCAAGAATCAGAATCTTGGCTTTCTCAGGGTCTAATTCAATTTCCTCCATTGAATACAAGAGTCTCGTATCAACTATCGTAACTGCGTCTCCTCTAAGATTGAGCATTCCCTTCACATAAGATGATGAGCCAGGACTTGGAACAATCCCCGTAGAATAGTTGATAATTTCTTTAATATCTCCAATCTCAAAACCGTACATATCTCCTAACTTAAATGAAATAAAAGATTGATTAATAACTTTCTTTCTTTCAAAATTCTCATCTTTAAAGTCTTTGTTATAAATTAAGTCATGGCCCTTTGAAATCTCTATGATCTCATCATCATTTAAAATCATATTGTGATCAATTAGAATCACATTTTCCTTATCTTCACTAGCAATGCATCCAATAAAGATGTCCTTATACTTTTCTCTTAAAATCGGTATCGGCATTAAATCATTAGTGGAATACGATTGAATATTTTCGACAGAATCTACCAGAAGCCCAATCGATACTCCCTCATTCTTTAAAAGAATTATTTTTTGGTCTTCAATTTCACCATGGATATAACCTTCTCCTTCAAGAAAGTAATTGATATCAATTATTGGAATAACAAGACCTCTCAATTCAACTATTCCCAAACAAAGATCACATTGAATATGACTCTCCTTAAGCTCTGTTACTTTAATGACTTCATTGATTCCGGTTATCTCGAAGCTTAAATTCAAACTTCCAATAGCAAAAGCAATGCACTTCTTCATATTACGCTGAAACTCTTTATGAGTAAGAACTCCAGAAGAAATTTTCTGTTTGGTAATGATATCGCTTAAGTTTGAAATATTAACTAAGCTATCTACATTTAAGACATGAAGAATCCGCGAGTCTTCTTTCACTTTGATACATCCAGACATGTACTGGTTCTGCTCTTGTTCTTCTCTCGAATTAATAATATCAGAAGAAGAGACCCTAAGAATTTCACTTGTTGAATCAAAAACAAGTCCTATCTTAGCTCCTGAACATTCTACGATTGCAACTTTTTCACTACCAGTAATATGACTATTCCCTAAAGAAAGTAGTTCTTTTAAATTAACAATTGGAATGATTGCTCCGCGCAAATTAAAAATCCCTTCTAAGAAAGGTGTTGGCAGAGGCATTTTAGTTAGAGACTCTGGAAAGTTTACGACTTCTTGAACAAGTTTTACATTTAAAGCAATTTCCATTTCTCCAACAACAAAAGATCCAAAGATCATTTTTTCATTATTAGACGAAGTCAATTCATTCAGCTCTTCTTTTAAACTTTCCATATATCTACCTATGAAGCGAGTCTCGTGACTTCAACTTCTCCTGTTTTACAATCTATTGACATTTGTCTGCCATAATTCTTTCCAGAATCAAACTCTTTCACTCTAAAGTGGTACTTCTTTAAAATTAATTTTAAAGCGCTTAAGTTTCTCTCACCTATTTCGTTATTTTTATCCAACTTAATCTGCCCCATCATATTCGCGCCTCCAGCATAGGAGACAATGAACTCACGTTGATCTCTATCTCTTACTTTCATTAGTGCAACAAGAGACTCTACTGCTTGATTAACATATTTAGCACCGATGCCATATCCCTCATGACTCTCAGGTAAGAGGCAATGGGCCAGAGCACATTTCTTATTAATAGTATCAAAGAAAGAAATCCCTACACATGAACCAAGAGTTGCCTTTAAGAGTTCTTCTCCTCTTCCAACTTTAACTTCTCCAATATTAACTCTAACAATACGAGAACTCACGATAGACCTTTCTTCTTATAAATTAGCGGTGAAACAAACTCAAAGTTTGATTTTAACTTTGTTAATGACTCCGACTCACCAATGACAAGAATTCCTCCAGGATTCATTTTCTTATCTAAATTTCTCAAAACGATCTCTTGATCTTTCGAAGAGAAATAAATTAAAACATTTCGGAGAAAAACAATATCAAACATTTCTTTTTCTGCGAGAATATCAAAGAGATTGTGAATTTTAAATTTCACTCTAGACTTTAGCACTGAAGAGATGGCGTACTCTTCACCAGACGCTGTAAAAAACCTATCACAGTGCTCTTTTCTCTTAATTTTAAAATTATCAATTGAGCGCCCTTTATATCTTCCCTTTGTTGCATGATCAACAACACGGCTAGAGATGTCTGTTCCAAGGACTTTGTATTCAAACAAAGCGGGTTGCTTCCTCTTAAAGTCTTCACAGCACATTCCTATACTGTACCCTTCTTCTCCTGTAGAAGAAGCTGCAGACCAAGCACTTAAAGTTGAACCTGGATGATTTTTAAAAAACTCTGGTAAGTAGTCATTTTCAAAATACTCCCAAACTCTATCTGTACGAAAGAAGTTCGTTTCATTTGTTGTGACCATATTAATAAATTGTGTAAGCTCGTCATCACTTGCTTTTGCCAATTTAATATAATCTTTATAACTCGTTAAAGAGTGGAATTTCAAACGCGACTGAAGTCTTCTTTGTATCATTGTTCTCTTGTGTTCAGGAATAGTAATCCCCGTAACACTGTGAACAAATGAAATGACATTTCGAAGTGAACTCTCGTCCAATTCTTCAATCACGCTTTCCATACTTAGGCGACCTTAAACTTATCAACAGTGGTTCTTAACTCTTCCGCTCCAAGTGATAGATCTCTCGTAGCACTTGCAATGGATTCTGAAGCTGCTGCTGAAACCTCAGTTTGTTCAGCGACTTCTTGTATCGCCGAGCTGATTTCTTTTGCAGCGACAAGTTGCTCCTCTGCAGCACATGAAACTTCAGAGATGGCCTGAGTGGTCTTATTGACACCTTCTACAATTTTATCAAATGCAGCTCCGGCCTGTTTAGATATTTCACTCCCCTGAGAAACTCTTTTAACACTTTCGTTAATTAACTTAGATATTTCCTTTGTTGCTTGTGATGATCGCTCCGCAAGTTTTCTTACTTCATCTGCAACAACTGAGAAACCTAGCCCATGCTCTCCCGCTCTAGCGGCTTCAATTGCAGCATTAAAGGCCAGTAAGTTTGTTTGATTTGCAATTTCGCTAATGACTTTAACAATTTCACTAATATCTTCAGATGACTTACTAATTAGATCCATCGATTCAATTGCTTTAGCTATTGCTTGAGCTCCTGCCTCCGCTTCATCGTGAGTAGACTTGGCAACAGTATCAGTATTTTTAGAGTTTTCAGCAATGGCATTAATAGAAGCAGTTAATTCTTCGATAGAAGCATTCATTTCTTCTGTCGTTGCTCCAAGTGCCTGAGCCCCAGTTGCAACATCACTCGCTTTTAAGGATATATCTCTTGTACTATTTGTGAATTCCTCTGAAAGCTTTGTTACAGTTTCCTCTACTTCAACCTGAGTACTAATATCTCCTCCAAATTTTGTGACACCACATGGAACACCCATATTATCAAAATTTGGATTATAAGTTGCCTGTAGCCAGATAACTTTCTTATCCTTACTAAATCTTTTAAACCTTCCTGTATTAGGATTTCCTTTTCTTAAATCTCTCCAGAAATTTTCATACTCTGATGTTTTTGCGTAATCATCGTCACAGAAAATCCTATGATGTTTACCTACAATTTCATCTAAGCTATATCCAACAGTTCTTAAGAAATTATCATTTGCATATTTAATATTACCATTTAAATCAAATTCAATAACAGCCTGTGACTTACTAATCGCTTCAGACTTAAGTTTCTCAGCTGTAATATTAGAAGCAAATTTTACAACTTTAAAAGGCTTTCCATCCATATCAAGGATTGGATTATATGAAGCTTGAATCCATACTTCTCGTCCACCTTTAGCGATTCTCTTATATTCACCAGAGTCAAATTCACCTCTATTTAACTTATCCCAAAAAGCTGAATACTCAGCACTTGAAGTATAGTCATTTTCACAGAAAATTCTGTGATGCTTCCCTTCAATTTCACTTAAATCATAACCAAGTGTTTGCAAGAAATTGTCATTGGCCGAAATAATTGTTCCATCCAAATTAAATTCAATTACTGCTTGTGCTTTTGAGATCGCATTTATTTTTCCTTCAAATTCAGCGTTCTTTAATTTCGCGGCAGTTACATCAGTTGCAAACTTTACAACTTTAAAAGGTTTTCCATCCATATCAATGATTGGGTTATAGGAGGCCTGTATCCAGATCTCTCTTCCACCTTTCCCGAGTCTCTTATATTCACCTGCTTGATACGTTCCTGTTCTTAAACTTTCCCAGAAGCTCTTATATTCAGGAGAGCTTGAATATTCTTCTTCACAGAACATACTATGATGATTTCCCTCAATCTCACCTAGATCATAATTTACTGTATTTAAAAAATTCTCATTGGCAGAGATAATTGTTCCATCAAGGTTAAATTCAATAACCGCCTGGGCCTTAGAGATCGCATTAATCTTACCTTCAAACTCAGCGTTCTTAAGTTTTGTTTTGGTTATATCTGTTGCAAATTTTACAACTTTATAAGGTCTTCCCTGTTGATCGAAAATAGGATTATAAGAAGCTTGAATCCAAATTTCCTTCCCATCATTTCCAAACCTCTTATACTCTCCAAAGTCAAACTCACCTCTTTTTAATTTTTGCCAAAATTCTTTATATTCAAAGCCATTTGTGTACTCTGCAGAACAAAACATTCTGTGGTGTTTACCAATAATATTATCGAGATTATATCCAACTGTTGTTAGAAAGTTTTCATTTGCCGTTAGAATATTTCCTTCAAGGTCAAATTCAATGACTGCCTGAGATTTAGAGATCGCATTGATCTTTCCTTCAAGCTCAGTCATAACCATCTTATGCTTAGTAATATCCCTAGCGAATGCCAGTATCTTTACAACTTCACCGCTATTATTTGAGATCGGGCTATAGGTGCATTGGACCCATTTATCTTGACCAGACTTGCACTTGAACATTGCTTCACCAACATAGGGCTCGCCTGCCCTCAGCTCCGACCAAAACCTCTTATATTCTTCAGAACTCACATAGTCTTCTTCACATAGAACACGGTGATGTTTTCCATAAATATCATCTATAGAAGTGAGTCCTAAGAGATTAAGAAAGTTTTCATTGGCGTTATCAATCTCACCACTTGGCAAGAACTCCACAACTGCGTGCACCTTATTAACAACTTGATAAACAGAAAGTAGATCTACTCCTACACTCTCTTCAATCTCCTCTACATTCTTTAAAGCTGCACTCATATAAAACTCCTCATAATTATTAGATAAAATTTATGTCTAAACAACTCTTCGGATATACTAAGTGGGAAAGTTAAGAAATAAGTTAAAGAAGTTAACTGAATTTAACTAAATTAAACCCTTCTTTATAATGGGTCTCCAAGTGATTAAAAACTTAAGATTAAGCTCTTAATTATTAAGATTTTTTCAAATAAAAGATTACCTAAAGATCATCATGATATCTTTAAATAATCTAGAAAGTGTCAAGTTCTATTGTCATTTAGGTCGTTTATACTTCACTTAGATTAGTGGAATTAGGTCTCTTAATATTAAATTCTCTAAGAATCTTACTTCCTCTAATCGTTATATCTGTAAGGAAGGCTTTTTCAAATTTCACATCTAAGACGTAGGCCTTTACATTTACTTTAATGACGAAATCATTTGAAAGTGGCATCTCTTCAAAAATAATAGTGACAGGCTTTTCAAGAAAGACAAAACGACTCGTAATTACAACTTCATGAAGAAGCTGTCTCACCCGGTCCAAATCTTCATGTATTGAAATATAGAATGGTGTCACAATCATCATATCAAGCGCTCCACTATTTCCACTTGCAACTGTGTCAGTTAGAAATTTTGAATTGGGAATTGTTACAGTATCATCATTCAATGTTTGTAACTTTACTGATCTTAATCCGATACTCTTAATTTCTCCGTAACTATCTCCATAGGTCACTCTATCACCAACCTGAAAAGGTCTATCAAAGAGGAGAATAAAGCCTGCGATAACAGAGCCCACTAAGTCTTTCAAAGCAAAACCAAAGGCAACAGCAGCTGAACCACCAACTGTGAGTAGTAACTCCTTAGAAGGTCTAAAAACAAAGTAGAAGGCCCCAAGCGTTCCAATCAGGTACGTTGCAAAGGAGAAGACTGTCGTAATTTGGAGAATAAGGAGTCTTCTCCCTGAGAGTTTCTCTTGAAATTTTTCAGACCATAAATTTACAAGTCGAATAAAGAGCACAATAAGAGCAATAAGAAATATAAATAGAAAGATCTTATCTACTTTAAAGAAGTCAAAAACTAAATTACCAATATTAGTATCCATATATAAAATTCTTTGATCTTAAATACTTAATAAGACCGTATTGAGAAGATATTTCAATCATATATCTTCCATGTTTATCTTTATAAAAAAAGTTTCTCTCTTGTCCTACTTTTATTGCATTTCGGACAATTCCTTTCGGGAGATTTGTAGTACTTTCAATCTCAGAAGGAGATAAATTCTCATGCTTTAAAACATCGGCAATAACAAAGAAAATATCGTCAGCAAGTTTATCTAAACTATCTAAATCTGCATCTTTTGGAATATGTACATTAAATGTATGGCGATTTCTTCTAGAGAGAGAAGTTAGCCAGAGATAGAGTGCAGCTCTTGGATTACCACGGGAAAGCTCCCATAGGAGCTTAAAGAACTTTGCCTCTATCGTCGTATATCTATCGATCTCATCTTGAGATCTTGTTGCGTTAATCAATAGATCATAGGAAAGCTTAAATTCAGAACTTCTATGTCTCTTTAGAACTAACTCTTTTATGGCAGTATCATCCCACCCTTTAAGAGCAAAGATATTTCTAAAGAATTGACTACGCCCAAAAGCTCTATCCAAATAAAGCCAACTATACTTATTAAAAGAAAGTACCCAGAAAATATTTTCCGTACCAAGGTTAATCATATTAAGCAAACCATTATAAGCAGAAAAACCTTTTGTATGAGAGAGAAATAAGTTTTGAGCCTCATCAATAACAAGAATCGTTTTCTTAGCTAACTGCTTATCTAGTTTATATAAATCAAAAGACCCCTCTTCTTCAAATCCAAGAGATGTTTCGATAAAACGGTGGACCTTATCTTTATCAATCGTTTTAGCTGGTACTTTAGTGTAAATATACTCTAAATCTTCGTTATACTCACCCCTTAGGTCTTGGATAACTTTCTTTAATAAAGTCGTCTTTCCTATTCCTTTGTCACCATAAACAACGACAGAGTGCTCCTCCGATTTCCCTTCAACCCACTCAGAAACTTCTTTGCAAATAGATTCTTCGACTTCTTTTGTATGATCAACATAGTGGTCATCTACTTCAAGAGAATGAAAGGAGAACTTCTCTTTATATTCGACTGGAATTTTAACATCCGCACCATCTTCAACTTCGACACTCTCAATTTGTTTTTTAAAGAGGTTTGCCGAAATCTTCTTAGAAATTGCAAAATTCTCAGTGGCCTTAATAAAAATATCTATAGCTGTTAAGATAATAATAAAGATAAAACTAAAAATAGCCTGTAGCTTCTTAGGTAATATTTTAAAAAAGCTCTCTATCTTATCTACAATAACTCCAGAAAATTTCTTCTCTGTATAGCGGCTAAATTCCCCCGACCATGCAGAAGAAGTTTCCATAACCTGATAGAATGAGTAAATAATGGCAAGGACCTTAACAATTGAATATATATATACTCTTCCAACAGTTAAGTTTAAGAAAACCATTATGAGAGAGTAAACAAGAAAAATATTTGCAAACTTTCCTGCTGTATCTTCGGCCTTAATTTTAAACGATCTAAAGTTCCTTGTATCTATTGAGGAGACTGTACTTAAAAATAAAATAACAATAGAGCGAATGATTTTTGTAATAACAAGAATAATGAAAATATCTAATACAATTGCTATATTATCTAGAACTCCAAGATAAGAAATAAGACATAGAATTAAAAGCCAAGATACACTATAGAAGTTATCACTATGCTTATTCCAAATAGTTGTTAGATAACTAAAAACTCGAGACCTCTTCCTTCTATTAATCAATCCTCTGTTCTTACTCTCTAAGTATTCATATGTTTTATTTAAAACTAATCT
Organism: Halobacteriovorax sp. JY17; assembly: GCF_002753895.1. Lineage (NCBI taxonomy): Bacteria > Pseudomonadati > Bdellovibrionota > Bacteriovoracia > Bacteriovoracales > Halobacteriovoraceae > Halobacteriovorax > Halobacteriovorax sp. JY17. Next base: position 14,472 of record NZ_NJER01000001.1, on the reverse strand, counting down.
AAAACTTAGAAGAGCAAGCACAATGAAAACATATTTAAAGAGATTTAAACAAAGTTCAGTAATACCATCTCTTCCAAGAGAGATTTTCTCATGCGCGTAGAGATATTTCGAATAGAGATAATTTAATATCCGATATGGAGACGCATAGATTTCATTCTTTAAAGATCCAAAGTAAGCAGATGACAACATTCTTCCAGACAAGAAACCAATACCTATTTTATTATAGTAATTACTTCTAAGTGAATTTATTTGAATGAGAAGGTTGTTTAAAAGTTTTAACTCTTCTTCTTTCTTCTTTGTTAAGTCAGAAATAGCTTCTTTTCTTAAGCTAAAAAGCTTTGAGCGCTCACGTTCTAAATTCTCTAATTCTTCTTCAGAAATCCCTGTTTTCGCTTGAAGTGCTCCAGGAACACGAGGCAAGTTGAAATTGATTACACTCTTAATAAGATCGTAGAAGTTCTGCTTTGTAACTTCTTTCCATATCTTTTCAACCTCTACAAATTGACTCTCAACTCTTTTCATTTCAAGGCTTTCAAAAGACGAAGATAAATTTGATAGCTTTAACGATTTTAGATTAAAGTATTCAATTTTTTGTTGCAAGTTTCTATTGTAAAGTCCCTTTGTATTAAGAAGCTCTAATCTAAATTTTAATAAGGAGTTCTCATAGAAAGTAATTTCTTTAGAAGAGGTTTTATTTGCAACCTTTGCTTCATTTTTGGCAAGGGATTTTTCGATCTCCCTTCTATTTTTTTCTAATTTTAAAAATTCTTCATTTACCTCTCTAGCAAGAGAAGGAATTGCACTATTTGAATCGATATTTAGCTTAATAGAGTTATTTAATAATTGATTCTTCTTAAATAATTCTATTTTTAAGTTATTATACTCTTTTGATAGAAGCTCAAATTTTTTCAAACGCTTAACTAATTTTAACTCTACTAAGCAATTTGAGAGGAACTCATACTCAGGTACAACTCCTTTTGAGTCCTTATTAACTCTCTCTAGATTTTTAATATATTCATTTGTTTTAGAAAAATTAAAGTCGTATCCGAAGACATTCCATATAAGAGAACTATCTCCCCCCCCTCCTTCTAAAACTTTATGAATTCCTACTTTTCGTTGTTGAATATTTCCCACAACAGTATCATTCAAAGAGATGACTTCACTCTGAATACACCTAGTGGAAGCAACAGCATCAAATACAAAAGTAAGGCAGAAAGTGAATAGTAATATATTCTTCAAATTTGGCTCCAAAATAGGGATTTAAACTATTCTAGAGTCCTTATTTATGATTGCAAACAACTAATTATGAAGAGAAAGCCTCGCGTCATAGAAGGTTTTTCTTCTCATATATCCTTTGAATAAATATTGATATACTGAGTTCTTCAAAGGAAATTATTATGAAGAATTTAGTCTGCTTATTTTCAATTCTCTTAGCTTCGTCAGCCTATGCTGGACTAACCCCCAAAAGACAGGCCCTCTACCGCTGTGTAAGCCTTGATGAAAATTCAGGTGTAGATGATGCCTTTATCTATCGATCAAACTTAGGTAGTAGAAATACTTTCCATGAGATAAAAGTTAATTCATTAGAGAATGGTCAAATAAAACACTACTATAAGAAGGTAAATCTTCTTTCAAGATATGAGGGAAGAGTGCAGGAATTTACAACTGGAAATTTTCGTATACGAGTTGATAAAGTAAGATCGGCTATAGACGGTAACTTTTGGGCATTTGCTAGAATTCCTTCCCACGAAGTTCACTCTACAAATTGGTCCTGTAAAGACCTTAATTAATCTTATAGTGGGTTAGTATTTTATTAATATTGGCCCCAATATAGACTCCACCAGAAAAGTCACCTTTCTTATCTTCTAGTCGTATCATAATTCCTATTTGAAAAGCCCCAGAAGATGCATCATAGTAAAGATCTGTTATATTACTGAGATTAAATTCTTTTTGTGATTTAACAATTTGGTATTTTTCTTCATCTGATTGATCAAAGTCACTTGTTTTAGAAATCCCTCCTAAAATTGCTCCTTGATAATTAAAGATAAATGCCTCAGTAATAAAATCAAGATGAGAAAGGGCTTTTTTAAGTCCATTACTTTCTTCGCTTTTAAGTATTTTTTGAACTAGATTAATTCCTTTAGACCCGTCTCTCCAGTTTTTTTCCTTCGCTTCAATATTAGAAACTTTCTTTCTCTCAATACTTAGAGATTTTTGAATTAATAGAACCTCTCTTCTTAAGTGCTCAGCAATACTCTTTCTCCTCTTATGCTCTAAGAGAAAATTAACTTTTTCTAAGCAATCACTATAGGCCTGCTTTACTTCAATCTTCCCCATCCCTACTTTCTTATAGAAGCTCGTATTTAACTCTATTCCCGACTCTACATATTCGAGAGATTTTAAGTCATAATTAGAAAGATCAAACGAATCAGGAATCTGAGACCTCTTGACAATAATAGCTTCAGCTCTTCTTTCCTCAAGTCCTTTAAATAAAGTCTGCGCATTAAGCACAGAGAAAGAGACTTTAAAAGTTTCAAACTTTTTTAAGTATTGATCATTGTCCCCTTTAACGAGACCAAGAGAAATATTCTTAAGAGGAATACCTTTAAGGCTAATTAATAAAACTTCGTCTATATAAAGAGGAGAAAGCCCATTGTTCTTTGTATGGTTATCAAATATTACAGGATAATAACCATCAACAGATCTATTTAAAAATTCTTGTCTTCCGCGGAGACTGGGAAAGCTTTTAATACTTATTTTTTCTTTTGGAATTTTAGTACTACATGAAAGTATAGAAGAAATTAGACTCTGATTTAGTCCGCCTAGATTAGTTTCAGAAATGGCAATCTTAAGCTCATTTGAAAAAGAGTTTAAGCTTGCCAATAACATAATTGTAACGAGTATTTTTATCATACTATACAATAAATTATAGTTACTTTTTTGTAAAGCCCTACATCTATCTAATGATATCAAGTATGGATATATTCTCTTGATAAACGTTTGAAATATCGGCACTTCCAAGCTCTGAAAGTCCGTAATCCATTCGTATAGAATAGTCCCTATCTATAGTATTTCTTAGGCCCTGTTCCTCGTAATACCACTCCAAGCTTTCTTTCGAGCTAACACAATTACTCAAGTGCTCATCACTAAGAAGTCCCCACCTGAGTTCAATACAATGGTATGGGTCAAAGGATTGCTTATAAATAGTTGAAAGCATTTCATCTAGGTTTAGTGATAACTCTTCCCCAATAGAAGAATTTATTTTCACAGAACACTTTCTACTTTCCTCAAAGTAAAGATTTCTTAAGTCTTCTTTTAAATTCTTCCCTACGTAGACAACCGCAGGGTCATTCTCTGAGTTAAGCTTTAAGATTTTCTCTACAAGATCGCGCCCCCCTCTTATAGATGCCTTCAATCTCGCATCTCTTGATGGTGTTGAGAAAGACTCCCACTCACCATCTGTTCCATATATATTTCTAGGAAGCTCGTTTGGATGATTCTTTAAATGTAACTTTTCAGCAATTGCTTTATCAACAGAAGACTTTCTCTCTTTAAAGTCATAGCAGAGTTCTCCAAGGAGTTCTCTCAATTCAAGAATTGGATCGTAAACAAGATTTCCAATCGAGAGTTTGTTCCTAACGAATTCATAGAAGTTCATTTCTCTATCATTGAAGATGAATTCATTACTTTTTTGAAATTGATCAAGAGAGTAATTTTCTAACTCTTCATTACTTTCAAATTCAACACTAGAGTCAACATAAGAGAAAGGTCTCCAATTGGAGAATCCTCCTCCTATTTTTACAGAGGTTCTTGAGAACTTCTCTCCATATGTAATTGCTGTTAAAGAGTTATCAGGATGTGCATCTATTAAGTGAATCTTCCCATTTTTTGTCACTTCATAAACTACAGCAATATGTCCGTTTGGATCATATAGAATTGTCCCCGGAACGATCGAGTCCCTACTAACTTTTACTGGATAAGTATCTCTAAACTTTCTTCCTTCGCCACTTTCAGATGCATTAGTTCTAAAAGATGCAGTAGAAATACTCATACTAATACTTCTCAAAACCTCATTTATACTGTCGCCACTTTCGACAAATCTCTTTGTCTTAATAACATTTCCGTTTGCATTATATCTTAGGTCAGGAACTTTTCGACTTCCACCATTCAACTCTTTTCTAAGCTTTTTAATTCTCGCTTTAATTACTCTCTTTCGAATAAATCCAGCGTCAGTTAATTCTGATTGAAGCTGTGCAATTTCCTCTAAAATCACTTGATTCTCAGCAGTGAACCAATTGGCAGGTAAGAGAGCATTTGGATAAGAGAAAGGTAAATTATTCATCCAACTAAAGTAGGCCCTAAGGACATACGGAAGATCAGCGCAATCTGCAAAGATAGAATCTAAATGTGAAGGATTTAAGTTATAATATTTAGGATTTGCTTTTGAGCTTCTGAGGCACTCATCTGTTGTTGAGCAATGTCCCTCTTTCTTTGCTTTACCAATTCCTGCGATAAATTCTGAATATTCTCTTTCAAAACTTGAATTCCAAGAACGATTACTAATATTCCATTGAATTGATTTCTTTGACGAAGCAAGTACAGGTGTCGCTAAAAAAGAAGCAACTAGAGACAGCTTTAGTAAAACGTTCATTATTCCCCCATTAATATGTACCTCGCGAAAGTACCTATTAAAGGGGATTATTTAAATAGTTTTGTAAAAACTATCTATTTAGAGGACACCACTCCCACCGTCTTCAGTGTGAATATGAAGCTTTCCGTCCTCACCAAACTTCCAGCAATCATCTTCTTTAATTCTCTTGATAGAACAATTATTTAAAGACCCATATTTCCAAAAGCGAGACCCGTCTTTTGGATAATTTGAAAGCCTCTTTGGGGAGCCTATTCCTACATGTAGTGTCTGGCAGCCAATTCCAACTTGTAAACTTAAAGGCTTTCCATCTTTGTACATTTTACATAGATAAGCTTGAGCTATCGCTCTCTCTTTTGGCGTATTAAAGTCTAAATCAAAGCCTCTCGCTTGAACGTGATCACTACTTTTAGCGCCGCCAACACTTGAGTTATAACAAGTTGGCCTCCACCAGTTTCTAAGGTGAATTCCTGAAGCTGATTTACTTCCCTTATTAATTTCGTTTCTAAGCTCAACAGCAAGCAGACCTTGAGCGACAGCGGACTTCCATCTACATCTACTTGGCAGTAGGTTTTCATAACCACATTTTCTAGCAACAGATTTATTATTAGCGCTAATCATCTCTCTCGCACTAAAATACTTAGTGAGGCCACTATCTTCAATAAAGCGCTGAAGCCCTGCAACGGTATGATCATAATCACTAGGAGAATGAATCTTACCATCAAACTTAAGAATCATTTCATCTAGATTATCTAGCTCTTCTTGTGTCTGATCAGAGCATTGATCCACCTCTTTCTTTTCTTTTGCAATTGCAGAAGGATTTCTCGTCATCTTTTCAACAGTCACATCTTCATAGTAGTTATGACCATTCATATAAGCTATCTCTTCCCAGTCGATTTCCCTATCTTTAAGTCCCATAGTGCAACTTATGGAAATAAGACCAATGAGAATCAATATATACTTCATAAAACCTCCGCTAACTAATTAAATACTTAACGGAAGTTCATCAAAGAAATTTAGTGAGATCTAGTTGACTGGGAAGAATTACCTGACTATTTCAATAGACATTCAGATTCTATGAGCGCTGATCGAGTCCACAAAGTATAGTTTAAAATATCTCCAGACTCTCTTACTTTACCAATTGCATAAGTTCTTGAGGCCTTTTCAACATCATAGGCTTGTAATTCGAATTTATCATCTTTCATAGACTTTAAATAAAATTTCAAAGAAGGAGAATCTGCAAACTTAATGCTCTCTCCTGCTGAGACTTTGAAAGAAGTATTATGAACTTCTTCACCATTCATTTTAATATTACAGTTAAACTCACGTGCAGAAATTGAAATAGAGCTAACTAGGGCCAAAAGGAGTGTCATCAATTTTATTTTTTTCATATTTTAATTAAAACAGAAAAAAGGAAAAATTAAATCTCTTAATTCAAACAATATCTATCACTTTAAAGAACTCTTCAGCATCAGACCTTCTCTTTAAATGAACAAACGTCTTTCCATCAAACTCTCCACTCTCAAGCATCAAATTATACTTTCTTTTTCTTCGAGTATAATCTTTAAAAATCCAAAGAAGAATTGAGTCCCTACTAAAGAAAGTTCTGAAGAAGCTTTCATAATTTCCGTTACAACAACTTGTCCTTAAAATAATTCGATTAAAACACCTATTTAAGGCCTGAATCCAAACAAGACTTTTCGAATAATCTAGCCATATAACGGTATCACTACTTTCAATTAGCATTTTTTGAACAGACTTATAATTTCCAACGAAGACCCATCTATCTTGCCCAAGAAGCTTCGACACCTTTTCTGAAAACTCCAATGGATTCGATTCTATCCAACCAGGAAACCAATATAAATCATCTAAATCGTAGAAATTCACACCTAGAAGTTTTGCCAATCTTCTTCCAAAAGTTGTCTTTCCAGAACAACTCACTCCAATGACTAGAACTTTATTCATATCCGAACCCTTTGTTTCGATTCTGGAACACATCAAGTAATTATAGACACTTAACATATTAAAAATTTGGCATATCTCTTGCTTATATAAGTTTATAACAATCATAAAGGAGAATAAAATGAAAAACTTAATCGTAGTACTTTTAATTGCGCTTGCTATTACAAGTTGTGAGTCTCAAGACAATGCTGCTGCTAATACCAACGGTAAAGCTAATACAATTTCAAAAACACAATATAAGAACGGCCCTTGTGGAGAAAGCATTCTAAATGAATTAAGATCTGCAGAGATAAGCTGTGAAGCCGTAGTCGATGATGAAAGCCTACTTCTTTGCGAGGAAGCTTTTACTAAAATTAAAGAGAGCTATCCGGAAATAAATTGTACAGCGGTTATGTATGATACAGAAGAGCAAGAGAGCTATGAATTTAAAGTTACCGAAGAACTACTAGAAGAGATACTTAAAGAAATTTCCTCAATGTACGAATAAGCTTCATCCTATTGTCAGTATTAGAGTTTAACCTATATAATACTTAATAAAAGGTTAAGCTAAATGAAATTAGATATTAAATTGAATAAATTCCTGAGATGGACTTTCTTAAGTCTTCTCTCAGGACTTCTAGCTGGACTTAGTTCATCAATATTTCTCATACTACTCTCTCTCTCAACTCAGACTAGAGAAGAAAATATGTTCCTCCTCTATCTTCTTCCGTTAGCGGGATTATTCATTGGATTTATTTATTACAAATTTGGAAAAGGCTCAGAGAAAGGAAATAACTTAATCTTAGACGAGATACATAATCCAAAGAAAGTCATTCCTCTTCGTATGGTCCCATTTGTTCTCTTTGGAACTTTGCTAACTCACCTATTCGGAGGTTCTGCCGGACGAGAAGGAACTGCCGTACAAATGGGAGGAACTCTATCCGATAATATTTCCCGTTTCATAAAAGTAACTGCCTATGAGAGAAGAGTTTTATTAATAGCTGGATCAGGAGCTGGTCTAGGTGCGGCGATCTCAGCCCCATGGGCCGGAGTTATTTTTGGAATGGAAATTATCACTGTCGGAAAACTTAGACTCTTTGCACTCTACCAGTGCTTGATTGCCTCTTTTGTTGGTTACTATGTAGTACATTTTCTAAAAGTTCCTCACACAATTTATCCAACAGTTAATTTTCCTCAGTTTAAAGTCTCTTATATTTTATACCTTATTTTAGCCGGCATTTTATTTGGGTTAACTGCAAATACTTTTTCACGACTTACTCACTTTATTACGAGTATCTTTAAGAAAACAATTTCCTATCCCCCACTTAGACCTTTTATTGGAGGAATTATACTCTTAATACTCTATCGCCTGGAAGGCAGTTACCAATATACAGGACTAGGATTAAATACTATTCAAGATTCTCTTCGCGAGCAAAGTCACTGGAGCATGACTCTTTTTAAAATATTCTTTACTGCCTTAACTCTTGGGTCGGGATTTAAAGGCGGAGAATTTACTCCTCTTGTTTTCATTGGGGCAACTCTTGGAAGTGCCCTCGCGATTTTCACACCTATTCCCTTTGAACTTCTGGCTGCACTGGGATTTGTTTCAGTTTTTGGCGGAGCTGCAAACGCTCCAATAGCTTGTATCATAATGGCCATAGAGGTTTTTGGTATCGAGATTGCTCCTTATGCTTTTATCACCTGCTATATGAGTTACTATTTTTCAGGGCATAATGGAATTTACCAATCACAGAGATATTTTTCAAAGAAACATCAAAAGGCATTCCACCTTATCTTATCTCTTAAAAGAATGCTCTTTAGGTCATAAAAATTTAGAGATTTCTACTTTTCATACTTTAAAAAGATATCCGTAAACTCTTTAGTTTCTTTAAACTTTTTTAGCTCTTGATCGTAGGCCTTGAGAACCTCTTCTATATTTGCGTACTTCTCACTTTTAAATTTTGATTTCTTAGAGAAAGCGACGGGATAATCTTTTGAAAATATTTTAAAGTCATAGTAGGTAATATTTTTAAGCTCTGGCTGACTCTAAATTGTAAAAAGTCCAATAGTCTTCGGTATTGGGAAGAGATCAATTCTTCCCTTACTAAGCTTTCTAAAATTCATTAAAGCATTTGCGGTTGGAGAGAGTTGATTATTATAATTATTCTCATCACGTGGAAAAACTTTCCAAAATGATTCATGATAAGAGTTCCCTCTAACAATACCTACTTTTAATTTATTTTTTCTTGCATCCTCTATTGAGGATAAATGATACTTCTCTTTTGTCTCTTTTGTCGCAAAGAAATAGAAATCAGCACTCCAGACAGAATTCTCAGGAAAGTAAACATACTTTTTACGATCTAATTTATTGGAAACAGATAATCCCAAATCAGCTTCACCATCTTGAAGCATTTTCCAACACCTCTTCCAAGGACACGAGAGCACTTCAAAATTAATATCCAATCGTTTTAAAATATTCGATATAATTTCGACATCTATTCCAATAAGATTGCCTTTCTCTATAAATTTATAAGGAGGAAACTCTTCCCCAACAACAACGAGTTTGTTACTGCCTAGTACAGAGAATGAAAATAAATAAATAATTAAAAAAATTCTTATACAAGTCTCCAGATAATCTGATAACTTATATTCTCCTATACAATAAACTATAGTGAAAGATTTTTTGGAAGGATTATGAAAATAAGTGCAGTAGTCTTCGATATGGATGGCACCTTAGTAGAAAGTAATATTGCGTTTTCATCGATACGCAAAGAGATAGGTATACCTGAAAGGTATCCAATACTTGAGTATATTGAAGAGAGCCTCACTGGAGAAACAAAGGTTGAAGCTTACAATACCGTTCATAAGTATGAATCTATCGCATGTAAGAATGCTAAAGAAATAAGAGATATCACAATCTTCTTAAGCTCACTACAAGAGGTCAATATTCCCACAGGAATACTCACTCGTAACTCGAAAGTTATTACCACTGAAACTTTGGAAAAGTTTGATTGGAGCTTCGACCTTATACTAAGTCGTGACTGTGCCAAACCTAAACCAGATCCAGAGGGCCTAGCTCTCTTTTCAAAGAAACTTCATATCCCTCTAGAAGAGATTCTCTATATAGGAGATTATGATTTTGATATAGAAACAGCAAAGAATGCGGGAGCTATTGCGGGCCTTCTTCTCAATGAAAAGAATCACTATTTAAAAGAAAGTGCCGACATTATCATCGAAAATTACATGGACCTTTTTAATAAGTATTTTGGCTAATTTTCTTCTATACTTAATTTTAGTACTTCTTTAAAGAGCTTCTTATAAACTCTAATAAGTCAGAAATATCTTCTCTAAGAAATGCCCTCTTTCTTCCAACAGCATATATAGGTCTATGTATTCCCGTCTTCAACATTTCTCTTCTAGAAAATCCAGCACTCTTTGCAACAGCAACTGGAACTAATCCTCGGCAAAATCCATTGCGTGCCATATGCGCAATTGGAGATAAGAACTCACTCCTCTCTTCTATTACAATTTCAAGTTTTGCAGCTTGCTTTGAAATTGCTTTCCATGTTCCACTTGTCATTTCAGCGCAAAATAAACGCCCACATTTACCAACAATAACCATTTCTTCCTCACCAAGGTTTTCAAAATGTAACCCTGGATAATTCTTTGGCCTTCCTCCAACAATTGCGATGCTATAATCTCCTGAAACTACCTTATCAACGATAACTGGTGTTCGATGTGCATGGGGTTCAAGAATAGTCTCCTTCTTCTTTAGAGCATACTTTGAAATAACGTGAGCCCCCCAAGAGGATAGTATTGATTCTGAAAAACCAATTGATATTCTTGAAACCTTTGTCTCCAATTCTCCTTTAATCGTTTCTTTTAATTCACGAAGAAGAGGAAGCGCTTTATCTAAGAGTGCAAATGCAGCAGGAGTAAGCTCTACAAGTCGACCATTCTTTACAATAAGTTCTTTATTAGAAATTTCCTCGAGTGCTTGAATACGCTTACTAACACTTGATTGAGTAACTCTAAGGGAAGTTGCCGCCTTTCCCATTGTCTTGTGTCTAGCGAGTGCATTTAAGGTTTCTAGCTCTTCAAACATATATTCCTCCTAAGAATAGATTATATTCTATTAATTCCCTTTTTTCATCACTCTTTTCATTCGATAATAGCTATATGGAGAATCAATGAGCCTAATAACTGCTTTTATTTACATACTACTCACAAGTACTCTCTCTGGTGCCCTTGGCATGGCGGGAGGAGTAATACTTCTGGCCATCTTCCTAGTCGTTTTTCCCTTACCTATTGCTCTAATTCTTCACGGTTTAACCCAAACAAGCTCTAACGGTTTTAGGGCCTTTATAAACAGGGAACACATCAGAAAAAAAGTGATCTTTCCATACATTATTGGAGCAATACTCGCCTATGGAGTTTTTGAATTTATACATATAAGACCTTCAAAGAAGGTTATTTTTATTTTGCTTGGGCTCATGCCACTACTTGGTATTTTAAAAAGAACTTCTATTCATTTTGACATTGAAAAAAAGGGAAGATCATTTCTATGCGGAATAGCTGTGAGTGCTACTCAAGCAGTAGCTGGAGTATCAGGGAGTGTTTTAGACTTATTCTATCTTTCAAGTACTCTAGGAAGGTTTTCAATCGTAGCTAATAAAGCCTTCACCCAGGCCTTTGGTCATATGCTAAAAACTTTCTACTTCTTACAGATATATAACTTCAAAGTGACAGATATCTCTCCAGAAATGTATGCGATAGCAATAATCACACTGCTATTTGGTAGTATTTTTGGAAAGAAAATTCTTGGAAAATTTAATGATAATTCATTTTTAGTCGTAGCAAAAACTCTTATGATATTCTTCAGCGGAGTGATGCTATACAAAGGTATTGTTTAATAACAAGCTTTCATTATTCAAATATTCGACCATCAGAAAAGTATCTCATATCACCTTCTTGAGCATAGTTCTCATATCTTGATGAGTACTTTGTAACCTTCCCTGCTGTATCAAGAAATGGAATTGAACTATCATCAAATGACCAATCAAAGTAGAGATGCATTAAAGTTTCTGCGGAACCTCCCGCAACTCGACCACCGCTAACAGAAACTGGCATCGAACTATCATAGCGCTCAGAAAATTTGATCGCTGTTCTATAGCAATCTTCCCAAGACTTTTCTCTAGTTTTTGAAAACACATCAGATATACTCACGTTTTTAAAGACTACACCGTTAGTTTTAAAGATTGATCCATTTCCTCTTACTTCGCATTTACTTGCAGCAAGAGAAGCTGAAGAGGAGATAAGGACCAGGGCCATTATAAGTGATTTCATTAATTCATTCCTTTTTTAGATTCTTACCCACTTTAAAGGAACTCCTCATTTCAAAATAGGCTCTTGTACTAATTACAATTTACTTTGTTTAATTTTTATACACTTCTTTTAAAAATTTATAAATTAATACTATTTGCTGCGCTAACAAAATAAGGCATTACCTTAAACGAACTTCTAAGCACTTAAGCGCTTTTTATCGCTTATAAGAAAATACGAATACACTTACATTATGGAACTAATAGACGTAGATAGACGATATTCAATAGACTCTTTAATCCAAACTCTTAAGGAAAATAAGAGTAAGATCAGAGTCTGGCAATCGATCAAAGAAACAGGTGATTACTCATTTGGAGTTATCGAGAGTATCAACTCCCTAAATAGAACAATTAAAATCCGCATAAAGAAGTCGGAGAGCACCACTCTTGATAAGAGACAGCATATTTATTTTCACTCTTCATGCCGTGATATTATTTTTAAAGCGCAAATTAGAGATTCTGCTCAAGGGTGTCTAGAAGTTTCTCTACCAGTCCTCGTAAAATTACAGGAAGCTCGTGCAGAAAAGAGAACAAATTTAGGAATACAAAGTACTCAATACGCAAAGGTTTTACTAATAAGATCTTCTCACGAAAAACTAGAATCAAAGCTAAGAGTACTAGACTTTTCGGCGAGAGGAATGGCCTTAATGGTTAATAAGTTTATTTTTGAAGGACTTTCTGTAGATGATAAAATCATCGTAACTCAAGTCTCACCTGAAGGAGAAGCTGAAAATAAGACTTACGTTATTAGAAATAAGGGAAGCATTCTTAATAAAATAGGCTCTTCAAAAGAATTTAGAATTGGACTAGAATTTTGCGGATAAGAGGTCTTCATAGTCGTATACTTTACGACATTATTTTAAAATTAATTCATTAACAAATATCGATAAATTCGGTAAAATTATCTTAATGGAAACCAGCATTTACCCTATTCTCTTAGTGATCTTTTTTGCATCCACTATTCGTTCAGCTTTTGGTTTTGGCGAGTCACTCATTGCCGTTCCTCTTCTCACTTTCTTTATTCCTATCGAAATAGCCGTCCCCCTATCTGTTCTTCTCTCTACTACAATCGCATTTATTTCTATGCTTACAGACTTTCGAGAAGTTCATTTTAAAAGTGCTAAAAACTTAGTCTTTTCTACTCTCTTTGGAATACCACTTGGCCTTATTCTTTTAAAATACGGAAATGAATCTCAAATAAAAGTAACCTTAGGAGTTTTAATCATTTCATTTTCTCTTTTCTTATTATTTTATAAGTCTGAAATTATTTTAAATGATAAAAAGTCGACGACCTACTTCTTTGGATTCTTAGCAGGTATTCTAGGAGGTGCCTATGGAATGAATGGACCACCTCTTGTCGTATATGGAAACTTAAGAAAGTGGAAACCACAAAATTTCAGAGCAACTTTACACGCCTACTTCTTCCCTGCAAGCATTATTGGAATGATAGGCTATTACCAACTTGGACTTTGGACAAGTAAAGTAACCACTTATTATCTATTTTCTCTAATCGCCATTGTTCCAGCAATATTCATGGGAAAGCTTATAAATCAAAATCTTCCCATTACTTTATTTAAAAATCTTGTTTACTGGATGTTAGTTATCATTGGATGTTCTTTAATTTTAGAGTCCACTGTTTTGAATTAATAAAGGAAGAATTTTATCATTTAGAAATGGTGGAGCGTATTTCCGACATATCGAACTTATTTAAAAGCAGCTAGTCTTTAAGACCAATTCTTTTTCTATCTTTATCATGGGAAGGCAATTTCTCTTCAAGATTGTCTAATCTTTCAAATACAATCTTAAACACTTTATTTGCGCCAGATTCAATACCATCCATACGGTCAGTCAATTCCTTCTCGAGCAGCAAAAAGCTTCTTAGTTTAGTGAATATCCTCATAATTGCAATATTTACTAAAGCAGCTTGGTCAGATTTCAAAACACTAGACAACATTGCAACACCATTCTCTGTAAAAACAAGTGGTTCCTTTCTCCTACCCCCGTGTTCAGAACTTGATGTGCCAATTTGGCATTTCAAGTTTTCGTATTCTTCTACTGTCAGCTCAAACATAAAGTCTTCAGGAAATCGAATGAGGTTCCTTCTTACTTGCCTATTTAACTGACTTGTTTGGACTCCGTAGAGCTTTGCTAAATCACTATCTAGCATTACCTTTTGACCACGAATCATATAAATCATTTCTTCGATATTTTGAATTTTAAACATATTTACTCCAATTTCTAATCGAGAGGTTAAATGCATAATCAATTTCGATATGAGTTTTATAAATATGTAAAATATCTGAGGTTATTTATTGATGAATTCAATACTTGATTTTAAAGACTAAAAAGATGGTCGACCGTACTTCCGACATATCGTAAGTTAGGCTTCTGCCACGTATAAATTCTTATAGCCTTTCTACGATTAGTATTCATGGAGGTTATCATGAATATTGAAGTCGTTGAACTAATCGCAAAAGCAAATAAGATTCTCGCAGTTACTGG